>NZ_JAODOO010000005.1 GCF_025398335.1 Clostridium sp. CX1
ATTTTCAATTGACAATCCCTTAAATTTAAGCTTCCAACTCACTATTAAATGCTCTGCTGTCAACCTGATTTCATTTATCGAATTACCAACCGAATTATAAATTATGGTCGGGGTGACAGGGATTGAACCTGCGACCTCATGGTCCCAAACCACGCGCGCTCCCATCTGCGCCACACCCCGGCATTCAGGAATTTTCCTGAATTCGTTTCGTCGTTGTTGTTAACTCCTGACGACATAGATTATTCTACACGATATATTTATATTCGTCAACACTTATTTTAAATTTTTTTGTATTTTTTTATTTTTTTGTTCTAAATGCCTTTAATGCTTGGATTAATTTTGCCCTCTGTTATTTTAACAGTAGCTACACTGTTGAAGCCATCTCTTGATAAAGCTGGACTCCCAGGGTTCACAAACCATACTCCATTTTCATAAGCTATTTTTGATACATGTGTATGTCCAAAAAGTACTATATCCGCTTCTAACTCTAAGGCTTTATATTTTAGTCTAGATAGGTCGTATTTAACATCATACCTATGACCATGGGTTATAAATACTCTTTTGCCTTCTATAACCTCTAGCCTTTCACCCGGTACATCTACTGAAAAATCACAGTTTCCTTTAACGTTTATAATTGGCCCCTTATAATATTTAGCTATTTCATTAATATCCTGAACGTTATCTCCTAAGTGTATAATGATATCTGAGTCTTCCAGCTTTTTTACGGCACTTTCGATAACCCAGGTATATCTATGTGTATCACTTATTACTCCAATTAACAACTATTACCCCTCCATCATTAGTTCTTTCATTCTTCCTTCTAGCTTCTTTAATGCTTTTGCCCTGTGGCTAATGGAGTTCTTTAGTACAGCATCCATTTCTGCAAAGGTGACTTTATGTTCAGGTACATAAAATAGCGGATCATATCCAAATCCGTTTTCTCCTTTTTCTTCTTCTAAAATTATTCCTTCTACTTCTCCTTGAACCTTAATTACATTGTTAGAATCTATTATCAATACTATTGCACAAACAAACTTTCCTTTTCTCTCCTCTGTTTTTTTTCCTTGTAATAAGCCTATTAGTTTTTCGTTGTTCTTTTTATCATTTCCGTGTTCCCCTGCAAATCTAGCTGAATAAACTCCTGGTGCCCCTCCTAGGCAATCTACCATTAGTCCAGAATCATCTGCTAATACCATAGCATTATCAACCATCTTATAGATTTCATTAGCTTTAATGTAGGCGTTTTCTATAAAAGTCTCACCATTTTCTTCTACGTCAACATTTATTCCTGCCTCTTTTAAAGAAACTATCTCTATAGGGTATTTAGAAAGAATCTCCTTAATCTCTTTTATCTTTTTTACATTATTGCTTGCTACAATTAATTTCTTCATTTTCTTTCACCTGTTCCTATCCATAATGAATCCATTTTTAAACTTTCCTTCTGAACCTGAATCATATGCTTAGCACCCTTTTCTGCTAAGTTCAATAAATCATTTAAATCAGCTCTTGAAAATGGACTCTGCTCACCAGTGCCTTGAACTTCTATAAACTCACCAGCACTTGTCATAACTACATTCATATCCACTTTTGCACGAGAATCTTCCTCATAGCATAAATCTAACATCTTTATATTATCTACAATTCCTACGCTTACTGCACTTACAAAATCCCTGATTGGATATACTGTAAATGGGGTTTGTTTGTGAAGTTTGTTAACAGCATCTACTAATGCCACGAATGCACCTGAAATGGATGCAGTTCTTGTACCTCCATCTGCTTGTATTACATCACAATCTATCCAGATAGTTTTTTCTCCGATTGCTTTTAGATCAACTATAGATCTTAGAGCTCTCCCTATGAGCCTTTGTATTTCCATTGTTCTGCCGTCTACTTTTCCTTTAGTTGAATCTCTAACTTTTCTAACCTGAGTTGCTCTAGGTATCATATTGTATTCACAAGTTATCCAGCCCTCTCCCTTGCCTTTTAGAAAAGGAGGAACTTTATCCTCTATTGAAGCTGTGCATATTACTTTTGTGTCTCCAGTCTCTATTAAAACTGATCCTTCTGCATATTTTGTATAGTTTCTTGTTATTTTTATATGCCTTGTTTGATCATTTTTTCTACTACCAATTCTCATTTTTTACCTCCAAAATAAACATAATAGTTCGTTACTTTCCACCTAATTATTATACAATATCTAGATAATATTGTGCATCTAATTTAAAATAATCACTCTACCTTTTCCTCTAATACGAATAACTCATCCCTCTCTGGTGGAATCACTACCTCTTCCACACCACTAGTATTTACTAAAACACCTTTTCCTTTAGTAATTTTACCGATTATTGAAGCTTTGATACCTTCTTCCTGTAATAACTTTACTAACTTACTGCCATCTCTAGTGGTTATCAACATACTTCCAGATGATATAAGTCTTAGTGGGTCTATAGAGTATTTATCACATATCTTTGAGGTTATACTGCTTATTGGCATCTTATCTCTATAAACCTTAAAGCCTAGATTACTAGCCTCTGCAACTTCCCATAAAGCTCCTAAGACTCCCCCTTCTGTTATATCATGCATAGAGTTAACCCCTAGCTTTCCTGCAACGATTCCCTCTTTTACTACACTTATGTATTTAACATATTCCTTTGCTTCAGTTATCTCCTCTTCTGTAAGGATATCCTTAATACTATTTTCGTAATCATTTACTATTATACTTGTGCCCTCAAGACATAGTAATTTTGTAACTACTATATCATCTCCCTCATTTGCACCTGATGTAGCTACAGCTCTATTTTTTTCACCTTTTCCAATAACAGTACAAGATATAATCATTTTATTAACAGCCTTAGTAATTTCAGTATGACCACCTAATATCTCAATATTAAGCTTTACCGTCTCCTCTTTGATTTCATTCATAACCTTTTTTATATCTTCTATTGATGTATTTTCTGGTGCTAGTATAGTCACTAATATTCCTAAAGGTTCAATTCCACTAGATGCTATATCATTACAATTTATATGTACTGCCAACCGTCCAGCATTGGTTTCTGCGCCTGTTATAGGGTCAGTAGAAAGAACACAGTCATAATCTCCAAAACTCACCACACTGCAGTCCTCTCCTATTCCACTTCTAATTCTTACATCCTCCCTTCTAACCTGTCTGCTATCTTCTATTATACTCTTTAAATCATCCCAGTTTAATTTTCCAGCTTTCATAAAATTCTCTCCTTCTCACTAAAATAAACTAGCACTATTTTATAACCTACTTCATATTATTTATATAAGGATTAATTTATGGTAGGTGTATGTTTTTGAAATATATAGGACCTTTTCTAAGAATCAATAAATTAAAAAAAGAAAATATTGAGGAACAGCTTTTTTACCTAGCAAAAGAATCTCTAAATCAAATTGTACTTTACTCCAAATGTGGAGTGTGCACTTCTCTTAAGGATCTTAAGATAAAAAAGATATCCAACTTTGATATTAACACATTTAAAGATCTTTCTCCACTTCTATGCATATACAAAAAAGCAAGTCCAAAACTACTAAACGTCGATGACAAGCTTTGTTGGAATGAAGATAAATTTAAGAGAGAAGTAAACATAGATAGTAACTCCTACATGACATTATGTCTTTTAGAACTTTGTAGTTATTATGATAGTTTTAAAAACATAGATACAAATAAATGTAACCTAGGAAAAATATACAGATCAGTTTGCAAAAGCCAATTAGAGTTTTATGCCACATATTTGAGAAACGACGAGGGAGTATTTATTGACAAAGGAATCCAAAATAATATATACGATGAGGAGTTAAAGTTTGAGGAAAAAAACAAGAAATTCAGCTTTGCATCTCAAGCATTGCTTATGGCTGCATATTACAAATGTGCTCTACTAGTAGATGATGATAAAGAGAGCTATATGAACTTTTCCATAGATATATTAAACATGCTCATTCAGTATAAAGAAGATCTATATGAACTAAGTTCAGAAGAGCTGGTAAAGCTGTGCTTTGCATTAAATCTTTTCTACAAGTATTCAGAAAATGAAGCTTGTAAGCTTTTACTACTAGATTTGTCAGAACTCTTATGTGAAGAGAATTTATATGAAAGTCATATTATTTCAGCAGAAAAAGTGGATCTATCCTCAATGAAGTATATGAACTATATTTTGTTTTACAGGAACACAGGTATCATAAAATTTAAAGATAAAGCTGAAGCATTATATAAAAAGCTTCTAACTTTGTATGACCCTGAAAAAGGAATATTTATTAAAGAAACTGAGGATAAGGATATCAATTTTTCTTGTTTAGAAATTATGTCATATCTTTTAACTTGTCTAATCCATTCACATATAGCTGATGATAAAAACAAAAGTGAATCTATAGCTACTGATATTTTTAAACGTCAAGTTTTAGATTCGGGACTTGTGCTAAGCTGGCCTGAAGCTCCTAGTTTAAATGATGTTGAACGGTACAGAAACTTTTCTCTAAGACCTGAAGATTTAGTAGAGGAGCAGAATTTCAGAATGCCGTCAATACCAACTCCTGAAAGCTGTGAACTTGCTCCTGTATTTGCAAAACATGTTACCTATAACAAGAAGAAAGAAATTTTTAAAAATCCAAAGTCCTCCTTTGATGCAAATAAAAACTTATTAATATTTTTCTTAATTATAAGCTTTTTTAAACCAGAATGTATTCAAAGGTCAAATGATATAGATGAGGAGGAATGTAAAGATAAACCAAAATAAACCTTCCTGTTTCTGCACATAATAATATAACCATCTCACATCAACTATACAACTAATGAAAAATCACCGGATTTATAAGGAGGTATGTACATTATGATGAACATAAACTGTTCTGAGAACTGCATACACGAAAAAAACGGTAAGTGTAATCTGAATCATGTAACGCCCCTTTCAAGTATTATCAATACAGAAATTGATTGTGCTTATTTTACTCCAAAGCACTCTATAAAAAAAGCTCCCTCTTCAAAATAAGAGGGACTTTTTATTCTCCTACTTAAGCTTCAACTTTGATGTATACTTTATCCAGCTTTATGTTTCCCCTTTTATTTGTATATATACCGTCAATATTATTCTTTTTACATATTACACTATTAGTAAAATATAGTGGCACTATAGGCATGTCATCCATTAAAATATTTTCCGCTTCTCTTAGATCCTGAACTTTTTTAACCATATCCTTTTCTCTTTTGGCCCTTTCCACCCTTGTATCAAATTCAGCATTTTTATATCCAAATAAATTCATTTCTGATTCTGAAGTATATCTTTCTAGAAAGGATAGTGGATAGTCATAACTGCTTTCATAATTAACTTTAGCTATGTCGTAATCATTTTCTCTTATCACTTGAGAAAATTCCTCTAAACTATAGCCTTTACACTGTACTTTTAGTTTTAGATTCTCTCTTAACTGTTTAGCTATAGTGTCACAGATCTTTTTATTTTCCACTGAATCTAAGTATATTAACTTCAACTCTTCTTTGTTATTTTCATATTTACTTTTACTTATTAGGTCTAAAGCCTTAGCTTTTTCTGGTTCTACCGTAAAAATTTCTTTATTTAAATATTGACCATTCATTCCATCACTAACATTAGGTGGAATATAAGCAGTAGCAGGTTTAACTGTGTCATTTAATGCTTCTTTTGATATTTCTTTTCTGCTTACGGCTGCAGAAATGGATTTTCTGAGATTGGAATCCTGGATAACTCCTTCTTTTCTCAGATTAAAAACCAAGGTTCCTATACCATAGAATGGTATTTTACTTATCCTTCCAGAGGCTGAAAGATTACTTAATTCGCTTATAGGAGGATTGGTGAATATATCAATTTTACTGCTTTCAAAAGCAGCCAGTGAAGCTTCACTACTGTCAATAAATGTAACCATAATATCCTCACTCTTTACTGAACTATTATTCCAGTATTCTTCATTCTTTTTTAACCTTGCATCTCCGTTATCTAAGATATTATCAATTTTATAACAGCCTGAATATAGTATGTTCTTATAATTTTTCTTCCAACTCACTAAGTCTTCATTTATCTTTCTAAGAGAATATATAGGTTCTGCTAGTATGTTTAAAAAATAGTTACAGGGATAATTTAGTCTTATTTCAAGAGTCTTTTCATCTAGTGCACGAACAGCAACATTGCTAAAGTCACCCTTGCCTTTTTTATAATCCTCTGCACCAAATATACAGTAGAGTTGCTTTGCATATACGTTATCTCTGTCTTTGTTTAGCACTTGAGAAAAGAAGGTTACAAAATCTTCAGCAGTAATATCTTCCCCATTATTCCAAGTTGCAGTCTTCCTAATTTTAAAGGTATAACAGGTTTCATCTTTATTTAAACTCCAGCTTTCCGCTATAGCAGGTTTTATTTTCCCTTTTTCATCAGAAGTGACTAACCCTTCAAAAAGATTGATTAGCAAATCTTGTTGTCTAAAATCGTGATTATTAAGCATAATTAGGTCCTCTGGTGATTTTCCAATATTATAAACAACATAGTTTCTAGTGCCTTCACTTTTTGTTCCTTGCACACTTTTTTCTACGCACCCATTAAATAATAGATTACTTAGAATTAATATATAACAAATAAGTTTTCTCATAATGCCTCCCTTATCTACCTATTTATTTAGTTATCTAAATTATTAACATATAAGGTATAAAATAAACAATTAGTAAAAAAAATCGGCAATTAACAATTGGTTATTGTTAATTGCCGTCTTTTTATTTATTGAGGTAAATACTCTAAAAAACTTAATTTGTTAAACTTTAACTGTCTTTTAATAAGTTTTATGCCATCTACCTTTTTTACTCTTTTACTAAATATACCCTTTTCATCTTTATTTATATTTTCCTCAAATACTCCTGTAGTGATATATATTCCTCTTTCAACTTTGCATATATCTAAGCGATTCAAAAATTCTCTATAATCTCTTAATAATACCCTATCCTTCTTATGATATTTGAATAATATAGTTCTTTCTATCCCTATAAGTTTTATAATTAATAAATTTGATGTCTTCAAGAATATTTCGTATTGTATATTATAATTCCAACAATCTTTTGTTATATCTTCTGTTATAGAATCTATATTTATTTTCTTTAATTTTAACTTTCTTCTATAGAGTTCATCCTGCCTAATCCTTAGATATGCTTTTTCTACTATACCACCCATCAAGCCCCCTCCTGAAAAATACTTACGTTATTTCATTATATGAGAGGATATTAAATTTTGATACAAATTACTGAATGAACTTTTATTGTCAAACTTATGTTTAGACTTTGATTTTTATGGTATAATATTTACGTATCTCAAAAACTTACACAAAATTCAAGATACTGCCACAAAAGTAAATTATTAAAGGTTATACGGAGGAGTTAGAATGATACTTGCCATAGAAATATTAGGTATACTTACTATGTGTACCATAATGTTTGTTTTAATATGGGGTTTTATACTTCTTAATCAAATATTAAACCAATTAAGATATAAGAATTATCTAATGGAAAAGCTTACCCAGCATATATATACTTTGGCACAAAAAGAAGAAGAGTTATCTGCAAACAACAATGCTGAGTAATCGCTATAGCTTTCTTATTTATAATAACTACATACTTGTGTTTCAATAGTAAATAATACACCCGGCTATGTTAAAAACAACATAACCGGGTGTATTTAAAAGGATTAAATTAATAACAAATCCACTTCAATCTCATCAAAGTAACAAACTTTCACTAGTATACCTTCATAAATATAAAAAATATGGTTCCAAAAGCTATTACCATACATGCTATAGGGTACAGCTTACTTCTAAGAGTATTATTTATTTCAAACATCTTGATAGACCAAAAAATCATCGTAAAAAATATACACCATTGTAATGTATAATAACTATCAAAATACTTTACATACATAAATTGATATGTAGTCAGAAGTGTTAATATTAGTGTAAGGATGGTAAAAGATACCCCTATCCATCCTAAGAAATTTATAGCCCTTCTCATTTTTCTCCTCCACACTAAAGTGCCTCATTCTCTGCACAAATCAGATCACTCTTATAATAGTCTTTTTTTAGGTTTTTGTAAATACCACTTTTTACAAACGACTCTTATAGTTCTTACTTATTTTCCAGCAGCTCTTCAAACTCTTCTTCACTTATTATTTTTATTCCTAATTCTAATGCTTTATCGTATTTTGAGCCTGCTGCTTCTCCTGCTAAAAGATAGTCTGTTTTTTTGCTTACACTTCCTGAAACTTTAACTCCAAGAGATTCTAATTTTTCCTTTATGCTTGTTCTTGTATAGTTATTTAGGCTGCCTGTTACTACCATGGTCTTTCCATTAAAAGGAGTATCAACTACTGTAATATGCTCTTGCTGTTCAGGTCTTACTCCTAATTGTAAAAGTTCATTTATACTTTTTATTATCTTATCCTCTTTGAAGAATTCTATTATACTTTTTGCAACTATGTCTCCTATATCCTGTACTGAAATAAGCTCATCAAAGTTAGCACTTTGTATCTTTTCTAAGGCTTTAAATTTTTTAACCAAGTCTGTAGCTGTCTTTTTTCCAACGTTAGGTATTCCGAGAGCATATATAAAAGATGCTAGGTCACAAGTCTTGCTTTTTTCTATTGCATCTAAAAGATTTTGAGCCTTTTTATCACCAAACTTATCTAAAGTTAATAGTTCCTCTTTCTTTAACCTGTATAAATCTGCGATAGACTTTATCTCTAGTTTTTCAAATAACTGCTCTGCAGTTTTTTCACTAAAACCTGCTATATTCATAGCTTCTCTGCTTCCAAAGTGAACAATACTTTTTACCATTTGAGGTTTACATGATAAAGTGTTATCACAAAAATAATGAACTCCATCCTGTACCAAATCACTACCACAATAAGGACAATTTCCTGGCGGCTCAATTTCCTCACTGTTCTCTACAGTATCCTCTATTACACCTATTATTTCAGGAATTACATCATTAGAACGACGAACTAATACGTCACAACCAATTCTTACTCCCTTTCTATGTATATCATCCATATTATTCAATGTAGCTCTTTTTACAGTAACCCCTGCTAGCTCTACTGGTTCTAGAATAGCTGTAGGTGTAACCCTTCCACTTCGTCCCACATTCCATTCCACCTCTAGAAGTTTTGTGGCTGCTTCCTCAGCTTCAAATTTATAGGCTATAGCCCACTTTGGGAACTTTACGGTATAGCCTAGTACCTCTCTAGTTCTTATGTCGTCAATTACAACTACTATTCCATCTATGTCATAATCTAAGTCTTTTCTAATACTGTCAGCAGATTTTAACTCCTCTTCTACTTCTTCTATACTATTACATACCTTAATATAATCATCTTGAGGAAAA
This sequence comes from Clostridium sp. CX1, assembly GCF_025398335.1. GTDB lineage: Bacteria > Bacillota > Clostridia > Clostridiales > Clostridiaceae > Clostridium_AM > Clostridium_AM tanneri. The sequence continues at coordinate 9,401 of NZ_JAODOO010000005.1, forward strand.
CCCATTTTTTTAATGAATTCCATCATTTCAATATAGGTTTCAAATTCAGTTCCCTCATTATACCCTACGTCGTAGAAAAATGCTGATAAATTTCTTCTTGCAGTTTCTTTTACATTTAAGTTTCTTAGGGCACCTGCCGCACCGTTTCTCAAATTTTTAAGAGGAGTATCTGCAATCTTATTGTAATTTTCGAAAGCAGTCTGTGTCATTATTGCCTCACCATGCACTTCAATAACATGATTATTATCTATTCTTAGGGGCACAGATTTAATTGTTTTTACCTGAGCTGTTATGTCTTCTCCAGTTATCCCCGTGCCTCTAGTAGCTGCTTTTATCAACAATCCATTTTCATCGTAAGTACAGTTTATGGTCAATCCGTCAAACTTTTTCGTTAGTACATATTTAAGTTCCGGAAGTTTATCCTCATGAGTTGAGTTATATTCTTCTATTGCTTTTTTATTTCTCTTGTGCCATTCCCTTATTCCTTCAAAGGTTTGTGATTTATCTAAACTCCAAAGCCTTCCTTTATGAGTGTATTTTTGAAACTCAGATAATATTACATCTCCAACCCTCTGTGTAGGGGAATAGCTTAATACTATTCCCGTATCCTTTTCTAGACGAACTAACTCGTCATATTTTTTATCATATTCTTTATCTGAAATAGTTGGATTATCTAATACATAATACTCATAGGAATGCCTGTTTAGTTCTTCCGCTAGTTCTTTAATTCTACTTAGTTTATCATTGTTATCTATCATAGGAAACCTCCTTATACTGCTTCTAAAGGTGCAACTCCATACATTAAATTTTTAATTCCCATTTTATCAAAGGCTATGGTAAGTCTTGTATTACTTCCATCTTTAGAAACACTTACAATGGTTCCTATTCCAAATTTACTATGTCTTACCTTAGCTCCTGCTTTAACATCTTCAGGCTTTAAATCATTAGCACTTTTTTGACTGTTAACAGCATCTGCTGCGGTATAAGCCATATTTGATACCTTAGGTGAAGAACTTTGTGAATTAAAGCTATTTCTACCTATGCTATCATTTATGCTTCTATTTACATTATTCGTTCTTGAGTTTACATTAGTATTTCCAAAACTACTAAAGCCTCTTCTTGAAGCTCCTTCCATCTCTTTTAAATCATTAGATATCTCATCTATAAAATCTGATTGAGAATAAGATACTGTTTTACCAAAAACTCTCCTGCTCTCTGCGGAAGTCATATACAATCTTTCCCTTGCTCTGGTTATTCCAACGTAACAAAGCCTTCTAGACTCCTCCATCTCATTGTAGTCATTTAAAGACTGTGTTCCAGGGAAAATACCATTTTCCATACCAACCATGAATACTATTGGAAACTCAAGTCCCTTTGCACTATGAACAGTCATCATTACAACAGTATTTGCATCTTCATCAAAATTATCTACATCTGAAACTAAAGTAACCTTTTCTAAAAATGCAGATAGCGACTTGTCCTCTGATGTGCTCTCAAACTCTACCGCTGCTGACACAAGTTCCTTTAAGTTTTCTATTCTACTTATAGCGTCTATCTCTTTTGATTCTTTGAGTTCTTTAAGATAACCTGTTGTATCTAAGATTTCTTTTATCAAGGCTGAAACAGATACTTGATCTCTAGTTCTTATAAAACTATTTACTAAACTTACAAACTTTTTAATTGAAGATATACTTCTTGCTGAGAGACTTAATACTTCTTCAATATCTAATAAAACGCTATACATACATTCATCCATAGAAGCTGCAAATTCTTGAACCTTTTGTACAGTGGCGTCTCCTATACTCCTCTTTGGAACATTTATTATTCTCCTTAAACTTACGTCATCAAGAGGATTATTTATAAATTTTAAATAAGCCATTATATCCTTTATTTCTTTTCTGTCATAGAACTTTAATCCTCCAATTATTCTATAAGGAATATTGGATTTCATAAACACATCTTCAAATACACGGGACTGTGCATTTGTTCTATAAAGTATGGCAAAATCCTTATAAGACTTATTTTCTTCTTCTCTAAATCTCTTAATTTGATTTGCTACATACATTCCCTCGTCAATATCAGAGTAGGCTCTATATATTTTGATTTTTTCACCGTTTTCATCTTCAGTTCTAAGTATTTTATTTTTTCTGTAGGTATTATTTTTTATAACCTCATTAGCAGCTTTTAATATGTTTGCCTTTGACCTATAATTTTGCTCTAACTTTATAACCTTTGCCTCTGGATAGTCCTTCTCAAATTCTAATATGTTTTTTATGTCAGCACCTCTCCAGGCATATATACATTGGTCATCGTCACCAACTACACATATGTTTTTCTGTTTGGCTGATAACAGTCTAACCAGCTCATACTGAGATTTATTAGTATCCTGATACTCATCTACCATTATGTACTGAAACTTTCTTTGATAAAACTCTAGTACATCCTCGTTCTTCTTGAAAAGTTCTACTGTTTTATAAATTAAATCATCAAAGTCTAAAGCATTATTATTTTTTAGCTTCTTTTGATATAAAAGATACATATCTGCAATTTTATTTAATCTAAAATTTTGTTCATTTTCTCTTTTAAACTGCTGTGGTGATACTAAGTTATCCTTTTGTTCACCAATCTTATTTATTATCTCTCTATCGGTTATATCTTTTTCATTTATATTTAATTCTTCCATGCACTGTTTTATAAGAACCTTCTGATCATAACTATCATATATGGCAAAATTCTTATTATACCCTAGCTTATCTATTTCCCTTCTTAGAATTCTTACACAACTTGAGTGAAAAGTAGAGACCCACATATGATCTACTTCGTTACCAACTAGACCTCTAATTCTTTCTCTCATTTCTCCTGCTGCCTTATTAGTAAAGGTTATAGCTAAAATTTTAGAAGGATATATATTTAAGTCTTCAATCATATGAGCTATTCTATATGTCAGTACTCTTGTCTTACCTGATCCTGCACCAGCCAAAATTAATAGCGGTCCGTTTACAGTTACAGCCGCTTCATACTGTTCTTTATTTAAAAGCTTCTTTAAATCCATAAGTACTCACTCCCTAGTTTTTTTACTGCTTTTATGTTTAATATTATAACATTTTACTAATGGTTTAATCATTAAAAAAACAAAAAATGTGCTGATTTACCCACTGGCTATCAATGGCATCAACACATATTTATGTATATAAATTACTATATTAATACAGTTCTCGTAAATGTATTTTCGTTATTTAATGTTTACTCTTTACTATCTATTCTTTCTAATACTATAGTATATCCATCACTACCATAATTTAAGCATCTGTTTACCCTACTTATAGTGGCAGTACTAGCTCCCGTAGCTGCTGCAATTTCAAGGTAGGTTTTCTTATCTCTCAGCATTTTTGCAACCTGAAGTCGCTGCTCCAATGCTTTTATTTCATTTATTGTACATATGTCATCGAAAAATCTATAGCACTCCTCTTTACTTTTTAAAGATAATATAGCTTCGCATAAAAAATCCATTGCTTCACTTTGTAACTTGGATTTATATTCGTCCATGAGCTCAACTCCTTATTTAATTATAGATATCTTAAGTATTGCCTTTTTCAATTCAATTCTATCACGTATTAAAGCATTAATCTATAACAATTACGATAATTTATCTGAATTGAATTAAATTTATTTTAAATACAAGTTAACTGTCAATAAGGATACATTATTAATTCTATTTTATGCAATAAAAAACAGCCCATTGGGGCATGGGCCGTTTACAATAAATAAAAAGGGGGCTATTTATTCCTTTTATTTATCCTTACAAAATAATTATATTAAAGGTTGTTTTAAATTTCAAGCTGTTTTGCAAATTTAATTGTAAAAAATATATTAATATGATTAAATTCAATTCATATTGTATTCATTTTTATATATTCTTATATTTAAACTAAACTTTTTTAAGAGTTTCGATTTCCTCTTGTGATAGCTCCCTATATTCTCCCTCTGCTAACTCTTCATCTAATCCAAGAGGACCAAACTTTATCCTTCTAAGGTAGATAACATTTTTGTCTCTGCTATTAAACATCCTCTTAACTTGGTGAAACTTTCCTTCCTGTATAGTTACATGAACTTTTGAACCATGTTCATCTGCTTGCAAAATTTCTAATTTAGCAGGCAGACACTCATAACCATCATCTAAAGTTATTCCTTCTTTAAAAGCTCTAATATCTTTTTCATCTACAGCCTTATCTATTTCTGCATAATAAACTTTATCTACGTGCCACTTAGGTGATAACAGTCTATGATTTAGCTCACCATCATTTGTAAGCAGTAATAATCCTACTGTATCTTTATCCAGTCTACCTACTGGAAAGGGTTTAAACACCTGATGTTCTGGTTCTAACAAATCTACCACTGTTTCGTCGTAGTTATCAAAGGTTGCAGAAACCACCCCATCTGGTTTGTTCATCATTAGATATATATGTTTTCTATAGTTAACTATTTCTCCAGATACTTTTATTTCACTGATTTCCGGGTCTATTTTCATACCACTATCACTAGCTGTTACATCATCAACCTCTACCATACCATCCTTTACAAGAGCTTTTACCTCTTTTCTTGTTCCATATCCAAGATTGGACAAAACCTTATCTAATCTATCCATGCCAAATCCTCCTAGCGCTTCTTATTCTATTATGTATTATAACCTTTAAATTGCAAAATAAAAACAGTCTAGTTAAAGACTGTTTTACTTTCCGTAATATTTCATGACTTTTTGTACATAATCTCTTGTTTCATAAGGAAGTCTGGAAATTCCGCTGGTATCTTTTACCCCTCTATTTTGCAGAGTTCCTGGACCTGCGTTATATGCTGCTAATGCTAATTCCTTAGAATTTCCGTACATATCCAATAAGCCCTTTAAATACTTAGTTCCTCCCTCTACATTCTGCTGAACATCATAGGCATTAGAAACCCCCAATGACCTTGCGGTACCAGGCATAAGTTGCATAAGCCCCATTGCTCCCGCATGAGATGTAGCTTTAGGATCAAAGCTTGATTCCTGTTTTATAACTGCCAATATAAGCTCTTTATCTACTCCATATTTTTTAGATGCTCTATTAACTGCTTCATCTATACTTATATTTCCGCTGCTAATATCACCCTTTACATCTTTATATAGAGAGTTTAGTCTTTGACCAGCTCCATAGCCTAACTTGCTAAGATCTTCTTCTCCTAGCCCAAAACTACTTAAATCTATATTTCCATCACTATCTGACATTGCTTTAGTTAAACTTTCCATAATAAGTGAAAAAGAATCCGAGTCTCCCGCAGCTTGCTTGAGAATTTGAGTCATCAATTGAAACTGCAAGAGCTGCTCCGCATTTTTATTATTATCTACTTTCATCGTTTCACCAACCTCTTTATTCTTTACACTTATATGTTATCGTATCTTTTTATTAAATACTTTATATGCAAAAACTGTATATAATTAAATGGTTATCTATTATTAATATTGTTATTCTACTAAAAAAGCAAATGTATCATAATCCTCATAGGAAACCTTACTCTGCTGACTTTTAGCAAGTACTAGTATTTTATATTCATCCTTACTAAATGGAATAAAGGTGTAGTAATTTTTTTTGCTGTAGTTTTGCACTAAATTCCAATCTCCTTTTTCCATAAGATAAAATTCATATACTACATCTTTTCCCCCTTCACTATGAACGGTGAAGGTTATAGACTCATTACATGAAAATTTAACTTTATCGCAGGTAACTTTAGTGTTGGTTACCGGAAAGGCTTCATGAACTTCTATTTTAACTTCTTTTTTACAATCGAAAGGCTTGTTACTTTTTACACTCTTAGCAAAAATCTCTACAGTATATATTCCATTACATTTAGGCGTGAATACATATCCTTTTTCTTTTACAAAGTCTGTTTCCTCTACTTTATGGTTATTTATTTTCAATACATAATTTACAAGTACCTCTTTTGAATTTTGTGTTATTACGTTAAGGTTTATTCTATCTCCTACAACATGATATTCTCCTAAGGAAAAAATAACATGATCTAGGCTTGCAGGAATATAATCTAACACTTCTATGCTTATCAATTCATGACAGTCATACTCCCTGTCAGAATATCTGTCCTTTACCATTATCTCTAGCTTATACTGCCCCTGTTCCTTAGGCATAAAATTCATCCAGTTACAAGTTCCATAATCTATTCTATCTAATTCTTCATTGTTCCTACTTACAATAAAAGAATATCTTAAATCAGTTCCTCCACTGGCATTGACAATTACCTGAATTTTTTCATTTACTAAAACTCTATCCTTCTTGTCAATTAATACGTCATTAATAGCCACTGGTTCCTCGCTTTGCTCATCAATTACAAAGTCAAAACACTCTTCTACCTCGTAATTTCCTTCAAAAGATTTGTCCTTTGCCCATAACTTTATTTTATATTCTCCAGAAACCTTACCTCTCCATATATAGGTATTACTTCTAATGTATCCAGAGTCCTCAGTGTACTCTCCTTCAACTATATATCTATATAAAAGTTCCTTTCCTCCAATAACATCTGCTTTTAATGTTATTGGAGTATCTACTAGCTGGGGAGAACTTAAATCACCAGTAAAACTTTTTATAATTAACTCTTTATATTTTTTTACCTTAAAATTTATCACTGCCCTTGTATCGAAACTGTTAGTAGAATACATATCTTTTGCTAAACACAAAAGCTTATAGTCGCCACTATTAGTTTCTACATAACTAACGACTTTCTTTGTAGAGTAATCCTGTACACATTTAACTTCTCCATTGGAACTTATCCTAAGAAATTTATATAATATATTTCTCCCCTCTTCATAAGAAGCCTCTACTTTAAAAATAAGCTCGGAATCTTCTACTAACTCTGAAGTTAAACACTTGAAGCTAATTATTTCGATTTCCTTTAAAGGAAGTACTTCAAATTCTACAATCTTGAAGTCATCACAGTTGCTCTCAGAATCAATATTTTTACATTCTACTAAAAGCTCTCCTTTTCCTTCAAACTTAGCCACCCAGGAGAGTGTATTATCTGCGGAATAATCTTTTATAATTTCCCAATCATCCTTAACTTTTAAGCAATATCTAAACATTAATGGTACTTTATCTGTATCTACAAACAAATTCAGCTTATCTCCTATCCTCAATTCGTACTGATCTAAGCTAACTGAATTTATAAGTTTTCCCTCACTCTTTCCTATTATATAGTCTACTCTAGATACGTAATCAAAGCTTTTGTCTCCATCTTTTCTCTTACCTTGTATCATTATTATATATTTCCCGTCTTCCTCTGGAATCCATTCTGCACTACTTTCCTCACTAAAATCCTTCAGTGTATCCCAAGTTCCATTACTGCCTATCATATACTTATATAGTAAATCTTCTTCTAAGTTGTTAATTATACTTATTGCTATTTTTGTATTCTTTTCTTGTGGACTCTCTAAATTACAACTTATAGTTAGTTCATTCATATCTACTACACATCCCCTGTTTATAATATCTCTAGATTACATTATACTATAGTTCCATATTTTGTAATAGGTTTTTATTAACATTTATATTACATTTTTATAATATAGTTATTATATAGTTTAAACTTTATATAGATTTTCACTGGAGGTTATTTTGATGATAATTTTTAATGCAGTTCTAAAAAACTTTAATAAAGTAAAAGTTTCTGTAGATGATTTTTCCCAGTTTAGATCTTATAAATTTGAAATTAAAAATGGAAATTCTAAATTATCTATAGAAAAGTACTCTGTAGTAGATAACAACGTAACTCTTTTGCTAAAAGAAGAAGTAAATATAAAAAGTGAATGTTATATAAGCCACGAAAATCTGCATAAAAAGATACTATTTCACCCCCTATTCTCCACAAAGGATTTTGATAACAGATTTTATCATGATTTAGCCTTAGGTGCTATTTATAACCATGAATATACAATATTTAGAATATGGTCTCCTGCTGCATCCAATATTAATCTACTTCTCTATAGTAATGGAGAACCCTCTATTGAAGAGGATAAGAAAGTGATAAATATGAAAGAAAGCAATGGACTTTGGTCTGTTTTAGTTAAGGGAGACTTGAATGGGTATTACTATAATTATGAAGTTGAAGTATACAATAAAGTAAACGAAGTAGTTGACCCCTATGCAAAATCAGTAAGTATCAATGGACTTAGGGGATTTATAGTGGATTTGTCAAAAACAAATCCCCATGGTTGGTACAAGGATACTAGTCCTAGTCTCGAAAATTATACAGACGCTATAATTTACGAAACTAGTATACGTGACATATCTATTCACCATGAAAGTAGGGTAAACCATAAAGGAAAATTTCTAGCACTTACAGAAGACTCTACATTCTCCAGCAATAATCTACCTACTTGTTTAGATCATATTAAAGACTTAGGCATAACCCACCTACAACTTATGCCAATCTTTGATTTTAGCTACATCAGTGTAGATGAAAAACAGCCTTATAAATATAATTGGGGCTATGATCCTCAAAACTATAACGTTCCTGAAGGAAGCTATTCTACCAATCCCTACGACCCTATATGCAGAATATATGAATTAAAGAAACTAATTTATCACCTACACCAGAATAATATAGCTGTAAATATGGATGTAGTATATAATCATGTTTTCGATGCTGCAAACAGTAACTTTGAAAAAATATTTCCTGAGTACTATCTTAGATATTCACAAAATGGAGCTCTCTCAAACGGAAGTGGCTGTGGAAACGATACTGCCTCTGAGCATTCCATGATGAGAAAGTTTATTATAGACTCCGTTCTCTACTGGTGCAAAGAATATCATATCGATGGCTTTAGATTTGATTTAATGGGATTACAGGATATAGATACAATGAACTCTCTACGTAAAAAACTTAGTGAATTCAAGAAAAATGTAATGATATATGGGGAAGGTTGGAACCTAAATACTTGTTTAGATGAAAGTGAAAAAGCTACCTATAACAATTCTAAAAAACTGCCTGGCATCGCATTTTTTAATGATAGAATAAGGGATTGCATAAAAGGAGATGTCTTTAATGCTGAAGAAAAAGGCTTTGCTACAGGGAAATCTCATAGTAATAAAGATCTTATTAAACTTATTTGCTGTGACTTTCTAGCTCCTTCTCAGTCGGTGAACTATATATCATGTCATGATAATCTTACATTGTGGGATAAGATAGATTCCAGTTGTAAATCTGAAAGCTTTGATACTAAAAAGAGAATGACAAAATTGTGTGCTGCAATTATTCTCACTTCCCCAGGTATTCCTTTTATATATTCTGGAGAGGAATTTTGCAGAACCAAATATGGAGAGCATAATAGTTATAATAAGCCTGATAATATAAACTGGGTAGATTGGGCTAGAAAGGCTGAATTTATAGACGTTTTTAATTATTATAAAAAACTCATAAGCATAAGAAATAACCATCCTGCCTTTAGAATTGACACTGTTGATAAAATTAAAAAACACCTGTTGATTCTGGATTATTATCCTGATAATACTATTGGTTTTATTTTAAAGGACTATGCTAACAATGATTCTTGGAAGGATATATTAGTTGTTTTTAATGCTAATAAAAAAGATGTAATTATTGATCTTCCTGAAGGAAGATGGTATGTGGCATTAAAAGACAATACAGATATAAAGAAAAAAATTTCATATGAGGATACTATAGTTATACCTAGAATTTCAACCTGCATATTGTTTAAAATGTAGCTGCTGAAGCATCCTCTATATTAACACTATTTTGTAAAAATATTCTCATTAGTACTAAGGATAAGAACATATGTCTTAGGAAAAAATACTTTTGAGGAGAGTGATAGTATGTCTCATAAAATAGATAGATATGATCCAGAATATCCATACAAAAAGGAAGGTATAGATACAGGATTTTCTATAGAAGGATACCCTATAATTGAAAGAACCTCTAATGGGTTACTTTATCCGGAAGGTCCTAGGAATACTGTGGATATGAATTCCGTCAAAGATTCTATTAGTACCTCTTAGGTTTGAGTTTTATACTAAAACCTAAATTAAACTGTACCCTAATAGTAATATCATTACTGATTAGGGTATAGTTCTTTAGCCTGATTTATTAGTTTCAATAGATTATAATAAAGTCTTTCATCATCTTCCTTATTTCGTTTTTTAGGATTCGAGGTTCTGCCGCCACCTTTCCTAACTTTCGCAGAAATATGTCTTTCAAATAAAAGTTTCTCAATATTATTGTCATCATAAATATACCCTTTAGGGCTTATAGCATAAGCTTTTTTACCAAGAACCATTGCTGCAACACCATAGTCCTGACTAACTACTATATCTCCTTTTTTAGCCTCGTTAGCTACAGCCATATCTACGCTTTGAAAACCCTTGTCCATATATTTTACTGTACTATAATTAGTAGTTATAATGTGGCTTATGTCACAAAACATAACAACCTCTAGACCATTTTCTTTGGCTGCTTTCTCTATTAAATCTTTACCTGGACAGGCATCTGCATCTACTAAAATTTTCATAGCCTACCTCCTTTTAATTTAATATGATTTTAGAAAAATAACTCGACCTATAGTAGCTATGGAATCGCTAACTGTAGGTCAAGGTTATCTTCTTCTAATCTATTACTTAAGTCTTGCTTCTAACTGGGCTTTCATCTCTTCGTATCCTGGCTTACCAAGTAGAGCAAACATATTCTTTTTATAGGCTTCAACTCCTGGTTGATCAAATGGATTTACTCCCATTAGGTATCCACTAATTCCACAAGCTTTTTCAAAGAAATATACTACATAACCAAAATAGTATGCAGTTAGTTCTGGTATATTTACAACAAAGGCTGGAACATCTCCGTCACTATGAGCTAAAACTGTTCCTCTTAAAGCTTGATGGTTTACAAAATCCATAGTTTTATCTGCTAAGAAGTTTAATCCATCTAGATTATCTTCATTCTTCTCTATAGTCACATCTTTTCTTGGTTTTTCAACATTTATAAATGTTTCAAATAGAACTCTTAAGCCTTCTTGTATATACTGACCCATAGAGTGTAGATCCGTTGAGAAGTCCGCAGCTGCTGGGAATATTCCCTTATTGTCTTTTCCTTCACTTTCTCCAAATAATTGTTTCCACCACTCACCAAAGTAATGCAAGCAAGGTTCAAAGTTAACTAACATTTCTGTAGTCTTACCTTTTCTGTATAACGCATTTCTAGCTGCAGCATATTTATAAGCATCATTGCTATTAATATCTGGATTACTATAAGTCTCTCTTGCATCTGCCGCACCTTTCATCATTTCTTCAATGTCAATTCCTGCTGCTGCTATTGGTAGAAGCCCAACTGGTGTTAAAACTGAATATCTTCCTCCAACATCATCAGGAATTATAAAGGTTTCATAGCCTTCTGCATCAGCTAAAGTTTTTAATGCTCCTCTAGCTTTATCAGTTGTTGCAAATATTCTTTCCTTTGCACCTTCTTTTCCATATTTCTTTTCCATCAAATCTTTGAAAATTCTGAAGGCAATAGCTGGTTCTGTAGTAGTACCAGATTTAGATATAACATTAACGGATATATCCATTCCATCAATAGTTTCTAATAAATCTGTCATATATGTAGAGCTTATGTTATTTCCTACATAGAATATAGCTGGTCCTTTTCTCTTATCCTTTGATAAGCTTCCGTAGAAGGTATGTGTAAGCATTTCTATTGCGGCTCTAGCTCCTAAATATGAGCCACCTATTCCTACAACAATAAGAGCATCAGAATTACTTCTTATCTTTTCAGCAGCTTTCTTTATTCTATTAAATTCATCTTTATCATAATTAACAGGTAGATCGACCCAACCTAAATAATCATTACCTGCACCTGTTCCTTCATGAAGCATTTTATGAGCCTCATTAACAAATGGTTGTAAACCTGTAACTTCATGCTCTTGTAGATAAGGCATTGCATTGCTTAAATCTAAAGTTAAACCTTTTTTTGACATAACTCTACCTCCCTGTTGAATATTAAGACTCAGTTTTAAATATAACTATTTAAAGTTCATTTATATTGAATAATTAGTATTCCCTTTTAAAATTTATCTTTTACTTAAACTAGTCCTAATTGAAATTCTATTCTAATATTATATATAAATCAAGCCATGACAATACATATTTTACAAATAAAGTATTTGTAACCATTTACAGCAGAAATATTTTTAACTTTATAAAGACTAAGTTTATTATTCGCCTTCAATGGTTTTTTTAAACAAAAAAGTGCTTTTGATTATTTATATTTAGAAATAATCAAAAACACTTTTTATATTATGCAAGTATTGGATTTACTATGTTTATTCTATTCCCACTCAATAGTTGCTGGTGGTTTTGAAGTTATGTCATAAACAATTCTGTTTACTCCCTTAACTTCGTTTACTATTCTTCTTGATACCTTATCTAAAATTTCATAAGGTATTCTAGCAAACTCTGAAGTCATTGCATCAGATGAAGTTACTGCTCTTAGTGCTATTGTATGACAATAAGTTCTTTCATCTCCCATAACTCCAACTGAACGTATATTAGGAAGGCAAGCAAAATACTGCCATATACTTTCATCAAGTTTTGCAATAGCTATTTCATCTCTAAAAATAGCATCTGCTTCTCTTACGATTTCTAATTTTTCTTCTGTTATTTCACCAAGAACTCTTATAGCAAGACCTGGTCCTGGGAACGGCTGTCTCCAAACTAGTTTATGAGGAATTCCTAGTTCTTCCCCTACAGCTCTTACCTCGTCCTTGAATAATTCTCTTAGTGGCTCTATAAGCTTAAATTGCATGTCTTCTGGAAGTCCTCCAACATTGTGGTGACTCTTTATTGTTGCAGATGTATCTGTTCCACTTTCAACTATATCTGGATATATAGTACCTTGAACTAAAAAACTAATCTCTCCTAAATTATTAGCTTCTTCTTCAAATACTCTTATAAATTCTTCTCCTATAATTTTTCTCTTTTTCTCAGGGTCTGATACTCCTGCAAGCTTTCCTAAGAACCTATCCTTTGCATCTACTCTTATTAAATTCATATCAAATTGTTTTCTGAAGATATTTTCAACCTGATCTCCTTCATCTTTTCTAAGAAGACCATGATCTACAAATATACAAGTTAATTGCTTTCCAATAGCCTTATGAACAAGCACCGCTGCTACTGATGAATCAACTCCACCGGATAGAGCACAAATTACTTTTTTATCTCCAACCTTTTCTTTTATAGCTTTAATTTGTTCCTCTGCAAAGGAAGACATAGACCAATCTCCCTTTAACTCACAAATTCTAAAAAGGAAGTTTGAAAGCATCTTCTTTCCGAAAGGTGTGTGCTCAACTTCTGGATGAAATTGAACGCCATATATCTTCTTTTCTACATTTTCCATAGCTGCTACCGGTGTCTGTGTTGTTGTTCCAATTATTCTAAAACCATCCGGTGCATTTTCTACATAATCCGTATGACTCATCCAGCAAATTTCATTCTCTTCTATTCCGTCAAATAATGTACAGGAGTTATCTAATTTAACTTCTGTTTTACCATATTCTCTTACCTCTGGACTTTTAACATTTCCTCCAAGAGTGTGAGCAATAAGCTGCTCACCGTAGCATATTCCAAGCACTGGTACACCTAATTCAAATATTTCCTTATCAATTCTAGGAGCACCCTCTCCATAAACGCTGTTAGGCCCACCTGTGAAAATTATTCCTCTAGGGCTTTTTTCCTTTATTTTATCTATTGAGTATGTGTATGGAACTATCTCACAGTACACATTATTTTCTCTAACTCTTCTTGCTATAAGTTGATTATATTGTCCACCAAAGTCTATTATTAAAACTAATTCTCTTTTCATCAGTTACCTCCAAGTTTTTTATTGATTTACACTATAATTTGGCGCTTCTTTAGTCATTGATATGTCATGTGGATGACTTTCTCTTAATCCTGATGATGTTTGAATTACAAAAGTAGCAGTTTCATATAATTCATGTAAAGTCTTAGATCCAAGATACCCCATGCCTGAGCGAATTCCACCTAAAAGTTGGAATATAGTTTCTGCAACATATCCTTTATAAGGCACTCTTCCTTCTACACCTTCAGGAACTAGTTTCTTATTACCTTCTTGGAAGTATCTATCTTTACTTCCACAAGCCATTGCCGATAAAGAACCCATTCCTCTATACACCTTATAACTTCTTCCTTGATATATCTCTGTTTCTCCTGGTGACTCTTCACAGCCAGCAAACATTGACCCCATCATAGCTACCTTAGCTCCCGCTGCTAAAGCCTTTACTATGTCTCCAGAATACTTAATACCACCATCTGCAATAACTGGAACTCCGTACTTATTTGCTTCTTCCACACAATCCATTACTGCTGTAAGCTGTGGTACTCCAACTCCTGCTACAACTCTAGTTGTACAAATAGATCCTGGTCCTATACCTACTTTAATACAGTCTGCACCTGCAAGAATTAAATCTCTTGTTGCTTCGGCTGTAGCAACATTACCTGCAATAACTTGTATATCCGGATAATTTTCCTTAATAGTTCTAACTGCATCTATAACTCCTTTGGAATGTCCATGAGCTGTATCTACTGTTATTACATCTACACCGGCTTCAATAAGAGCAGCTACACGCTTTAACATATCTGCAGTAACTCCTACAGCTGCACCACATAAAAGCCTGCCTCTCTCGTCTTTTGCACTATTAGGGAATATTTTTACCTTTTCAATGTCTTTTATAGTTATAAGTCCTTTTAAATTAAAGTCTTTATCTACCAAAGGGAGTTTTTCTATTTTATGAGTTTTAAGAATTTCTTTTGCTTCTTCTATAGTAGTGTTTTCAGGAGCTGTAATTAAATTTTCGCTTGTCATAACCTCTGATACTTTTCTACCATAATTAGTTTCAAAAACAATATCTCTGTTAGTTATTATTCCAACTAACTTTCCATCAACAGTTATAGGAACCCCTGATATTCTATATCTGCTCATAACAGCTAGCGCATCTTCTATAGTGTGCTCTGGAGAAAGATAAAAAGGATCTGTTATTACTCCGTTTTCCTGTCTTTTAACTTTGTCCACTTCTGCTGCTTGTTGTTCTATAGTCATATTCTTGTGTATGATACCAATTCCGCCCTCTCTTGCAATAGCTATTGCCATCTTAGATTCCGTAACAGTATCCATACCAGCACTCATAAGAGGTATATTTAATTTTATCTTCTTAGTTAAGTTTGTAGCTAAGGTAACCTCTTTTGGTAAAATCTCTGACTTATTTGGAACTAGAAGAACATCATCAAAAGTATATGCTTGTTTTAAAATTCTTGCCATTAGAACACACTCCCTTAAATTATAATTTGAATAAACAAAAAAACCACACTAATTGCACTATTACGTGAAATTAGTGTGGTTTTAGCCGTACCACAATAACTTCACTCATAGTCAGGAATTTACGGCTCCCGGTAGATACTCCCTGCCATATTCAGGGTATATACGAGTAAATTTAAAATCATTCAATTTTTCTTTCTTTCAAATTCATTGTTTACATTATTTTATTCAATTTTTATGCTTTTGTCAATTAATTTATGACGAAATTTTTAGAATATGCCATACCAAAGGAGTATTTTGTCTCCGAAAAACACGGTAAAGACTGCTGCCAGGGCAATAAAAGGCCCAAAGGGAATATAGTCTTTTCTATTTTTTTTCTTTAAAGCTATAAGTATTAAGCTAATTACTGAGCCGAAGATAAAGGAGAAAAACAACATAACTATGGTTAGTTTTAATCCTAGGAATAACCCGCTGTAAAGACATATCTCTGCATCTCCCCAGCCCATGCCTTTGGTAAGGACTATTATTAGGGCTATAACTCCCCCACCTAGTAACCCTCCATATATATACTGTTTGAAATCGCTATATAAATATCCACTGGCTGCTATAAATGATAGAGCAAGTACAACTCCTACAATGGTTGTACTAAAATACACATCTGTAGTATCCAAATCAATAATTCCAACTACAATGAGAATGGTTATGAAAGCTATATATTTTAATGTTGTTAGGGTTAGTCCATATTTTATATATATTACAAGATACAATACTCCTGTTATAAATTCAATTACTGGATACCTTATAGATATCTTTTCTCCGCAGTGTCTGCATTTGCCTTTTAGTAAGAATATGTAGCTAAATATAGGAACTAGATCGTACCATTTTATTTCTCTGTCACAGTTAGTACAGTGAGATGGTGGATACGCTATAGATTGTCCTTTTGGTATTCTGTATATGCAGACGTTTAGGAAGCTTCCTATTATGAAGCCGAATATCATTATAAATATTCTAATTAATGTGTTCATTTTTCCCTCCATAAGTTTCTACTATATTATCATTTTACCATAAAATCATTAATCTAATTCATAGGCATAAAAATAAAAACAGAAGCAACTTATACTCCTATTTTTACTCATAATCTAATGGTATTTTATCCCCCATACTTAGCCAGTTTATTGTTTTTCCTCAACTTACACTACTTTTCTCTGCTCACAAATATCTTGTCTTATTTATCCTTAAATCTTTATAGATTTTTTAAGCCCTAACCCCTATAAACTTTCTTAGATTTTATAGAATAAGATGCATAGTTATAATTTATATTATCATTACTTTTATAAATAACAGATACATTTGCAACTATAACATATCCCTGAGAACCATAGCTGCCAGAGGAATAAAGATCAAAAGTATACTCCTTCGTATAAGTTATTGGGTTACCTATCTGAGTAACTTTATTGGTGATTTCATTCATAAGAGTAACATTATAAAATGACATGTTATCACCATAAAGACCACCAGCGTTATGAAGATTAGTCATTATAGTTCCGCTAGATACATCACAATTTTTGCTATTAATATAATTTATAGAATCATAAATCCCTGCTTCAGCACTATAGTAAGCTTTAGTTCTATTAGATGTATCTGAGGCTAATCTATTATTTTTAATACTAGCATCTAGTATTAATGCTGCTAGTACAAAGGTTAACATCATAATAATAATAACAATCAAAAGAGCAGAACCTTTCTTTTTCATAAAACTCTATACCTCCGCTTGGTGCCCCATGCAGCATAAAAATAACAACATTGGATTGTTCTCTATTTATTTATATTCACAGCAGTAGAGCTTGTGCTCTTAGTATCTCCCTCTGAAGCTGAAATAGTAATCAGCATCAGTTCATTTTCGTCATTTGAACCTCTTTCAATTTTAATTGAGTCTATATTAGAACACTGGTTACCACTGCTGTCACTTAGAATCTTATTTGTACTATTATAATATAATATTATATCGGTATTTGAAGTATTTACTACGGTTGAATCTAGGTCTATTATAACCTTTCCTCCGGAAAGCACTTTAGTTCCATTTACACTTATATTAGTAAAGCTGTAATTTCTAATTTGATCAGTTATCATATTTAAAGCTTTATTTCCATTATACTGAATATCTATATTGTTATTAAAATTAAAGGACTGTTTTACTTGAGAAAAAAAAGTCTGGTAAAGATACATAGAGAATATGGTAAAAACCGCTATAGCTATCATTAGTTCAATTAATGTAAATCCTTTTTTCTTCATGAACTTCACCTTACTTTTTTAAAAAATGTGATGTTAACACTACTTCATTATTTTTATCAGCAATATTTTTACGTACTCTTATAGTCACTTCTAAAAGTTTTGGTGGCCCTTCACTGACAGTTTTAGATTGCACCACAACATAATAGTTATCAACTTTCTCATAGTCTCCATTATTATAGTTACCAACGTCTGTAGTAGCGGTTTTAAATTTTTCTAAAAGTTTTTGTGCTTCCATCGTCATATTTTGTCTCTCAATTTGTAGCCTTATATTTTTATTTGCTGTAATATTGATTCTCACAATAAAAATAGACAATATCAAAAATATGGTTGTGGCAATCATGATTTCTATATAAGTAAAACCTTCTTTTCTCATTTTAAACCTCTATTTTTGTATAGATTTATAACTTAGAACCTTCAAAACCTAAAGATATGTTAATTAATCTTTCAAGTATTTCTTATTTATTACTTTCTAACACCAAAACTCCTACACTGATGAAGCTAATAATTTATTAATCAAATTTAGTTTCACTAATGTAAAACTTATCGAAAATATTTTTCAAAACAATTATTGATCTTTCTCTTAATATTTTCAGTATATTGATTACTACTTAACTGTGTCATAGTAAAGTGAGCATTTGTATCAGCATTTTTAGTGATTATAGCCGAATTATTAAATGTTATACTATTAATATTATTAGCAAACGTCATCTTACCTGTGCAGTAGATTATGAAATTATTAAATACTAAATCTTTAGTTCCCCAATTATTTATACTTCCTTCAATAGAACAATCTCCATCAATTATAAGCAATTTATAAATATTAGGATTTATATTTTCACTTGTAGGTGCTAGTGCTTGCTTTAATGCATTATTATCTGATCCTCGAATTACACGAAAAGCTAAATCATTATAAGTTGTAACGTCATAAGCATTGCTATGTACAATACCACTTTTGGTAGTCTTAATTTGATTAGGTGTAGTAATACGTGTAATAGGTGTTGGCTGCACTGCTGGTTCACTTGGCTCTTGATGAGCAGATACAAGTACTGGATTTGGGTATATTGAATTACCTTTAATGAAATTATTTATATAAGTCTTTAAGCTAGTTGTATAAATACTAGCATTTTTGTAGTCAAACGTATTAGCCTCTATATACGTATCCCCAAAGGCTACATTCTTGTTTATACTTACTGTATTTCCTTTAAGGTAAGTGCCGGCATTTATATTTATACTTTGACCATTATTACCAAAATCTAAATTATTTGTTGAAATCATTGTTATTGGACCCTTTGAATCTAATTTATAGTAGAAATCCATATCGTTTTTAGATTGTATATATGCCGAACTATTTCTATCTAAATTAAAATTCCTACCTCTATTAGTGAATTCAACATTTCCTTCAGATATTGTAGAAAACTTACTATTTGTTAAGCTTATATCACTGGAAAAGATAGCCTCATTATCACTCTCAATTTGAACATTACCATTGCTAAAACTTGTATTAATACTTGAATTACCAAAGTTAACTTTATTATTAGCCAAGATAGAAACATTGTTATTTGATTGAAAATTACTATTTAAATCAATATTATATGCTTGAAAATTTACTATTCCATTAACGATTTGATTCTGACCACTCCCATTCCCAATATTAATACTATTTTGCCCTCCAACACCTAAAATTGAAAAATTACCATTAATATCTGAATTCTGTTTAAGTGTAATCTGTTGGCCTTGTAAATATACAGAACCTGTAATGCTCATTGTGGTGCTATTACCTAAATTAACTTGAGTACTACTATCACCTAGTACATTAAAACAGTTCGTAGCTAATAAATCTGCAATTGTATTACCGTTAGTGTCTTCTCCGTCATCTCCTCCATCACCTGGTGTAACACCTCCCTTAACAATAGGCGGTGTTGGTGGAAATTTAATAATATATATGTTAACCATTTCTCCGCTGTTATCCACACCATATAAGACATATCCCGTACTATAAACAACAATTACTACATTTCCTTTAAAGTCTACCCCTTTAGGCATCATTGAATTATTAATTACAGAATTATTATCTGAAGGCAAATTACCAGTGCTATAATACACTAAAACCGATGAAGTCGAAGAGGGGCTTTTATTTGTTATATTGCCTTGAGAATATACAATAGAATTATTGCTAGTAAAAGGATTTGTCAAGGCATTACTACCTGAAAAATTAGAAGTCATATCTGGTCCAATCCCAATATAACTAGTATTATCATTATTATTGCTTTTCAGAATACTATCAAGAGCCTGTTCCTGTGTCTTTCCGCCGATAGTGATCACTTTATACTGAATACCATCTTTTCCCGATCTATTCTCAAGATAACTTCTAACTAACATCACATTAGTAGTTACATTTTTATTTTTTGATTGAAGCTTAATAGCTCCTACCTTTGGTACTAATACTACAGACAGCAAAGCTATAATCGCCAAAACTATCATAATCTCTATTAGTGTAAATCCTCTTTTTCTAACCACATTCTCCCCCCTTCATAAAAAGTTTTCACTACTTAAACATCTCTGAAAAACTTCCAAACCCTTTATCATTCTCATCAAAGAATGGATAACTTTTAAACTGTTCATAACTCTTATTACTAATCTGTATGTACTGAACAAAAGTTATATTCGCCATCATCTCATAGAGGTTAGTCATAGTCACTCCATTTCCTCCTTGTACAGATGGTTCATTTTGTGCATTTTGTACATTGTTTGGTATTTTAACATCCTGAGAGTTGCCATTAATGTTGTTATTTTGATGACCTTCTTCACTTTGCTGCATTTCAGCTGGAGCAAGAACTATATTTTTAACATTAAGCTTTCTATCAGTTATACTATTAAGGTTATTTAACATATTACCTATATTTTGCTTGTTTCCTTTTATAGACAAATCTATAGTAAGACTTACCAATACTAAATCTGAGTTTTTTTCTGAATTATTATTGTTATTAGTATCAGTATTTTCATTATTATTTTCTGTTTCAGAAGTTGCTTCCAGTTGAAACTTAATACTATCTCCAGTTACTCCATAAAGCCTGCAAAAGTTGTAAAAGTCATAAATAAGCTTTGGAGTATCAATTTCCCTAGGAGCCATATCATCTAATTTTTCACTTTCAACTTTGAGATTAGAAACATTCTCTTTTAGGCTGTGTATACTAGCTTTTTCTTTTTCTAAGGAGTTCAGTTTATTTAACTTTTGTTCATAGCTTTTCTTTAAATCTATTATTTTCTGCAATCGAGGATTTATATAATAAGTATATATACTATAATTAGCTATAAATGCTAGTAGGCAAATTAAAATTATAATTTGTCTTTTATTTTTGTCCATTATTTAGCCTCCGATTCCTTTATCTTCAGATTAAAGCTTGCTTCAGACACTGAATCATCAAGTTTTACCTCATCTACTTCAACAGGTTCAAATATATTCATTTCATTTATAGCTATGACAAGTCTTGCTACATCAATCGTACTATTTTGTATATTGAATATAACAATTGCATCTGCATTATTAAGCGTTATGGATTTTATAGTTACCTTTTTAGGCAGGCCTTTTTGCAATGTTTCTATTATAGCCACATAATCGAATTGTTCATTTGCTACTTGATTTATATACTTAATTTTGGTCTCATAAAAATTCTTCTGATTATTTAAATCACTTATAGTTTTTTCTACATAACTTAAAGACGCTATTTTATTTTCTATTTCAGCTGTATTATATTTTCTTTCTTTCTGAAAAAAATATATACTAGTGGCTGATGTCCAGATAATAGTAATTAGTAAGGCAATTGCTGCTACCTTTATTAATATATTTTTATCATTAGTAATGCTTTTACTTTTATTCTTTTCAAGTCTTCTTGCAAAATTAATACTGTATTCTCTTTTTCTGAAAGGTTTAATAGAGTTTGCTATAATGTCTGCAAAAATATTTATATTCTCATTTACCTTTGAAGTAATTTTTGTACCTATTCCCTCAATTCCAACAGTAGGCTCTATACCAAAGCTGTTTTTAATAGCTTGATATAATTCTCTGTTATCCCAAAACTCTCCTGTAATAAATATATTCTGCACCCTATTCCCAAAGTGTCTTGTATCATAAAAGTTAAGAAAATATCCAAAGTTCTCTACCATATCTTGAAAGCTGTTTTCCTCACTATGACTTTCTGATAGTATATTAGAATATAAAAATAACTTATTATTATCAAATATAGTTACATTACTTTTTTCTTTATCTGTATCTAATATTGCAATACTTGTATTTCTATAATCATCAACTATATTTTTAATAACTTGAGGATATATCCTTATATTTTTTACAATAAGACCACAAATGTTTATAAACTCCAATATATTATCTAACTTATACTTGGGTACTGCAGCTAATATTATGTGAAACCTGCCTTTTTTATCCTTGTTTTCGGCTTTTTCTTTTTCAATAATTTCAAAGTCATAATAGTATTCACCAAGATTTACTGCAAAATAATCATTTATATTGTTTTTTATAAAGCTTTCAAGTTCTTTTCTTTTCATTATAGGCGTTTCTATATTTCTTGTTATAATACCATCTACTGAAAGAACTAAGTCTACTTCCTTAGTTTTTACCCTGCTTTTATTACGAATAGTCTTTATTATATTTGAATTTTCATCACTGTTATAGGATATATCAACAGTATTTATAACAGTATGTGGTTTAATTGTTGCTACTCTTAAAAGCTTTACTTCCCCTATTCTTTTAGCTATCGCAACTATGTCTATACTGTTATCTTTTATACTAAATATAAGCTTTCTATTAGAACTCAATTTATTTCTCCCCTTAGTTTGTCACGCCTAAATTTTATCCTATATTCTAACTTTAATAATATTCTTCAAATTATCTCTAATATTCTATACAGAATGAATATTATTCTTTACTGTAACCCCTGAGACATTTGCATAATTGGCAATGTTACTGCAACGATAACTGTTCCTACTATGAGTCCTATTAACAGAGTAAGCACAGGTTCTACTAAAGATGTAAGTCTGCTTATACTTGTTTCAACTCTTATATCATATCTATCTGCCAAGCTAAAAAGCATCTCTTCAAGCTTTCCTGTTTCTTCTCCAACTCTTATCATTTGAATTACAAGAGGTTCAAACATCTTTTCATTTTCTAATGAATCTGCAATTTTATTTCCATTTATTATCTCACGCTTTACATTCTCAATTTTTGTTGCTGCAAACTCATTTCCTAAAATATATTTTAGGTTATCTAGTATTTCAAGCATAGGTACTGCTGATTTTAAAAATATACCCATAGTTCTTGTAAATCTTGCTGTCATTATATTCATTTTAGCATCCCTAATAATAGGTAGTTTAAGTAGTATTTTATCATAACTATATCTAACTTTAGGTAAAGTTTTTGCATAAATAACAAGTATAATTATTGCAAAGATAAGTATAGTAATTATAAGCATATTATTATTAATATAGTCCATGCATATTAACAAAAGCTTTGTAATAGCAGGAAGATTTGTATTATCTTTAAACAATTCCTCAACTTCCCCAAAAATATAGAAATTAAAAAATGCCATCATGGCTATAGCTACAACTAAAATTAGTACTGGATATATAGATGCACTTTTTATCTTAGTCTTTACACTTGCCTCTTTTTTATAGTAGCTTTCCATATTAAAAAGAATAGTATCAATTTCTCCACTTAATTCTCCGGTTCTTACCATATCCGTTAATAGCCTTGGAAAAACTCCTGCGGCTTCCATAGCAGCTGTAAGAGTTCTTCCCTCTCTTACTCTTGTAAGTACCCCTTGAATAACCTTTTTCATATTTTTCTTTTTAGTTTGTTCATATAATATTTCAAGACCTCTTACAATGCTGACACCGGAGTTTACAATTATAGCAATTTGTCCACAAAAATCTGATAAATTTTCATCACTTAAGGTCATTTTGAAAAGTTTCAGCTGAAATATGTCGTTCTTTTCTTTAATGTATATAAGTTTTAGTCCCCTATCCCTTAATCTTTCTTCTGCAATATCCCCATCATCTTCTTCGATAACACCCTTAATTATATTAAAGTTTTCATCATAAGCTTTATATAGATACTTTTTCATAGTATACTCCTAATATCCATAAGTTACCCTAAGCATTTCTTCTACAGTAGTAATTCCACTTAAAACCTTTTTCTTACAGGAATCCTTCAAAAGAATCATACCTTTTTCTACTGCCTTTTCTTCAATCTCCATCTCACTAGCCTTATTATCTATAAGTATTCTTATACCTTTATCCATAGTCATTATTTCAAATACTGCAATTCTTCCTTTATATCCTGTATTATTACACATACTGCAGCCTTTTCCCTTTTTTATTTTAACAGGATGATCTAAGCCAAGTATTTTTGTTTCTCTCTCATCACTTAAATATTCCTCAGCGCAATTAGGACATATTCTTCTAACTAATCTTTGAGCTATAACTCCACCCAAGGTGGAAGAAAGTAAAAATGGCTCAATTCCCATATCTAGTAATCTTGTTATTGTCCCCGCTGCATTATTTGTATGAACTGTAGAAAAAACTAAGTGTCCTGTAAGGGCGGACCTTATTGAAATTTCTGCAGTTTCATTATCTCTTGTTTCTCCTACTAGTATAATATCTGGGTCCTGTCTTAATATACTTCTAAGACCGCTTGCAAAGCCAAAACCAATCTTTGTATTAACTTGCATTTGGTTTATTCCTTTTAGGTTATACTCTACAGGATCTTCTATGGTTATTATATTTTTATATTCGTCATTTAAAACATTAAGTATTGAATATAAGGTGGTAGTTTTACCACTTCCTGTAGGTCCTGATACCAATATTATACCATAAGGCTTCGTGATAATATCGATTACTTTTTCATATTCTTCAACTCCAAGTCCAATTTTCTCAATACTTACTGAAAAATTACTCTTGTCTAAGATTCTCATAACAACTTTTTCCCCAGTAATAGTAGGAATAATTGATACTCTTAAGTCAATATTTTTTTGTTTTGCTCTATAAGCTATTCTTCCGTCCTGAGGGAGCCTTGTTTCTGCAATATTCAAGTTAGCCATAATCTTTATTCTACTAAGTACTGGAGTTAACATCCCAATATCTGATCTCATAATCTCTCTGAGTACACCGTCTACCCTAAATCTAACTCGCAGTTCCTTTTCTTCAGGCTCTATATGAATATCTGAAGCTCCATAAAGAATTGCATTTTCTACAATGCTATTGATAAACTTTATAATTGGAGCTGCATTTTCATCCTCTATTTCTTTTTCTTGAATATCTGATGATTTAATTCCATATATCTTATTATAATTTTGAGCTGCTTCCTGTGCTCTGCTCTTTCCATAGTATTTTTCGATATTTTCTAGTATACTTTCTCTTAGTGAAATAGAAGGTTTCACAGCATATCCCGTAGCCACTCTTATATCCTCAATGGCAAAGTAGTTTAAAGGGTCACTCATAGCCACATGTAATATTCCATTTATGATATCCACAGGAATTGCTTCATCTTTTCTTGCAATACTTTCAGGAATAACGTCTATGACATCTTGTCTTATGTTAAGGTTGTCCAAGTTTATTGACGGTATTCCAAGCTGGCTTTTAACAGCTTCTATTATCTGTTCATTAGTAGTAAAGCCCTTACTTACAAGTATTTCACCAAGTTTTTCACCTGTGTTCTTTTGTAGAGTAAGGACCTTTTGTAGAATTTCTTCTGTTATAACATTTGCATCTATTAAAATTTCTCCGAGACGTTTTCTTACTCTTGTCATTACTTCACTTCCCATATTATTTTAATATTTATTATGGTTGCTAGTTATTTTTTACATAAGAATGATCTTTTTTAATATTGTATCTGAAATTGTAAGTATCACAATATTAAAAAACCTGTACCTTTATTCAAGCTTTTATAGAAATCAGCCAGATTAACTCATAGTTACAAAAACATGGATGATTTACACCCATGCCTTTGCAATAATTATTTACCTATTTCGTAATTATTCTTTAACACGTTACCATCCATATCTACACCATAAACTTTATATTTATTACTTTCAACAACAATAATAACTGCTCCATTATACTCATGATCACCTGCAATCACAGAATCTCCTGGCATGCTATTCATTATTAAAACTGAAGATTTCGCTGGCGCATTAGTAGACGTCAAATCCGGAATACCTGTTCCCTCATTTGCTGGATTAATAATTTGTTCACTCTTGTCAGTATCTAAGGTACTAGTACTTTTAAAATTTTTCTCCATAGCATCTTGTAAATTCTCTTTTGACATAAAATTGTCTCCAGTCTTTGTTTCTAAATAAGCCCTAACAGTATTCATGTTAGTTGTAACCCCTGACACCTTCGCATTTTTTTTGAATATTCCTGACTTAGGTATAAGTACAACTGCTAGTATAGCTATAATAGCTAATACTATCATAAGCTCAATCAAGGTAAAACCTTTTTTCTTAGTAATGTCCATAATTCCATCCTCCTAAAACTTGTCTTAGAATTAAATATTTAAACAAAATTTATATAAAACTTGTTAGCTCTACATAAACAGTGTTTTTGAATCCTAATGGCTAATACTAAATTAATTAATACTCTAAATCAGTATTAGTTCTTTTACTGAATTTAATATTCCTTTTTTATAGCTACAAAATGTTTTATTCACAAAATAATAATATAATATCTACTATAAAAATCCTATAGTGAGCTTATACCTAAAATAACTAATTCTCCCTCCATATATTTAGGTTAAAACAAACCCCTATATTCATAAACACCTTTACGAATACAGGGGTGGTTGCATCACTAACTCCATACATCCAAGATGCCCAAATAAAGCATGTACTTCACAGTTTCCCTAAACTATTCATTTTATTGATTTAATTTTATCACCTCATCTAAATTTATTCAATATAAATTTACCAATCCTGTAATATATAGGTATGACCACCATCCTAGTTATAAATAAAAAACGCCACGTGCATAAGCACATGACGTTTTAATTATAATCTTAGTACATTCCGCCCATATCCATTCCTGGAGCACCTGGCATTGGTGCAGCATTCTTTTCTGGAATATCAACTACTGCAGCTTCAGTAGTTAAGAATGTTGCAGCTACTGATGCAGCATTTTGAAGTGCTGATCTAGTAACCTTAGTTGGGTCAACGATACCAACCTTTAACATGTTTACATACTTATCATGTAAAGCATCGTATCCCATTCCAACTTCGCTGTTTCTAACTTTATCAATTATTACTGAACCTTCAACACCAGCATTTGTAGCTATCTGTCTTACTGGTTCTTCTAGAGCTTTTCTGATTATGTCTATACCAACTTTGATATCTATAACATCAGAAGTTAATTCAGCAACCTGTGGAATTGCGTTAACGTAAGCTGTTCCACCACCTGCAACTATTCCTTCTTCAACAGCTGCTTTTGTAGCTGCTAGAGCATCTTCTATTCTTAACTTTCTTTCTTTTAATTCAGTTTCAGTTGCAGCACCAACTTTAATTACAGCTACTCCACCTGCTAATTTAGCAAGTCTTTCTTGTAATTTTTCTCTATCAAATTCTGAAGTAGTTTCTTCTATTTGTCTCTTTATTTGAGCTACTCTGTTATGGATTTCGTTCTTATCGCCTCTTCCATTTACAATTACAGTATTCTCTTTTGAAACTTTAACAGATTCAGCTCTTCCAAGCATTTCTAGAGTAGTTTCTTTTAATTCTCTTCCTAATTCTTCTGAAATTACTTCTCCGCCAGTAAGTATAGCTATGTCTTGAAGCATATCTTTTCTTCTGTCACCGAAGCCTGGAGCTTTTACTGCTACACAAGTAAATGTTCCTCTTAATTTGTTAAGAACTAAAGTAGGTAGCGCTTCTCCTTCTACATCTTCAGCAATTATTAATAGCTTTCTTCCTTGTTGAACGATTTGCTCAAGTACTGGTAGTATATCTTGGATATTTGATATCTTTTTGTCTGTAATTAAGATATACGCATCATCTAATACAGCTTCCATTTTTTCTGTATCAGTTACCATGTATGGACTTACATATCCTCTATCGAACTGCATACCTTCAACTACATCTAATTCAGTTCCCATAGACTTTGATTCTTCAACAGTGATAACACCTTCGTTGCCTACCTTTTCCATAGCGTCTGCTATAAGTTTACCAATTTCCTCATCAGCAGCGGATATAGCAGCAACTCTTGCTATGTCTTCTTTTCCTTCAACAGGTCTTGAATTTTTCTTTATTTCTTCTACTGCTTTATCTACAGCCATTCTTATACCTTGTCTTATAAGCATTGGGTTAGCACCAGCTGTAACATTCTTTAAGCCTTCTCTTATAATTGCTTGAGCAAGTAATGTAGCTGTAGTTGTTCCATCTCCTGCTACATCATTTGTTTTAGTAGCAACTTCTTTAACTAATTGTGCTCCCATATTTTCATATGGATCTTCTAATTCTATTTCTCTTGCTATAGTAACACCATCATTTGTTATAAGTGGTGAACCAAATTTCTTATCTAATACAACATTTCTTCCCTTTGGTCCTAATGTAACTTTTACAGTATTAGCTAGTTTATCTACACCAGCTTGCATTGATCTTCTAGCTTCTTCGCTAAATAAAATACTTTTTGCCATAAAAGAGACCCTCCTCACGATTATATAATCTATTCAATTCTTAAATTCTTAAATGTTTTAAAACTATTCAACTATTGCTAGTATGTCATCTTGTCTTAAGATAGTGTATTCTTCACCATCCATCTTTACTTCTGTTCCAGCATACTTGGAGAATAATACTTTATCTCCAACCTTTACTTCCATTTTAATTTCTTTTCCGTCTACTACTCCTCCTGGTCCTACTGCCATAACTTCAGCCTCTTGTGGCTTTTCCTTTGCTGTTCCAGGTAACACTATTCCGCTTTTTGTTGTTTCCTCAGCTTCAATTCTTTTAATAACTACTCTGTCTCCAAGTGGTCTAATTCTCATAGTTAAACCCCTCCTTAAAATTACTTGATAATTTTATTTAAATTCATTTATTAACAATTAGTTGTTAGCACTCACTCCTATCGAGTGCTAATACAATTATTATAATAATGAATTGTATTTACATTTTCAAATGCTAATTTCATAGCTAATAATTTGTTTTAAGTGAATTAGGGCAATTTACCACACTTTAGATATTTTTTTCTCCTTATTTCTAAGAATTACATTAATATACTATTTATTTAGAATTTTTTTACACAAAATCATACTTTTATATTATTATCTAATAATATAAATATAATACAAGTACAGTAAAACTTTTTTAACTTAGGAATAATTTTTAAAAGGAAGAGATTAAAGGATATGAAAACTATTGCTAGATTATTACTAACATTTTCGCTATTATTATTTATTACCGCTTCTTCTGTAAAAATAGCTTTAAACTTCAAGGCTCTTTATTATTGGGATATAGAGCATCTAAATATAAAAAGTTATACAACCTTAAGCAAAGAAGAAATAAGGTCTACCTATGATTACCTTATAAACTTCATAAATACAGATAAAACTGATGAGTTTAGGATTCCTTTACTTCCATCCTCCAAAGAAGCAGCTATTCACTTTCAGGAGGTGAAAAGTTTATTTATAAAATTGAACTATATTTTATTTTCTTCTGCAATAGTATCTGCTGCAGGAATTTACTATATGAAAAAGTATAGAGATTTTTCACCTTTAAAATGGTGCTCAATTATGATTTGGTTAAGTTTTATTGTTTTATCTGGAACCTTCTATATAAACTTTGATAAGTCTTTTAACTTTTTTCACAAAGTGCTTTTTAATAACGACTACTGGCTTTTTAGTCCTAAAACTGACCCGGTTATCAATATTCTTCCTCAAGAGTTCTTCCTCCATTGTGCTATTTTAATTCTACTATTAATAGTCTTATGGAGTGCATTTTTACTAATAATATTTAGGAAATTAAATAAAGATAAAAGAGTATCGATATAAAAATAGTATATCGATATTCCTTTATCTGTAATTAGCTGTAGCATTAAATAAAACCTTTAAGCACTTGCTAACATCGATTTTTACTCTTCTCTTCTTGATTTTGTTCTAACCATTCCAGATATTATCTTTTCCCCTTTAAATAATCCTACAATAAATAGAACTATTGCCACAATGGCTATCACTATTAGTACTACCTTATTTTCTACATTAAACTTTGCACCAAAGTATGCAGACATAAATATTCCAGGGACTCTTCCTAAAGTAGAGTAAATAATGAAATTTTTAAACGTTATATTGGATATTCCACACATATAAGCCAAAACATCTTTAGGTATACCTGGTATTAGGTATAATAAAAATACTATATAATTTACACTTCCCATCCTTAGTGCCTTTTCAAAAAATTTAAAATCCTTTGCAGATATGATTTTATTTATTAAAGGCTTTCCATAAAATCTAGAAATGCTGTATACAACCATACTTCCTGTAGTTATTCCTAAAAGTGACAGAATACTACCCCAAAGCGTCCCATATATATATCCTCCTGCAATCTGTACAACTTCTCCTGGTATAAAAAAAGCAATTACCTGAATAATTTGCAGAATATAAAAAGCCAATATACTATATTCTCCATAAGACATGATTGTCTTTTTAATTCTATCGGGATTCTTAAGTATATAAAAATATCTGTGATAATATTCATAGGCTATAAAAAGCAAAATTGCAAATATAATACCAAGGACTATATGAGACTTGTATTCATGCAGCTTATCCTTAACCCTTTCCCAAAACTTTTTATCCATCTTTTCACCTTAATTCTCTGTTTACTCTATAATAGTATTTTTCAACAAAAATCTTACTTTTATAGTATCAACTAGATTATTTAAAGTAAACCTATAAAATAAAAAATCAGTTTTCAGACTATAATTTAATCTCAAAACTGATTCTATTGATTATCTTTCTAAATTTACACCTTCAAATTTTTCTAAGTTTTCATTTGAAAGCACAGATTTCTTAGGAGATTGTCCACTAAATTTGTTAAGCTGTGGTTTAGATTTCATTATAGAAACGATAGTAGCTGGTCCACCTATACATCCACCTTCACACATCATACCTTCTATAAAATTACCTTGAAGTCTGCCTGCCTTAGCCATTGTCATAGTTCTCTTTATTTCGTCCATTCCACTTACCTTAACAGGTTTAAACTCTACTTCAACATTCTTTTCCTTAACATAGTTCTCTATAGCTGCTGTAAGTCCTCCACCTTGAGCAAAACCTCTTCCAAATACAGAAGCATCATCAATAGCTATATCTTCACAAGCTTCAGGATCTATTTCGAAAGCTGCCATAATAGCTGCTATTTCTTCAAAAGTTAAAACATAATCTACTGCATCTTGTATTGTAGGTCTTAAGATTTCACTTTTCTTAGCTGTACATGGACCTACAAACACTACTAAGGCATCCTGATCATACTTTTTAATCATTCTTCCTGCTGCAATCATTGGAGATACTGTTCCTGAAATTCTTTCTGCTTGATCTGGGAATTTCTTCTCAATATAATTCATAAATCCAGGACAGCAAGAGTTGGCCATGTATTTGTCTCCCTCTTCTATTCTTTCAACAAATTCATTACTCTCATGAACTGTTACCGCATCAGCTCCACAAGCTGCCTCAACCATATCTTCAAAACCTAGTTTCTTAAAGGCATCTTTAACCTGTCCAACTGTTACCTTTGGTCCAAACTGTCCAGTTATTGCTGGTGCTACTACTGCATATATTTTCTTGCTATTTACTAGCTCTCTAGTAACTTCTGTAATATAACTTCTGTCAGATATTGCGCCAAAGGGACATCCTGCCATACATGCTCCACAGTTTATACAATCCTCATTATTTATTACTGCTATCTTACTATCAGAGTTAATTTCTAGCGCGCCAGTAGGACAAGATCTCTTACAAGGTCTCATTACCTCTGCAATAGCGTTATAAGGACATGCCTTTTTACACATTCCACACTCTTTACATAATTCTTGATTTATATAAGCTCTTCCTGCTACTCTAGCTACTGCCTGTGCTGGACATACTTCCATACACTTATGTTCAATACATCCTCTACAAGCCTCAGTTACAGTATACTTATCTATAGGACACTTATCACAAGCTGCTTCTAATATAAATACCATTTGATTTTTATCGTCAATTTCTGCTAATTTTGAGTTTATACCATTATTTGGGGAATATCCCGATGCTAAAACTGCTCTCTCATATACAATTGCTCTTTCCTTATAAACACAGCATCTATATTGTGCCTTATCCCCTTCAATTATGTTGTAAGGGATTTTTTCAAGTTCTTCCTTGTTAAGTCTATTTTCCTTAGTCATAGTAGCTACTTCTTTTAGAACTAAGTGTTTAAGTTTTTTTAACTGGGTTTCAAACGTTATCATTTTATTTCTCCCTTCTGTTATAAAGCATCTATTAATTTATAGTAAAAGCCACTAAATATTAAATTTACATCATATATTAATATAAAATATCTGCAACTATTCGATCTTTTTCTTAATAATATTATTACAGGCGTAAAAATTTAGAACTATACTAATTTTTATAATACAGTTCTAATTTTTTTCTAATATTCCTTACCGATATATTATAACAGATTATTATTTTAAATGTAACAGAATTTTATTGGTAAAATAAATCAACAAAATTCTGTAAAATCAGACAATCTTTACTCTACATTTATGTTGTTTTCTCTTGCATAGTAGAATAAATATTGCTGAGCAAACCCAGATAACTGTCCAAACTTATTTACTCCAAAATCCCTTATCTTTTTTAGGGAGACATCTGGTGCTAAATAAAAATGCTGCATAGCTCTTTTTACCCATACATCTACAGGAAAAGCTGAGTACTTTTGCATTGAAAATAGCATTATACAGTCTGCTACTTTAGGTCCTATTCCCATGAATTTCTGAAGTTCCTTATGACAGCTGTCATCCTCCTGAGATTTAATCCAATCTATATCGTAGGTCTTATCATAGTTATCTTCTAAAGCTGTCTTATTCATGTAAATCTTATCCACAGTGTCCTTTATATACTTAGCTCTAAATCCAGTTCCACAGTCTTCAAGCTCCTCTTTAGGTGCTGTGCTCAGCTTCTCTATAGTTGGGAATGCATAATATTTTTTTCCCTTATATTCTAGTTCTTCTCCCCACTTAGCACTTATTTTCTCAATAGCTCTTCTTATCATAGGTATCCTGTTGTTGGCTGATATTATAAAGGATACAATAAGCTCAAAGGGATCTTGTTTTAGAAGCCTTATACCATATCCAAATTCCACAGCCTTCTCTAGAAGTGGATCTCTGCTTAATAGCTCTTTTATTTCACTATAATCCCTCTGCAAATGAAAATAATCTTCCCATATATTTTTGAAATCTTCCATATTTGTATTGTATAGCACTACATCCTCTTCTCTTTTTTCTACTTCAACTACCTTCCCAAAGGCTACACCTATATAGTTACCATTTTCCTGCTTGTGCCACCTGAAACACTGACCACAGTCAAATATATGCTCTAGCTGAAAATTTTCCACTTCTTTTATTATTACTCCATTTTCAAATTCTTCTACAGATCTATAATCCATTTCAATCAGCTCCTTTTATGGGAGATTAACTTTCTAATTTAAAGTTTCTACAACGCTTTTATCCTATTGGTTATCCTTCTCCCTTATAATAATTTTCTCTAAAACTTCCGCTGCAGTATAGACAATTTCACTACACCTAACATCATCATTTCTATACATTTCTTTTAATGACTTACAGTTATTACTTTTTAGTTTTTCTTCAAAGCTCTTAAAGAATTCTTGGGAAAGTAATTTTATCCTATCACTTTCGTGAGCTTTTTCCTTTGTAAAAATAATTCCTAAAATAGCTAATGAACCAGACACTACACCACAAGTGCCTTCAATTCCCATACCACCACCAAAGGCAGACATTGTCTTTAAAGTGTTCTTATCCAAATTCAAGTTATATTCCTCATTAGCAGCATAAACTATAGTTTCAGCACAATTTAAGTCATATTCCTCACTATAATACTTTTTAACCTTATCTAATAACATACTATTCACCCCTTATTATGTTATATTTTTATTAATTATACACTATTACATTAATTTAAAAAAGGCTACATTAAGTTTACCTTAATGTAGCCTAATTATTATACAATTATTATTTACTTAAGAACTCGTCAATAGCCTTAGCAGCTTTCTTTCCAGCTCCCATAGCTAATATTACTGTAGCAGCTCCAGTTACAGCATCTCCACCAGCATATACTGCTTCTCTTGATGTTAAACCAGTTTCTTCCTGTGCTACTATACACTTATGCTTGTTTATTTCTAATCCTTTTGTAGTTGATGATATTAATGGGTTTGGTGATGTTCCAAGGGACATGATAACTGTATCTACGTCCATTACAAACTCTGAACCTTCTACTACTACAGGCTTTCTTCTTCCTGAAGCATCTGGCTCACCAAGCTCCATCTTCACACATTTCATTCCTTTAACCCAGCCATTTTCATCTCCTAAGATTTCAGTTGGGTTTGTAAGTACATCCATTATTACGCCTTCTTCTTTTGCATGATGTACTTCTTCAACTCTAGCTGGAAGTTCTGATTCTGATCTTCTGTATACTATATGAACCTCAGCTCCAAGTCTTAAAGCTGTTCTAGCTGCGTCCATAGCAACGTTTCCGCCTCCAACTACTGCTACCTTTGTGCCAACCTTTATAGGTGTATCGAAATCTTCCTTAAAGGCTTTCATTAGGTTATTTCTTGTTAAGAACTCGTTAGCAGAGAATACTCCATTTAGGTTTTCTCCTGGTATTCCCATAAACTTAGGAAGTCCAGCTCCTGATCCTATAAATATAGCATCAAAATTTTCTTCTTCCATTAACTGATCTATTGTAACAGTTCTTCCTACGATTACGTTTGTCTCTATTTTAACGCCAAGCTTTTTAACGTTTTCAACTTCATGCTTAACTACTGTATCCTTTGGAAGTCTGAATTCTGGTATTCCATAAACTAAAACTCCGCCTGCTTCGTGTAATGCTTCAAATATAGTTACATCATAACCAAGCTTAGCTAAGTCTCCTGCACAAGTTAATCCTGCAGGACCACTTCCTATAACAGCAACTTTCTTTCCATTGCTTGGCTTTCTTTCTGATAAATCCACATTATTCTCTCTTGACCAGTCAGCTACAAATCTTTCAAGCTTACCTATAGCTACTGCCTCACCTTTTATTCCAAGTACACATACACCTTCGCATTGGCTTTCTTGCGGACATACTCTTCCACATACTGCTGGAAGTGCACTTGATTTAGCTATAACCTTAGCAGCCTCTTCAAAGTTTCCTTCTTTAACCTGCTGTATAAATTCTGGTATATGTATAGATACAGGGCAATCCCCTACACATTTAGGATTTTTACAATTTAAACATCTAGCAGCTTCTTGGATAGCTTCTTCTTTTGTATATCCTAAACAAACTTCTTCAAAGTTAGTTGCTCTTACCTTTGCATCCTGTTCTTGTATTGGCGTTCTCTTCATTCTATCCATTACTTGTCACCTCCGCAGCCACAGCCTTTTCTATGGTGAGTATCTCCCTCTTCTTGTCTAAGAAGTTTTTTACCTTCTTCTGTTTTGTACATAGCTTGTCTTCTCATTGACTCATCGAAATCTACTAGATGTCCATCAAATTCTGGTCCATCTACACAAGCAAACTTAACTTCTCCACCTACAGAAACTCTGCAAGCTCCGCACATTCCTGTTCCATCTACCATTATAGGATTTAAGCTTACAACTGTATGTATTCCATATTCCTTTGTAAGCTTAGCTACGAATTTCATCATTATCATAGGTCCTATAGCAATTACATGGTCATATTTCTTTCCTTCATTATCTATAAGCTCTTTTAATAAGTTTGTAACTAATCCTTTATATCCATAACTTCCGTCATCTGTTGCTACGTATAAGTTACCACATACAGCTTTCATTTCTTCTTCAAGTAGTACGTATTCCTTTGACTTAGCTCCAACGATTACATCTACATCTACACCGTTTTCATGAAGCCACTTAACCTGTGGATATACTGGTGCTGCACCAACTCCACCTGCTATAAATATCATTTTTTGTTTCTTTAAGTCTTCTATATTTTCATGTACAAACTCTGAAGGTTGTCCAAGTGGTCCTACAAAATCTGTAAAGCTTTCGCCTACTTCATATTTAGCCATTTTTTGTGTTGATCCACCAAGAGTTTGATACACTATAGTAACTGAGCCTTTCTCAGCATCATAGTCACAGATTGTAAGAGGTACTCTCTCACCTTTTTCATCAGTTTTTACTATAACAAATTGTCCTGGTAAACAAGACTTTGCAACTCTTTTAGCCTCAATATCCATTAAGAATATATTCGGCGCAAGCTCTCTTTTGCTCAAAATTTTATACATTTTGGTTCCTCCCCGAAATGAAAGTTTTAATTTTAATTACTCCTAAACCCTGTTACTATTATAACACATTAAAACAAAAATTGCACAACTAATCATCATTTTCTATAAATTTTTAATAGTATACAAGTTTATAGAATTATATTTTAATAATAAAATATAATTCCGTCACATATACTAGTCCTATATGACAAAGCATACTCATATTACAACAAATTTAAACAAAAAAAATAACTGAAGCATAACTTCAATTATTTTCATATGTTACTCTATATCAGTTAACAAGCAACTTAAAGTAAGTAAACTATCACTTAAATGAACATTTTCAACCTTTACATCCTCTGGTACCACAAGGTCAACATATGCAAAATTCCAAATTCCTTTAACACCATTTTTCACTAAAGTATCACAAACCTTTTGTGCATTATTACTTGGAACACATATAATTCCTATATCTATTGGGTTTTCCTTTAAAAAGTCTGATAGAAAATCTATATCTTTTATTTCTACATCCCTTATTCTAAGTCCGATAACCTTTGGATTTACATCGAAAATAGCCTCAAGACTGAATCCAAGTTTTTCAAATCTAGTATAATTTGCAATAGCCTGACCTATATTTCCTGCACCTATTATTGCTGTTTTATATACCTTCGTCAGACCAAGTATATTGCTTATTTGTCCATGTAACTCTCTTACATTATAGCCATAACCTTGCTGTCCAAAGTCACCGAAACAGTTTAAATCTTGTCTTATCTGGGAAGCTGTAAAGCCTATTTTTTCACTTAATTCCTTTGAAGATATTCTATCTACATCATTGTTCATTAATTCTCCTAAATATCTGTGGTACTTAGGTAATCTCTTTATAACTGCCATTGAAATATTCTTTTTCTTCTCCATACCGCACCTCTTATATATATTTTAAAAAGCTATATTTTAAAAAGCTATATTTTAAACTAATCACTTTGTCTATATTTTATCATTTTATAATAATTTTGTCCTACTTTTTATAGTATTATTTAAATATATAATATGTCAATAATATATTTTTTATTACTTTCTTTTTCTTTACGCTATTAGCAAAATTTTTTATGTTCTTTCACTTATTTTTTTACATTTTTTAGCCTTGATTGTAACTTTTTGTTTTGCTTGTAAAGTGAAATTAATATCATATAAACTGAGCTTGTACTAAATTATTCCAAGATAAATTCTTAAATTCCACTACAAAAAATTTCTCTTACATAGTAAAATATTAATGATTAAGGAAGGTGAAACTTATGATAATTTTAGGTTGTAAAGATATAAAAAAAAGTTATGGAATAGATGTTATCTTGGAAAACTTGACCTTTAATATAAATGAAGGGGAAAAAGTAGGCTTAATAGGTCCAAATGGCGCTGGTAAATCTACTCTTTTTAAAATCATTACCAATCAAATGGAACAAGATACTGGAGATTTATTTATAGATAAAAATAAAACCGTAGGCTACCTAGCACAGCATTTATCTCTTGATTCTTCAAGCACAATATATGATGAACTACTACTTGTATTTCAAGATCTATTGAACTTAGAAAACAAATTGAAAAAACTAGAAAATTTAATGAACGAACCCTATGATCCTGAAAAAGAAGATTATCACAACAAATTAATTAAAGATTATACTACTTGCTCTGAACTATACACAAATAGAGGAGGGTATACTTATAAAGCTGAAATAGGCAAAGTCTTAAAAGGATTAGGTTTTTCTGAAGATGATTACAATAAGGCCATAAGTATTCTGAGCGGAGGTCAGAAAACTAGAATAGCTCTATGTAAGCTGCTTTTAACCAAGCCAGATATTCTTCTATTAGATGAGCCTACAAATCACTTAGATTTAGATGCTATAGAATGGTTAGAAGAATACTTAAAAGCATACAAAG
The DNA here is from genome assembly GCF_025398335.1 of Clostridium sp. CX1. GTDB lineage: Bacteria > Bacillota > Clostridia > Clostridiales > Clostridiaceae > Clostridium_AM > Clostridium_AM tanneri. The sequence continues at coordinate 47,515 of NZ_JAODOO010000005.1, forward strand.
GTACAATCTTGATTATATCTCACGATAGATATTTCTTAGATGCAATTACTTCTAAAACATTAGAACTTATAAACGGACATGTTAACTGCTACAATGGCAATTACACTACCTACTTGGACTTAAAAGAAAAAAATTATGAAATCCAATTAAAGGCTTACAATATTCAACAATCTGAACTGAAAAGACAGGAAGAAATAATAGAGAGATACCGTTCCTTCAACAGAGAAAAGAGTGTAAGAGCTGCTGAAAGCAGACAAAAGGCCTTAGATAAAATTGAAAGGATAAAGGCACCGGATAAGGAAAGGAAAATTAAAAATGTAGTCTTTGAAACTCAGATAAAAAGCGGAAACGATGTTTTACATGTAGAAAACCTTAGTAAAAGCTTTGGAGATAAAGTTCTTTTTAATAATCTAGATATAGATATTAAAAAAGGAGAAAAAACAGCTCTTATAGGTGAAAATGGTAGAGGTAAAACAACTTTATTTAAAATAATAATGGATGACATAGAGCCTAATACGGGGATAAGCGTACTTGGTAAAAATGTTTTTATAGGATATTATGATCAGGAACAATCCAACTTGACTTCAGAAAAAACAGTAATTGATGAGGTCTGGGACGACTTTCCAGAATTAACTACTACTGAAATTAGAAATGCCCTTGCTTCTTTCCTCTTTACAGGAGATGATGTATTTAAAAAAATTTCATCCTTAAGCGGTGGAGAGAAATGTAGAATTAATCTCTTAAAGCTCATTCTTTCAAAGTCAAACTTTTTATTAATGGATGAGCCTACAAACCATCTTGATATAGTTTCCCGTGAAGCCTTGGAGAATGCAATCTTAGGGTATGATGGTACTGTTCTCGTAATATCTCATGATAGATACTTTTTAAATAAAGTTGTCGACAAAATCTATGAATTAGATATAGATGGTGTTAAAGAGTATCTGGGTAATTATAGTTATTATGTTGAGAAGAAAAAAAACCCACTTAGGTATCAAGAGGAAGAGGAAGCCGCTGGCAAAACTAAGACTCAGATACAAAATGAGAAGAGAAAGAAAAGAGAACTAGAAAAAGCGGAGAAAGAAAAAAAATCTAAAGTTAAAAACTTAGAAACAGAAATTTCAAACTTAGAAGAGTTAATAACAAAACTTCAAGATGAGCTTTGTCTAGAAGAAGTTTATTCAAGTCCCGAAAAAAGTGAGAATGTAAATAAGCAATTAGCAGACGCCCAAACCAAGTTAGATGAACTTTATGAGCAGTGGGAAACTCTTATTTAGTTAAAAGTTAAAAAACCTTGAAGCAATTCATACTTCAAGGTTTTTTAGTATAATGAAAAATTTTTCTTATTTTAGTTTTTGTCCACAGAAAGGGCAGAATAAAAAGTTAGTAACTTCTTCCGTAAACTTTCCACCACAGTAAGGGCAGAATAAAAACTTACTAGGTAATTTGACGTTTGTTTCTTCGTTCAATACTAAAGCAGTTTTTTCATTTTTATTCTCTTTTAAGTTTTCTCTAGTTAATCCTTTAAAATCTTTTTCTATATTCTTATACTCATCATGTCTACTATAAAACTTGTCCAAGGCTTCATCCAAAATCTCTGATAACTTAGATCTGGTTACTGGTGTATGAATAACCTCATCTACCTTACTTTGGATAAAATCTTGAAGTTTTATAGAATCACAGGATGAAAGTAAACATAGAATACCCGGATAGTTGTTCTTTATATTATTAATTAACCTATCTCCTCTGTTATCTTTCATTATTAAATTCACTATTATTATATCTGGCTGAAAAACTTTTATCTGAATAAATGTATCATATTCATTGGTGACTTGTACATTATATCCAATATCGCTTAAAAAATCTTTCATTATCATACTTTCAAATCTGCAATCATTTACTACAAGAACTCTTTTCATGGTTTCACCACCACATAACAATCTAATCTGATTTTAACCCATTAACTACTATTTTTCAACGGATTTTATACATATTTAATTAAAGGATCATTGAATATTTTATATTTTATAAATATATTCTACTATTATCCTCTATACTTACCTACTTTTTCTTCCATAGTAACTCCCTCTGGTTTATAATCTATCTTTACTACAGACACCACCCTTACAGCACCATTATCTACGCATATCTGTTGTGCTATTTTAACTATATCCAAGAGCTTATCAATATCTCCTTCCATTGTGGTTTCCATTGCTCCTACTTCATACTTTACACCGGTTGAATCTATATATTCTATTACCTTATCAACCACTCCATATAATTCTTCTTCACCTACAACAGGTAACACCTGTAAACTTACATTAGCAAGCACCATTTAATTCTCCTCCTTAAATATACTACTATAGCATTCTTTCATGTATTAAACCTTAAACCGTAAGCTGAATATATAGTTATAGCTTATCTCTTAGAAACTCACCTAGCCTGCTGTCTATATCTGAAATATGTGTTACAAATCCCTCTGCAAAAAATTCATTTGCCTCCATCAGTTTTGTAAAAGGTATAAAACCTCCTTTAAATGCACTATCTAAAGCTTGGAGTTTTAACATAAAAATATTATGTCTTTCTTTATGTACTTCATATTCTGGATAACTATATGTAACCATATAGTCCTCTTCACTTTTAAAGTGCTCCTCAAGAGAACCCTTTAAAACTCTAAATATCTCTAATATCCTATCCTTATTCTTTCCATTCATACATTCACTATAAAATTCTTCCACAATTTCAAATATCCTTCTGTGCTGTTCATCAATATCCTCAACATGTATTAGCAACCTATCCGTGAATAAATTCGCCATAATCTTATTATTCCTCCTAATTTGTAAGCCTATAGATATGAACTATATTATCTTCATTAAAACCTACTGTCAACGATATTTAGATTTCAAGCAGCTCCTTTAACTTTTTAACATTATTACGGCTTATAGGCACTTCTGATTTTTCATTATCATTCATTACTAATTTATAAGTACCGTTGAACCAAGAATACATCTCTCTAATGTTATCCATATTCACTAAATAACTTCTATGGGCTCTAAAAAAGTTAGTTTTTTCCTCTATTTGATGAAGAGTATATCCTACTAAGTATTGTTCAGCTTTAGTCTTAATATAGGTCTTTTCATCCTCAATAAAACAAAAATATATATCCTTTACATCTACTAATATAATTTTACCTTTTCTTTCACAGGGGATCTTTTTTACTAATTTCTCTACTCTATCTATTTTGTTTATTATTTCATTTATTATATTCGGAATGTTATCCTGATCCACTTTTTTAACGTTGAGTTTGCTAATAAGCCTATCTATTGTAACTGCTATTCTTTTATCGTCAAAAGGTTTTAGAATATAATCTAAGGCATCTACTTCAAAAGCTTTTATAGCGTGCTCCTCATAAGCAGTTACAAAAATCACCTCAATAGAGTTATCAAACCTTTTTATTTCTTCTGCTAATTTTATACCGTTCTGAAGCGGCATATTTATATCTAAGAAAACAGCATTAGGTTTCTTTTCTTTAATAAGCTCTAACCCTTTTTGTCCATCATGTGCAACTCCTTCCACATGAATAAAATCATACTGAGATATAATAAATTTAAGTTCCTCTGCCGCTGGCAGCTCATCTTCAACAATAATTACCCTTAATTTATTAACCAATTACTTATCCTCCTTCGGTAATGAAAAACTAACCTTTGTTCCTTTATTTAAGGCTGTAACTATTTTTACTTCATATCTTTCCCCATATAAAAGTTTTAGTCTCTCATTTACATTTTTGAGGCCTATGCCTGGCCATTCATTTATAACTTCTTTTAATTTTTCTTCACTCATTCCAACTCCTGTATCCTCAACAGAAATTGATATGTCTTGTTTCACATAACATGCCTTGACATAAACACTCCCCCCTTCTGGCTTAGGGAGTATTCCATGTTTAATAGAATTCTCTATAATTGGCTGCAACACAAAAGATGGTATTATCATATTCATCATATCCTCTGGTATATCCACAATTAGCTGAAGTCTTTCTCCAAACCTTGCCTTTTCAATGGATAAATAAGATTGGATAAATTCAAGTTCATCTTTAAGAGCAACAAAATCCTCTTGCTTTTTTAGCGTTTGTCTAAAATAATTAGAAAGATCTATTATTAGCTCTCTTGCTCTAGTAGGGCTAGTTCTACAAAATGATGCTATTGTATTTAATGCATTAAATAAGAAATGAGGTTCTATTTGCGCTCTTAACGCTTTAAATTTTGCCGTTGACGCCTCCTGAGCTAACTTATTCAACTTATATAGCTCTAATTGAGTAGATAGCAACTCACTTAATGCTTTTGCGAACTCCCAAAAATATAAGTCTATATTCTTCTCTGACTTTACCCTTAATCCTATTAGACCTTCAAACTTATCACCAGATACTAAAAAAGGTGTACAAACAAATAATGCTTGTCTATTATGATTATTGACCTTAATAACCCTATAGTTAGGCAGTTTATAATAACTATATAAATTTTCCTTTAAGGCTTCTTCGTTTACTTCCTCTCCATAGTATGCAAGAAGGCCAGTTTTATCTCCTATAAAGACTCCTTTAATATCTGATATTTCATATATAATTTTAGCTACCTCTTCAGCAGTATCCTTGTTTAAACCTTTTCTTATATGTCCCATAGTTCTCTTAGCAATGTTTAGTGCCTTTTGCGCTTGTATCGCTCCAATCCTGTTATAATCATTTCTGGCATTTTGTATTATATTTATGAATATAAGAACTCCAAAAGAATTTATAATAATCATAGGTAGAGATATAAATCCTACCAACTTTACTGCACTTTCTAGTGGCCTAGCAAAAATTAAAAGCATAAGCATCTGCATACACTCTGCAACTATCCCACCTATAAAAGCACTTCTTACGCTAAAAGCGCCATCCTTAGAATATTTCCTAGCTAGAGCTCCTGTAAGCCCCTCAACAACTGCCGCTATACCACAGGCCAAAGCTGTAAACCCTCCCAGCAAGTATCTGTGTGTTCCTGAAATTGCCCCTACAATTACTCCTACTATAGGGCCCCCTACATACCCAGCAACTATTGCTCCAATTGGTCTTGTATTGGCTATTGCATAGGGCTCTAATTCTATACCTGTATAAGTACCTATTATTCCTAACAAACTAAAAAATACAATCATCCCTACTTTGTCTGTAACTGTTAATTCGTCCTTAATTAGATTTTTAAAAATGTGAGATTGATTATATATATATGCTGCTAGGGCAATCAGTGCCATTCGCTCTAGCATTTGTATATAAATCAAATAGCCCTCCCCCTTGTTTTATAATTATAAATATTCTTTATACATTATATTATATAACAAAATAAAAATATTAAAATAATTATATTCTTTTAATGCTAATTAAGGATTAATTTCTGCTGTTCATTGTCGACTTTTACCTATTTAGCACATTTTTGTGTATATACAGATAATAAAATAGTATTATAGTATTCGTAATCGATACCAAAAATCATTTTAATATTTACATTGTTTTTTTAATTACTAAATCTTATACAATAAATATTTTAAAAGGGGGAAATTATATGAATTCTATCATTCTAGTTATTATCGCTGCCCTTGTATTAAGCTTAGGTTACAGACTTTACGGTGCATTCATAGCAGCAAAGGTTCTAGCTTTAGATGAATCTAGAGATGTGCCCGCAAAAGTTCACGAGGATGGTCGAGATTACGTGCCTACAAACAAATGGGTGTTACTAGGACATCACTTCGCTGCTATAGCTGGTGCTGGACCACTTATAGGACCAGTTCTTGCAGCACAATACGGTTACCTTCCAGGCACACTTTGGATTTTAATCGGTGGTGTAGTTGCTGGTGCAGTTCACGATATGATTTTATTGTTTGCATCAGTTAGACATGATGGACAATCCATTGCTGAAATTGCTAAAGCCAATCTAGGCAAAAGAATGGGACTCATAACATCTTTAGCAGTTATATTCATTCTAATAATTACTATGGCAGGACTCGGACTTCCTGTTGTTAACTCACTTTATAACAGCCCTTGGGGCACCTTTACTGTTGGATTCACAATTCCAGTTGCTATGCTTATTGGTATATACCTAAGATTTTTAAGACCTGGTAAGATTGGTGAATCTACAATTATAGGTATGGCATTAATTTTATTCGGTGTTATTGTTGGACCATATATTCAACACACAGCTTTGGCTCCTTACTTAACTTTCAATGCTAAACAGTTATCAATTATACTAGCTATTTACGGTTTCTGTGCAGCAGCCCTTCCAGTATGGCTACTGCTACTTCCTAGGGATTACTTAAGTACATATATGAAACTAGGAGTTATAGGTGCTCTTGCCGTTGGTATAGTAATTGTTCGGCCAACAGTTCAGATGCCTGCTGTTACTCAATTTGTCCATGGTGGTGGCCCAATTGTTCCAGGTAAAGTATTTCCATTCCTATTTATAACAATAGCCTGTGGTGCTTTATCAGGTTTCCACGCTCTTATAAGCTCTGGTACAACACCAAAACTCATTGCCAATGAAAAGGATATACTTCCAATAGGTTTTGGCTCAATGGTTATTGAATCTTTTATAGCTTTAATGGCACTAATCGCTGCAACTTGTCTTCCAACTGCCGATTATTTTGCTATAAATTCAGCTCCTGCTTTATTTGCTAAACTTAATATGATTCCAAAGGAATTGCCAATGCTCTCTCAAATGGTTGGAGAAGAGCTTGCTGGAAGACCTGGTGGTTCAGTATCTCTTGCTGTAGGTATGTCTTATATCTTCTACAAAATTCCTGGGTTCAAAGGACTTATGGCTTACTGGTACCATTTCTGCATAATGTTTGAAGCTCTATTTATATTAACTACAATAGATTCTGGTACTAGAATAGGAAGATATCTATTACAGGATTTATTCGGTCAAGCTTACAAACCATTAGCTCGAAAAGATTCCTGGTTTAATATAATATTCTTTAGTGCACTTATGTCCTTTACTTGGGGATACCTGCTATTTACAGGAAATATATCAACGATATGGCCACTTTTTGGTACAGCAAATCAGACCCTTGCAACTATAGCCTTTGCAATAAGTACAACAGTACTGATTAAAATGGGTAAGCAAAAATATGCTCCTATAACTATAATTCCTATGACTTTCGTTGCTATAACAACTTTAACGGCTATCGTTACTAATATATTCTCAAATTATTTACCAAAACATCAAAATCTACTAGCAGGTCTTTCCGGAGTACTTATAATAATGATGATTATAATTATTGTGGAGAGTGTAAAGGTTTGGATTAAAGAACTTAGCAATCAATCTTCAAATAACATTAAAAATAGTAACCAAGCAGTTTAGTAAACAAATCTATCCTTTTAGTTAATTTCTAACAATTAAAATCCCCCCTATACTTTCGCAGAAAGTATAGGGGGGATTTTTATAACTGCTAAACGGAATAGCTATTTAACCATTCACCCCCTTTTTTTACCTAATCACCCAATAAATATATTTTGCTACCTTCAAAAGTAATATCATTATTATAGTAAGAATTATTAGAATATTCTACTTAATAACTAAAGGGGGGTTTTTTATGAATTCAATAGTTCTTGTAATAATAGCTGCTCTTGTCTTAATTTTAGGTTATAGACTTTATGGTGCATTTATAGCAGCAAAGGTATTGGTTACTGATGAAACTAGAGAAGTTCCATCGAAAGTTCATGAGGATGGTCGAGATTACGTACCTACAAACAAATGGGTACTCCTTGGTCACCACTTCGCAGCTATAGCTGGTGCTGGACCACTGATAGGACCAGTCCTTGCAGCACAATACGGTTACCTTCCAGGTACACTTTGGATTTTAATCGGTGGTGTTTTTGCTGGTGCTGTTCACGATATGGTTTTATTGTTTGCTTCTGTTAGACAGGATGGACAATCCATAGCTGAAATCGCTAGAGCAAATTTTGGTGCAAAAATGGGCTTTGTTACATCAATTGCAGTTCTATTTATATTAATAATTGCAATGGCTGGTCTTGGACTTCCAGTTGTTAACTCACTTTATAACAGTCCTTGGGGTACCTTCACCGTTGGATTCACTATCCCAGTTGCTATACTAATTGGATTATACTTAAAATTCTTAAGACCTGGTAAAATTGCTGAAGCTACTGTAATTGGTATGGCTCTTATACTACTAGGCGTTATACTAGGACCATTTATTCAACATACTGCCTTAGCTCCATTTTTAACCTTTAATGCTAAACAAATGTCAATTATACTAGCATTATACGGTTTTTGTGCAGCAGCCCTTCCTGTATGGCTACTACTACTTCCTAGAGACTATTTAAGCACATACATGAAGCTTGGTGTTGTAGGTTTCTTAGCTATTGGTATATTGATTGTTAGACCAGTTGTTCAAATGCCAGCTGTAACTAGTTTTATACATGGTGGCGGACCTGTTATCCCTGGTAAAGTATTCCCGTTCCTATTTATAACAATAGCCTGCGGTGCTTTATCCGGCTTCCATGCATTAATAAGTTCTGGTACAACTCCTAAATTAATTTCAAGCGAAAAGGATATACTTCCAATAGGTTTTGGTGCTATGCTTTTGGAATGCTTCGTAGGAATGATGGCATTAATTGCAGCAACTTGTCTTCCAACTGCTGATTATTTTGCTATAAACTCAACTCCTGCTGTATTTGCTAAGCTTGGCATGGTTCCTAGTGAACTTCCAATGCTTTCACAAATGGTTGGTGAGAACCTTGCCGGTAGACCTGGTGGAGCGGTATCTCTTGCTGTAGGTATGTCCTATGTATTCTATAAGATTCCAGGACTTGAACATTTAATGTCCTACTGGTATCACTTCTGTATAATGTTTGAAGCGTTATTTATATTGACTACAATAGACGCTGGTACTAGAATAGGAAGATATCTTCTTCAAGATTTATGCGGAAAGTTTTATAAACCTTTTGAAAATAAAAATTCAGTATTTAACATGGTACTCTTTAGTGCATTAATTTCCTTTAGTTGGGGCTATCTATTGTATACCGGAAACGTATCAACTATATGGCCTCTATTTGGAACAGCAAACCAGATGCTTGCAGCTATAGCCTTTGCTATAGGCACTACAGTTATAATAAGGCATAGCAAACCTATATACGGCCTTATTACTGCAATACCAATGGTTATCATAACTATAATAACTGTAGATGCAGCATTACTAAATATATTCCAAAATTACCTACCACAAGGTAAGATGCTTCTAGCAGTGCTTTCCTTCGTGCTGATAATTATGGTTTTATTTATAATAATAGAAAGCGTAAGAGCATGGATAAAAGACTTGAAGAATATGAATTCCTCTGGTAGCCACGCTATTTAACTTATTAAAAAGAGAAATCCACAATGTGAATATAAAAAGATTCACATTGTGGATTTTTTTACTCGAATAATGTTACTAATTCATTAAAGAGTTCTTTATTTTCTTTGATTCTATCTTCATTTCCTAATACACATAGGTAATTTTGTCTCATTACATCTGAAACTAGATCTCCGAATTTGCGTATATCTTCAACCTTAGTGGCTAATATCTCTTCTCTTTCTCTTTGTATATCTTCATGTGTAAAATGTTTTATATAGTTTTCAGCTGCACGTTCACCTTTCATTGAAGGAGTTAACGGAAAATCTAAATCTGATATAGTTCCAATAATATACTTAGTCATCTGTCTATCATCTGCCTCAAATTTCTTGAAGTAATCCCCTGCTTCTTGGTAAACCTTTAGTGTATTATCTAAGTTTGGATCACGGTAAGAAGTAAAGAAGGTATTACCGTTTCTTTGGAAGGAAGAAAAACTACCGTATGCTCCTCCCTGTACACGTACTCTATTCCATAGATAATCATAGTTTGCTATAGCTCTTAGAACCTGAAGACTTCCATTATAAGAATATCCTAACTTCATAAAGTTATAAGCTTTAGCAACATACTGAACCTTTCCCGAGGTCATTAAGCCTTCATTTTTGGCTTCAAATTTGAATTTATATTCTGTTGGTTTTATATATTCATTTCCCAACTCACTGTATAATGATCCAAAGTTTTTATTAAATTCTTCGTAGTCTTTTTCTTCAAGAGTAACACTTAAAAGCAAGTTATTTTTATTGAAAATAACTTTAGACACTTCTTGTAGGTTTTTAACTAATTCTTCTACCCTATCGTCAAAGTTTTTTTCTAATTCTACAATAAACTTATAGAAAGACAACCCACTGAGTATATCCTCATACCTGCCTATTGGAGAAAAATATGAGAATAGATGATTTGCCGCTACTACATGACCTCTATCAAAAATTATCATCTCCATACGTGATTTTGTTTCCTGGATTATTTCTTTTAAGCGTTTATGTTCATCAAATCTAGTATGGCTAATTATTTCACCTAGTAACTGTGATAGCTTTGATATATTTTCTAATAGAACCTTAGACCTTATTACAAACTTAGGGTAAAACTTCTCAGCATCACCAGTCTCATAATAAGCCTGAGCAGTATGTCTTATACCACCAGTGTTAATATTAATTTCTTTAGCTAAGTCCTCATAATTATATTTTTCAGTGCTTACTTTACCCATTATAGTACTTAATAGTGATATATAAGGTATTTGTTCTTCGTTAACTCCCTGTGTATCAAAGTACATATTTACATAGGCTATTCCATTAGTAAATACAGAGTGGTGAAGTATCTTTATTCCCTGCTCCTCTTTCTCCTCTAAAGGTAATCTCTTTGCCTTAGGATCAATATCCTTTATTGATAATAGTGGTATCTTTGTTAACTCCTCCGGAGAATCAGAAGTAGTCTGTCTTTTTTCTAGCAGCTTAGTATTATTTATAATTTCTTCAATTTCCTTATCACTTAAACTTTTTCTATATTCTTCTAACCTTTTCTTTAAATCTGCTTCTTTCTTTTCTGCTAATCCCTTTGCAGGTTTTACAATAAGAACTGAACTATGATTATTATTAAGTAAATACTTTTCTATCATACTTTCAAAGTAATTTGTAGTTAAAGCAGTTTTTATCTTCTTTAGTATATTTTCAAAAGCTAAATGCTCCCAAGGCTTTTCATCATAAAGCCAGCTATCCATAGCCTTCATGCTATATATAAGTCCTGTAGGATATCCATGATAGTCAGCTTCCCTTAGTTTGAATTCCTTTATATTTATAGAAGCTTCTATGAGCTTTTTATCTATACCCTCTTTAACAAGCTTAGTTAGAGTTTCTGTAATGATACTCTTAAACTTATCTTTTTCTTTTTCATTTGAACTTTTTACAACAATACTGAACATAGGCTGAAGCATACCACCTTCAAAAGACCCAAAAACATCCTTACCTATATTCGCATCGATTAACGCCTTCTTAAGTGGTGATGATGGTGTCTCTAGTAAAAGATGTTCAAGAATATCAAAGGCTAAGTACAATTCATCATCTGTTGCTTTTCCAACTGCAAAGTTCATACTTAAAAATGTCTTATCTTCTTCCTTTTCAGTACTAGATATAGGATATTCTATAATTACCTCTCTCTGCTTTTCAAAAGGTTTTTGAATGTTTAATTGAGAATCCACCTGAATCTTTTCAAAATTATTTAGATACTCTTCATCTATAAACTTTAATTTTTCTGATATATCTATATTACCGTACAGATATATATAACTATTAGATGGGTGATAGTATCTTTTGTGAAAATCTAGAAACTGCTGCTGCGTTAACTCTGGTATAACATCAGGATCTCCACCGGATTCAACTCCATATTGAGTATCTGGGAAAAGTGATTCTGATATTTTTCTAAACAGTATTGATTCTGGAGATGAGAAAGCTCCCTTCATTTCGTTATAAACTACACCCTTATAGGTAAGTTCTCCATCCTTATCCTGCAAATCATAATGCCATCCTTCCTGCATCATAATCTCCGGATACTTATATATGTTTGGATAGAAAACAGCATCTAAATATACATCCATCAAATTTTTGAAGTCCTTGTCATTCGTGCTTGCTACTGGATACATAGTTTTATCCGGGAACGTAAAAGCATTTAAAAAGGTATTTAAAGAACCTTTTACTAGCTCTACAAAGGGTTCCTTCACAGGAAACTTTCTTGATCCACAAAGTACAGAGTGCTCTAGTATATGCGGTACCCCTGTACTATCCGTAGGCGGTGTTCTAAAGCTTATAGAAAACACCTTGTTATCATCATCATTCTTTAAGTAAAATAGTTTAGCTCCTGTTTTCTCATGTTCAAACAACATACCTGTAGAATTAATTTCATCAATATTGTTCTCTTCTAATAATTTAAACCCGTTATAAATATTCCCTAGTTCCATTACTCTGCCCCTTTCAAAGACTTAATGTTATTAATTTCAAATCTTACTATATATTCTAATTTATTATGAACCTACTTTTTTTTATTTTTTCCTTTTGAATTGAAATATATTAAAGATATTCAGCTTTTCTTTATTTATTTTTAGACATATCAATTATCTTTTCAGTGCATTTCTCCATAGCCTCTATAATAGTTCCCTTAAAATTATTTTTCTCAAGACTATATACTGAAGCTATAGTAGTTCCTCCAGGAGAACAAACCTTATCTCTCAATACAGCTGGATGCTCCCCTGTTTCTAATACCATTTTTGCTGAACCTAGTACAGCCTGAGCTGCTAACTTATATGCTTGATCCCAAGTCAATCCTCTTAGAACACCGCCTTCTGCTAAAGCTTCGATAAACATATACACATAGGCAGGGGATGAACCACTTACAGCAGGAATTACATCCATAAGTTTTTCATCTATTATCTGAACCTTTCCAAAGCTCTCCAGAATTTTAATAACCTGTTCCAACTCCTCCTTGCATATCTCATCATTATGGCATACTGCTGTCATACCCTCGCCTACAAGTGCAGGAGTATTTGGCATTGTTCTAACAACTTTTATCTTTTTATCAAAGAAAACTTCCATATCCTTAGTACTTATTCCTGGTGCCATTGTTACTATGATGATTTCATCTTTTATAGCTTCTTTTATTTCTTCTGCTACAATTTCGTATTTTTCTGGTTTTACTGCTAAAAACAATATATCAGAAAACTGAGCCAGTTCTTTATTATCATCAGTAGCTCTGATACCATATTTCTCTTTTATCTTTCTTAACTGTTCCTCACGAACACCACTAGCAGCAACGTTATCACAATTTACTAATTTAGATCTTATTATTCCTCCTATAATAGCCTGAGCCATATTTCCACAGCCTAAAAATCCTACTTTCTTATCCAAATTTACCACTCTCCATATTTCTTAAGTTAAGATATATCACTTAGGAATTTACTACTTCTTCTTTTACTGCTACTAGACATTTTTTCTTACTACTGCGTAAGTAATATGTCAACTGACCTATGTATTATTATTCCTAACTGTCTTATGATATATTATATTCTATCATACATTGGTTCTGGTTAAATATACCTAAATTTATATCCATTTAAGCATATTTTAATATAACATTGATTATTTTCCAATAAAAAAGACCTTACTCTTTAATTAGAGCAAAGTCTTTTTTGGTATATCTGTTATTATATAAAATTTTTATTTAAGTTTAATTAATAACTGTCCTGACTTAGCCTGTTGTCCTTCCTTAACAAATATTGTTTCAACAACTCCTGAAACAGCTGCCGCAATATTGGTTTCCATCTTCATAGCTTCAATTACAATCAAGCTGTCTCCCTCTTTTACTGTATCCCCTTCTTTTACAAGTATCTTTAATATATTTCCAGGAATACTTGCACCTATTTCTAGGCTATTTTCTGAATCAGCCATAATCATTGTCTCTTCACGCCCTTGAGCTGCAGAGTTGCTAGACTTATCTTTTATTTTTATATCCCTTCTGTTACCGTTAACCTCAAAGACCACAGTTCTATTTCCCTGTAAATCAATTTTTCCTATTTCCATAAGCTGAACAATTAGAGTTTTACCTTCAGCTATTTCAATTTCTGAAGTTTCACCTTCTCGTAAGCCATGGAAGAATACATCACTTCCCATACGGCTAAAATCTCCGTTTTCTTTGATGTACTTAAGGTAGTTTTCAAACACATCTGGATATAAAGCATAGCTCAGCGATTCTTTGTTAGTGGCTTCTATTTTGTGCTTTTCTTCTAGATAATTCTTTATCTTACTAAAATCTTCATCTGGTAACATTTCTCCTGGCCTACATGTGATAGGTTTCTCTTCTTTTAATACTATCTTCTGAAGATCCTTTGGAAATCCTCCCATTGGCTGACCCATCATACCTTTAAAGTATGATACAGCAGAATCAGGGAAACTCATATTTTTAGCCTTTTCACATATATTCTCAGTTGTTAAATCATTTTGCACCATAAATATAGCTAAGTCTCCAACCATCTTAGAAGAAGGAGTAACTTTTACAATATCCCCAACCATATGGTTTACTTCTCTAAACATCTCTTTTACTTCATCAAATCTATGACCTAAGCCAAAGCTTTCAACTTGAGGTTTAAGGTTAGAATACTGTCCTCCTGGTATTTCATACTTATATATTTCTGCACTTCCTGTTTTTAGTCCTGATTCAAACTGACTGTAAACCGGTCTAACAGCACTCCAGTAATCAGATAACTTTTGAAGACCATCTAAATCTATACCTGTATCTCTCTCTGTATTTTTTAACGCTGCAACTACAGAGTTTAGTGCTGGTTGACTTGTAAGTCCCGATAAGCTATTAAAAGCAGTATCTACAATATCCACTCCTGCATGCGCTGCCATAAGCACTGTTGCTACGCCATTTCCTGTAGTATCATGTGTGTGAAGATGAATTGGTATAGATATTTCATTCTTCAACGCCCTTATAAGCTTTAGTGCTGCATAAGGCTTTAGTAAAGCTGACATATCCTTTATTCCAAGAATATGAGCTCCTGTCTTCTCAATTTCTTTAGCAAGCTTTATATAATATTCTAAGGTATATTTATCTCTAGACTCATCAAGAATGTCGCCGGTATAGCACATACATGCTTCTGCTACCTTATTTTGTTTTAAGGTCTCGTCAATAGCCACTTCCATTCCCTTTAACCAGTTTAATGAGTCAAATATTCTAAATACATCTATTCCTGACTCTGCAGATTCCTTTATAAATTCTCTTATTACATTGTCTGGGTAATTCTTATATCCTACAGCATTTGCTCCTCTTATAAGCATTTGGAATAATACGTTAGGAACTTTCTTTCTTAATTCAGTAAGCCTTTCCCAAGGACACTCCTTTAAGAATCTATAGGCAACATCAAAAGTTGCACCTCCCCACATTTCCATGGAGAATAAATCCTTACCAAGTACTGATTGAGCTTTTGCAATTTTTAGCATATCCTTTGTTCTCATTCTTGTAGCCATAAGCGATTGATGAGCATCTCTCATTGTTGTATCTGTTAAAAGTAACTTGTTCTGATCCTTAATCCAGTTAACAAGTCCTTCAGGACCTTGCTCATCTAGTATTTGTTTTGTTCCTCTTAAAGGTTCACTTATATCTACTTTTGGCACTACAGGAACATCAAAATCTGTTTTTTGTCCATGAGTTTCATTAACTACCTTCTCACCAATAAATCTTAGCACTCTTAACTCATCATCTGTTCTTGGTGATATATCAAAGAGTTCAGGATTATCTGCTATAAAGTTAGTATCACATATACCCTTTGCAAATTGTTCATGGTTTAACACATTTATTAGAAAATCAACATTTGTTTTTACTCCAGAGATTGTCATCTCCTTTATAGAACGAATTGACTTTCTTATTGCATCCTGGAATGTTCTTGACCATGACGTAG
Source organism: Clostridium sp. CX1 (assembly GCF_025398335.1). Classification (GTDB taxonomy): domain Bacteria; phylum Bacillota; class Clostridia; order Clostridiales; family Clostridiaceae; genus Clostridium_AM; species Clostridium_AM tanneri. The sequence goes on from NZ_JAODOO010000005.1 coordinate 63,377, forward strand.
TTTTAACCAAAAGGCTGTCATAGTAAGGGCTTATAACAGCACCAGTGAACCCATTACCTCCATCAAGTCTTATTCCAAAACCAGATCCTGTTCTATATACATCAATTTTTCCGGTGTCTGGTGCAAAGTTATTAGAAGGGTCTTCCGTAGTTACTCTACACTGAATAGCGAAACCTCTAGGCTTTATATCTTCCTGTGAGCCTATGCCAAGTTCTTCTGAACCTAAAGAATAACCTTCTGCTATTAAAATTTGACTTTGAACAATATCTATTCCAGTAACCATTTCTGTTACAGTATGTTCAACCTGTATTCTCGGATTCATCTCTATAAAATAATGATTTCCATTTTTATCTACAAGAAATTCTAGAGTTCCTGCACTTCTGTATCCTACATATTGAGCTATTTTTAGTGCATCTTCGCATATAGCTTTTCTCTTTTCCTCAGGTAAGGCTATAGCTGGAGTAAACTCTACAACCTTTTGATGCCTTCTCTGTATTGAACAATCTCTTTCAAAGAGATGAACCACATTGCCATATTTATCTGCAAGTATCTGTACTTCTATATGCTTTGGTTTTTCAAGATACTTTTCGATGAATACATCATCTATTCCAAAAGCCTTTTTTGCTTCGTTTTTAGCACTTCTGTATGAAGAAATAAGCTCATCTTCCTTCGTTACTATTCTCATTCCTCTGCCGCCACCACCTGCAGCTGCCTTTAACATTACAGGGTAACCACAACTTCTAGCAAATTCTACTGCTTCTTCTTCTGATTCTATAGGTTTTTCTACTCCTGGAATCGTAGGTACTCCTGCATTTTGAGCTACAATCTTGGATTTAATCTTATCTCCAAGATTCTCCATCATTTCTGAAGTTGGTCCTATAAACTCAATACCAGCCTCTTGACATTTTCTTGCAAACTCAGCGTTTTCTGATAAAAATCCATAACCTGGGTGTATTGCATCAACGCCTTTCTTAAGAGCAAGACTAATTATTTCATCAATATTTAAATAGGCCTCTACCGGCCCTTTATTTTTTCCTATTAGATAAGCTTCATCTGCTTTTGTTCTAAAAAGTGAACGCTTATCTTCATCTGAATATATAGCAACTGTTCTTATACCTAGTTCCTGACATGCTCTGAAGATTCGTATTGCAATTTCTCCTCTATTAGCTACAAGAACTCTTTTAAACTTTTTAACCAAATTCCTCAGCCCCTTTTCATAAAAATTACGTATATTGAATAATTATTAAGAAATCATAATAAATATTAACAAGATAATAATATTATATACAAGCATTAAAACTATTTCAATTGCATTTAAAAAATTTTTTACTTGCACTTTTGAATAAAAAAGCTGTTGCTAGTATTATATTTAACTACTAGCACATTTAGGGCATGTCTACACTTTTAAATATTGTGTTAATTTTCTTTATAAAATAACAATGCAACTTTAAAACTATATCGTAATCATCCCTTTCACACATCCATTATATAGCATATGCTTTATTTTGTAAATAGTATACTCTAATTAGTATTTGTGATACTCTATTGTTTCTGTTTACTTGTTTTTATCATTATATAAAAAAAATTTACTCAAACCTGTATACAGGTTTGAGTAAATTATAAAAATTGAATACTTGCTCAGCCTTATCTTTCACCAAGCTTTAAATTAGGAATGGCATTCAATGTTAACTCTGCTGTTCTTCCTTTTGTATATTCAAAATATGCTGCACTACCTATCATAGCTGCGTTATCAGTACAGAGTATAAATTCAGGAAATAGTACATTTATATCCCTTTTCTCGCCTTCATTAATTAGACTTTCTCTTAGACAGCTGTTTGATGCCACTCCACCTGCAACTGCTATTTTACTAACTCCCCTTAGCTTACAAGCCTTCATAGCGTTATCTACTAAGAAGCTTACCACTGCTTTTTGGAAAGATGCAGCAACATCTGCCCTATTTATTTCTTCACCCTTCATTTCCATCTGATTTAAATAGTTTAATACCGCAGATTTAACTCCACTAAAGGAAAAATCTAATGAACTATCATCATGAAAGTTCGCTCTAGGAAATTTAATGGCATCTGGATTTCCTTCTTTTGAAATCTTATCAATTTTAGGCCCACCAGGATAACCAAGTCCTATTGCCCTAGCTACTTTGTCATAAGCCTCCCCAGCTGCATCGTCTCTTGTCTGTCCTAAAATTTCGAACTCACCATAGTCTTTCATATACACAATAAAGGTGTGCCCACCTGAAACAACAAGACATACAAAAGGTGGTTCTAGATCTTTATGTTGTATGAAATTAGCACATATATGTCCTTCTATGTGGTTAACGCCAATTAAAGGTTTTCCTGTCGCATAAGCTAATCCCTTTGCATATTGAACCCCTACCAAAAGAGCGCCAACCAGTCCTGGTCCATAAGTAACTCCTATGGCATCTATCTCCTCTAAAGTTACTCCTGCTTTATCTAAAGCCTCCTGTACAACAACTGAAACAACTTCCACATGTTTTCTAGATGCAACCTCAGGCACTACCCCTCCAAATTTAGTGTGTATATCTATTTGAGATGATATTATATTTGATAACACTTCTCTTCCATTAACTACAACAGCTGCTGAAGTTTCATCACAACTGCTCTCTAGTGCAAGTATCTTTATATCCTTATCCATGGCTTTTCCCTCACTTTATTTTAATTAGCAATACTAACAAATATTATACTTCATACAAATGACTGTTGACAATTGACAATAGCCATTTAGTATTGATTTTCAGTTGTAAATTATTCTATCCACTATCCCATTAAATATTATGCTATAATTGTATGGAATAAAAGCTTTTATGGACAAAAGTAAAAGAAGGGATAAATTATGAATGATAATTACGCAAAGGTTATAGTGAAGGGCTCTCCTATATCAAAATCAAATTTTAAACTTTTTAATATTAATGGTAGAGCTATACTGCCTTATAACTCTGGTAAATACCACGATAGGTATGCCCACTATGAGGAACAAATAGCATACGAAACCCGACGTCAGAATCCTGGCAAAGTGCTTACAGAGGCCTTAATAGCAGTGTTAAAGGTTTACTACAAAAGTAGAAAAAGACACCCTGATACTAATAATATTACTAAAAGCATTTTTGATGGTATTGAAAAAAGTGGTCTTATAATCAATGATGCTCAGATACGAAGAATTATAATAGAAGAGTTTTATGACGAAGAAAACCCAAGGTTTGAATTGGATCTTTTTGGAGAAAGCACCTATTCAATTGAATATAAAGTAGTGAAAAAAGAAGTAGAGGACAACCCTATCAACTATTCTCCCCCTCCGAATAGAAAAAAAGCTTCCTCTTTGCCCAGAAAAACCTCCGCTTGTCATTCTAGTACTAATCAAAACAAGTTCTTTTGTGAAGTATGTGGTAAATCTATAAAAAAAGAGGAATCAATATCTGCAAATAAGGGTAAAACAGCAATATGTAGAAACTGCTTTAAGAATTTATTTTAAGGCTAAAGATAAAAGTTATATCTTTAGCCTTATTTATTTTCATTAAGTAGTTCATCAATTATCTTTTCCGCCATTCTTTTTTGTATGCTTGACCTTACTACTAGAGTTATTACTGTCATTATTAAGTTACTGATATCTTTTTCTTTATCATCTAAATCATGAGTATCTTCTTCTAAATCCTGTTCTAGTTTCTCCTCAGACTCAAGCTCCGCTTCGCTGAGGTTATCTGCTAATTCTAGACTAAGCTTATCTTCAAACTCACCTTTAAAGCTTGCAATTTCATCTCTCTCTATTTCTAAAAACTTATTATATATATCTTCTACATTTAGCTCATGGATTTTCCCAGAGTTTATAGACTGAACAATTGGAGATAGTAGACTTTGTATATCACTTATTGAGAGGACTTGCTTTAGATAGTAGGTTAGAATGATAAGTATCATATGTTGTTTGGAATACTTTTTCTTTTTAGGAGGTATTACTATTCCAGCTTTGGTGTAATTATTTATCATTGTTTTTGTAAGAATGCTGTCCTTTTCGTTTCTTTTTAAGTAACCGAGCTTCTCATCAATGAAGGTAGTTACTTGATCCATATACAAATCTATATCAGGGATATTAGAAAGCTTCAACTGTTCAAAGGAACTTATCTCCTCTATTATCCTTTTCAATTCATTTTCATTCATTTTTAATTTTCCCTCCTCTTCCTACTACTATTATAGTATTTACAGTAATATTTAGAAAGTACTATTACAAATAAAAACCAGCAGATACAGTAACCTGTACCTGCCGGCTTTATTATTAAGCAATTTTATCTATTTTTTTCTCTACTTTAATTATCTTTTTTGTAGCTATAATATTTACACCAGTTCCAAGTACATTTTCAACTATTACATCTCCAATATTTACAGGTGCCTTTACTACTATTCCCTTTAGTTCTTTGATACAGTCGAAGATTTTATCCTTTGGTATATCACTTTCAGTCTTAACAGCTACCATGTCAATGTCTCCATCTTCTACACATACAGAAGAAGTTACTATTCTAGTAGGATTAGTACATTCCTTTTTAGCATAGTCTTCTCCTCTTTTGCAGGTATTACCTGTAACTTCCACAACTTCATTTCCCTGTAGCTTAACTGCAAGCTGACATCCTATAGGACATCCTATGCATATTAGTTCTCTCATATCTATTACTCTCCTTCCACCTTAATTGTTATCTTTTCACAGTTAGGATATTTTTCAAACATTGCCTTTGTAAGTTTCACAGTCTCCATTTCACCTGGTGCTAATACTCTCTTCTTTATATGCATTTCTCTAACATCATCAAAATAAACTGATACGAAACTATCTTTAAATACATCTCCAACTCTAAATCTAACTTCTGCTGCTTTTTCAATATTTTTAGGATTAATAGCCTTTGGCACTGTATATCTAGCGCCTTCTGTAGCTATAACTTCTATCTTTTTACCGTCAAATCTCTTACCTTTAGCATACTGAGCTGCGTTTCTTCCAGCATTAGAGCTTTCTACCGAAACATTATCTACTAAATCATGAACATGAAGCACATTTCCACAAGCAAATATACCTTCTATATTTGTTTCTAAACTTTCATCCACTTCTGGTCCACCTGTTATATTAGACAACTTAACTTCTGCAGTTCTTGAAAGTTCATTTTCTGGAAGAAGACCAACGGATAAAAGTAATGTATCACAAGGAATAAACTCTTCACTTCCTTTTATAGGCTTTCTATTTTCATCAACCTTTGCAATAGTTACTCCTTCAACTCTATCCTTGCCTTTTATGTCTGTTACAGTATGACTTAACTTTAGTGGTATATCAAAGTCATCTAAGCATTGAACTATGTTTCTCTTAAGACCACTTGAATAAGGCATAAGCTCAACTACAGCCTTAACCTTTGCTCCTTCAAGTGTCATTCTTCTTGCCATTATAAGGCCTATATCTCCTGATCCAAGTATAACCACTTCCTTGCCAGGCATATATCCCTCAATATTTACAAATTTTTGGGCTGATCCTGCAGTATATATTCCTGCTGATCTGCTTCCTGGTATATTTATTGCTCCTCTTGGTCTTTCTCTACAACCCATAGCTAGAACTACAGCTCTAGCCTTTATTTCAAGTATTCCATCTTCTTCATTAACCGCTGTAATAACCTTATCTTTATTCAAGTCTAATACCATAGTGTTCAGTTTATATGGTATTTTCATATCTTCTACTTTATCTATAAATCTTTGTGCATATTCAGGTCCTGTTAGCTCTTCCTTAAAAGTATGAAGGCCAAATCCGTTATGAATACATTGATTTAATATCCCCCCTAATTGGGTATCTCTTTCTAGTATTAATATGCTGTCTATTCCTTCTTCTTTTGCTGAAATGGCCGCTGCAAGTCCTGCTGGACCTCCGCCGATTATTACTATATCAAATTCTTGCATATCTCTAAACCTCCGACAATTCTAATTCATATTTAACAATTACTTTAAAACCTTATCATAAAAACCTTAGTTTATCTTTAAAGTGAAATTAAATAGTCTCTTTGTCTTTTCCAACTAAAACATTAGAGTTTCCTCCAAATTTAGTTACCTCTGTTGGAGAAACATTAAGCTCTCTTGATAAAATCTCAACTATCTTTGTTGCACAGAAGCCTGCTTGACATCTTCCCATTCCAGCTCTAGTTCTTCTCTTAACACCGTCTAATGTCTTCGCACCTACTGGTCTTCTTATAGCACTGATTATTTCTCCTTCAGTAACTGTTTCACATCTACAAACTATTTTTCCATATCTTGAGTCTTTCTCTATAAGCTTCTTTCTCTCTTCATTGTCTAACTCTCTAAACTTAGGTATTCCCTTTCTTATAGGATTAAATGTCCCATTTTTCTCAGGATTTAGCTTTCCTATAACTATATCTCTAACCATTTCTCCGATAGCTGGAGCACTTGAAAGTCCTGGTGATTCGATACCTGCTGCATTAATAAAGTTTTCTGCATCTTTTAGCTCTTCTATTATAAAGTCATCCACTACACTGTGAGCTCTTAGCCCTGAAAAGGAAGTGATTACTTGTCTCATTGGTATCTGATTTATACTAAGTGAAGCCTTACTTAATATTTCATCAATTCCCTCATTAGTTGTAGTTAAATCATTTTTATCTTCTATTTCTGTAGCATTAGGTCCTATTAGTAAGTTACCATCTACTGTAGGTGTAACTAATACACCTTTTCCCATCTTACCTGGCAGCTGGAATATAGTTTTTGAAACTGTATCTCCTGCAGCCTTATCGAATAAACAGTACTCACCCTTTCTAGGAACTATACTGATTTTATTTTCACTTACCATATTGTTTATTTCATCTGCAAATACTCCTGCAGCATTTATTACTAACTTAGTCTTTATGTCGCCCTTATTTGTTTTTAATATATAACTATCTTCTTTTATTACATCTGTTACTTCCGTTTCAAATAAAAATTCAACTCCATTAGTATAAGCATTTTCAGCTAGGGCTATAGTCATCTCATAAGGGCATACTATAGCACCAGTTGGCGCATATAAAGCTGCTGCTACTTTATCACTAATGTTAGGTTCTAATTCTCTTACTCTAGTTCCATCTAAAACCTGAAGATTGGGAACTCCATTTTTCTCTCCTTGTTCCTTTAATTCATAAAGCTTATTTATATCATTTTCATCAAAACATAAAACTAGTGAACCGATTCTCTTAAAGGGAAAATCTAATTCCTCTGATAACTTATCAAACATTGCATTACCTAACGCATTTAATTTACCTTTTAAAGTACCACTCTTAGCATCAAAACCAGCGTGAACTATGGCACTATTAGCCTTTGTAGTTCCGTTAGAAACATCTGAATCTTTATCTACCACACAAGTTTTTAAATTATATTTTGATAGTTCTCTAGCTATTGAACATCCTATAACTCCTGCTCCAATAATTGTTACATCAAACATATTTATATACCTCCTTAAATATAAACAAAAAAGAGCTCAAATCCAAGATACAGTTGTGCCTGTATCTTAAAATTTGGCTCTCTAAAACTCTGCCTTAGTATTTAATTTAATTAACTTTATGCTCTAAGTTTAACACATATTATTTTATCCTTCAAGGATGAAAACCTTTAAAATTAGATTTTTTTCATATGTTTATACTGTCTGTACTTATCATATTTCTCGTATACTCTGAATTTCTAAGGAATTGTCCAAAAAACTATCTAAAATATAAATCCAAAACCTAATCTAATTAACGTTTGCTTGTGTTAAATTACTCTTACTTTTCTCACTTAAAGCAGGGGCATACTTATATGCTATATAATAAGTAAAACCTACTAAAATTATACCTCCCACCATATTGCCAAGAGTTACAGGTATTAAATTGTGAATAATTCCAGATCCATTTACCATCTTATCTGGAGTTAAACCAGAGGCTTGGGCAAAGACTGGATTGGATTTAGCGAAAAGACCTACCATTAGAAAATACATATTAGCAACACAGTGTTCAAAGCCGCAGGTTACAAAAGCCATTATAGGAAACCATGCTATAGCTATTTTTCCTACAACATCTTTAGCCGCTGCCGCTCCCCAGACAGCAAGGCAAACAAGTAAATTACATAATATTGCACTTGCGAATGCTGTAGCAAATGGTAAACCTGCCTTTGTTGAGGCAACCTTTATTACAGTTCCTCCTAGTTTTCCTGAGCTCATAGTAAGCATCCCTGATTCGAAAACTAAGAATGCTAAAAGTACTGAACCTATAAAGTTTCCAATGTATACTACTACCCAGTTTCTTATTAAATCTTTAAAGCTTATTTTTTTGTCCATAAGGGGTACAACCATAAGGCAATTTCCTGTGAACAGTTCTGCTCCACATATTATTACTAATATAAGTCCTACAGGAAATATAGCCCCTCCTACAAACTTTGCCAATCCTACGTTAGTTACACTATGCGAAGCAACAGCTGAAGCTGCTCCCCCTAGTGCTATAAAGATACCTGCCATAATGCCAAGAACAGTCTGTTGTAATACCGTTAACTTGGCTTTACCGCAACCTCCACCTATGGATGCATCACATAATTCTGTCGGTTTTAACATTCCACTTTCCATATAAGCTTCCCCTTTACTATTAAATTTATAAAAAATTATTATAGTTATAATAACTTTTTATCTAAATTAATTAAAAAAGCAACTTAGGACCTCTTCAAGTGTGATGTTTCCGAAGTATTTTACTAAATCAAAGCTCTTTATTAAATTTTCAATAACATTTTCTTCATATTGAAGCCCACAAATATTTTTTTCTACCTCATCGATACCATATAACGCTAGGAAATCTCCGTAAATTTTACAATCTGTAATTATTCCGCCCTTTACATTAAGTAAAACTTCTATATTTCCGTTTGTGAACCACTTAGAGCTCTTAAAGTTAAACTTAGGAGATTTTCCATATATCCACTCCCATGTATTATATTTGTTATCTTTAAGCTCATTGATGGCCTTTAGGTCATCTTCTGTAATAATATATTCTTGAAGATCATTTTCTTCAAATAAATTTTTTAAAAGTATATCTTTAAATTCACCTATTTCTATACTTTTATCTAAATAATCACTTATATTTGTAACTCTACTTCTTACTGATTTAATGCCTTTTGATTTAATTTTATCTGCTTTTACATTTAATGCCTTACTAACAACATCTAAATCAGAATTAAACAATAAGGTTCCGTGGTGCAATATCCTCCCTTTATGTAAACTTTGAGCATTTCCTGAAAACTTTTTTCCATCAATAGTTAAATCATTTCTTCCGCTTAGTTCTGCTTTAATACCTATCTTATCTAAAGCATTAATTACAGGTATTGTGTATTTTTTATAATCAATTTTATCATTTTTATCATATCCAGTGATAAAAGAAAAATTAAGGTTCCCCAAATCATGATATACGGCTCCGCCGCCAGTTATTCTTCTTACTACGTTTATATTATTTTCTTTTACAAAATCAGAATTGACCTCTTCAATAGTATTCTGATGTCTTCCAATTACTATTGTCTTATCGTTTTGCCATAATATAATAAAATCATCATCCATTCCCACGGTTTTGAATATATGTTCCTCTAATGCTAAATTAAAATATGGGTTCAGTGAATTATTCAATATATATTTCATATTAATTCCTCCAGGTTATATAATTAAGCATTTTTCCTAATATTTCGACAATAATTCTTATAGTTAGTCTGACTATTTAGAGTAAGCCAAAGTAGTAATTGTTCCAATTGAAACATCTCCAACTACCGCTAGGTCTTCCGCAGTAAAGTAAAAAGGTGCATTTCCATCAAATAAGATTTGAGAAGCTGGTGGAAACTCTTCGTCACCTTCCCACAACGCGAAGGTTACATATATATTATTAAGAAATTCAAATTTGTACGCAGCATCCCCCATATTAACCTTTTCTGCTTGAAGCTTTTCAAATACATTTTTAAATTTATCTATACTATTTCCAAAAGTCTTAGCTAATCTTAAAAGACATCTTCCATTAAAATTTCTAAAATACATATTACCACCATCAACATCTCTATAGGTAATATCCCTATTTAATGGAGCAACCCCTTTTGCATTCATTAAATATCTTAATACTAAAGTTTTAGGTGGATATTTATTTATCTCAGAGCCATCTGCCTTTAAAACTCGTCCACTAGGATATTTTACAATTATGTCCTCACCCATCAACCTTACAACAAATTCACCTTTTTCCTTATCATAATGACATCCAGTATTCTTAGACATCAACTCCGGATCAAAGTCTTTAAATATACTACTATGATAATCATAAGGTATCTTATCTTTTCTCTTCTCTTCAATAGCTACTCTATCCATGAACTTCATCCTTTCTGCTTTGCCTTTCTAATTTTCAAATACTTATAAAAACACTCAAAACATTTTATACTAGCTTAAAAGTTAGCTTTGAGAAGGTGTCTATAGTGAATTCCGAAGATACATTTAACTGTATTTTTAGAACCCTTAGAGTTCTTAAGTGCAGTTAACAGTACTGAGGAATTTATTATAGATACCTTGGCTCTTGCTAACTTATAACCTCATATACTACATATGTTTTTGAGCTTCTAAAAGCATTTCATCTGCTTTTTTCATTAAATCTATTGCCTTTTGTATAAAATCAGCTGTATCAGCCTTTCCCATTACTCTTGATTTTTCAACCCATTCACTAAACCCTTCTTCATGGGATTTGTTATGTTCAACCCAATGATTTAATAAAAGTCTTAAAGTTCTTTCCTCTTTACTAATGTTGTCCATCTCTTTATCTGAACAATGACAGTGTCCATGTGATCCATCATGATTGTGCTCATGACTATGACTGTGATTATGTGGATGAACATGATTGTGATCGTGCTCATGACTGTGCTCATGACCATCATGCATATGATTATGCTCATGATGATGTTGGTGTTCATGATCGTGTGTATGTCCATGTTCATGACTATGTTCATGTAAATTTTCGTTACTCATCCTAAATCCCCATCCTTAATACTTTATTTTTATCTTAGTGAAATATATGAACTAAAGTTTACTTAATATTTTCTATTACTATTTTGTGCTCTAGTAGTCTGATTTCCTTTAACATTCCTTCAATAATCTTTTCCTCACCTAAAATATCTGTTAAAGCTAATCTTCCATTATCCTTTGGTACTACATCCACTACATATTCCATTAACTTACGCTCTCCCTCTGGTGTTATTAAGTATGCTGTTGATTCACACATTATTATTGCCTCCCCTTTTCTATAAATTAGTACATAGTAAACCTTTACTCAACTTAATTGTACAATTTTTCACACAATTTTACAATTAGCTTATCCTAAAATTTCCTTAACTGTAGGGAACTTTTCTATATCTGTGTGTGGCAAGAAACAGGCTGACACAAACTCATCCATATATGCTGGCTCTACACTTAACTCTACATAGGTCATCTGATTTCCAACATCCTCTAACTTATGTCTTGCATCCTCACTCATCAAAGTTAAATAACATCCCATAAGTGAACTGTTTCCAATGTATGATATCTTTTCTCTCTCTATATCTGGAAGCATTCCAATTTTTATTGAGTTTTCAATATCTAAACTGTTTCCTATACCTCCAGCTATATAAATTTTATCTATCATAGTAAAATCCATTCCAAGACTATTTAGTAAAGTAGTAAGTCCTGAGTAAATAGCCCCTTTAGCTCTAATAAAGTTATCTATATCAACTTCCGTTATGGTAATATCTTTTTCTAATCCATAATGTTCTTTAAATACAAGAACATATTCTCCAATTCCATGCTCATCAAATCTAACTCTTGATGTGTTTAGACCTTTTACTAACTTTCCTCTTCTGTCAATTATTCCTGCAAGCATCAATTCACATATTAAGTCAATAATACCTGAACCGCATATTCCTAATGGTTTCTCATTACCTATTACACTAATTGCAGGCTCATAATTCTCTTTGTTAATTCTTATTCCTTCTACAGCTCCTCCTGCGGCCCTCATTCCACAGCTTATCTCTCCGCCCTCAAAGGCTGGCCCTGCTGAGCATGCACAGGTCATTAAAAATTCTCTATTTCCAAATACAATTTCTCCGTTAGTTCCTAAATCAATAAATAATATATTTTCAGTGCTGTTCCATAACCCAGAAGACAATACTCCTGCAGTAATATCTCCACCCACATAACTTGCTACTGAAGGTACTAAGTATATGAAGGTTTCCGAATTAATATTTATCCCTAACTCTGATGCCTTTATAAATGGTGCCTTTACAAAAGCAGGTATATAAGGTTCCATTCTTAAGTAATCTGGGTATATTCCTAGAAAAAGATGGGACATTGTTGTATTACCAGCTGCAATAAAAGATACAACGTCATCTCTGCCTATACCAGAATCTCTATACATTTTATCTAACAATGGGTTTATAGTTTCCTTTATAATTGCATTATTAAGATCCTCTAGCCCATTTCTCTTAGTTGAGTACATTATTCTATTTATAACATCAGCACCATACTTTATCTGGGCATTTCCAGAAGATGCTTTTGCAACTAGCTTTCCTTCCTGCAGATTTACTAAGCAAGCTGCTACAGATGTTGTACCAATATCTAAAGCTATACCATATAATTTATTAGTAGAATCTCCTACTTCCATTCTGATTATTGTTGTTTTTCCTTCGCCTCTTGGTATATGAGTAATTGTTACTTTAAAATTAGCTTCTCTTAATATTGGAGGTATCTTTCTAAGCAAAGGCAGTCTACAAAATACTTGATTATATCCCAGGTTAGTTCTGAGATGCCTTTTTATCCTTTCAAAGTCAGATATATTATCATCTAAAGTTGGTGGATCTAATTCAATATAATCTTTTCTTACATAGGTCTTAAATTCCATTCCATTTTCTAAGGCTTGGCTTTTAGCTTTTTCAAATATTAACTGTTCTCTTTCCCCTGATAAATCCTCTATTTTCATACCATGCATAGCAGATCCTGCATTAGATGGTATTTCCACAATAATATCTTCTGTTACCTTAGAACAGCAAGCTAAAACATACCCTTCATTACACTCATCATCTTTTATATGTCTACTTTTTTCAGTATGTACCTTTCCATCAACTATTTTTACCTTACACTTTCCACAAACACTGTTCCCATTACAAGGTGCATCTATAAATATTTCTGCTTTTCTTGCTGCTTCTAATAAGTTTTCTCCTTCAGCAACTTCTAGTTCTATATTTTGTGGAACAAACTTAACTTTTAACATATCTTATAAATACCTCCTTAAAAAAAACTTTCTCGGTTAAAATACCGAGAAGTTTTTTTTTCTACTTTAAGCCTTCCTCGTATTTAGAAGCACTTAATAAGTTATCAAGTTCACCTTTATCACTAACTTTTATTTTTACTATCCATGCATCGTAAGCATCTTCATTAATATACTCTGGCTCATCATCTAGTTTCTCATTTACTTCTAATACTTGACCAGAAATCGGCGCAAATAAATCTGAAGCTTTCTTTGAAGACTCAACAACTCCAAAAGGTTTACCTTGTGTAACTTCATCTTCAATTTCTGGCATTTCAACAAATAATATGTCTCCAAGTTGGTCTTGAGCAAAGTCAGTTATTCCTATATAAGCTACATCTCCATCGATTTTAGCCCAAGTATGTTCAACATGATAATATAATTCCTTTGGTAAATTCATTATAAACACCCCTTAATTATTAGTTGAGAGTTGATAGTGAACCATTATAGTCCACTATCAACTTGATTAAGTTTCTTAGTTTGATTACATTATTGGATCTAAGCCTAATGCAGGATGTCCTTTTTCTTCTAGGAATGCCATTACAGCTTCTGAATCTACTGCTATAGTTTCATCACAGATCATATCTGCAAAGTTTTCTACTCCATATAATTCCTTAGCAGTAGCATTTAATTTCTCTGCTACGAAATCTTTTAATTCTTTTGGCATCCATACTATTCTTTCAATTCCGCCTTCTGCCTTCATGAATTTCTTTGATGGAATAAATGCTCTTCCGTGACCCATGAATCCTGGAGTTTGTACTCCACCACCAGTCATAGATGCAAGTTCACCAAATGTCATTCCAAGTGGAGTTGTAGCAGCATGTTCTCTGTTTACTATAACAACACCATTTGCTTCTGGCATAATACCTGTAATACATTCGAAACATCCACAAGAAGTCATAGGACTATTTAAAATACTATATAATGTAACTTCTGTTACAGCACCTTGTGAACCATTTGCTACCGCTTCGTTTACCTTTGTCCAAATACCAGCTCTTTCATCAAGCAAACCTTCTTTTGGAACCTCTTGACATGGACCTACTGGGTTTAATTGAAGTGTAGCTTTAGCATCTAACCATGAAACTGCTCCGCAAAGACCAAGTCTTTCTGGAGTAACTATACATATATGAGCTGGAGCAAATGATTGACAAAGATTACATGTATAGAATGTATCAACATTTTCATCTATTAATGAGCTAAGTCTTTCATCTCTTTCAGCAAATCTAGGCATAGCATATTGATCTTTAAATTGTACAGCTTTTTCTGGATCAGTTATTAATGTAACTTCACATTTATCTACAACTTCACCAAACTCATCTAACATTTTAGCATATACAACTTCACCAAAATGTTTTAATCTGAAGCCTTTTTCAAATGCTTCTTTACCAACTCTTATCCAAGTCATATTTCTTTGTCCTACGTGCATTACGCCTTCAATGTAGTTTAAGAAATAGTGAAGTCTTCTCTCTAGAACTGGCTCGAAGTCTTTTTGCATTTTAGCACCAGCTACTTTTATCATCATTCCAAGAGGTAATAATCCTGGAGCACTTGTTATAGAATCTATGTCTGGTCCTATAATTTCTATTTTATGGTCTTCAACTTCTCCAAGCTCAGCACTCATAACTAATTCCCAAGCTTCTGATTTATTACCACCAAATTCTGCAAACATGTCATTCTTTCTAATTCTTTCGCCTTCGAATGCTGCTGCAAATGCAACTGGTATTGGAATCTCAGTAATCTTTATCTTAATGTTTCTAGCCTCTAAAGAAGTTTTAACTACTTTATCATAATCCTTTTGAGTTAATAACAATGTAGGAACTTCTGTTACAGTTTGGTCAGTTACTACAGGGAATCCAAGTGCTATTGCACCTGCACCTGCTGAAACTACAAGCTCACTTAATGGTCCAAAAGCATTTACGAATGCTGGAACTCTATCAGAACAGTACTGAAGAACTTCAGCTAAGTTTCCTGGTTTAACTCCACCGAATATTAATGCTGCTCTTATTGCAACAGTTACAACGTGAATAACTGATGTAACATCATATCCTAAAGGAATAACTCTTAATTCAAGACCCATTTTAACATTGCCTTCTACAGCTTGGTCTATTACCTTACCAACTAGAAATGTCATTATACCCTTTGATTGATAATCTTTTATTATTTTTGCTGCTGTTTCAGCATCTGGACATTCTCCAAGCACAACTGCTACACCTGGAATATCTCCTGTAACTAGTGGAACTCCTAGTGAACGGATTATTGGGTCTGATACGAAACCAACACATGGTTCTGAATATGGAGCATCTGAAAGAACGTATTTAGCAGCCTCAACTATTTCAGCTGCAACAGCAGTAGCTAAACCTGAGTTTAATGCTTTATCTAACATTTCCTCTTCAACTATTAAGCTTCTAACTATGTCTAAAGCACTTTCTAATTCTCCTACATTAGTGATTTTCTTTCCTGTAGCAGCATAAATAACTGGTAATGAATATGCTGTATCAGGGAACGCAACTTTATGGTCTCTACCTTTTTCTTCTACTGCTTTACTTACAAGACCTTCTGCAGCTGCTAATGCCTGCTTGGAACCAGTGAATATAGTTTGAAATAAATTCATTTTTTAGCCCCTCCCAAATTTTAAATTATTGAAATTTATAGTTAAAGTATTATAAGTCTAAGTAAGAATCAGCGTATAGAACAGCTCCATTTACTACGTCACAAGTTTTAATTGTTTCCATTAATCTCTTGTCACATGGGTTCATTATCGCTGAAGTAAGTCCTGCTTGCATAGCCATTGCACAGAATGTAGCATCCATGATTGGTCTTATTTCCTTTGGAGCTCCATTTGATATGTTACTTAATCCACAAGTAGTTCTAAGTCCCATTTCGCTTATCATTCTAACAGCTTCTAAAACTTCTTTTTGTTTATCCTGCATTCCCTTTATTACTAAGAATAATGGGTCGAATAATAAATCTGTAGGATCCATTCCAAGTCCCATAGCTCTTTCTAACATTTCTGTACAGTAAGCTATTCTTTCGTCATTGTCTTTAGTTATACCTTCCTTTGCACATAGTGCAATACACATTGCATCATATTCTGCAGCTAAATCTATATTCTCGATTCTTTCACCAGCATCTGCAGAGTTTACAATTGGTTTTCCTTTTTCTCTGTTATAAACCTTAAGTCCTGCTTCTATAGCCTTTCTATTTGTTGTATCTAGTGCAAGTGGAACATTGTCAAACTCTTTTTGAAGTAATTGAACTCCCCATTGCATTACTTCTTCTCCGTCTTTTTCTGCTGGTCCTATATTAAAATCTATATAATGAGCACCTGCATCTAACTGTTCTTTTGCTCTTTTTATAATTTGTTCTGGATTTCTTTCTGCTATAGCCTTTCTAATAGCTGGTGATATACAGTGAATTCTTTCGCCTATGATTAAAAATTTATCCATGGTCAAATACCCTCCCATTTTAACTTTAAATTTTAAAGATAGCCTTAATACATTTTTATTTTTTATTTGAGAATCGAGAAATCTCGATTCTCAAACTTAATTTATCTTAATAATTACTTTGCTGTTAATTCTTTTAAGAACTTAGGAAGGAACATAGCTTCTGCTGGTCCAACTATTATTTCCCATCCTGGTAAGTTTTCCTCTAAGTCACCTTTAAGAACTGCAACTTTTCCTGGAAGTAAAAGTTTTCTGCTCTTAACTTTTTCTTCTATTCCGTTTTCTTTTATGAACTTAGCTATGCTGCTAGCTGTAAATTTACCAGCTGCCCAAGAAGTAAGAACAGAATATCCACCTGCGTCTGGAATTGCCATCCATACAGGCACTTTAGATCTTTCAACTTCACCAGATACTACGAAGTAAGTTAAAGCAAAGTCAACTGTACATAATACTGGAGAATTTTCATCTGGGTTATTTATTCCATAAAGATTTGGTTCTATTCTCATTGGTTTTTGAGGATCAGTGAAGATATTTTGTCTAAGACCATATAATGGTAGCGCTCTAGAATAATCCATATCACTTAAAACTATTATTGAGCCATACTTCATAGTGAATAGTGTAGATAAAGCTACTTCCATAAACTTGTCGCCTTTTGAAAGCTCATCTACGAATAAGATTGAAGGATATCCAAAAGTTCTATCCTGTCCTTGAAGATTCATTCTTCTGATTTGAACTGTATTTTCAAATGCTTCTTTTACTGAACTTGATCCTGGATCAAGTACTAAATTCTTGTATCCTAATTTTTGTATTTCCTCTACTAATCCATATAAAGCTTCTAAATCATCAGCTTTTACTCCTAAAGTAATGTTGTCAGCCTTAACAAGCTCAACCATTTCCTTGAAGTTTTCTTTGTTAGCACCATACATCATAGGATTTTCAGCTTTTACTAATTCAAGAGCTTCCTTTGCAACAGCAACGTCTTCGCAAATTAGTATGTAAGCTACCTTTAATCCGCTTGCTTTCACTTTATTAACTAAAGCAACATACTTATCTTTATTGCCAGCATATTTTAATGCAGCAAATTCAACCTTCATTTCTTCTCCGATTCTTACATAGTTAACATCTTTCATGTGTTGAATCTTTGAGTCTATTTCAGCATCATCCATGCTATCTGATAATAATACTGCAAATCTATTTCTATTTACATAAGTCTTTTCATGACGGAATAAAACAGTTTCTCCACCAAATTTATATTCATTTTCGTCTTTACCGATAGTTATAGTTTTCATTAATGGTGCTGTAGCTTCTGACAACTTCTCTATAGCTTCTGCACTCATGTGTGTACATTTTCCTATTTCTGCTCCACCTGCAGCAACCTTCATTGAGAATGCTAAACATGTTGGAAAACCACAATCTTTACAATTCTTTTTTGGTGTTAATTTAAATATATCTAATCCTGTTAAAGCCATTTTGAATCCTCCCTTACCTAATCCCAGTATAAATTTATATTTTTATTAACCTATTAACTCATTTACGAATGTTCTAATTGTCTCTACTGATTTTGGATGACGTAAGATTACAGCGTTAGATCCTGATGCTAAAACTCCTGTAGCAGTTGCTATTTCCATAGCAATTCCTCTATCCTCTTGACATCCCCATTGTGGTGAATCTGATTCTAACTCAACTGTTTCCTTTACCTTCCAAGTATCAAAAGAAACTGGTGTTATTATTGGCACTTGAAGAGTTTTGTCATTTTGTCCAAGAGCAGCTAGTCTTACTCTATCTAGAGTTGAGATAACATATTCATAACCATAGCCTGCTGCTGCAGAACCTATGTTATCAACTATCTTTTCATTAGGAACACCTAACTGATTAACTAATATATTTATTTGTTTTGCAAGGTTTATATCAACAGAAGACTCTGCTGCAACTTTATGGTTATAAGCCATTGTACCAGCAGCTGCTATTGTCTTATAGTTATCTTCTACTGCAGCTAGTAAAAGAACATTATGTCCATCTAATTCTTGAGCAACTTTTTCGAAAAGCTTAGCATCCTTATCATGGTTACCTGTTCCTGCTATTACTAGAGGAGTTTTTATAGCTTCTGCTACAGCCTTAGCAGCTTTAGCACTTTCTTCAACAGGCTTATTTAATCCGTTTGGATCTGCACTATCTAATTTTAAGCAAATGAAGTCTGGAGAATATTTTTCTTCAACAAACTTTGCCCATGCAACAGGATCTTTGCTTACATCACTGTAAAGAGCTTTTAATGATTCTATCCACTCTTCTGGATATACGTCTGATATTTCTAAACCAACCTTTGGAGCATTTCCTACATTTCCATCAAAGCTATGGAATGCAAGTGTGCTTTCTCCACCTAACTTTATAGCTTTTTCTCCAGTTCCGATTTCAACTTCACAAATCTTACCTGAGAACTTCTGTACTGTTTTTTTGAACATAACTTAATGCCTCCTTAAACTACTTTTTAAATTCAATTTTTGATAAAATATCATTTAATGCTTTTTTAGACATGGAATCCTCTGGCATTTCAACAAGAGGCTTTCCGCTAGTATCATATTCATACACCATAGGGTCCATTGGTACAACACCTAATAAATTTAAACCTTGCTTTTCTATTTCTTCCATTGTTCCTTCATTTAACTTACCTTCTGGTGCTCTATTAACTATAAGAAAAATTTGTCCTACTTTTAGTTTTAACTCATCAACTAATCTTCTTATTCTTCCAACAGCTTGGATTCCTCTTCTAGAACAGTCACTTATTAAAAATAAAGTGTCTATATCTTCAACTACTTTTCTACTTAAATGCTCCATACCTGCCTCATTATCAATAATCAGGTAATTATAATTTCCTGAAAGAGAATCTATTTGGGACTTTAGTACCCCATTTACATAACAATAACAGCCTGTTCCTTGGGACCTTCCCATAACTATCATGTCATAGCCGTTTCCTTCTGTTACGGCAGTATTCAACCTATACTTTAGGTAATCAGCCTTTAACATTCCTCCTGGGAAGTTTTGATCAAGTGATCTTTGACTTACATCTTCTCTTATCTCTCCTATAGTGGCTTCTATCTCTTCACCTAATACTTCATTTAAATTGGCATTGGCATCTGCATCAACTGCTAAGATAGGTCCATTACCTTTTTTAACTAAGTAATCAATTAAAAGACCTGTTAAAGTAGTTTTTCCAGTGCCGCCTTTACCTGCTACAGCTATTTTATATCCCATAGTACAACCTCCCTTTATCGCTATGCATAGGGCTAAAGCCCTATGCTGTTAGTCTACTGAGTGAACACATTGTTTATGAACATCATGAAGTGCTTCCATAATTCCTTCACATAAAGTTGGATGTGGATGAATTACTTCTCCTACTTGTTCTGCTGTTAAGCCGAGTTCACAAGCTACTGTTAATTCTCCAAGCATGTCTGCTGCTCTTTCTCCGATTATAGCTGCACCAATAATTACATCTTTTTCATCTGTAATTACTTTTACAAATCCTTGTATTTTACCCATAGCTTGAGCTTTTCCAAGTCCTCTAAAATCGAATTTTCCTACCTTGTAATTAATTCCAGCATCTTTTGCTTGTTTTTCTTTCATACCAACAGAAGCAACTTCTGGTTCTGTAAATACACATCCTGGTATAGCTTTATAGCTAACTTTCTTATTTTTGCCTAGAACAGCATTTTCTACAGCTACGATACCTTGTCTTGAAGCTACATGAGCTAAATCAGGACTTATAGTTAAATCGCCTATTGCATAAACGCCTTCTACATTAGTTTCTAAACACTCGTTAACTATTACTTTACCTCTATCCATTTGCATTCCTAGTTCTTCTAATCCAAGACCTTCTGTATATGCTCTTCTGCCAATAGCTACAAGCATCTTTTCTGCTTCTACTTTCTTACCACTAGCTAAAGTTGCAACGACCTTGTCCTCTCCAACTTCTACAGTTGAGATACCATCACCTACAAAGAACTTTATCTTTTCTTGTTTAAAGCTTCTTTGTAGTATTTTTGCTGTATCTTCGTCTTCAAGAGGTAATAATTGTGGTAACATTTCTACTATTTTAACCTCAGTTCCGAGTCTATGTAGGAACTGTCCTATTTCACAGCCTATTACACCGCCACCAACAACAATTACTGATTTTGGTTGTTCCTTTAGATTTAAAATTTCATCAGAAGTCATTACATTCTTTCCGTCATAAGGAAGGAATCTTGGAACTACTGGCACAGAACCTGTAGCAAGAATTATCTTGTCTGCTGGTATACTTTCCTTTGTTCCATCTTCCTTTGTAACTTCAACTTCCTTATTACTTACTAATCTTCCAAGTCCTCTTACAAGTTTTACTCCTCTGCTTTCAAATAGGTATTCAATTCCTTTTACAAGCTGAGTAACAACTTTTTCTTTTCTTTCTACTATAGTTGCAAAATCAGCACTTATATCCCCTTCTATAGTAATGCCGAATTTTTTAGCTTCTCTAACATGATTTAATACGTCTGAACAAGCAAGTAAAGCTTTTGTAGGTATACATCCTACATTTAAGCAAGTTCCCCCAACTTTACCCTTTTCAACTACAGTAACTTCAGCACCTAACATTGCAGCTTTTAATGCAGCTACATATCCACCTGGACCCCCACCAACAACAACTATCTTCATTTAAATCGCCCCTTTTTTATAATCCTGCTTCGTCTAATATAAATGGCACATTCTCTTCCGCCCCGATTGCCATTATATGAATACCATCACAAAGCCCTTCAGCTTTTGCTTGTTTTATAAATTCACCGGATATTTTAATACCCTCTTTTACCTTATCCTCAGCATTTTTCATTCTTTCGATTAATTCATCTGGAACAAATATGCCTGGAACATTTTTATTCATATATTTAGCCATTCCAGCTGATTTTAGAGGTATAATACCTAGCATTAGTTTTGCGTCTAAATGCTTAGTCTTCTCTCTAAAATTTCTTAAAGTATCTATGTCAAATACAGCTTGTGTTTGGAAGAACCTAGCACCAGCCTTTATTTTCTTTTCCATTTTTAGTATTTGTACCTCTAAAGGTTCATATCTTGGTGTTACACAGGCTCCTAGATAGAAATCTGGCTTTCCATTTAACTCATTACCAGACATATCCTTTCCACTGGATAAAGTGCTAGCTACCTGAAGTATGCTTACACTGTCTAAATCATAAACTGGCTTAGCACCTGGATGATCTCCTGTCATAGTATAGTCTCCAGTAAGAGCTAAAACGTTTTCTATCTCAAAAACCCCAGCAGATAATAACTCCCCCTGTATAGCTATTCTATTTCTATCTCTTCCTGTCACCTGAAGCACAGGCTCAAGTCCTGCATCTTTTAAAACCTTACATGTTGCTAAGGAGGTAGCTTTTAATGTAGCAGATTGGAAATCTGTAACGTTAACCCCATGAACTCTTCCTTTTACCGCTTTAGCACATTCTATTAGATGGGAAAGATTTGTACCTTTTGGAGGAGCCATTTCTGTTGTAACAGCAAAATCTCCTCTTTCAAAAGCTTCTTTCAATAGACTCATTTTTCATAATCCCCCTTAGTTATAATTACTTATCTTTTAAATCTATTTTTCTTGGATGTGCACTAATTTGATAATCTCTTGGCTCTCTTATCTCTACTAGATTTTCAAGCTTATCTTGTTCCTTTAACTTATTGTATATTGCTATCCATGCACAATCGTTTTCCGGATCAACTTCACACTTTCCATCTCTTGCTCCACCACAAGCTCCATTTAAAAGACCCTTTGCACACATTGTTACTGGACATATTCCCCCAGTCCAGCCAAGCTGACAGCTTCCACAAGCTCTGCAAGCTTCTGCATACTGGCCAACTCTCTCTACTTCGCCTATAAACAATGTGTTATTAGCAGGGTAAACTGAATTTTTTACAAGCTTTGCAACAGTCTGAGTTCCATCCCCGCAAGCTAAAGATAAAACTGCATCAGCTTCTTTTAACTCATCCTTTAAAGCTTTTAAGTCTTTTCTAGTTTTAAGCAAATTACAAGAAGGATCTAATATTTTATATCCTAAAACTGTTTTTCCGTTCTCTTCTAGCTTAGCTTTCATAGCTAAAACTTCCTCTTCTCCACCTACTTTACATGTGGATGCACATAAGGAACAACCTGTTAAAACAACTTTTTGACTATCTTTTAAATAGTCAATTACTTCTTCAAAAGGCTTTTTTTCTGAAATAATCATTTTTATTCCCCCAATTTATAAATGCTTATAGGTTATTTTGCTGCTTACATGCTTTTACAACATGTTTAGCAAGTATTGAAGTAGTAACCGCTCCTACTCCACCTGGAACTGGTGTTATCACTGAAGCCTTATTTACACAGTCATCAGTATCAGCATCTCCACAAAGATTTCCTTGTTCATCAACATTTATACCAACATCTATAACTGCTGCTCCTTCTTTTACATAAGCTGAATCTATCATCTTTGCCTTACCTATCCCCACTATTAAGACATCAGCTTCTGAGCATACTGCTGGCATATTTTCAGTTCTTGAATGACATATAGTAACTGTAGCATGTTCGTTTAAAAGCAACATTGATACTGGTTTTCCTACTACCATTGATCTTCCTATAACTACAGCCTTTTTGCCCTTCATAGGAACATTGTAATGCTTAAGAATTTCAATAACAGCTGATGGAGTGCATGGTGCAAAGCCAGTCTGGTCGTTCTCCATAACCTTAGCTACATTTACAGGGCTGAAACAATCAACATCTTTTTCAGGTGCAATTACATATTTAATAACGCTTTCGCTTAGTTGTTTTGGGAAAGGTCTAAAAACTAGTATTCCGTGAGTAGATTTATCATCATTTACCTTTTTTAATTCTTCTATGAACTTATCTTGAGATATGTCTTCTGGAAGCTCTTTAACTTCTGTCGCTATTCCTATAGACTGACATCTTTTTAAAGCTCCTCTTTCATAAGCAAGGTCACTTCCGTTGGCTCCAACTCTAACTATTGTTAGCTTTGGCACAATACCCTTTACCTTTAATTCTTCAACTTCTTTAGTTAATGCTGCACTTATTGCATCTGCAACTGGTTTCCCTTTAATTAACTGACCCATACTTATAATCTCCTTCACACTAAAATTCTCAAGTAATTATATGTGTAAGCACTCTTCAGAGAAAAAAGCTTTTCTCTGAAGCCGTGCCACAATGCACTACTTAGAAAGTGCTTTTACTACCTTTTCATAAACTTCATCACAAAGTTTAACTCCCTCTTCTATTAGAGGTTCTGTTTCTTTTTTTACTTTTTCAACATAATCTACATCTTTAATAGAATTTATGTTGATTATTACATTTAATTGAGCACCGATTATAGCAGCTCTTAAACACTGCACTCCTACCCCTACGTCACTTATAGCTAACATTGAGCAGTTGTCAACTAATCCTTCATGAAGTTTAATTGACTCATAAGCTAATTTAACTATAGATACAGGAACCTCACAGGCATCTTTTAAGCATTTCTCTAAAGTTTCTTCCTTTAGTTTTTTCTGCTCATCTGTATCTTTAGGCATTCCATAAGCCTTTGATAAAGGTAAGAAGCATTCTGCATCTGCATCTATCATTTTGAGAAGTTCTTGTTGTAACTCTCCAGCTCTATTTAATATGCCTTGTAACTTTTCTTCGTACTCAACGAATTTTTTCTTTCCTATTGTCAAATTACAAACCATGCTTCCAAGTGCCATTCCTATCGCACCTGTTAATGCTGCAGCCCCGCCACCACCAGGTACTGCTGCTTTTGAAGCAAGAACTTCTATAAATTCTGTACAAGTTTTATCCGCTAGCTTCATTATTCGTTCCCCCTAAAATTCTTTAGAATAATCCGCTTATTACTCCACTTTCATCAACATCGATTCTTTCAGCTGCTGGAACCTTAGGAAGTCCTGGCATCTTCATTATTGAACCAGTTAAAGCAACAACAAAGCCTGCTCCTGCTGAAATTGTTACCTGTCTTACAGTAATGTTAAATCCTGTTGGTCTTCCAAGCTTAGTTTGGTCATCAGTTAAGGAATATTGAGTTTTTGCCATACATATTGGAGTCTTTCCATATCCATTTTTCTCTAACTCATCAATTTCCTTGTTAGCTTGGTCTGTGAATATAACATCATCAGCTCCATATATTTTTTGAGATATAGCTCTTATTTTCTCTCTTATTGGAAGTTCTGTGTCGTAAGAGAATTGGAACTCATTTTCTCCACTTTCTATTAATCTTACAACTTCTTTAGCAACTTCAATTCCGCCTTCTCCGCCTTTTGCCCAAACTTCTGATAACTTAACATTTACGCCAAGTGCCTTACACTTGTCTTCAACAAGCTTTAACTCAGCTGCTGTATCAGTTGGGAATGCATTTATTGCAACTACTGCTGGTAATTTAAATACCTTAGTTATATTTTCAACATGCTTTAATAAGTTTGGAAGTCCTTTTTCTAAAGCTTCTAAGTTTTCATTATTTAACTCAGCTTTTGGAACTCCTCCGTTATATTTTAATGCTCTAACTGTAGCAACTATTACTACTGCATCTGGTTTTAATCCAGCCATTCTACATTTAATATCTAAGAATTTTTCTGCTCCTAGGTCAGCTCCGAAACCAGCTTCTGTAACTACATAATCAGCAAAATGAGTAGCCATCTTTGTAGCCATTATTGAGTTACATCCGTGAGCAATGTTCGCAAATGGTCCACCATGAACAAATGCTGGTGTTCCTTCAAGTGTTTGAACAAGGTTTGGCTTTAATGCATCTTTAAGTAATGCAGCCATTGCACCTTGAGCATTAATTTGACCAGCTGTTACTGGTTCTCCTTTTCTTGTATATCCTACAACTATTCTAGCTAATCTTTCTTTTAAGTCATTTATATCATTTGATAAACAGAATATAGCCATTATTTCTGAAGCAACAGTTATATCAAAACCATCTTCTCTAGGCATTCCATTAGCTTTTCCACCCATACCATCTACTACGAATCTTAATTGTCTGTCGTTCATGTCAACACATCTTCTCCAAACAATTCTTCTTGGGTCTATATCTAATGCATTTCCTTGATAAATATGATTGTCAACCATTGCTGCTAATAAGTTATTAGCTGCTCCTATAGCATGGAAGTCTCCTGTAAAGTGTAGGTTTATATCTTCCATTGGAACAACTTGAGCGTATCCGCCACCTGCAGCTCCACCCTTAACACCAAATACTGGTCCGAGTGATGGCTCTCTTAATGCAACTATTGTATTTTTACCTATTTTTGATAAAGCATCTGCTACACCAATTGAAGTAGTAGTTTTTCCTTCACCAGCTGGTGTTGGATTTATTGCTGTACAAAGAATAAGTCTTGCATTTTTTGAAGGAGTTTTCTTTAAAAGATTATAATCTACTTTAGCCTTATACTTTCCATAAAGTTCAATATCATCTTCAGTAAAACCTAATTTTGAAGCTATTTCCCTTATGTCTTGTAGTTTACACTCCTGTGCTATTTCGATATCGGATTTAAATCCCATTTAAAATACCCCCATCTCTAATTTTTCTTTTATTTTTCTTACCTCCTCAACAGTATCCTTATTAGAATCGTAAGGAGATTGATTAACTCTATCAGAACTTCCTACAGCGTCCTTATAATGTATGAATCCAAGACAAGCTCCCTCGTCTACATTCTGGAGTATATATTTTTCATCTTCTTCATTTTTAACTTTATTAGCTACTACAAAAATTTTATCTATACCTATATCCTTAGCAAGCCTTCTTACATGCTTGTAAGTTTGAATACTTCTTATTCCAGGTTCTACAACAACGATAAATACATCTACACCTTGGGCAGTTCCCCTTCCTAAATGCTCTATACCAGCCTCCATATCCATTATAACAATATCTTTATTTTGAAGAATTAGATGTGAAGTAAGCTTTTTAAGAAGAACATTTTCTGGGCATATGCAGCCTGTCCCACCAGTGTCTACTGTTCCCATAGTTAAAAGTCTTACACCATTATGTTCTTTACAGTATCTTTCTGGTATATCATCAACCTTTGGATTTATCTTAAACATTTTACCAAAGGCTCCTGGAGTTGAGCCTGTTCTTTCTGCAACTAACTTTTTCATCTCTGATATTGGAACAATTTCATCCATTAGTTCCTCTGGGAAACCTAAAGCCAAGGCTAAGTTAGGATCTGGGTCAGCATCTACTGCCAAAACCTTATATCCTTCTTCTGCATATATCCTACTTAATATGGCTGAGAATGTAGTTTTACCTACACCACCTTTTCCCGTTATCGCCACTTTCATTTTCATGTGTAGACCCTCCTTATTTGCTACAATAATTGCCTTATATAATTCACTGCAATTCACTTATTATATTAATAGTTCATTCAGAATAAGAATAGACTTTTTCTATTCTCATTCTGAAATAAGTATAAACCTCTGGTTTTAGATTCCTATCTTTTTACGTTTTTCATTAACTCTAGCAACTATTTGTTCAACAGTCTTATGTGGATCTGGTTCTACTGTAAATTTAGCTCCTACCCACTCTTCCATTCTGTTAGTTAGTATGTCCACAACTTCTGGGCTACCTGTAACTGGAGGAGCTACTCCAAGCCATGTATCTATACCTGATGCTACAACATAACATCCTATTGATAAAGCTTTTTCTGACATGTATTCTGGAGCTACACCAACTACTGGTAGATCACTTATATCTACTCCTAAATGAATAGCAGTTGTTCCAACTAATTCTAAGATACGGCTGATATCTACACAAGAACCCATGTGAAGTACTGGTGGAATATCAACTAATTCACATACTTTCTTAAGTCCTGGGCCAGCAAGTTCTTTTGCTTCTTTTGAAAGTAAACCGTGTTTAGCTGCTGCTTGAGCTGCACAACCAGTAACAACAACTATTATATCATTCTTAATTAAGCCTTTTATTACTTCAATATGTCCTTCATCGTGAACAGTTTTTGGATTGTTACATCCAACTACACCAGCTGCTCCTCTTATTACTCCAGCAACTATAACGTCTGCAAGAGGTTTAGTTGATTGCATTGGTCCTATGTGTGAGTTTACAACTCCATCTAATTTATTTAATATTTCTTCAACACTATATCCAACTTCTGCTTTAGTTTTAATATCAGGTATCATAACCTTGCTCTTGTCTCTGTTTTTGAAGTTCATTATAGCTTCTTTTACTATAGCTATACCTGTTTCTAATGGTGATTCTTCATCCATTTCCATATGAACAGCTCCTGTGATACGAGCCTTTGGTGAAGTAGTTATAAATTTAGTATGATAGCTTTCTGTTAATTTAGCAAGTGCTGGGAATATACATTGTACGTCAACAACTACTGCTTCTACTGCTCCAGTAACTACTGCTAATTCCTGTTGCATAAAGTTACCAGCTAGTTTAACACCATGTCTCATTGTTGCTTCATTAGCTGTACAACACATACCGCAAAGGTTTATTCCATCTGCTCCTACTGATTTAGCTAATTCGATTATTTCTGGCATTTCTGCAGCTGCAACTATCATTTCTGAAAGTACTGGCTCATGTCCATGTAAAACTATATTTACTTGGTTGTCTTCTAGAACTCCTAGACTTGCTTCAGTAGGACGTGCATGAGGTGTTCCAAACATTATGTCACTGAATTCTGTTGCCATATATGATCCTAACCATCCATCTGCTAATCCGCATCTTAATGACATTTTAAGCATTTCTTCAGCATCTGCCATACATCCTATATGAGTTGAGTGCATGATTGCAACAACTTCTCTATCAAATCCTCTAGGAACTAGATTTAACTTTTCCCATATTTCTTTTCTTTGTGGTGGAACTGTTGGTGGTAGAACCATATGTCCCTCTTGTCTACCAAAGTCCTTTAATCCTGTTTGAGCAAGCTCATGAGCTATATCATATACATCTCTGCCTTCAGTTTCAATTCCAAATCTTGAAGCAACCTTCATTAATTTCTTTTCATCTTTTACTTTTATAGCTCCTTCTGGACTTGCATGTAATAATTCAAGAACTATACTTCTACCATGGTCTGAGTGAGCTGCTGCTCCACCAGCTACCATTCTAGCAAAGTTTCTGGATACGATAACATCTGCAGTAGCACCACAGATACCTCTTTCAGCACCTTTTCCAGGAACTGGGCTTACTCTACAAGGTCCCATAGTACAGTTTCTGCAGCACACACCAGCGGAACCGAATCCACAAGCTGCTTTTTGAGCCACTTTTCTGTCCCAAGCTGTTTCCAAACCTTCATTTTTAGCTTTGTCCAACATTTGAATTGTAGTTTGGTCAATGGAAAGTAATTTTTCACTCATTAATAATTCCCTCCTTGTAGGATTAACTGTATAATTTTAGTCAATCCCTAATATTACCTAAAACCCTATTTTTTATATTAATTGAAAAAAATTGTATGTCCACAATTATAATTATAATCCTTTTCTATTAAAAAGAAAAGATTAACAAACAAAAATGTTAAAAAATAAACATTTAACTCTATAAAATCAAGAATACCCAAGTCTAATCCTATATTTATTTCTTAAAACACTTATTTTTTTAATTTTTTTATGTATTTATTATAAATTTCAGATGGGTTTTTATTAAGATATAAATACAATTTATATCAGCATGTTGTTTGAAATTACAGATATAATCTATTACAATTATTTACTTTAGATCAAATTAGTTCAAAATTAATTTCCATGAATTCCTATCTGCTCTTATATTATCATAAATTTATCGTCCAATGCAAAGTATTTTTTATTTTTTATTCAAAAAATTTTGATAAATAATTTAAGACTCTATATCTTATTTATAGGATCTTCAAGTTATTCTTCCTATTGAATAAATATTTAAAGCATTTTTCGACATTTTTTTCATATCAGCAAATCATATTATAACTTCATAAAGATTGTTAAATTTTTAGTAAACTTTTATTTAAATTTAATAACTTTCAAAAATGATAAGGTTTTCAATATTAATAGAATGCTTTTTTGAATACAATGGATTGCTTTCGACAAATAAACTTAGAATCTTAAATTTAAAGCTTAAGTTTATTATAAAAATAATACCTTTATAATTGATAAAAATAAGCTTTAATTAAAGAAATATAAAAAAAAGCCACGGATTTAGTAAGAATTTATCCCTACTATCCGCGACCTATATTACTGTATATTATTCCATCATAGATGAAAGTTTTTTGTTAAGAGCAAGTAGTATACCACCACAAAGTATAACGGCAACTGCAACTCCACCAAATATTTGTAAGTGTCCTAATTGATCCATAAATCCAGCTAATACTCCAGCTAGTTTATTAGCAATAGATGAACTTAGTAACCAAACTCCCATAAGTAATGATAGGAATTTCTTTGGTGCTAGTCTACTTACCATTGAAAGTCCTACTGGTGATAAACAAAGTTCTCCAATAGTATGGAACCAATAAGCTCCAACAAGCCATAACATATTAGCTTTTACAGCTACGTTATCACCTGCATCTCCTCTTTGTAAAACAGCTCCTACCATTAATACGAAACCAATACCTAAAAGAATCATACCAGAAGCCATCTTTGTAGGAATGTTCATATCTCCCTGTGGTCTCTTAGCTAAACTTATCCATAGCTTTCCTATTATTGGTGCAAAAATTACTATGAATACTGGGTTTAATGATTGGAACCAAGAAACTGGTAATTCTGTTCCAAATGCATTTCTGTCAATAAAGTCCTTAGTGTATATTGTTAATGAACTTCCTGCTTGCTCGAAGCCTGTCCAGAAGAATATAACGAAAGCTGTTAATATAAATATAACTATAGTTCTGTCTTTTTCTTTCTTTGTAAGAGGTCTATTAGCATCTTCTGAATTATCGTCGTTATCTTTCGCTTTTTTAACTGGTTTTTTTCCAATCTCGCCTAGATACTTATTTCCTAACAAGTTGAATATAAGTTGTCCTAAAATCATTCCTATAGCAGCTGCTAAGAAACCATATCTAAATCCGTAATGTATAATTTCTCCGCCTTGTCTAACTGCGAATACTTGCTCTGCTAAAGTACCACATACTAGTGGAGCGATAAATGCACCTACGTTTATTCCCATATAGAATATAGTAAAGGCAGCATCTTTTCTCTTGTCTCCATCTGGATATAGTTGTCCAACTATAGCTGAAATGTTTGGTTTAAAGAAACCATTTCCTATTATAAGTAAAAATAATCCTAAATATAGCGCACCCTTAGTTTGGCTTGAGAACAATGCAAATTGTCCAGCCGCCATTGTTATACCACCTATTGTGATAGCTAATCTTTGTCCTAAGAATCTGTCTGATAAATATCCACCTACTAATGGAGTTAAATAAACTAAAGATGTAAATGTACCATATAAGCTCATTGCTGAAGCTTTATCAAATCCCAAACCACCAGATACTAGTGTTCCTGTTAGATACATTACAAGTAAAGCTCTCATACCATAGTAACTGAATCTTTCCCACATCTCTACCATGAAAAGCATATACAGCCCTGGTGGATGTTTCATCTTTTGTTCTTCACCTTGATTTTTTGCAAGTTCCATGTTATCCCCTCTTCCTTTTTCTTATTTAATTTAATTTCAAAATTATTTTATCATTATATTTTTATTTTGACAAGATATCATTTATTTCCACGGCAATCTTGCGATTAATTATTTCATTTATTTTATTATATTTATACATTTATATGCAGTATTGTAATCATTTCAACAAAAATAACTTTTTATAACTTTATATTCTTATAACTTTCTGAGAAAAGTATATATATATACTACTTTATTGCAAAAATTCTTTTTAGAGGATTGCATTTTTTCTTTCATCTATTGATATATCTTAACATCTTTGCATTACTATTTCTTCGAATATTACAAACAATGAAAAAACACACCTACTCATATTACACTATTTCACTAACTATTGCAAACATTCTAGAATAAATGCATCCATAGTTTTGTTGATTCTTATTGTTATCATTCTATTATTATTAATATTTATTTAAAAAAAAGAATTTTAATAATCCCAGAAAACATTTTCAAAAACTTATAAACTATACCATAAACTTATAAACAAATGGTATAACATTTACTTTATGGTAGAAACTTTTGATCAAATATGTAAATATCCTTGTATTTTATGTAATTACAACATTTTACTTCTTATACCTTATAGCTGTTTATTGCATACCTTTATTTGTTAAATGAATAATTCAAAACTTACTTATTCCTTTTTTGCTCAATTCAGTATAAGCTTTAAGCTATCGCTTTTTAAAAATACAGAGCCTCCACTTAACAGTTTAATTTAAAATAAAAAAAGATCTGATAAACTAATTAGTTTATCAGATCTTCTTGGCAGGGGTAGTAGGGCTCGAACCTACGACCAACGGTTTTGGAGACCGCTACTCTACCAATTGAGCTATACCCCTAAGACAATATTTATTATATACGATATTTTTAAATAATGCAAGCATTTTTTTATTTTACTATAACATTTTAATATCCATCTATTTTATAACCGGTTCCTCTTCATAAACTTTTTTTAAACTTTCAATATTAGCTTTAAGTATAGCATCATAGCTTGATTCATCATTAATCATCTTTATATTTACAGTTTTAATATTATACTTACCTATTAAAGCTTCGTTATCTTTTAATACAGTATCATTATTATATAATAAGATTAATTTTTTACTTTCCTTAAGTTTTGATTCTAATTCTAATGCAGCATTGCTATCCTGTGGTAATATTCTCTTTTCATTACCTTGACTATTTATCTCCATTACCTTAAAATCATTATACTTTACGAAGTAACTTAATTCATCTTCTACCACTATAAATGTATAGTCTGCCAGCTTGTCACGGATTGTTTTCAATTCATTTTGATAGCCTTCTAATCTTTTTAATTGTTCCGAGAAATTCTTTTCATATTGATCTCTATTTTTAGGGTCTCTATCTTGTATTGAATTCTTTATGTTCAACAATGCAACTTTGTAGTTATCTATATTTAAAAGATAATAAGGGTTATCCTTTAAAACTACATCCTTATATTTTACTACCTTATTATATGAAATAAGATTTACTCCTCTAGATACATTTATGACTCCAACCCTGCTTTTGTTAAGCTTATCTATAAAATCGTTCATCCATGGCTCAAAACCGGCTCCCATATAAATAAATAAGTCCTTCTTTGCTACATTATTTAGACTATCACTTGAAAAGGTAAAGTTTATCTCTGATTCTCTATCCTTAAACATATATTCAACTAAATGTTTTTCTTTAACTAGAGTTTTTACCATACTATATAGCAATTTATCTGTAGTTACTATATTTAAATCAATATTCTTTTTTGTTTCCATTTTAGGTAGTTCTTCTATAGCCGCTGACTCCTTCTCTACTTTGCTGCCACACCCTACAAGAAATATTATAATAAAAACTAAAAATACACCTAACTTTTTTCTCAAGTTCTTCACCTCTATATTTCTCGAATAAAAATATATAATAATTATTCTAACAATAACATATTGAGTTACACATTAAAGTGCATGTTTTACAGATATAGATATATAATATATATTTTACATAATGTATTTTAACAATGCAAACTTGTTATATACTATTAATGAAAATTTAATGTTTCTTTTCTTTTTGTTCTATTTTGGATAAAATATCTATGAGGTGAATTTTAATGGAAATTATCGTAGATAGTTTAGAAGATACTATAAATATAGGAAAAAATCTTGGTTCTCTTGCTAATCCTGGTGATATAGTTTGCATAACTGGTGACCTAGGAGCAGGAAAAACTCATTTTACTAAAGGACTTGCTAGCGGTCTTGGAATAAATTGCCCTATTACAAGCCCTACATTTACTATTGTAAATGAATACGAAGGCCGTTTAAAACTATATCATTTTGATGTTTACAGGGTAAATGATCCAGATGAAATAGAGGCTATAGGTTTTGATGAATATATTTTTAGCGATGCTGTAAGTGTTATTGAATGGGCAAACTATATTGAGGAGCTAATACCAGAAGAACATATATGGGTGGAAATAAGAAAAATGCCGGAACTAGGTATAAACTTTAGAAAAATTATAATACAATATTATGGAGATAGATATAATTATATAAAGGAGCTAGGATAATTTTATGAGAATTTTAAGTTTGGATTCAGCCACAGAATCAGCAACCTGTGCTGTGTTAGAAGATGATAGATTATTAGGGGAAATAACCTTTAATTATAAAAAGCAACATTCAGTAGTACTTATGTCAATGATAGATGAATTACTAAAGAATTTAAAATTAGATATTTCTTCTGTAGACGGTTTTGTTGTATCTAAAGGACCTGGTTCTTTTACAGGTCTAAGAATAGGTGCTGCAACTATAAAAGGCTTAAGTCATGGTACCGGCAAACCCTTTATAGGCATTTCTTCCTTAGATGCCCTTGCATATAACTTAGCATTTACATCAGGAATTATATGTCCTATTCTAGATGCACTTAGAGGTAACGTTTATACTGCTTTATACAAATTTATTGATAATAAGCTTCATATTATAAGTGAGTACATGGTCATCTCTGTAGATGATTTAATTTCTCTTTTAAATAAACAAGGGCAATCTGTTTGTTTTGTCGGCGACGCAGTACCTAAGTTCAGAGAAAAACTGTCCTCTAGTATGGAAAATATTCGCTTTGCTCCTGCCCATCTTAATTTAGTTAAATCATCCTCTTTAGGTGAACTTGGGTTAGAGCTTCTAGTCTCCGGAAAACATGATGACCTTTATAGTTTTGCTCCTTTTTACCTTAGAAAGTCTCAGGCAGAAAGAGAATATGAAAAAAAAATGGAGTCCCTTCATCATGAATAATGATATTGAGATTCTATCCTTGAAACACGAACATGTGGATAGCGTGTTGGTAATAGACTCCTTAAGCTTTCCAACTCCATGGAGCAGAAATTCCTTCGAAAGAGAAATCGAGACTAATAAATTTGCAAGATATATAGTGGCCAAAAAAGATGGAATTATAATAGGTTATGCAGGAATGTGGCTTATTCTTGATGAAGGACATATAACTAATATAGCTGTTCATCCAGAATATAGGGGGATAGGTGCTGGAAACCTTCTCCTTGAAGCACTTATTGAGATATGTAAAATAGAATCAATATGTAAAATAACTTTAGAAGTGAGAAAGTCTAATAAAATCGCTCAGTCTCTTTATGAAAAATATGGCTTTATTCAAGAAGGCATAAGAAAAGAATACTATGGAGATAACAAAGAAGATGCGATAATAATGTGGAAACACAACTTATAGTTGTGTTTCCCTCTTATTTAAGGATTATTCTATTATAATTTTTCTTTCCTCTTCTTATTAAAATACTACCATCTTGGAAATATTCTTCTGTGATTTCCGAGTTGATATCCGTAATTTTTTCATCGTTTATTGTAAGTCCACCTTGTTGAACTAACCTTCTCGCCTCACTCTTTGACGGTAATATTTTTGTATTTACTAGCAGGTCTAAAACATTACAACTTAATTCTCCTTTTTCTATAGTTACTGTTGGTACTGAGCTCATATCTTGACCACCAGCAAATAGCGCTTCAGCTGCAGTTTTAGCTTTTTGAGCCTCTTCTTCACCGTGTATTAGTTTTGTAACTTCAAAAGCTAATACCTTCTTAGCTTCGTTTATCTCAGCACCTTCAAGAGCTCCAAGTCTTCTAACTTCATCCATCGGTAAGAAAGTTAAAAGAGCTAAACATTTCTCCACATCTGCATCTCCTACATTTCTCCAGTACTGATAGAACTCATAAGGAGATGTTTTCTCAGCATCAAGCCATAAAGCTCCCTTCTCAGTTTTTCCCATCTTCTTACCTTCGCTAGTAGTTAGAAGAGTAAATGTCATTCCAAATGCTGGTTTGCTTTCTTTTCTTCTAATTAAATCTACTCCTGATAATATATTTGACCATTGATCATCTCCACCCATTTGGAGAACACAGCCATATCTTCTATTAAGTTCAAGGAAATCATATCCTTGCATTAACATATAGTTAAATTCTAGGAAAGTTAACCCTTTTTCTAATCTTTGTTTATAGCATTCTGCTGTAAGCATTCTATTTACAGAGAAATGTACACCAACTTCTCTTAAGAACTCTACATAGTTTAGACCTAGTAACCAATCCCCATTGTTTGCCATTATTGCTTTTTCATCATTAAAGTCTATAAGCTTTGAAAACTGAACTTTAAAACAATCGGCATTATGTTGTATTTGTTCCTTTGTCATCATTTTTCTCATGTCACTTTTGCCACTTGGGTCTCCAATCATTGCAGTACCGCCACCTATTAAAGCTATAGGTTTGTGTCCTTCTTTTTGCATATGAGCCATAACCATCATTTGTACAAAATGTCCTACATGAAGACTATCAGCAGTTGGATCAAATCCTATGTAAAAGGTTACCTTCTCTTTCTCTAGAAGTTCTTTAATTTCCTCTTCATGAGTAACCTGCTTTATGTATCCACGTTCTAGCAATATATCATAAACGCTAGCCACTTCAATCACTACCTTTCTACTATTTTAAATTGTCATTCTTTGCTATAACTTATAGTATATATATAAAGCATTTTTTTATCAACATTTAAATAAATATAATGCATTTTTTAATCCAAATCTTCAATAAAATAGTTGTTTTTTAATCTTTTTTATAAAACTAATCTTAAAATCACAATTATTTAAGGCTGGGTTTATAAGCCCAGCCTTGATATATAAATTTTAAAGTTGTTTTCTCCCCAATTCTCCAATAATAAAGTATAAAATTTGTTAAGCAACATATTTCATAATGAAATCTGGCATTTCCTGTTCCTCGTTTACATTGATGTAAAAATCGATAGCATATTGGCTGGATAACTTTTCAAGGGCATAAAATAATTGTGCCGCATCCTGAAGATTCTCTTCTATAATATTAAACAATCCATCAATACAAATTGTGTCAATATCATAATCTTCCGAAACTATGCCGCACAAAAAACCATAGAAACTTTCTTGCTTTCTTAAACTAAATTCACTTGTGTTAATAAATCTTATTCTTCTGTCCAACTGAAACAAAGGTCTGCTATTGTCATCAATATATACAATATGACCCTTTGCTTCTGATGCCTTTTCATTAGCTAAATTAAGTAATGCTTTAGTTTTGCCTGAACCTCTTTTGTTGCAAAATACGTGAATCATGTTTACCACCCCTTACTTTAATATTTAGGTGCTATCCTTATAAGTAAATTATATAATATTCAGAATATTTTTTCAACATTTTATAAAGCATTTAAAAAAATATTCATAATTGAATGACAACTTTTGCTCTATAGTTATTATATATATATGTACCTATATATTATACATATATTAATCAAATTTTTTTACTCCAGGATATATTACTTTGAAATCACCGTCTTCAATGGAGTTTATAAAGTTCACTTTCCCCTTTCGTTTAAAGGCATTCTTCATTCTGCTAAATCCCTTTCCGGACTTTATGAACTTAGACTTATCATCTAAGGCAATGACTTTTTCATATATCCACATATTGCGTTTTACATAATTAATGTACCCAGTATTGTTCCCTTTTACTAATATACCAGGACTAGTAATGATGATACTATTATAATTAATTATAACTTCAATTATTTTATTAAACATTGTGTAATCCCTATATAAAATAGCATTCTTTATACCCTCATTAACGGCTTCTACTGGATAGGATTTAACTAATATGTCTCGCAATAGCTTTTCACTGCTGTTTAACATAGTTAATAAATCTCCATGGATTACTATAGTATTATCAAAGTTTGTATTGACTTTATTAATTATTTTTAT
The DNA here is from genome assembly GCF_025398335.1 of Clostridium sp. CX1. Classification (GTDB taxonomy): domain Bacteria; phylum Bacillota; class Clostridia; order Clostridiales; family Clostridiaceae; genus Clostridium_AM; species Clostridium_AM tanneri. The sequence goes on from NZ_JAODOO010000005.1 coordinate 101,063, forward strand.
CATATTGTGCGGTACATATATGCTATTATTTTTACAAAAAACCAGCAACCCACCTAATGTAACCATATATTTTCCTGAATCTTTATCCATATATATAATTGAAGCACTTTCCATTAGTCCTACCCTGTTATCATCATCAACCTTAATACCTTGAGAAAAGAAATATTTGTCTACAAGTGTATTGTCTATACAGCTTAGATTACTACCAGGTATTGGGCACAATTCTGCATTTAACATGAAATTTTCTTGTAATGCAGAAACTATCTCCTGCTTTCTCATTGTATCGTTGGTAGAGCCCCTTCTTACATAAAATGCACCATTATCCCTTAATTGATATGGTTTTTGGGGACCATCATATACATTTATTATTGCCACTTTTTTATTTTGAAACTCAATAACTTCTAAAGATATTGGTATTGGTGGATCAATTCTAGAACTTACTATTTGCTGAATCTTTTCTTCACTGAGCTCAAAGTCTTCAATTCCAATTACTTTTTTAGTTTTATCTTCTATGCCAATTATTAGATATCCTCTTCCTCCTTTGGAGTTAGCTATGGCACATATATCCTTAGCAAGCTCTCTGCGTCCACTATCTGTTTCTATTTGAATGCTTTGTTTAAAATCTAACTTAGGACCTTCGATTTTTTTCAATAAGTTTGCAAGTTTTTTCTTATCCATTCTAACAACTCCACATCTATTATACTAATATTTATATTCAATTTATCTGCAAATAGTTTTATAAAACTATTATATATTATCATTATAATCACTTGACAGTTTTTATAGTATATTTTCACCTATTGAATCCTAAATAACCTTATAAAATATTGTTTTTTTAGTAAAATGTGATATAATAATTTTAGAGTTTTACTCTAAAATTATTTCATATAGGTCAGTTTTTTCAAGGTACTATATTCTCCTTAATCATGGGAGGTAAGTAGTAAGAATAAAATTAGTCCTATGATTCAAGGAGGTTTTTTTAAATGGCAGATAAGACAATTGTTTGTAAAGACTGTGGAAAAGAATTCGTATTTACAGAAGGTGAGCAAGCTTTCTATAAGGAAAAAGGATTTGAAAATGATCCAGTTAGATGCCCTGACTGCAGAAGAGCTAGAAAAGCTGAAAAAAACAGAATGAGAGACAGATAAGAAATTTTAAGAGAGGCTTTAAAACCTCTCTTTTTTATTTAGTTGTCTGTAAGTAATTAAGGTAGGTATTTTTAATGTAACCCTTACCTTAAATTGCTTTTTCATTATTACCTAACTATATTGGCTCTCTTTAATATTTTTGCTAAAGGAAGAGCTAAAATTATGCCTGCCACTACTTGAGTTATATTTCCAACAATCTCTGCTACCGCAAGAACAAAGGCTTGTCCTAGCGCTATATTCATTACCAAATTCATTATAAGCACTCCAGCTACATAATAAGCAGCGATCATCCATATTCCTGCTAAAGTAAAAGCTAGTACATTGTTCAACGGATTATTTCCTTTATACCCTTTTCTATAAGCTACCGAGGCTGCTATATATGCCATAACCCCTTTTATCACAAAAGTGAATGGTGCCCATATGGCATAAGGAGAAAGTAAATCAAACATACACATTCCAATAGCTGCTGATAGAAATCCTTTTTTCTTACCTAATAATATAGCTGCCAAGAAAATCATAGTATCACCTAAATGAACTACTCCTTTAACTATTACTCCGCTAGGAATATTGGCCACTGTAGTAACTATATAAGTCATAGCCGCCATCAATGCTACTTGTACCATATCCTGAACCCTCAGAGTACTAAAGGCTACTTTTTTCTGTTCCATGATTGAAAACACTCCTTTTATATTTAATTGTCATTCTTTCTTTTATTATATAGGTAATTTTAAAAAACCAAAAATGTAACGATACAATTCTTTAATATAAAATTTATTGAAATTTACTAATAATTTTTGCAATTAGTGATAACACTATTATTAATATTATCTATCTTATAGGAGGTATTGTTAATGACTTTTTTACGTTGGCTAGGTGGCTTTGTACTATTATTCTGGCTTGTAGGTTTAATATTTAGAATTGGAGGCGGTTTTATTAATCTTCTTCTAATTGTAGCAGCAATAGTTTTCATCGTAGATGCCATATTTGGAAGAAAGAAAAATGTATAATATCATAGTTAAAAAGCTCAGATAAATTCTGAGCTTTTTTTCATGTCATAGTATATTGAACACTAGCAATAGACTATATTTGCTTATGTACTTCCACTAATACTCTATGATATAATTTATCCTGTATGAGGGAGGGATAAAATTTTATGTCTATTTTTAGAGAAAAAAGATTTGTAAAAACGTTAAAGAATTTGTCTTTTAGAGCCTTTGACTTATTAAATAAATATTACTTTGTACTAATAGGTCTGTATTTTCTTCGCAGCGCTATACTTACTGCTCTCAATTCAAATACGGGAATTGACTATAAAGCATACTTATTTTTACTAGCTTTCGCAAGCTTTACAGCTTATTCAGAACTACGTAAAGATATAAAATGGTTACCATTTTTAGCATTATGTGTACCCTTTTTAATATTTGTATCTTACTTAAATGTTCATGGATATGCACTATGGGGTAAAATGCTAAGCTGGCAGATGAGCAAGGATATTGTAATAGACCTAAACCCTTTGTTTAGCAAAATACCTCTTAATGATGCCGCTTTTGTAAGAGCCTATAAATCAGAAACTCTTACTTGGTTTTTAAGACTAGTTTATAATAATGGATTCGTACTTCCAGTACTTCTTCCACTATATAGAGCTGCTATATCTAAAGACTTTAAAAAAATGTTGAGATATGGATTGTCCGGACATATTGTACAAGTCTTCTTGATTACTCCTTTTTACCTAATGTTTCATTTACAGGAGGTATGGTATGTACTAGGTCATCCCGATGGTTTAGCAAGAAACTTAAGCCCTCAGGCAGCTGCAGGAGTTACCTTAAACTGCTTTCCATCTATGCATACATCTATAGCCTTTGCTATGTTTCTTTTAGTTTTGAGAGAGAGAAATAAAGCTTTCAAATATATTTGGGGATTCTATTGTTTGAGTGTTGTATTCTCCACAATGTACTTGGAGATTCATTGGATAATAGATGTTATAGCCGGTATGCTGCTTGCATATGTAACTGTTAAACTTGTAGATTTCGTACTAGATAAAGGTAAGATATTAATATCAAACTTACTAAACTCCTATTACTACAGCAGGCCTACTAGTTCTACTAGCTACGTAAATAATTACTATATTAACTCTATAGACTAAAAAAGCAGAGGCTAGAGTATAACTAAATTATATTAGTTGTACTCTAGCCTTTTTATATAATTCAAGTTCATCAATTATATTGTACTATTTACTCAGATTTACCTATATCAGATAATATAAGTCCTTTATTATGTTCTAGTGCCCAACTTATAGCCCACTCACTTTGGAATATTAAGATATCTCTATCTTTTAAGTCCTTAACAAGTCTAGTATCACTTGTTAAAGTAAGCTTATCTACTGGGATATCGGAACTTTCTATCCATCTTATATATCTATAAGCTAATCTCTCCATTTTTATATCTACATTGTACTCATTTTTCAACCTATATTCTAATACCTCAAATTGCAGAACACCTACAACTCCTACAATTATTTCTTCTATTCCAATATTCAATTGTTTAAATACCTGAATAGCTCCTTCTTGGGAAATCTGAGTTACTCCCTTTATAAACTGCTTTCTCTTCATAGTATCTAAAGTTTTAACTCTGGCAAAATGCTCTGGTGCGAATATAGGTATCCCCTCAAACTTAAACTTATTTGAAGGTGAACACAGTGTATCTCCTATACTAAAGATACCTGGGTCAAATACACCAATTATATCTCCAGCATATGCTTCCTCAACAATTTCTCTATCCTGTGCTAAAAATTGCTGTGGTTGAGCAAGTTTAATTTTGTTTCCACCTTGAACGTGGAATACTTCCATTCCTTTTTTGAAGGAACCAGAACAAATTCTCATAAATGCTATTCTGTCTCTATGAGCTGGATTCATATTGGCTTGGATTTTAAAGACAAAGGCAGAAAAATCATCTTGAAAAACTTCAATTTCTCCCTTATCTGACTCTCTTGGTAATGGCGAAGTAGTCAACCCAAGAAACTCTCTCAAAAATGGTTCTACTCCAAAGTTAGTTAAAGCACTACCGAAAAATACAGGAGTAAGGGAACCAGTTCTAACCTTATTCAAATCAAATTCATCTCCTGCTATATCAAGCAGTTCTATATCATCCTTTAATTTTTGATGCAATGCATCGCCAAGAAGATCCTTAAATACTTTATCTTCTATATCTCCTTCTATAGCTTCAACCTCAGTTTGCCCGTGATTACCGCCGTCAAAAACTTCAACAAGCTTCTGGTTTCTGTCATAAACCCCTCTAAAATCCGCCCCTGAACCTATAGGCCAGTTTATAGGATATGACTTTATCCCTAAAACATTCTCGATATCCTCTATTAACTCAAAAGGATCTTTACTTTCTCTATCCATCTTATTTATAAAGGTAAATATAGGTATTCCCTTTAAACTACATACATGAAAAAGCTTTTTTGTTTGTTCCTCTACACCTTTAGCTGCATCAATTACCATCACTGCACTATCTGCTGCCATTAAGGTTCTGTATGTGTCTTCACTAAAGTCCTGGTGTCCAGGCGTATCTAAAATATTTATACAATATCCATCATAATTAAACTGCATTACTGATGATGTAACAGAAATACCCCTTTGTTTTTCTATTTCCATCCAGTCTGACACTGCATGTTTTGATGCTTTTCTAGCCTTAACAGAACCTGCAAGTCTTATAGCACCTCCATATAACAGAAGCTTTTCAGTTAATGTTGTCTTTCCGGCATCTGGGTGAGATATTATTGCAAAGGTTCTTCTTCTTTCAATCTCTCTTATTAAGTCAGCCACAGCTCTCTCTCCTCTTCTTTTTGCTATTATTCCGTAGTTTTCGCTTTATAAATATAGGATGCTTGTTATTACAAACATCCATCATAACTTTTTCAAAACAAATTAAATTATATCATTTCACATACTAACTTTCAACAAAAACAGCCTTATGCACCTCTATGGAATATGTATGACGGTAATCGTTTAACTTACCATGTAATTACTTGTCACTGCTTGTTATTACCTTCTCCAGTAATTTGCTTTAACTGAAGTAGAATATATAATTATTATGATACTGGACTGAGTTAACTAGAGGGGTGATTTATTATCCCTAAATAATATAAAAATAGAAACTTGGAGGTAATTTAATGTACAAATTAGTAGCACTTGATATGGATGGTACCTTACTAAATGAAGATAAAACTATATCTAAAGAGAATTTAGAAGCTATAAAAAATGCTCAGAAAAATGGCGTAAAGGTAGTTTTAGCTACTGGAAGACCTATAAAAGGTATCGAAAAATACCTAAAGGAATTAAACCTGATTACTGAAAATGACTATGCTGTTACCTTTAATGGTGCAGTAATTCAAAATACTAAAACCGGAAAAGTTATAGCTGAAAATCTTCTGAATCTAGATGATGCTAAGTATATATATAATTTAACTGCTAAATTAGGTGTTGGAATTTTTATATCTACTCCTAATTCTTGTATAACACCTAAAGCTGACAAGTATAGTGAATTGGAAACTACTATGAATAACCTTCCATTAGAAATTTTAGACTTTAATAAAATTAATGAAGATACTACTGTCGTTAAAGTAATTGTTACAGGTGACGAGGAGATTTTATCTGAAGCAGCGGAAAAGCTTCCTAAAGAAATATATAATAAATATACAGTGGTAAGAAGTGCTCCTTTTTTCCTTGAATTTATCAATAAGAAAGTTAATAAGGGTTTTGGAGTAGAACTTCTAGCTAAAAGCCTTGGTATAAATTCAAAAGAAGTAATTTGCATGGGTGACGCTGGAAATGACATACACATGATAAAATACGCTGGACTTGGCGTTGCTATGGGCAATGCCTTCCCAGAAGTGAAAAAAATAGCTAACTATATAACAAAGACAAATATAGAAAATGGTGTTGCTCATGTAATAAACAAATTTATTCTAGAAGATGGCAAGGCTTGTTAATGCCTATGAATAAAACCCCATAACTGTATATTATAAAAATGAAAAGCATGTGATTTTATATAAATGCTCAATTAAATCACATGCTTTAGTTATACTCTTTTATTAAATATAGAAAACTTATTTAGACACAGGAATAAAACCTATCTTTTTCTGCATTTTTCTTAGCATTTTGCTAGAAACATAGTAAGCTTTTTCTGCTCCTTTTTTATATATGCTTTCAATATATTCTTTATCGTTCAAAATTTCATTTACCTTTTTCTGTATAGGTTCTAGCTCATTTACTATAGCCTCTGCTACGTCAACCTTAAACTGAGCATACCCCTGTCCTTGATATTTATTTTCTATTTCCTCTATAGTCATGCCTGTTATAGCATTTAATATTGTAATTAAATTTTTCACTCCAGGCTGCTCATCACTATATTTAACAACTCCTATGCTATCTGTAACAGCCCTGCCTATTTTCCTTCTTATAACCTCTGGAGGATCCATTATCAGTATATAGCTATTAGGGTTATCTGATGACTTTGACATCTTCTTAGTTGGCTCTTGTAAATCCATGATTTTAGCACCTGCTTCTGGAATGTATGGTTCAGGTATATTGAATGTAGGGCTATATAGATTATTAAATCTTTCTGCCAAATCCCTAGTAAGCTCCAAATGCTGCTTTTGATCTTTTCCAACAGGTACTAAGTCTGCGTTATAAATTAATATATCTGACGCCATTAATACAGGATAATTTAAAAGCCCTGCACATACAGATTCTCCATATCTACTTGACTTATCTTTAAATTGAGTCATTCTTCCAAGTTCACCTGTATAGGTATAACAATTTAATAACCAAGCAGCTTCAGCATGAGTAGGTACATGTGACTGAATAAATATTGTGTTTTTTTCTGGATCAATCCCTGCTGCTAAATATATTGCAAGTACTTCTAAAGTTCTTCTTCTTAGTTCCTTTGGTTCCTGCCTTACAGTTATTGCATGTAAATCTACAACACAATAATAACAATCATATTGGTCTTGTAGTTTTACCCAGTTTTTCAAAGCTCCTAAATAATTCCCTAGTGTTAGGTTTCCTGATGGTTGAATACCACTAAATATTACTTTTTTCTTTTCATCCATAGTTTATACCTCCAATTCTTTAATCAAATTTTATTGGTTTACTGCTAAATATAAAAAAGCCCTATGACTATAAATAGTCATAGGGCGCATTACCGCTGTGCCACCTAAGTTTAAAAAGATAATTAATCTTTTCCTTATTATGAATACAATAATATTCCAGCCTTTATAACGTAAGGCACACGTCAGAAGACTACTTTAAATTCATCTCGAACCTCTAGGACCCATTCAGTTTAAGCATAATTATCGTAATTCCACCATCTACGACTCTCTTAAATCTGTATTTAAACTTACTTACTTCCCTTCAATGGTTATATAATGATTTAATTCTTTATAATATAGTATTCCCTAAAAATGTAATTGTCAATACTTTTTTAAAATCATTATATAGAATTAAAAGTTAACTCAGAAAAAGTAGGCTTAGAGTTATTATTTATTTTTTCCACAAACCATGTAAATTACAATATTCTCTTGCATATAGAATTTCTTCATCAATCTTGAAAATAGCTTCTGGCTTTTCACCTGGTTTCAAATGCTTTCTATATACCTTGTTTTCAGTGTGTATCTCTATCCACTCAATATAATGAACTTCCTGCATTGGATGTTCTACAGCCCCAACCTTCACTAGTACTCCACCATCTATTTTTTCTATGACTGGCACATGTTTCTCTAAAGCTGCATCAACAGTGTTCTCTTCTAGTTTCTTCATTGGTTTGCCACAGCAGTGTAGAGTTCCTCCTTTATGAAGTACCTCAACCATATTACCGCAAATCTCACACTTATAAACTTGTTTAACTTCTGTCATTGTTCATTCCTCCTTAAACATTTAGTACTTACTAATAATTATTCTCGATAAATTCCTAAAATCCTTCTTTTTTGAACAATTATTATTAGCAAGTATTAAAGTATGTCTTATACTACATTTATAATTATATGCAGCATATTTTAAAACAGAAGTTTAATAGGTGTAAACTAAAAATTAGTTCACACCTACTCCTAATTAGATCACTACCTTAACTTCATACTGTCCGGATTGAAGAATAGGAATCACTCCATCTTTCAGCAACTTCTCTCCAAGCCAAATTCCTTTTTCTTCTCCTCTTTCAATATTTATATTATATTTGCATTTTCCTCTACTGTAACAAATTTTATATCGCTGCCAGTTATCTGGAACACATGGAGCTATAGTAAATCCTCTACTCTCAACAAACTTAAAGCCTAATATACTTTCTATTCCTGTTCTATACATCCATCCAGCAGCACCGGTATACCAGCTCCAACCTCCTCTACCAGTATGGGGTTCTACAGCGTAGACATCTGCAGTCATAACATAAGGTTCTACTTTGTAAACCTGACTATTTAAATACGTCCTTGAATGATTTATAGGATTTATCATGTGAAATATTCTCCATGCATCATTATTTAACCCCATCTTAGCCATAGCTAGAATTACCCATATAGATGCGTGAGTGTATTGGCCACCATTTTCTCTTACTCCCGGTACATAACCCTTTATATAGCCAGGTTCTAGGAAGGATTTATCAAAGGCCGGTGTTAATAACAACACTATTCCTTTATCTTCTTTTATAAGGTTTCTCTGTAAGGCTTCCATAGCCTCTTTTGCTCTAGATTCCTTAGCTGCTCCAGATATAACTGACCAGGATTGGGATAATGAATCTATCTGACACTCATCATTTTGTTTAGAACCTAGAGGTGTTCCATCATCGAAGTATGCTCTTCGATACCAACCTCCATCCCAAGCATTTTTCTCTAAGTTTTCTCTGATAAATTCTTTCATTCTTTCGTATTCTTTTGCTCTTTCCCAATCCTCTTTTTTATTAGACAGCTCAGTAAAGTTATCTAATATACTATACAAAAACCATCCAAGCCATACACTTTCTCCTTTTCCCTTGTTTCCAACGGTACTCATTCCATCATTCCAGTCACCTGATCCCATAAGAGGTATATTATGCGGTCCAAATCTTAATCCTCTTTCTATTGCCTTTACACAATGTTCATAAATGTTTCCTTTTTTATCTGATATTCTAGATATATTATACCTTTCATCCTCCCCTTCTTTTAACTCTTCATCCTCTAAATAGGTTACCTCTTCATCTAAAATACTAAGGTCTCCAGTATTTTGTATATAATCTATAACTACAAAAGGAAGCCATAGTAAGTCGTCTGAAAATCTTGTTCTTATTCCGCTATCTACTACAGGATGCCACCAATGCTGAACATCTCCCTCTAAATATTGTCTAGAAGCACTGTAAATAATCTGCTTTCTCGTAATTTCAGGTTCCAGGTAACCTACCGCCATAACATCCTGAAGTTGATCTCTAAAACCATAAGCTCCACCAGATTGATAAAAAGCTGTTCTTGCCCAGTACCTACAAGATATAACCTGATACATGAGCCAACCATTTATCATTAAATCCATTGACTTATCAGGAGTTTCTACCTGAATAGTGCCTAGGAGATCCTTCCAGTAAGTTTTTACGTTAATTAATTCCTTCTCTGCCCTATCAGTTTCCATATACTTTCCTATAACTCTTTCTATGTCTTCAAAACTTTCTTCCTGACCAAGCATAACTAATATCTCTTTGCTCTCTCCTTTGTTTAGAGTTATTTTAACACTTTCTGCAAGACAGGGATCAAAACCTGCTCCTACAGTATTGGGAAGGGAATTAAGCTTTAATCCTTTAGGCTGCCTTATACTTTCTCCTCTTCCGATAAAGTCCACTCTTCTTCCTGTATATGTTAACTGTTCTCCTCCAAAAACTTTCAGGTAACATACTAACTTACCAAAATGTTCACTATAAGGATTTTTTGCATATATGTACTGGGCTTCATCATTAAACCCTGTAAATATATACTGTGCAGTTTGTTCATGAGTTACCCCAAGCACTAATTTTGCATAGTAGTTTATAGATAGTTTCCTTTCCTCATTAGTATTATTTTTTAGCCTTATTTTAGATAATTTAACTCTTTCATTCATATCAACAAATACAGTCATTTCTCCTAGTATTCCATAAACCTCATGCTTAAAGGTAGAGTAACCAAAGCCGTGCTCTATTAAATATTCTCCTTCATCTCTTATAGGCTTAGGAGATATGCTCCATAACTTCCCTGTATCTTCATCTCTTATATATATCTGTTCAGCCTCACTATCCATTACAGGGTCATTTGACCAAGTTGTAAGTTTGTTTTCCCTACTATTTTTATTCCAGCTGTAAGATATACCACTTTCAGAAACATGAAAACCAAATTTTCCGTTAGATATAACATTTATCCATGGTGCAGGAGTATTATTATAGTTATTTAACAGTATCACATATGAGTTAGCTTCAGAATTAAAGCCTCCTATACCATTAAAATAATGTAGTTTAGGTATCTGTAACTTTTCAGGGATAGTATTATACTCTTTTGGATTAACACCTAGTAGGTCCAGACTCTCCTTGTTTTCTTCTTTGTCTTTAACCTGGGATATTAATGAACCTTTATCTCCATCTATAACTAATCTTGCTATAGCTATAAGCAGTTCTATATCCTCCTTCTTAATAGTAGCTGTATTGTGAAGAAAAACTCCTCCAGCTTTATTTTGCTTATCTCTTGCATGGCTGGAGCTTATCAAATCTCTTACAGTATCATTAACAGATTGAATATATGAGTTTCCTTGTAAATTTATAATAACTAAGTCCACCTTTAATCCCTTTATACTCCAGTATTCATGGGCATTTAACAGCTGTCTTGCCAAATCTATATGTTTTTCATCCCTAATTATAAGCAGAACTATAGGTAAATCTCCTGATATTCCATAAGGCCATAAAGCTGATTGGCTTTTGCTTATTTTAGTGATATAATCAGCCCTATCTTTAAACAGAGAGCTAATAAATAGTATCTTTGATGCCATAAGTTGATATATGTTAGCTTGAGATGATTTTATACCTAAGTATTTTAATTCAACCTGAACACCAGTCCAGGAAAGCTCAAAGGTTCTATTTATATTTTGAATATCACTGTACTTTCTACCTAACTCTACTATCTCTTCTCTAGAACTGGCCACAGCTGTTGTATAGGCTACTGTACAGGTCTCTCCTTTTTCTATTCTTACTCTAACTCTCATACTAATTATAGGGTCCAACACAGCTCCCACTGTCATTCCTAACTGAGCGTCGTTATCCATAGCCTGAGGATTAGTTAAATCTCTACCCCTTCCTATAAAATTAGCTCTGCTAGTTTCATACTGCACTGATCCTATGACATTTCCTTCTAAGGCAACAGTCTGCATTACCCAGGGCTTTTTATCTCCCTTAGCCCTTGGCCTTCTATTTGCAAGTATGCATCCTGGTTCATCTACAAACTCAGTTTTTATAAAGAGGTTACTAAAAGCTGGGTGCACTAAATCTGCATTATAAGGTGCTAGTGTTACTTCACAGTAACTGGTGATTTCCACTTCTCTCGGATGTTCACTACTATTAGTTATAGAAATCCTTCTTACTTCTGCGTTATCCTCAGTGGAAACTGTAACTTCTGTATGAGTTCTTATATTACCATCCTTCCTTTTAAATTCTGCTTTATCAAGAGAAAATGCTACAGAATACTCTTCTCCCTCATATTTGCAAGGTTCATAGGTGGCACTCCAGAACTCATTACAATTTAAATTCTTTATATAAAAGAACATTCCAGTATCATCTACTGTTGCATCTTCCCTCCACCTATATATTGTCATATCATTATTTTTGCTATAACCGCTTCCGCTATTGGTTATCATCAAAGCATAATTTCCATTTGAAATCAAGTGAGTTTCCGGTATTTCTGTTTTAACTGTATTATATTCTCTTACAGCCATGTGCTGCTTTTCTACTACAACATCTGGATTATCATACTGCTGTTCTCTATCATATACCACAGCCTTTGTTAATTTTTCTTGTAAAAGTAATTCTGTTGCTTTTACTTCAGGAATTCTATGAAATCTTTGCTGCAAAATATTATTCTTTAAAGCGTTATCTAAGGCCATAAGGCTCATACCTTCATGATGAACCATAAAACATTTTACTAATGCCTTCCCACATCCCTTTTGAAGTCTTTCCTTAGTATAGTCTACTGATTCATAAAAACCATATTTTCCTTCTAAGCCCATATTAATAAGATTCTTTATATTCTCAAAAGCTCCCCTAAAGTCTACCTGAAGAGCCATAACAGTAGCATATGGGGCTATTACTAGTTCATTTGCAAGCCCTCTTTTTAGTCCTATACCTGGTACCCCAAAAGCCTTATACTGATAATTCTTACCTAAATCAAAATAGTAATATGCTGATTCAGATATTCCCCAAGGTACTCCTCTTTTCATACCATATCGCTTTTGCCCCTCTACTACCGATTTATAAGTTTCGTCAAGAAGAGTATCAGGATAATTTTTCATAACTAAAAGTGGCATTAAATATTCAAACATCGTTCCTGTCCAAGATACTAAACCTTTGCTTTTACCTATGAGTGTTAGTGCTCTACCTAATGCAAACCAATGAGATTGTTTAACTTCTCCCCTTGCTATAGCTATAAAGCTAGCCTGCCTTGCTTCCGATGCTAATAAATCGTAGTAACTGTTTCCTAAACTATCTCTCTCTACATCATAACCTATAGTAAAAAGCTGTCTTTTTTCATCGTAGAGCATCCTGAAACTAGTATCTTCTGCTATATTATTTAATCTTCTTATTAAATCATCCATCTTTGTTAAAAGGTCATTCAGTTCTCTTCTACTTGCATCCACTAGTTGAACTAATTGATTAATCCATTCTTCATTTTTATAAAGCTTCTGCGAAGAGCCTATAACATAATCCTCAAGAGATTGAAGCTCCTGGGAAATTTTATTTATTGGAGTCTGTAGCAATAGCTTCTCTATTACTTTATCTAAGTTAGAAAACTTATCTAAATTTTGTTCTAAAATTTCTAACCAAGGAGTTAACCTTTTTAGTTCATTTAAACCTTTTCCAACTTGATGCTTTAGTTTTTCATTCCAATATAAATTTATTTGATTAGCTCTTCTTTCCACATCTATAACTTTACCCCAAATAATGCTTAAAATATTCTTCCATAATCCTACACTAAACTCCCTATTTTTTAATTCCATCAAGGAGTCAGCATAAAAATCCTTCAACCCCAATAACTTTTCTATCTCATCATCAGCAAGCTTTAGAGTATCCTCTAGACCTGTAATTAGATTTTTACTTAGTAACGGACTATTCATTTGTTCCCTTATCGCTTCATTTACAAGCCATATATAGCTAACAAGATTTCCACTGTCAACAGTGGAAATATATCTTGGATATAGTGGATTCTTGCTTCTGGTGTCATACCAATTATAAAAATGTCCTTTATACCTCTCTAGAGATTCCATACTAGTAACTACTCTATCAATTCTCTGCTTAAATTCTAGTACTCCAATATAACCTAGATCATATGCCACTATATTAGAGGTTAATCCCATCCCCATGTTAGTTGGAGATGTTCTACTGGCGATTCCATTTGCAGGGTCTTCTTGATAGTTATCTGGTGCGAGCCAATTATCTTTTTCACTTACAAAGTCCTCAAAATATGCCCATGTCTTCCTACTTAGTCTTCTTAATGTATCTTTCTGTTCTTCTGTAAATTCCCTTTTATCTACTTTTATATCCTTGCTTATGCTATAGGCCATCAACGGGCTAAGAAACCAAATTATAGAGGAAGGGAGCATTATCAAACCTGTTTCATAGGAACTCATAAAAGCTAAGTACGCTATGAATACACTTATCATACTTCCTGGCCACATGGAAACTATAAAATCTTTTAATTCTCTTCCTGTACTTTGTTCTACATCTTCTGCAGTCTGCCACTGCAGTAGATTTTTCTTGCTTATGTAAAGTCTATACAAAGTTCTAACTATAGCATCTAGCATTAGCCATGCCTGATAAGGCAGAAAAGAGAATATGAGAAAAAATTGTTCTAACAGATTCTTTCCATTGTTCACTTTTCCTGATAAACTTATTCCCTTAATTGGTGATACTACTGCTTCCGATACATCAAATAATATAGGACAGATAAGTGAAATAAAAGCTACCAATAGCCATTCATCTGGCCTAGAGAATATAGCCAAAGCAATTATAGTTAAAGTTATAATTGACGGAGCCAATAGACTTCTTCTTAGATTATCAAAGATCTTCCACTTAGATAGCCTATTCAGAGATGTCTTTTTAAACAGCCAAGGTATAAGTTGCCAATCTCCTCTAACCCATCTATGAAGTCTTTTAGAACTTGAATTATAATAAGCTGGGTAACCATCTATGAGTTCTATATCCGTAACCAAAGCAGCTCTAACATAAGATCCTTCTAGTAAATCGTGGCTTAATACTGCATTTTCGGGGATTTCATCTTTTAGTAACTGGTTAAAGACATCTACATCATATATACCCTTACCGGTGAAAATTCCTTCATCAAATAAGTCTTGGTATACGTCAGAAATAGCTGTTGTATATACATCTATTCCGGTTTCTCCTGAAAAAACTTTAGAAAATAAGGTCTTATTAGCGCTTAAGGTTCCTACACTTATCCTTGGCTGCATCAAACCGTGTCCTCTTAATACTTTTTTCCTTTCAGCATCTACATAAGGTCTGTTTAGAATATGAGCCATAGCTCCAATTAATCTTTTTGCACTATCTCTAGGTAACTTAGTATCTGCATCTAGAGTTATTATATATTTAACTTTCTGCAAATTACTTATATCACTACTTACTACGTTATAACTTGTGTTTTTATCTCCTCTAATTAAAGCACCAAACTCAATAAGCTTTCCCCGTTTTCTTTCCCAGCCAAGCCAAAGATTTTCTTTCTTATTAAATTGTCTATACCTATTAAAAAAATAAAAAATATTATTGTCATCTTTACAGTACTTTTTATTTAATTCCTCTATCAATTTTAAAGCGCTCTCAGTTATTACTTTATCATCCTCTTCACGCTCACGGTGACTATCCTTAAAATCTCCTAGAATACTGAAGTACATATTATTCTCTTTATTCGCTAAATAATAGACCTCTAAGTCTTTTACTAGTGCTTTAACCTTTGACTCATCATTAAGCAATGTTGGAATTACTACTATAGTGCTGAATTCTTCTGGAATTCCATTTTCAAATTCTATCTTAGGTATAAACCTAGGAGGAATTAATTTATTTATACTCCAATTTAATATAGAAATAACTATCTCACTACATGGCACTAAAGCTACTATTGCTATAACCACATATCTCCAGCTCTCCATATAGGTTTCTCTTAGTGAACTTAAATATGTCAATAAGACTGTTAATATTACTGTACCTAAAACTATACCTCTTATATAAAAGCTTACATTTGCTTTTATAAACAAACTCCTTATACTTTTAATTCCCTTTTCTTTATAATCAATTTTTCTCTTTAAGCACTCTACACCTTCATCAATAATGTAGTAGCCAACATGTTTTTCATAGTTCTCAGCATCCTTATTTTGAAAGGCTTCTTCTGCACATTCAATAGCCTTTTTCGCTATAAAAGATTCTGGAGCCTTTATATACTTAGCCAATCTTTCTAATCTATGTCTATAGTGGTCTCTTGATTGAAAATCCATCTTCTCATAAAGTTGCAATGGATCCTTCCTCAGGATACTCTCTAAGTAACTTAGTCTTTCAAAGTTTTCACTCCAGTTTAACGCCCCTACCTCTCTTATGCCAGTTATTGAATTACCTAGTGAAATTTGATATACAGATTGCTTTTGATGCTCCAGGTTTATTACTCTTTCCGTGTTTAGCTCTAACTTATCCAGTTGGTGATCTATCCACTTGTATACTTCTGGACTTTCCACCCCATTATCTCTTAACCCCTTTAACAATTTTTCAACGAAAGGAGCAGAAAAGTCTACCTTTTCCTCTGAAAGCTTTCTTATTTCTTCTGAAATACCTCCATTACCTACAGGATTTATGATTCTTTCCAGAACAACCTCTGCCTTCTTTCTCTCTCTTTGCATCAATGTAATCCGTTCAGTTATCTTACTTATATTTTGAATTAAAGCTATTCTAAGCATTGTAGGAAAAGCCCACAATTCTCCACTAGTAAGTATAGTATTTTTTTGATATGCATTAATGAAAGTCTCTATTGCATCTTTATCCACCTTTCCATCTGTGTGAGATACTAACTCAATGGCTATATAGTAAATCCTAGGATATCCCCTCATAATTCCCCTACTTAACACAGGAAGGTTTCTATAATAAGCTTCTGGCATATTTCTCTTAATATCCTTATATTCCCTTTGTATTAAATAAAGGTTATCTAACAGCCATTCTGAAGCTTGAATTACATTATTTTTATTTCTAAACTCCTTATCTAGATAATCATGACTACTAAGTATTTTTCTATAGCTATCATCTAAGTTTTGAATTAACTTTCTTCTACAATTAGTTTTTCTTGTGACATCGGAATAATTAGATATCTCAAATGCGTGTTTTTTAAGTTCCTCTCTACTCGTGTTCACCACAGGAATATCATCCATTATGTTATGTTCTTTTGTTTCATCCTTGTTTGACAATATGTAAAAACTCACAATCAATATGATTATTCCTACAATAATAATATAAAGCATAAAAATCAATCCTTTCATGTAAAAGACTTTGTGCTTTGCTTATTATTCCCTAAAATATACAAAGTATAAATTAACTTTATAACTGAGTAATTTTTGCTACACATATAATTAAAAAATGCCTAGTAGTTTATTACTACTAAGCATTTTTTAATTATATAGATAATTCATTCTGAATAATTTCTTCATAACTTTGACGTCTGCAAATTAGCTTTGTGCTGCCTTCCTTCACTGACACCACTGCTGGCTTTGGTATTTTATTATAATTACTTGACATAGAATAGCCATATGCACCTGTACTTAATACCGCTAAGACATCTCCACTTTTAACTTTAGAAATTTCTACATTATTTAATAATATATCTCCTGACTCACAACACTTTCCTGATATTGTCACAGTTTCCTTCAAAGTGCTTTCTATATTATTTGCTATAACACATTCATACTGTGCGTTATACAATGCAGGTCTTATATTATCTGTCATTCCTCCATCTACAGCTACATACTTTCTAACATCTGGAATATCCTTGATAGAACCTATTGTATAAAGAGTCGTACCAGCATTACCTACAATAGATCTTCCTGGTTCTATAACTAGACTAGGAAGCTGGATATCTAGTTTATTCGCTACTTCTTCTGCTTTGTTTAATATTACCTCACAAAACTCTTCAATGGTTTTAGGTGTATCTCCTGTAGTGTAGTATATTCCAAATCCACCACCTAAGTCTAATTCCTGGATATCACAGCCTGTTTCATCTTTTATATTCTTTACTATAGATAACATAATCTCTACCTCATCTTCATAAGGTTTAGTATCAAATATTTGTGAGCCTATATGACAATGCAATCCGACAAATTTAATATTAGAAAGGCCTATTGCTTTCCTTACTGCATCTATAGTTTTGTTATTTAATATTGTAAAACCAAACTTGGAGTCTATTTGTCCAGTTTTTATATATTCATGAGTATGAGCTTCAATTCCTGGAGTTATTCTAAGAAGAATCTGTTGAACCTTACTTTGTTCCTTTGCTATTGAATTTATCTTTTCAATCTCGTATAAGTTATCAACAACAAATTTCCCAACACCAAGTTCAATACCCATCTTTATTTCCTCTGAAGTTTTATTGTTTCCATGAAAATATACATTTTTCATAGGAAACCCGCTTTTCCATGCAGTATAAAGTTCACCGCCAGAAACCACATCAAGACATAATCCTTCATCATTAACTATTTGGCACATTGCTAAAGTTAAAAAGGCTTTTCCAGCATAGGCAACTTTATTTTTTTTCTCATATCCTTTAAAGGCATTGTAATATCTTTTACACTGACTTCTAATTAATTCTTCATCAATAACATATAGAGGAGTACCAAACCTTTCTGCTAAATCTACTGTACTTACCCCACCAATATATAGTGTATTATTTTTTGTTTCCATAGTACCTGCTAATCTCATAGTGGCTTTCCTCCTAAATACTAATTATAAGTTAAACTCTCCAGCTATTGCATTTATTGCTCTTAATTTATCATCTTGCTTTATAGTACAAGTAATTCTAATCTCTGAAGTAGTAATCATTTTTACCTCTATATTATTTTCTCTAAATAACTTAAACATTCTAGCTGTTACTCCAGAAGTAGTTTTCATTCCAATTCCTACTATGGAAAACTTAGTTATATCCTCATCTATAGCTATTGCTTCCTTGCATGAATAGTGCTCTCGAACTATCTCTAAGCATTCATTTAAATCAGCCTTTGGTATTGTAAATGATAGATTAACTCTGTTATCTATTGGTGCCGTTTGACTTATCATGTCAATATTAATCCTCTTACTTGCAACACTTTCAAATAAACTTGAAATCATATTAATATCGTTATTTATATCCCTTATTGTTATTGCAACATCCTCATCACTTGTAGCTAATCCTGTTACTGGCTTACTTTCCATGTTCATGTTACTTACCCCCTTAATAATTGTACCTTTGATATCACTGTTACTTAATCCTACATAAATTGGAATGTTATATTTTTGTCCAAGCTCCACTGATCTAGAATGCATTACTTGAGCTCCAAGACTTGAAAGTTCTAGCATCTCCTCATAATCTATTTCATTTAGTTTCTTTGCTGCATTATATTTTCTTGGATCTACACCATATATGCCATCTACGTCTGTGTAAATCTCACATACCCCGGCTAACTTAATAGCAATTGCCACTGCAGTAGTATCTGAACCGCCTCTACCAAGGGTAGTAATATCTCCTTCCTGGTTAATACCTTGAAAACCAGCTACTATAACAATTTTTCCTTCTGATAAACTTCTTTTTATGTTGTCACCATCTATATCATCTATTAAAGATTTTCCATATTGACCACTTGTTTTAATCCCTATTTGATAAGCTGTATAGCTAACAGCACCATATCCTAATTCTTTAATTGCCATAGCTAATAACGCTGAAGACATCATCTCTCCTGTAGAGAGAAGAGCATCCAACTCTCTTTTGTCAGGATTTTTTGAAATCTGACCAGCAAGTTCTATAAGATCATCTGTGGTATCACCCATAGCAGAAACTACAACAACTACATCATCTCCTGCTTCTCTTCTTTTTACCACAGTATTAGCAACTTTTTTAATCTTGTCTATAGTTCCTACAGAACTTCCACCATATTTTTGTACTACAACTGCCATAACACCACTCCCTCAAATTTACTTACTTTCTAGAAACTTACTATAAGGAATAAAAATAAGTGCAGCAAAGGAACACCTCTGCCGCACATCAAAAACTTTTAAATGCAACTCCGTGTACCTTTGTAGCTCTCCACCTTCATAAATGAATGTGACAGCCTTGCACATATTATATGCAAAGCCAGAAAATAGTTTCGCCAAACTATTTTCTTCGGCTATAATTCCTTTCTTTATTTTTCATCGTCTGCAGACTCAAAATAAATACTCTTAATCACAGCACCTCTACCCTAGGTAAGTACTTCTATTAAATTGTACTTAGTTTATCATAAATAATTATACATTTCAACTACTTTTTATACCTTTTTCTTTATTCACAAATCATTGAATTTTAAAAATACACAGAGCTCTGCATATTATAATTCATAAAATTTTCTAAATGAATCTTCAGCATAGCAGTAGTCTTTTACTCCACCTAATTCTCTTATGGAGTGCATTGATAATATTGGAACTCCAATATCTACAGAAGATATGTTTATATGTCTTGAGGATATAGGTCCTATAGTAGAGCCTCCTCGCTCATCGGAACGATTTACAAAAATTTGCACTGGCACTCCTGCTTCACCACATATGCTTCTATAAACAGCACTAGATACACTATCTGAAGTATAGCTTTGATTTGCACTTACCTTGATAATAGGACCTTTATTAATAATAGGTCTGTTTACAGGGTCGGACTTTTCTCCATAGTTAGGATGTAGCGCGTGGCCTAAATCACTGGAAATTATAAATGACTTTGACAGAGACCTAAAGAATTCTTCTCTATCCTTACCAAGGCTAATACTTATCCTCTCTAATGTATTTGATAAAAGCGGAGAATCTGCTCCCTGTTTTGTAGTGCTTCCTACTTCCTCATTATCGAAACAAACTGCTACATTTGTAGCATTTCCTGCTTTTCCTTCTGTTAATGCCTTTATTCCTGCATAAGCCATAGATAAATCATCCAATCTTCCACTGGATATAAATTCATTATTTAGGCCAATAATTTTTCCCTTTTCAAATTCATACAGGAATAAATCAAAATCTAGTATATCATCTTCCTTTACTTCTAACTCTTCAGCTATAGTTTTTATTAGATACCTTCCTTTTTCAAATTCCTCATTGACT
Organism: Clostridium sp. CX1; assembly: GCF_025398335.1. GTDB lineage: Bacteria > Bacillota > Clostridia > Clostridiales > Clostridiaceae > Clostridium_AM > Clostridium_AM tanneri. The sequence continues at coordinate 121,798 of NZ_JAODOO010000005.1, forward strand.
AGTGAGAGTAGAGGAAGTATATCCTTTTGCTTATTCAATTCTACACCTGAATTTATATTTCTATTCATATGTATTGCTAAGTTAGGTATAACTAAAATAGGTCTTTTTATATTTAATAGTCTTATTTCAGGACAGAATGGATTAGCGCTTTTTAAAGCAACTCTACCTGCTAAAGACAGTGGTCTGTCTAGCCATGTATTAATGATAGGTCCCCCATAAACTTCTGTATTTATCTTTATGTAAGAGCCTTCCACTTCCATATCAGGATTTGGTTTAACTCTAAAACTTGGAGAATCTGTGTGTGCTCCTATTATTCTAAAGCCCTCTTTGGATAGTTCCCCTTTTCCTACTACAAAAGCTACAATTGCTGATTCATTTTTTACTAAAAAGTATCCTTTTCCCTTTTCCAATTTCCAACTATCTTCTTCCTTAAGTTCAGTGAAATCTGAATTTAGGAGTATTGTTCTTATGGACTCTACTGCATGAAAAGCTGTAGGACTTTCGTAAATGAAGTCTATAAGCCCCTGTGCCCTTTCTAATTGGTCATTCATCTTTATTCCTCCACTATTTTAATAATTTATATTACTTTGCACTACGACCAGATAATTATACCAAAATTTATGTTTTTTATAAATATTTATCCAACTTAATATATTTTCAAATACACATAATCAAAATAACAGCACTTCGCATATTATATAATGATTGTAATTAAGTAGGAGTGTGTAATTATGAAAGGTAATATTCGAAACTTTTTTCCAGGTGGTAATACTTCTCTCGGCTTTTATTCTTTTTATGACTACATTATAAGTCAAGATACAGCAACGAGGAAGATTTGCATTAAAGGTGGTCCTGGAACTGGAAAATCATCTCTTATGAAAAAGATAGGAACATTTTTTAATGATAAAGGTTATGATGTTGAGTATCACCACTGCTCTTCTGATAACAATTCACTAGACGGTGTAGTTATTAAGGGACTTGATGTAGCTATATTAGACGGTACATCCCCTCACGTAGTAGATCCTCAAAATCCAGGTGCAGTAGATGAAATTCTTAATATGGGTCAACACTGGAATGAGGATGGCTTTAAGAAATATAGAGAAGACATTATTAAAACAAATAAACAAATCAAAAGTCGCTTTCAACGAGCTTACAAATTCATAGGAGCATCAAAACTAATACATGATGATTGGAGTAACTATAACAAAACTGCATTAGATAGGTCTAAATTAGCTGTTTTACAGGAAGACTTAAAGAATAAAATTCTATCAAACTACGAAATTGCTTCTATAGGAGCTGAGCGCCACCTTTTTGCTACAGCCTTTACCCCTAATGGTATTGTAACCTTTATTGACTCTCTTTATGAAAGCTCAGAAAAGGTATATGTCTTAAATGGAGGACCTGGTACTGGTAAAACACAGATTTTAAAGTTCATATTAGAGGAGGCAATTAAGAGAGGATTTTTTGTGGAAGTATATCATGACCCACTTATTCCAGAAAGAATTGAGCACATTATCATACCTGATTTAAAAACTGCTCTTGTTACGTCTAATGAAATAAATCAAAAAAAATTCATTGGAACTCAGATATTTATGGATAACTTACTTGACTATGCTCTTGTGGATAAAGACGAAGTTCAAAAGGATAAAGATATCTTCTACAAATTATTAAATGAGGGATTAACTGTTATCGCTTCAGCTAAAAAACTTCATGATGATCTTGAAAAATACTATATAGAAAACATGAACTTTGAGGAAATTGACGAAGCCTATGATAAACTAGTAAATAGACTTTTAAAATATGAAAAAGAGCATGAAATTAATAAAACTATATAAACACATAAGTAAACTCTCGCAAAATGCGAGAGTTTACTTAAGAACCCTAAACTTATAAAGCCTCAATTTGTCTCCTAAATCCCTTTGATGTTGAAACTGCTCTACCTATAGCTTTTATTTTGCCTGTTATACAGTTTCTACAATGTGATGGAGTATCTCCTGTACATATCTTTCCAGGATAAAGAGCATATAGCTTTCTGTAATCTCCCTCGGTAACATTTGGCATAACTACATTTGCCCCACTTTGAAGAGCTATCATCCTGCCATTTTTATTTAAAGTTTCCATAGCGGTAGTTGCCGGAATATTTATATCTGGCATTAAAAGTCTAGTTATAGCCATAACCTTTAAACTAGTTATAAAATCTCCACCCTTAGCGTCCTTTAATGGAGTGTCCTCATTGGGAATAAATGGTCCTATCCCAATCATATCAGCTTCTATTTCTTTAAAAAATATTATGTCATCTGCTAAAGATTCTACAGTTTGTCCAGGAAGTCCAACTAAGCACCCTGAACCAACTTCGTAACCTAACTTTCTCAGTTCCTTAAGACATCTTATTCTTTCCTCATGACTCATGCCTGGGTCCATGTCTTCATATAGTTTTTTATCTGTAGTTTCTATTCTTATTAAATACCTATCTGCTCCAGCCTCTTTATATGCCTTATAATCCTCAAAACTTTTTTCGCCTATACTTAGCGTAAGTGCAATATCAAGTTTCTTAATTTCTTGAATTATATATGTCATCTTATCTAAAGTATAATATTCATCTTCGCCAGACTGCATTACTACAGTTTTATATCCATAATCTACAGCCTTTCTAGCTAGTTCTATTATTTCATCTGGTTCCAATCTATATCTTTTTACATTGCTATTTGAGGCTCTTAATCCGCAGTATAAACAGTTTCTTTTACATATGTTGGAAAATTCTATTAATCCTCTTAAATGAACCTCATCTCCTACATACTCAGTTCTAATTCTATCCGCTGCTCTAAAAAGCTCTTCGTTATAAGTATCATCTTGTAAAAGCTGCACTATTTCACATTTGTTTAAATTATGAGTTTCTTCTGCTTTTTTTATTAACTCTAAGTTTCTATCCATAAGTATCTCACGATTCCTTTCTTACAAAATAATCACGACCATATATTTATTTTACACCAAGTTTTAACAACTAACTATACAAATATTTTAAGCAATAGAATCTAAAAAATTACTTGTGCCGTATTTTTTTAGATTCTATAAACAAATAAAAAAGCTTTCATAAGTGAAAGCTTTTTTATTTAATCGAGGAAGTTTTATATACATATAATTCATGTAATGCTCGTGTAGTCATAACATATTTTAATTTATTCTCTTTATTATCCAGGTTTTCATCAGTATCTACCAGTAAAACACAGTCAAACTCTAAGCCTTTCGCAAAGTAGCTAGGAAGTATTACCTCTCCACTAGAGTATATAATATCCTCCCTATTTATAACTTTTATATGAGCTTTACTTTTTATTAGATTACCTAAAATTTCTGTCTCTTTTAAGTCTTTACAAACAACAGCTATACTTTCATAACCCTTCTCTTTTAATTTTATAATATTATCTATTAATTTGTCTACAAGATTATTTACGTCATTTACCTGTTTTTCCACTACTTCTTCACCATTTCTAACTAAAGGAATGGTTTTATCGCCTTTTAAATACTTATTTGCATAATCAATTATTTCTTTTGTAGAGCGATAGCTTCTAGAAAGCTTAAATTTATGGATATCCAAGTCTGGCAAAATATTTTCTAAGTCTGTCATAGGAACTAATCCTTTGATAGGGGTTATTCTTTGATTACTATCTCCAACTACTGTTAAAGACTTGCATCCAGTAAGTTCTTTTAAAATAATAAATTGAAGAGCTGAGTAATCTTGTGCTTCATCTATTACTATATGTTTTATTTCTTTTTTATATTTTAAACCCTCTAACTTAATTTTTAAGTATATAATAGCTGATAAATCATCATAGGTTAAGGTTTTCTCATTATTAAATCTATTATATGCCTGTATGACATCTGGATTAGCTATCCAACCTAAGTTAGTTTTTATTCTTATTACTTCCTGTATAGTTTCTCTTATTCTGTTTCTTCTTACAAATTCTAAATGATTCCGTTGAATCTTTAATTCTGTTTCAGATAGATTTTTGATAGCCTCTTCATATTCTCTTTTTATTTCTCTTACTATATTGTCTCTTTCATCCCTAATTTTTGAATATATAATTCTTTTTATTTTTTTACTTCTTCTAAATAAAGGCATATCCTTAAAGTGCTCTTTAAACATCTGATTAATCTCACTGCTTTCAACAATAACCCTATCATAAAACTTAACATCTTCTATCTTAAATTGCTGATATTCCAATTCTTTTATAAAATTATCTAGCTGTTTACAATAATCTAAAGAATGCTTATATGCTATATCTTCTTTAAATTCTTCATTTTCCCCTAATACTTTTTCCATATAATCTTTAAAACTCATTATATTATCTAATTCTAGAAGTTCCATAGCAAAATCTCTAAATGTAGTTTGTTTTACTCCTACCTCACCAAGGGTAGGTAAAACCATAGATATATAATCCATAAATATACTATTAGGACCAAGGATTAGAACTTTGTCTTGAAGAATGTTTCTATAATTATATAGTAAATAAGCAACTCTATGCAGTGCTATAGTTGTCTTTCCACTACCAGCTGCTCCATCTACTATGGTAGCTTGTGTTCTTGGCTGCCTTATTATAGTATCCTGCTCAGCTTGTATAGTCATTACAATATCCTTTAATTTATCTACTGCACTCTTACTTAAAACCATTTGTAAAATTTCGTCTTTTACATCAATATCGGAATCAAACATTCCTGTCATTTTTCCTCTTTTTATAACAAACTGTCTTTTCGATAAGATATCTGCCTCCACCTCTCCTATAGGTGCCTTATAGGTAGTTTTACCAAGCTTACCAGCGTAAAATAATGATGATATAGGAGATCTCCAGTCTATTATAACAGGCTCATAATCCTCTTCCTTAGTCATCCCAAATCTGCCTATATATATGGTTTCATTGCCGAACTTATCCTCAAAGTTTACTTTACCAAAGTAAGGGGAACTACTTAAAATAGTAAGTTCCTTTAGCTTTCTGTCTATAAGCTTATAATACTCTTCTTTAGCAAAGGCCTCATGATCAAAGTATTCCGCTACCTTGTCTTCATCATCTTTATATTCATCAATAGCATTTTTTCTTAGGTTCACTATATACTGGGTTACTTCTTTTCTCTTATCTATAAAACTTAAAGTCTGGCTTTTAATTTCATCAAGAACTACTTCTAACTTTTCTTTTTCTAAGTTAAGCTCTATTTCCCTTCTTAATTCCTTTTCTAATTCACTGTTATCCATAATTTAAATCTCCATCCTACTATTAATTATTGATTATCAGAATCTGCTTCGGAAGATTTATCTTCTTTATTTTGATCATATCCATTAACCATTGACATAAACTCATCACCCATAAGTGTCTCTTTTTCTAAAAGTCTCTCTGATATCTTAGTTAATAATTCTCTGTTATTCTTAAGCAATTCTTTAGCCTTATCATGGGCTTCTCTTATTATCTTTAAGGTTTCTTCATCTATAACTGCTGCAGTCTCTGCACTGCAATTTTGAACTGGTCTTCCATCTAAATATCTATTTTGAATAGATTCCAAGCCCATCATATCGAATCTGTCTGTCATTCCGTACATGGTAACCATACTTCTTGCTGTCTGAGTTGCTCTCTCTATGTCATTGGCTGCTCCAGTAGACATTGAATTAAACTCAATTTCTTCTGCTGCTCTTCCACCTAGCATAACACAGATTTGTTCGATCATCTCTTCTTTAGTTATAAGATACTTTTCCTCTGCTGGAAGCTGCATAGTATAACCTAACGCACCCATAGTTCTCGGTACTATAGTGATTTTATGAACAGGATCTGTATTTTCCAATAAAGCTGCTACTAGTGCATGACCGACTTCGTGGAAGGCTACAGCCCTTTTTTCTTTACCTGATAGTATTCTATCTTTCTTCTCTTTACCTGCAATAATTACTTCTACTGCATCTTCTAAATCTTCTTGAATTACTTCTTTTCTACGACTTTTTACAGCTCTTAAAGCTGCTTCATTTATTATATTTGCTAAGTCAGCCCCTACTGCTCCTGGGGTTCCCTTTGCAACAGCAGTTAAATCCACATCTTTTGACACCTTAACTCCCTTTGAATGAACCTTTAATATCTCTTCTCTACCCTTTAAGTCTGGTCTATCAACTATTACTCTTCTATCAAATCTTCCTGGTCTTAAAAGTGCTTTATCTAATACTTCTGGTCTATTAGTTGCAGCTAAAATTACAACTCCTTTAGAGGAATCAAAACCATCCATCTCTGCTAGAAGCTGATTCAAAGTCTGTTCTCTCTCATCATTTCCAGCAATGTTCCCCTCTCTACTTTTACCTATAGCGTCAATTTCGTCTATAAACACTATGCATGGAGCCTTATCTTGCGCTTGTTGGAACAAATCTCTCACTCTAGATGCTCCCATGCCTACAAACATTTCTACAAAGGCTGAACCTGATATAGAGAAAAATGGAACCTTTGCTTCTCCTGCTACCGCCTTCGCAAGAAGAGTTTTTCCCGTTCCTGGAGGTCCTACTAATAATGCTCCCTTAGGAAGTTTCGCTCCTATATCCGTGTACTTTTGAGGATTGTGAAGAAAGTCCACTATCTCAACTAAAGATTCCTTAGCCTCCTCCTGTCCAGCTACATCATCAAAAGTTACTCCTGTTTCACTTTCAGCATATATCTTTGCAGTGTTTTTACCAAAGGACATCACTCCACTGCCCATCTTCTTATCTATTCTTCCAAAGAGTAGTCGTCCAAGGAACATAAAAATTAAAATTGGTAATATCCAGTTGATGAAAAAGTTTCTTAACGGACTGTTCTCCTGTGGTGCTCCACCATACTTAATTTTGGCAGTATCCAGTTTCTTGATTAAATCTGGATCATCTACCCTTTCAGTATATAGTATTTTACTCTTTTCTCCTTCTTTTGCTTTAGGAACAATAATCAACTTATCCCTAGCTATCTGCACTTCCTCTATTTTACTTGCATTTATGTAGTTTATAAACTCACTATATTTTATGTGCTGTGTTTTTAGGTTTACTACATAGTCATTTAAAATAAAGATTATGATAGCTACGGCTATGGCATAGTATATTCCATACTTAAACTTATTACTATCAAACTTATTCTTATTGAACATATTTATCCTCCATGTAAATTGTTATTAAATTATAATTATATTATAACAATAAATATTCTTTTACCTATAGTGTTTACAAATTATTTTAAAGTATTTTTTTATTTATATATATTTTTATTTATAAATATCTACTATGATATATATTTGCAATTTTTATTGAGCTTATAGTATATCCTTAACATTTAAGATGCTTTTATCCACTAACTTCTTGAAAGATAAAATAAAGAAAGAATGAGAATCACTACATGTACTCTCATTCTTAATATATTATTTAGCTAATTCGTATATTGCCTTAGCATATATCTTAGCATTAAGTATTAAATCTTCTACTTTTATATATTCATTAGGTTGGTGTATAGGATCTTCTTCCCCTGGGAATAATGGTCCAAACGCTACCGTATTTGGCATTGCCTTTGCGTATGTTCCACCACCTATAGCTAGAAGGGTTGCTTCATTTCCTGTTTGCTCCTTATAAACCTTCTGTAGAGTTTTAATTAGGAAATGATCTGCTGGGAAGTATAAAGGCTCGTCATGATCCATATTTTCAACTCTTATACCTGCTTTTTCTATTTTTTCATTAAATGGATTTATCATGTCCTCAAATTTAAATGTAACAGGATATCTTAAGTTAAGAGCCATGGTAACCTTGTTCTCATTCATATCTACTGTACCTACATTAAATGTAAGTTTGCCGGATTCTTTATCCTCAAGACCTATTCCAAAGGATTCTCCGTTTACTTCCATTCCTATATATGTATTTAAAAACTTTATAAAAGCAGCTGTATCATTATCTCCTAATGAAAGTCCTCCTAAAAGCTTAAACATTTGCATTATAGCATTTTTTCCTATCTCAGGAACACTGCCGTGAGCAGACACACCTACAGATTTTACTATTACTAGATCATCCTTAATTTCCGCTTTTATATCATATCCACTACTTACTGCAAAACTTTCTGTTAATTTAATAATTTCAGAAGGATTTTTAGCCTCTATTGCTGCCTCACAGTAATCAGGAACTACATTTGCCCTAGTTCCACCTTTAACATATTTTATTCTAACATCACTGTTTTCTCTGTTATTTAAATCCTTTACTATATCAAAAACTGTCAAACCTTTTTCTGCATAAATTATTGGATACTCTGCGTCTGGTGTAAAGCCTGCTATAGGTGCCTTTTCTCTTTGTAAATAATATGCAATATCTTCTGAACCAGTCTCTTCGTCAGTACCGAATATTATTCTTACCTTCTTTGAAAGTGGAAGTTTTAAATCTTTAATAGCTTTTAAGCCATATAGAGCAGACATGATAGGTCCCTTGTCATCCATAGTTCCTCTTCCGTACATTTTTCCGTCATGAATTTCAGCCCCATAAGGCGGGTGAATCCATCCATCTCCTTCTGGCACTACATCAAGATGAGCTAATACTGCAACATAGTCCTCACCTTCACCATATTCCGCATAACCTACATAGCCATCCATATTTACTGTTTTAAATCCAAGTTCAGCAGATATTTCTAGGGCTCTATCTAAGGTCTTAGCAACACCTTCTCCAAAAGGCTTTCCTTCCTTTGCTTCCTCTTCAACACTTTTTATCTTTACAAGGTCCTGTGTAGATTTTATTATTTCTTCTCTTAGCTCCTCAATTCTTTCATTTAGTTCCATAAAACTACCCCCTAGCTTTTTACTATATAAAAGTTTTATTTTCTCAGAAAATACGCCATAGTAAAAACTATGACGTTTGAATTTTAGTATGCTCTTCCCCAGTAAACTAATTGCTTAGCTTCTTTTCCACAGCAAATACATTTATCTGAAACATGCTCTTGATCGAATGGCATACATCTAGATGTTGCTCCTGTTTTCTCTCTGATGCTATCCTCACAATTTCTATCTCCACACCACATTGCTTTAATGAAACCTGGTTTATTTTCAATAGTATCCTTAAACTCTTCCATAGTAGTTGCTACATAAGTTTTTTCATCTCTTCTTCTTGTAGCTTCTTCTAACATTGAGTTGTGAATAGCGTCTAGCAACTCTTGAACTTTTGTTTCAAGCTCATCTAATGAAACCATTATTTTTTCTCTATTGTCTCTTCTTACTAATACTGCCTGATTTTTTTCTATATCTTTTGGACCGATTTCTAGTCTTAATGGAATACCTTTCATTTCATATTCACTAAACTTCCAGCCTGGCATCTTATCACTGTCATCAAGCTTCACTCTTGCAACCTTAGCTAATCTTTCTTTTAACTCTGCTGCCTTTTCAAGTACTCCTTCTTTATGTTGTGCAACAGGAATAATTATTACTTGAGTTGGTGCAATTCTTGGTGGTAATTTAAAACCACTGTCATCACCATGAACCATTATTATTGCACCAATTAATCTTGTGGTTACTGCCCATGTAGTATAATGTGGATATTCTAACTTTCCGTTTCTGTCTGAGAATTTTATATCAAATGCCTTTGAGAAGTTTTGACCAAGGTAGTGTGAAGTACCTGCTTGTAGTGCTTTTCCATCGTACATTAAGCTTTCTATTGTGTAAGTATCATCTGCACCAGCAAACTTCTCTTTTTCAGTCTTTTTACCCATAACTACTGGCATTGCTAACATATCTTCACATAATCTAGAATACATATTTAATATTTTAAGTGCATGGCCTTCAGCTTCATTCTTTGTTTCATGAATTGTGTGTCCCTCTTGCCATAAGAATTCTGTTGTTCTTAAGAAAGGTCTAGTTGTCTTTTCCCATCTTACTACTGAGCACCATTGGTTATATAACTTTGGTAAATCCTTATAAGATTGCACGATCTTAGCATAGTGTTCACAGAATAGTGTTTCTGATGTTGGACGAACACATAATCTTTCCGCTAATTCATCATCTCCACCATGAGTTACCCATGCAACTTCAGGTGCAAATCCTTCAACGTGGTCTTTTTCTTTTTGTAATAAATTTTCTGGTATAAACATTGGCATAGAAACATTTTCGTGTCCATACTCTTTGAGTTTTGTATCTACATATTTTTGTATGTTTTCCCAAATTGCATATCCATTAGGACGAATAATCATACATCCCTTAATACTTGAGTAATCAGCTAACTCTGCTTTTTTAACGATATCAGTATACCACTGCGCAAAGTCTACATCCCTAGGTGTTATCTGTTCTACTAGTTTCTTTTCTTTTTCCATTTTTAATCCTCCTAATAAACTTATGTACTTGATATTAACATTTTTTACACTTTTTATAATTTTTAGCAATAAAAAAAGCCCCTAATCCCTAAAAGGGACCGAAGCTAAATCGGCGGTACCACCCTGATTAATATATTCATAGTTTAAATATATTCACTCTTAATTCTTAACGGTAATTATCCGCTGTATCCTACTACTACTTCAGTACAGAACTCCAAGGTAGGTTCAAAATCAAACTTTTAGGAAACTCTCACCTTACATTCCCTCTCTTTGAAAAGCTAAAAATTTTTACTAATCCTCTTCTTTGTATTTATAATATTTTTACTTTTTAAACTTATTTTATATAATAAAATATAAAAACTTAATTGTCAAGGCTATAAGTTACTAAATATTTGAACTTTTATCTTAATCCTCTTTTTTCATACTCTTGTAGCTAATACTCTATTGTTTCACCTTAATTTTCTGTTTTCTTTTTGAAATCCATATTGTAGCAAAAACAATGGTAGATAATCCGATACCGGTGTATGTGATATTAGAGTATATATCCATAAATCTCAAAACCTCTTCCCAGGATTCTCCAAGTGAAGCTCCGGCCCAAACTAATATGATATTCCATATTAGCGTTCCCGCTATTGTTAGCGGTAAAAATACTCTGAATTTCATATTAGATATACCAGCTGGGATTGAAATCAAACTTCGGATCAAAGGAATCATTCTACAGAAGAAAATAGTAAGATAACCGTAACGATTAAACCAGTTATTTGCTTTATGAACATCTTCAATTCTTACTCGTAGTATATGTCCCCATCGACCTATTATCTTTTCTAATCTATCAATGTTAAGCAGGCGTCCTATTCCATAAAGGATAACAGCACCAGCGGTAGACCCGGCTGTTGCATATGCTACTACCCCTAGAATTGTCATTTCCGTCCGTGTAGTCATAAATCCTCCAAAGGTAAGAATGACTTCTGAAGGAATCGGCGGAAAAACATTTTCTAAGGCTATTAAAAGAAATGTACCAAAGTAACCGAAGTTCTCCATTAGTTGTGTAATCCAATCTTTCATATTATTATCCTCTCATTTTCTTAAGTTTATTATCTAACCCAAGCATTTACTTGGTTATTATAAATAGTCCTTGCAAATACAAAATATAATAACTGTAGAGCAAGATAAATTAATGATATTACTATAAAATATCCTGACAAATTATCTCCTAACAAGTTACTTAATGATTTTATTGCAAATATAGAATGGCTTAATGCCACTACAAAAGGCAGTAGAAACATGATTGCGCTTTGAGTGCTTACTACTCTTTTTATTTCGTCATTGGATATCCCCATTTTCCTTAAAGACATAAATTCATGTCTATCATTTTGTATCTCACTGTAAATTTTAAAATATAGTATGCTGCTAGTTGAAATAAAGAATAGTATAGATATGAAGGTTCCAATAAATAACAAAAGCGACATACTTCTTATAATAGGTAAATATTTTGCCACTCTTTCTGTAAAAGAATTTTTACTGTTATCTGGAAACATTTTTTCTATCTCCTTTACAGCCTCAGAAGCATTCATCCAATCTTTTATGTTATATCCGTAGTAAACCAACTTCTTTTCATTAGGAACCTTTGTAACAATTTTATTAAAAACCTCATCATTCACCACAGCAGTATTGGTGTTCTTGTTATCGTCGTTTATTATTCCCCCACTTATTTCATTCTTTATCTTTAACTTTAATTCTTCACTGTTAGTAGTTAGAGTCAAATATTCACTATCATCAATAAAGTATTTACTTCCCATTCTTCCTGTAATATCATAGGTGTGTATTAACACTTCTCCATTTTGTAGCCATATTTGTTTTTTTCTTAACTGGGAGGCCATCAAATTATAGTCTGAGTTAGACATTATATAAAAATCTCTTTTATTATTAGTTACACTTGAAGTTTCTCTTTCTTTATTTGCAGCTTCTATTAGCATAATTCTATTTTTATATTCTATTTCATGACCATAAGCTTTTATTGTTTTTTCTATTTCTTCAGGTGATATTACACTATGAGAGTTTAATCCCCTTTCAACTATATTAAAGTCTTGTGGAAAGTTCTGCTCTATGCTCCCTATAATGTTTTTTTGTATAGAATATACACTTACAGAAGCCGTTAAGGTAACAGCACTAAGAATAGATGCAATAAAAAGAATGTTAGCATTATCCCTTAATTTATATATAATTTGAGATAAGGTTATAATGTTTATTCCTTTATAATAAATCGCCTTGTTAACCTTAAGTTTATTAGTAAAAAATACAGTAAACTGAGAGTATAGAAGATAGGTTCCTATAATAACTAAGATTAAAATAGGTAACATAGTTAACACTATAGCTGCACCAGAATATGCAGCCAAAATATAGCCTGCAGCAATAAGTATTATAGAAAATATAGCTTTAAATTTAGAGAATTTAGGTATAGGTTTAGGCAGTCTATCTCCTTTTAATAGCTCAATTATATTGTTGCTTTTTATTTTATAGCTCACTATAAAACTAATACCTTGAAATAATATGATAAAGACTATTAGTGTTATAATGAGGGCTTTAGTAGATATTATAAGGGGTATTTCTATATCTAATGCTAAAAGGACAGTGATTGTCATAAAAAATAGTTTAGAAAAGATTATTCCTAAAAGAAGGCCTGTAACTATCGCTGCAGTAGATACAATAACATTTTCTAGCATTACATAACTTCTTATCTGACCCTTTGTTAGTCCAAACATTGAAAGAAGTCCAAATTCCTTTTCCCTGGATTTTAGAAAACTTGAAATTGAGTACGTTGTAAATACCATAGTAAATATAACTATTACGACCTCGCATAAAAACATAGTTTGTGATGCCATAGCTCCCATGCTTCCCATGATATCCACACTTTCCACCTGGGGATTGGATATAAAATTAGCAAAAATAAAAAATATCATTACTACTAGAGTATTGCTTAAATAATACATTACATATTTATTTAAATTCCCTTTAATATTCTTAAATACAATATTACTTAAGGTCATTATAATTCCCTCCTATATTCCCGCCCTGTATAGAATAGTTATCAGTTGTTCTACCTCCTATTAGTGAAAGTGAGTCTATAATTTCCTTAAAGAAAACCTGTCGTTTACCCCCATTCACTATCTCTAAAAAATATTTTCCATCCTTAATCATAACAATCCTCTGACAAAAACTTGCTGTAAAAGGATCATGAGTGACCATCATGATAGTAGCTTTCTTTTGTTCGTTCAAGTTTCTTAAAGCTTCCATCACGTCCTGTGAAGCCTTAGAGTCCAGATTTCCTGTAGGCTCATCAGCCAAAATTATAGAAGGATTGTGAATTAAAGCCCTAGCACAAGCTGCCCTTTGCTGCTGTCCACCTGATACCTCATAAGGCCTTTTTAGAAGGATATCTTTTATATTTAAAACTTCTGCAATATCCTGTACTCTTTTCTCTATCTCCTTTACTCCTACCTTATCTAACACCAGTGGAAGTATTATATTTTCTTCTATTGATAGAGAATCTAAAAGGTTAAAATCCTGAAATATAAATCCTAGTTGCTTCCTTCTAAAGAAAGCAACTTCTTTTTCACTTAGTTTTGCTGGATTTATTTCACTTATTAACAGTTCACCAGTGGATGGTGTATCTATAGTTGCTAAGATATTTAAAAGAGTAGTTTTTCCACTTCCTGAAGGTCCCATTACTCCTACGAACTCTCCTTCTTCTATACTAATACTAAATTTATCAAGAGCTTTAACTTGCATTGCACCTCTTTTATCTCCATATATTTTTGTTATATTTTTAGCCTCTAATACTGGCATCATCATCATTCCTCTCTAATGTTTATTATCTACAAATACATTATAAAAAAAATAGAGAAATCCATGTATCGATTTCTCTTACAAATGACATTTTAATCTTACAATGTTGAAAGATTAAAGCCTAAATAAATTTTTTTGTTTATAGAATACTATGGAAAACTTAGTCCATTGTCCTTCTTTGGATTCTACTATTAATTCATGCCCAAGTTTATCACATATTCTTTTAGATAAATACATCCCCACACCAGTAGACTCTGAAGTTTTTCTGCCATTCTTACCTGTAAAAAAAGCCTGAAACACTCTTCCTAAATCCTCTTTAGGTATACCAATTCCTTCATCAGTAACGGATAAAACTACTTTTGATTCCTTTTCTTTAATCTCAAAGCTTATATATTTATTTTCCTTTTTAACTTCTTTGGAATACTTTATTGCATTAACTAATATTTGATTTATTACAAAATAAGTCCACTTTTTATCTGTCTCTACGACTACACTGTTGTCTCCTATAATTTTAGGAAAGATAGAATTCCGAATTAATGACTTTTTATTATCGTTAACTACTTTTCGTACCACTGCTATTATATCTATACTTTCTACTTTGAAATCTAAGTTAAATTCATTAAGCCTTGCATGATTAAGCATCATTTCGATTCCATGAGATATTTTTTCGTTTTCTTCACCTATACTGTTAAATAACTCTCTAAATTCCTCTTTTTTTTGATCCTGCAATATAAGATTAATAACAGATACAGGTGTTTTCATTTGATGCACCCATTGATTTATAAAATATATGTATTCTTTATGCCTATCTTCATATTCAGATATTTTTTGGCTATTAACTTTATATATTTTTGATAAGACTTCTGCATAAGTTCTCTGCTCCCTAGTTCTAGCATCATCAATATTTAATAAATAATTAATATTCTCACTTGATTCAAGCATATTATAAAGCTGATTATAAAAGTGGCTCTTCCTATAATAGTCATATGCCAAAAAAGCTATATAAATTATTATAGATATCAATAATGGATAGAGTATATTTTCCGCCTTTGGATACTCCTTAGAATTTATAACTATAGTCAAGTACATAATTATAATAGTTAAAAAGATTCCTGAGAAATATATTATTGTGTAAGCTATTCTATCTTTTAAAAAATCCTTTAATTTCAATCAATCCACCTGCCCATACCTTTTGTTACTTGCTCCAATTAACTACCAATCTATATCCCTGACCTCTTTTAGTTTCAATAGCATCTTTAATTTCTATATCTTCAAGCCTCTTTCTAAGTCGTGTAATATTAACGGATAACGTATTATCATCAACAAAATCAGTATCATTCCAGAGAACCTCAAGTAAAGTCTCCCTTGATACAATCTTATCTACATTCCTTATCAGCGTATATAATAATTGAAATTCTTTTTTACTAAGTTCTATCCTTTTCCTATTAAACTCTACAATATTTTGATTTATGTGTAAAAATAATCCTCTTACTTCATAAACCTCACTACTATTTTCAGCATAACTTCCATAAACTCTTCTAATAACACCTTTTATCTTTGCAAGTAATAAATCATAGGAAAAAGGCTTTGTTATATAATCATCTGCACCATTTTCTATTGCCATAACCTGATCCATATCTGAATTCCTTGCAGAAATAAAAATTATGGGTATATTGGATACAGTTCTTATATCTCTACACCAGTAAAAACCATCATAAAATGGAAGGTTAATATCCATAAGCACAAGGTCAGAATTGCTCTTTATAAACTCTTCCTTAATATTTGAAAAATCTTCTACGGCATAAGCTTTATAACCATAGCGTTCAAGTGTTCTCTTGATAAGTTCAGTTATCTTTTTATCATCCTCTACTATCATAATGTTATACATAGTTCACACCTCTACCTGAATAACAAATTATTTTAATTACCTTTATCCCTAGCATAAAAAATTTTAACTCTTAATCTCCATTCTTCTCTATCTATAATATATTAAGGCACAATGACTGTAAATGTATTCTTAAAAATAGGCTTTAGATAAGAATTGTTTGCTTTGAATAGTGTAAAAAAGCTAAAACTTTAAAAATTCAAGGGATTTGGTTTATAAATACACCAAATCCCTTGAATTAATAAGTTTTAGTAATTTAAGTAGGTAAGAAACTCACTACTAAATATATTTATTACTAGCTTAGAGCACAAGAGCCCTAAAATAATTCCCGTAACAACATCCGTTGGGTAGTGTACGTTTAAATAAATCCTAGAAAAAGCTATCAGTGAAGCTACTATGACCACCAAAATGCTTAAGCTGCTGTCCATGTTCATAAATATTCCAGCAGCTGCAAAGGATGATGCAGTATGACCTGATGGAAAAGAATAGGTTATAGGCTTTGATACTAGCAACTTACTATCCTTCATATTAACAAAGGGTCTTGTCCTTTTTATTAAGTGTTTTATTATTCCTTCACCAATAATTGTAGTTATAACTAAAGAAGTAATTATCATATATCCCTTAACTCTATAATTCTTATTATTTACTAAACATATTGAAGCAAGAACCCACACTATACCACAATTACCCATAGCAGTAATAAGCGGCATTATCTTATCGAGAAATTGACACCGAAACTTTCGATTTAGTAAGTCCAATACTTTTATATCAATATTCTGCAGATAAGCTATCATACAATAATCACTTCCATTCAACATTTTTTAGATGTACTCATTATACAATATAAATCTTAAGAACAAGTTAGAAATATATTAATTTTTTCATAATATGAATTTTTAGCTTAAGCTAAATTAAATTTGCTAATTCCTTGTTGTAGTTTCTCGGAAAGTTCTTTCAACTGTTCTACATGCCTTGTTACCTCTTCCATTGTTAGGTTTATCTGCTGCGCGGAAGCAGAAACTTCTTCTGTGCCTGAAGCCGTCTCTTCTGATATAGAAGATATATTCTCCATCTGCTCTATAACTGTTTCTCTCTGATCCTTAATATTTAATGTATCAATTTTTACCTCTTCAATCCTTTGTACAAGAATATTCACTGCTCCTATTATTTCATCAAAGACTTTTTGAGTTTCTCTAACTGTCTCTTCTTGTTCTCTAACAGTTAGCTCTGTTTCTCCCATAGCTTTCACAGCGATATGTGATTTAGCTTGTATACTTTCTATAATTTTCTTAATTTCTACAGTGGAGTTCTTAGATTGCTCAGCAAGTTTTCTTATCTCATCTGCAACAACAGCAAAGCCTCTTCCTGCCTCTCCTGCTCTTGCTGCCTCAATTGAAGCATTCAATGAAAGTAGATTTGTTTGTTCTGTTATTTGGGATATAGCATCTGAAATAGAGCTAATTTCTTCTGTGCTTTTATTCATATCTGAAACAATACTTCCTACCTGAGTAGCTGAAGCTTTTGTCCTGTCGGATTTTTCACCTAATAATTCAATTAACTCTAGACCTTTTCCTCCAAGTTTCTGAGTTTCTTTAGATATTAAATCCATATCTTCAGTAGAAACTGTTATCTTATCTATACCTTGGGACAAATTATTTATTTTTTCTGCTCCCCACTGAGCACTTTGAGCAGTTTCTGTAGCTCCTTCAGCTATTTCGTTTATGGCATGAGAAACTTGTTCTATAGATGCAGAGGTTTCCTCTGATACGCTTGCTAAATTTACTGAGGATTCCATAACAGTCTTAGCGGAGGCTTCTACCTCTGACATAAGCCTTGATATGTTGTCCATCATCTTGCTAAAGTTTCCTCCAAGAGTTCCAAACTCATCTTTGGACTTAATATTAACCCTTACGGTTAAGTCACCTTCTGCTGCACTATTAAAAGCCGTATTGAGCTCTTTAATATTTTTGGCTATTCCTCTGCTTATAAGTACAGCTACGAATATAACAATAACAGTAACTATATTTTGTATTACTTTAAGAAAGCTTAAGAAGGAGCTAATATCTCCTTTTATCTCACCTTCATCCATAGCAGCAATTAGCTTCCAATTTGTTTTTTCATTTGTCAGGAAGGTTGCATATTTATTTGCCCCCTCGTATGTATACTTTTCCATACCGCTATTCTTTGATTTTACCGTATTCCAAAAACCCTGTTTAGTTGCCACATCTGTTCCTAAATTTTCGGTTTTTGGATGAGCTAACATTATTCCCTGCTTATCAGTAACAAAAACATATCCATTATTACCAATCTTTATTTTGCTCATGTTTTTTGATAAGTTTTCAAAGTCTATATTTTCCGATACAACTCCAACTATTTTGCCATTATACTCTACAGTTTTAGAAACAGAAACTACGAGCTTTTGAGTTCTAGTATCCTTAAAAGGTTCAGAAACGGTAACATTACCCTTATTATTTATCGCATCCTTATACCATGATCTTTCTTTATGATTAAAATCCTTTGGCATTTCACCTTCAGGGTATATTATAAACCTTCCATCTTCAGTACCAAAATAAGTGCTAAAAACATTTGCATCACTCTCTTTAACATCCTTCAAAAGGGATTTTGCAAAATCTATCCTTTCTGGCACAGCCTGCGATTCTCTGAAATTCACATTGCTAGATAACATAGTGATTTGAAATGCAAAGGTATTAAAATAGTTATCTAGCCCTCTGTTAACTTCCTCTAAGGTCTGTTTACTTGTAACTTCAAATTTTTTAGTCATAATTGCCTTGGCCTGGAAATATGCTACAGTTCCTAACATATATAGTGGAAGTACACATATGGCTATTAAACTAATTATCAGTTTACTACGTATGCTTCTTAAATTAACTTTTTTAAGCATTAAGGTTCCCCCTTTGTTGTTTTATGTTATATTCTTGTATAATTTATCGAAAATAACTGTAAATACTAAAGTAGAAAATAAAATCAAAGTAAAAATCCTTTTAAAACAAAAACACATCTCAACTTCCAATATTTTTTAAATTTCAAAATTTGTTTTTCACAATGCTATAACTAAAATATCGATAGTATGCCTTACTAATACTAAGTTTTTTAAGATCAATAGTTATAAGATATATATATCCACGAATGGTATTATATTACATTATGTAAACATCTTGACTATCTTTTCTAGTGTAGATATACTTGTAGCATGTCCATAATATTTTAAACAATTTGTCGATTGTTGGTTATTCAACAAATTTTTTAAATTAAATATAATTATTAAGTATTTTGTGAGGTGCAAAAATGGATATTTTTTTGATTATTGGAGTTATTACCGGTCTTCTTTCAATAGTTGTTGGTATGATTGTAAAAGGTGCAGATGTTATGGTATTGTTAAACCCTGCTGCTGCTATTATTATCCTTGTTGGTACTGCTGCCGCAGTAATGAATTCCTTTCCTAAGAAAGAGTTTCTTAACATACCTAAAATCGTAGGAGTTCTTTTTAAAGAAAGAAAGACAGAAGATGCTGCGGATATTATAGAACAAATTGCAGATATATCGAAAACTGCTAGAAAGAATGGCTTGTTATCACTTGAACAATCTATGCAAGGTATGGATAACAAGTTTTTGAAAAATGGTTTAAGAATGGTAATTGACGGTATGGAACGAGAAAATATAAGTGAAATTCTGCACAGCGAGATTGACAGCATGGAAGAAAGACACCGCGCTGGTGCCTCCATATTTACTTCCGCCGGTGGGGCTGCTCCTACACTTGGAGTTTTGGGTGCTGTTATAGGCTTAATCGGTGCACTAGGAGACTTAAGTGACACTGAAAGACTTGCACATATGATTGCAGCAGCCTTCGTTGCTACTCTTTATGGTATATTTTTTGGATATGTAATTTTCCATCCCTTTGCCTCAAGGTTAAAAAGAAAGTCTCATGAAGAAATAAGTAATATGTATATTATTCTCGAAGGTGTTTTAGCCATTCAAGCAGGAGAAAATCCAACTAGTATTAAAATGAAGCTAGCATGTATGGTAGAGCCAAAAGAGAGAGCTAAAATCGAGGAAAATAGTAAAGGAGAGTAATAATGGCTAAGAAAAAACAACATCACGAAGAACACGTTGATGAGACATGGTTAATACCTTATTCTGATATGCTCACTCTCCTCTTAGCACTTTTTATTGTTATGTTTGCCATGAGTCAGGCAGATAAACAAAAAATGAAACAAGTTAGCGAACAGTTTCGTGTGGTTTTCTCAGGAGATAAAAGCAGTGGAGTTCTAGATAACCCTGGTGAAGCAGTTGTTCCTTCAGAAAGTAGTAATAGTGCTGTTGAAGAAGATAAGATGAATGAAATTAAACAAACCTTAGATAAGGAAATAGAAAAAAGCGGTTATTCTGATAGAGTTAAAGTTAACGTCACCAAGGAAGGTCTAGAGATTTCTATACAAGACGTTGTGCTTTTTAATTCTGGTGATGATAAGATATTAAATGAGACTTCACCATTACTTCTAGAAGTTTCTAAGTCATTAGTTAATTTAGATAACAGTATTAAGATTGTAGGCCATACAGACACTATTCCTATTAAGAATGTAAAATTCCATTCTAACTGGGAGTTAAGTGCTATGCGTGCTATAAACGTAATGAATTTTTTAGTTGACTCAGGTGGTCTCCAGCCTGAAAGATTTTCAATTCAAGGATATGGTCAATATATGCCTAAATTTGATAACTCTACAGAAGAAGGTAGAGCAAAAAATAGAAGAGTTGAAATTTTTGTAGTTCGTAAATATCCGGCTGATAAAGAGGTACCAAATAAAACTGACCAAAAAACTAATTAAAAGTATTACTTTTTAAAATGACCCTAAGTAAAGAAGGAGAAGCCTCATAAGGTGAGGGCCCTCCTTCTTTACTTATATTATAACTGCTTTTAATCAACAATTATACATTATATCAAATGATCTAATCCGTCCCCTGATGTTAACATTTCAAGATTACTAAATATCTTCTCTTCGTTCCAGTTCCACCATTTAATCTTTAGCAATAATGCAATTTTTTCGTCGTTAAAACGTTTCTTGATAAATCTAGCTGGATTCCCTCCATATATTGTATATGGTTCAACATTTTTTACTACAGTTGAGTTAGAAGCAATAATGGCACCATCACCAATTTTAACACCTGGCATAATGGTTACATTTTGACCTATCCAGACATCATTGCCAATCACAGTATCTCCCTTAAAGGGTAGCTGCTCTACTGTAGGAGTAACCTTTTCCCAACCGCTACCAAAAATATTAAAGGGATAGGTTGTTATGCCATCCATTCTATGATTTGCTCCATTCATAATGAATTTGACTCCCTCTGCTATTGCACAAAATTTACCTATTATTAGCTTATCTCCTAGAAATTCATAATGATGCTCTATATTATCATAGAATTTCTCAGGAGACTTTTTGTTATCACTATAATAAGTATATTCTCCAATCTCTACGTTGGGCCGTTTAGGTAAATTACTTATATAACAAACTGTTTTGATATTTTCATTTGGATATAACTTTTTCTTATCTGGTCCTAGCATAAAGTACTCGCCCCTTTCAATTTAAAATAAAAAACTCTATATCTCCATAATTTAATTCTCACATACCCACTTCAGCTTATCCTTACGGATTTCTAAATAACAGATACCCCTTAAGTTAACTTTCGTTTCTTATATCTTTTAACAATCCCTCAAACCATTGAACATTTACTAAATGATGAGAAAGTGAATTTTCTAGCATTTTCCCAAAATAAGTAGGGATAGTTTCATTATTCTCAAGAGATTTTTCTAATAAAGAAATTTTCTTTTTAGTTTGTTCGATTTGTATTTCTATTAGTTTCGTTAGTCCCTCGCTTTTATATTCATTAGCAAATAGCATTGCTGCATAAAAAGATAAATTTATATAATCCGTCTTAGAGCCATATTTATACATCAACTTTTCAAATTCTTTATCTCCAAGTTCAGTGATGATATAGTTATGCGTCTCTCTAGTATTGTCTAATTGGTCAATTTTTTTAATATATTTTTTCTCTTCTAATTGTTGAAGATTATAATAGAATGATCCTTTAGTGAAATTTACTATATATTTATAGTGCCTCTCTTCCATTAAGGCTAATAATTCGTATCCATAAGAACCTGGGTTTTCTTTTAATAACCCTAAAATTAGTAATGGTATCAAAAAAACATCTCCTTTATATTCTTCATCAAAATTATGCTGATAGTTATTTCATAATTATAAAGTTTAACCATTTGTGATTTGCATCAGTTGAGATTCGAATTCATCATATGATATTTTTCCTAGTGCTAAATCCATACTTTTTATATATATTTTTTCTGGTTTGGTATGTGTTCTAGCATAATTTAGGTTAATTAACTCATTTTCGTTAATTAATGGCTTTAATATATGCTGTTTATTACAAAAGGCTTCAAAATATCGTAAACCAAATTTTCTTTGGGAAATTGCATCAATATGAATACCATCAGGATTAGAAGTTAAACCTGAGGCTGTTACAAAGTAACAATTATCTTGTTCAAAAGCAAACTTTTGTAGCTCTTCATTAATAAAATTATATTCAGTACAGCTTTTTCCAAACCCTTTTTTGCCTAAAAAATCTCCTAAACCACCAATAATGAGGGGAATATCTGGAGCATTTAACTCCTTTCTAAGAGCCTCAATAATTAAAAGTAATTTCTTGTAGTAAACTTTGTAGTTACCATTGATACTATCACTTTCTCCTTGATGCCATAGAATTCCTGTTAACTTACTATTCTGCATAGCAAATTTAGCTTCAGTTATCGCATGCCTAAAAAGCACTTCGTCTACAGCCCATTCATCCAGTGAGCTCCCACCTTCAGCACAAGGAATTAAGCCAATAATATCTTCTTGATTTTGACGACACCATGCATCTGCGAATGAACCAGCAAGACTTATTCCTGAAACAGGACGGTCATAATTGATAGGCTCAGTCATCATTTGCCATCTACCATTACGTAACATTTGTATTCTTTCATTGTAAATCGGGGTTACTTCATGAATAAATCCTCGTCCAGCCATATTGGACTGTCCTAACATTAAAAACGATTTAATCATTTTTTTCATCCTTTCTTTTCATTTAGTATTCACTAAGAAATGTTTCCAGTTCTATTATTAATTCATTGCTTCAGTAGATTTTCCTAGATATCAAAAACTACTAAATTCATTAATAGTCCAATTAGACTATTAACACTTAAATATTATAGTCTAATTAGACTAATTGTCAACTATATTTTGCATTCAAGCCTTTCAACTGCCCTTAGAGTAATCAATACCAAAAAACAGCCGACTAAGATGAATATTTTCACTTCACCTCAGCCAGCATAAATTTTACTACCCTATAGTTTAATTTATTTTTTGGTATTTATACTCTTATACACCTACTTGGTCACTGCTGTTTTTCAGTATTTATGCACAGACTCTTAGTCTAAGAAAATATGAAATACACATAAAAAAAGATTAAATCTCTCTAACACCTTCATATCAGCCTATTTACTCTCTATCCTCGCGACACATTCCACATGAGCGGTCTGAGGAAACATATCTACTGGCTGAATTTCCTTAGTTCCGTACCCCAACTCATCCAATACAGCCAAATCTCTAGCTAAGGTTCCTGGGTCACAGGATACATATACTATTCTTTTAGGCTTCATCTTAGCTATTGCCTCTAAAAGAATTCTTTCACAGCCCTTTCTAGGAGGATCAACTACAACAACTTCTGCATATACTCCTTCTTCAATAAGCGCAGGAATGACCTTTTCAGATTGTCCTACTATAAATTCTGCGTTTTTAATATTATTCTGTACTGCATTCACCTTTGCATTTTCTATAGCTTGAGGAACAATCTCCACCCCATAAACCTTTTTAGCCTTTTGTGATAAAAATAGTGATATAGTACCTGTTCCGCAATAGGCATCAAAGACAGTTTCATCTCCAGTTAAATTAGCATATTCTAATGCCTTATTATATAAAGTTTCCGTTTGCACTGGATTTACCTGAAAAAATGAAAGTGGTGATATATTAAATTTAAATTCTCCTATATAATCACTTATAATGTCACTTCCCCATAGGGTTATGTTATTTTCTCCTAAGACAACATTAGTTTTCTTATTGTTTATATTTTGTATAATACTTTTTATACCCTTAATATTTTCAGCCATTAGCTTTATAAACTCTTCTTTATGAGGCAATTCCTCAGTCCTTGTTACTATAACAACCATTACCTCACCGGTTTTAAAACCTCTTCTAACCATAATGTGTCTTATCAGTCCACTATGCTGCTCCTCATTATAAGGCTCTATACTATATTTCTCAATCCATGATTTCATCAAGAGAACTACTTTATCAGCTATTTCATCTTGAATACTACAGGAGTCCATATGTATTATTTCATGGCTTCTTGGAGCATAAAAGCCTATCTGCACTTCACCATCTCTTCTTCCTACTGGAAGCTGTACTTTGTTTCTATACCTATAAGGTGTCTCCATGCCTATTGTATCGTGTAATACTATTCCTTCATCACTATTTACTGTATTGTCTTTAACTTTCTTTTCCTCTGAACCCTTTATATTAAGTTTCCCAATCCTATTAATACAGTCTTGTACTCTTTGTTTCTTAAACTTTAACTGGGCTTGATAATTAAAATGTTGTAACTGACATCCCCCACACCTTTTATATATTCCACATACCGGTTCACTCCTATGTTGTGATTTATCAATCACCTCTATAAGCTTTCCAAAGGCAAAGTTTTTATTTACCTTCACAATTTTTACTTTTACCTTTTCCTTTACCAAAGCTCCAGGAACAAATATCGTAAAATCCTCTACTTTGCCAACTCCTTCCCCCTCATAACCCATACTGCTTATATCTAATATATATTCTCTATTCTTTTCTACAGGAATAATTCTACTCATACTTTCACCTACTCTATCAAATTCTCTCTCCATATTCTACATTTTTCCTTGTAATTTGTCTATCAAATAATTTAAATAAAAATAAGCGGAAAAATCCGCTTTTTACTCATTTTCTCTGAAGGTCTCACATTCAGTACTTTCACTTGTTCGAGCATTTGGCCCATGTACTTGAACAAAATCAGCGCTACATATTCTGTTTACATTATATACACAGTTCTGAGCTTCACAAACTATATCGGGACTTAGCTCTACCGTATCTGCACTAAAAAGCTGTCTAAACTCACCTGCTAGATTTCTATTTGTAAAATGTGACATGGCATCTGCATCTGTTTTTTCAAGAAAAGTATCACACATAGTATCTGGACTAGTGTTTGCTTCTTCCCCCATTACATGAATACTACTTGCTATACAAAATTCATTTACATTATTATAGCAATTTTTTGCGCTACATCTTAACTTTCCACTCATAAAAATTCCTCCCCTTTACTATCTATAAATATAGTTTTCTAAATTTCGAGGAATTTTATACTTTAAAAAAATTGCACCTTTATCAGAAAGGTGCTAAAAGTAAATAGAATCAGTTGTCTCTTATTTTCTCATTTTGTTATTTTAACCATATGTTTTCTTATTATACATTACTTTAATATAAATTTCCAATAAAAACTTAAAAACTTATCTATTAAATCTTAACTTGATTTTCTAACATAAGTTTAATTCTTACGTAACTATAGTTTATTTGTTGATTTTTGTCGTTATATTTAGAAAAAAATAATTATAAATATCTTAATTACTAAATTTTATTTTCAGTATAAAGGACTACTAGCTTTTACCAGTAGTCCTTTATATTACATTATATTTGTTCTGCCGTTATATACAATACCTCTTGTAACATCCATAGTGATAAAAGATCCGGTTTTTAATACCTCAGTAGCTCCACCTGCATTGCAAATTAATGGAATCTCTTGTGAAATACATTCTATAGCAAGATGAGAAGTTAACCCGCCTTCCTCAGCTATAATACCTGATACTCTATCTAATACATTTATATATTCTCTATCTAGGTTTTTTACAACTAAGATATCTCCTTTTTCTATAATCTCATCTGCCTGTTTAGCACTATTAGCAATTTTAGCTGTACCATATCCTGGCTTGTTTCCAGCACCTCTACCTTGAACTAATATATCTCCTACAACATGAACTTTAAGCATATTTGTAGTTCCTGAGTAACTTACAGGAATTCCAGCAGCTATTACAACTAGATCCCCTTTCTTTACATACCCAGTTTTTAGTGATATATCAACAGATTTTTCTATTAACTCGTCTGTTGACTGAACCTTATCTGTAGTTATAGGGAATACACCCCAGTTTAATGCTAATTTTCTAGCTACACTTTCACTTGAAGTAACGGCTATTACAGGACAAGCTGATCTATATTTTGAAACCATTCTTGCTGTATGACCGCTTTGAGTAGCTGTTATTATAGCTGATGCATTTAATTCTGATGCAGTTGTGCAAGTAGCAAGACTTATAGCATTAGGTACATTTTGTATATGAGTTTCTCTCTTCTTACTTAAAATTTCTTCATACTTTAATCTAGATTCAGCTTCTATAGCTATTCTTGACATTGTTTGAGCAGCTTCCACAGGCCACTTTCCATTTGCAGATTCTCCACTTAGCATTAAAGCATCAGTACCATCGAATATAGCATTAGCTACGTCGGAAGCTTCTGCTCTTGTTGGTCTTGGGTTTCTCTCCATAGAATCTAACATTTGTGTAGCTGTTACTACAAATTTACCTGCTCTATTACATTTTTCAATTATCATTTTTTGAGCTGATGGTACTCTTTCTATTGGAATTTCTGAACCCATATCCCCTCTAGCAACCATTATTCCGTCTGAAAACTTGATTATTTCATCAATGTTATCAACACCTTCTTGGTTCTCTATTTTAGAAATTATTTGTATATCATGTCCACCAAATTGTTCTAATAGCTTTCTAATAGCTAGAACATCTGAAGCTTTTCTTATAAAAGATGCTGCTATATAATCTACACCTATTTCGCAACCAAATCTTAAATCCTCAACATCTTTGTCTGTGAAAGAAGGAAGGTTTGTTTTTACATTTGGTACGTTAACGTTCTTTTTAGTGCTTATCATTCCACTATTTCTTACTATACAGTGTATATCAGTTCCCTTTACTTCTTGAATCTCAAGTCCAATTAAACCATCAGCCATTAGTATCATGTCTCCTGGTTTAACATCTTTGTATAGTTCACGATAACTTAAATTACATCTTGTAGCATCTCCATCTACATCTTCGCCACAAACTATAGTAAACTTTGTTCCTTCAACTAATTCTACCTTTTCAGGAAAATATCCTGTTCTTATCTCTGGTCCCTTAGTGTCAAGCACTATTCCTATTGGTTTATTATATTTTTCCCTTAACTTCTTTACAAGCTTAATTCTTTCTCCATGTTCAGCATGATCTCCATGAGAAAAGTTATGTCTTGAACAACTCATTCCAGCTTCGATAAGTTTAGATAAAACTTCTTCCGAATCACTGGCTGGTCCAATTGTAAAAATCATTTTAGTCTTTTGCATAGCTTACTCTCCTTAACATCCACTTAAAATTTATTTATATATTTTAGTATGATAACGCATTAGCAATTTCATATAGTTTTTCATCAAATTGTCTTGGTACTGCTAGAGCATCATCTATGTCTTCGTCAAATATTTTTCCGTCTTTAACTCCAACTACTCTAGAGGATTTTCCCTCTTCTAACAGCTCAATAGCTCTATATCCCATTCTTGATGCCCATACTCTATCCATACAAGTTGGACTTCCGCCTCTTTGGATATGACCAAGCTTAGTAGCCCTAGCTTCCATTCCTGTAACCTCAGCTACAGTCTTAGCTAGTTCTTCTGCTCCTCCAATACCTTCTGCTAATAGAATTAGATTATGCATTTTACCTCTTAATTTTCCTTCAAGTATGGTTCTGCATAGCTTATCTTGATTATATCCTTTTTCTGGTACAATTATACTTTCTGCTCCACCTGCAAGACCTGCATAAAGTGCTATATCTCCACAATTTCTACCCATAACTTCGATAATACTTACTCTTTCATGTGATGTTGAAGTATCTCTTATCTTATTAATTGCATCTAAAACTGTGTTTACAGCGGTATCAAATCCTATAGTATACTCAGTATATGGAAGATCGTTATCAATAGTTCCCGGTATCCCCACTGTTGCTATACCTAGTTTTGATAATAATTGTGCTCCTTTAAAAGAACCATCTCCACCTATTACTACAAGTCCATCAATTCCGAAGGTTTTTAGTATATTTGCTCCTCTTTTTCTTCCTTCTTCTGTTCTAAATTCCTCACAACGTGCGGTTCTTAAAATAGTTCCACCTCTTTGTATAATGTCAGCCACACTATGTCTATCCATAGGTATAATTTCGCCGTTAATTAGCCCACTATATCCTCTTCTTACTCCCATTACGTTTAGACCTTTTTCTAATCCTGCTCTCACTACTGCTCTTATAGCAGCATTCATTCCAGGTGCATCTCCACCACTTGTTAACACAGCTATTGTTCTCATATCTATACCTCCTATGACCACTGGGACATTTTATGTCCCACGCACATTATACAATATTTATTTTGATATTCTATAAGTAAAGTATTTTTATTATATCACATATTTAGCCTTTTTTCATCACATGATATTATTTATTTTTAAGAGTATTTTCGGTATTTATTGTTAATTAATATATAAGGAGTTTTAGAGAAGATATGTACATCTATCCTCTCTAATATTTTGTTTATTGTACTAAGAAAATATACTTAAAAACCTATATTATCTTAATTGAATCATCCCCAAATTTCCTTCTCAAAGTGGACATAAGTTCCAAGTCTTCATTAACCCAAAACTCAGTATCCAATCTAAACTTCTTTCTTTCTTTCTTCGTACATAGATAAACAGGAGTGTTTCCTTTGAAGCTTATCAGTAGAGATTTAACTTCCGGCAGCAAGACCTTCAAAGTTCTTTCATCCTCAATTAACAGGTATAAACTTCCCGTGTTAGCTTTAAGTAAGGGTTCAATACTTTCACATAATATCTTAGGTTGTTCTTCTTCTCTTATGCTGACCCTTCCCTTTATTAATACCATACTGTCCTCATTGACTAGACCCTTATGCCTTTGAAATACTTTCGGAAATACAACCACTTCGATTGTACTATATAAATCTTCTACAGTTATAAAAGCCATCATATCATTATTTTTCGTAAACTTTTTTGTTACTGCTGCTATTATTCCTCCAATTATTACTTTATCTCCATCCTTTAATTTTGATTCTTGAATTATCCCCTCTTCTAAGGATTCACTTGCTACTATATCAGAAATATTTACGCTAGTATTTTTCTTTAGCGTTTCTTCATATTCCTCTAGAGGGTGTCCTGATAGATATAACCCAGTCATTTCTTTTTCCATTGCTAGGATATGTCTCTTTTCAAATTCTTGAATTGGAGGATACTGTATCTTAATACTTTCATCCTTTAAGCCGGCAAAAAGACTTAATTGCCCATCTAAGTTCTTTTTTCTAGAACTACTTATACCATCTAATACCTTTTCATAAACGGCAAGCATTTTTGAGCGATATACTTTAAAACAGTCAAAGGCCCCAGCCTTAATCAAACTCTCAACTACTCTTTTATTTATAGAAGAAATATCTATTTTGTTGCAAAAATCAGAAATATCTAAAAACTTACCCTTGGCTTTTCTAGACTTTACTATACTATCTATAATATTCTCTCCAACGTTTTTTATGGCAGATAGGCCAAATCTTATAGTATTTTTTTCAACAGTAAACTTGGCATAACTTTCATTTATATCTGGCGGAAGGACCTGAATTCCCTTTTCATTAGCAAACCTTAAATAATAGGCAACCTTATCACTGTCCCCTTTTACACTATTCAATGTAGCTGCTATAAACTCTGTAGGATAGTAGTACATTAAATAGGCAGTCTGATAAGATAATATAGCATAGGCTGCAGCATGGCTCTTATTAAAGGCATAACTTGCAAAATCCATCATCTGGTCAAATATCTTATTTGCAATTTCTTCACTTATACCATTTCTTATACATCCTGGCACTTCTACTTTACCATCTTCATCTACTATACCAAAGATGAAATTCCGTCTTTCCTCCTCCATCACTTTATGTTTCTTTTTAGACATAGCACGTCTTACCAAGTCACTTCTCCCCATAGAATATCCAGCAAGTTTTCTAACAATTCCCATAACCTGCTCCTGATAAACCATAACCCCATAGGTAACATTTAATATACTTTCTAAGTCAGGGGTCAAATATTCTACCTCTTCTGGATTATTCTTATTCCTAATATACCTTGGTATTTCTGCCATAGGTCCTGGTCTGTAAAGACTATTTCCTGCGATAATGTCTTCAATAGAATCTGGTTTAAGTTCCTTCATGAAGGCAGTCATTCCAGGAGACTCAAGCTGAAAGACTCCTACAGTTTTCCCCTCTCCTAGCATGCCATAGACCTTTTTATCATCATAATCTATCTTATTTAAATCTAA
The DNA here is from genome assembly GCF_025398335.1 of Clostridium sp. CX1. Lineage (GTDB taxonomy): Bacteria > Bacillota > Clostridia > Clostridiales > Clostridiaceae > Clostridium_AM > Clostridium_AM tanneri. The sequence continues at coordinate 152,430 of NZ_JAODOO010000005.1, forward strand.
ATTTATTCCCTTGTTATCCTTTATCATATTCACTGCATCCCGAATAACCGTCAAATTTCTTAGACCTAGGAAATCCATTTTTAATAGACCAAGCTCCTCTAAGGTCCCCATAGTAAACTGTGTTACTATATTACCTTCGTTTCTTTGAAGTGGAACGAAATTTACTAAAGGCTTCGAAGCTATAACAACTCCAGCAGCATGGGTTGATGTATGCCTTGGCAATCCCTCAAGAGCTCTTGCTACATCAATTAACTCTTTAGTTCTTATTTCATCTTCATAAGCCTCTTTTAATTCTGGATTTAACTCCAAAGCTTTATCTATAGTTATATTTAAAACCGTTGGAATCATCTTCGCTATTCTATCTACCTCACTGTAGGAGTAACTCATAGCTCTTCCAACATCTCTTATACAAGCTCTAGCAGCCATAGTTCCAAAGGTGACTATTTGAGAAACATTGTTAACACCGTACTTCTCCACTACATAGTCAATTACTTCTCCTCTTCTTTCGTAGCAGAAATCACTATCTATATCAGGCATGGACACACGTTCTGGATTAAGAAATCTTTCAAAAATTAATCCGTACTTTATTGGGTCAATATCAGTTATTCCTAAAGTATATGCTACAAGAGACCCTGCTGCAGAACCTCTTCCCGGGCCAACCATAATGCCGTTATCTCTAGAATACCTCATAAAATCCCAAACTATAAGAAAGTAATCAACATAACCCATTTGCTTTATTACGCCAAGCTCATACTCTAGTCTTTCCCTAAGTTCATCAGTTAAAGCATTATATCTTTCCTTTAATCCGTCATAACAAAGTTCTCTCATATATTCGTAAGGGTCTTGATTTTCTGGCAGTGGAAACTTAGGCAATTTAGACTTATGAAACTCATAATCAAAGTTACACTGCTCAGCAATTTTAAGGGTATTTTCCAAGGCTTCAGGTACGTAGGAAAACAGTTCATGCATTTCCTCTGGTGACTTTAAGTAAAACTGATCAGAGGCGTATCTCATTCTATCCTCTTCTTCTACGGTCTTTCCCGTCTGTATACAAAGAAGTACATCATGAGATTTATAGTCTTCCTTATTTATATAATGAACATCATTTGTTGCTACTAATGGTATGTCTAGTTCCCTTGACATACATACCAGTTCTTCATTTACTTTTAGCTGTTCTTCTATACCATGATACTGTAATTCTAGATAAAATCCTTCTTTAAATATCTCTTTATATAAAAGCGCTATTTCTTTAGCTTTATTCAAGTTTCCGTTTAAAATATTAGATTGAACTTCTCCACCTAGACATGCACTTAGAGCTATTAATCCTTCGCTGTGCTGCCTTAGAAACTCATGGTCTACTCTAGGCTTGTAATAGAATCCATCAATAGAAGCTGTAGATACTATTTCCATTAGATTATTATAACCAGCTTCATTTTTTACTAGTAACACAAGATGATGGTTTTCATTTTCTTTATCATTTTGTTTTATGTGCATTGACTTTCCAGCAACATAGATTTCGCATCCTATTATCGGTTTAATTCCTTGTGCTTTAGCCTCTTGATAAAATTCTACACATCCATACATAACTCCGTGGTCAGTTATAGCTATACTTTTCATTCCAAGCTCTTTTGCTCTAGCTATAAGATTTGGTATCTTGGCAGAGCTGTCCAAAAGAGAATACCCAGTATGCTGGTGTAAACTTACCCATTGATGTTTTTTTTCGCTCATTAGTTCACCTCTTCCGTAAAAGCTTATCTAAAATATTGACAAATTACTCTTAAATTATATCACTATACTAGGTATTTTTTAATAACATATGTTTTTCCAATAAAAAAGGCAGATAGCAAGTACAAATGCCGTCTACCTGAAATGAACTTATTTAATTTACCTTCTTATAATTTTAGCTGATAGAAAGGCTTTCGCTATTATATCTTTCTTGCTATTAAACATATCAATTTCTACCTTACAAAAGTTCCTACCTGTATCTATTATATCAGTATAAATTTCTATAATGCTGTCCACCTGAACCGGCTTCATAAAATATGTATTTATACTATCAACAAGTACATTAATGTTATTTCTTTGTCTCAAAGCCATAATTCCCATAGTTGATAGCAGCATATTTAGAGCACTCCAAGAAGCTGTTCCTATAGGATCTAACATTTCCGGAGTTATTTTTCCATAAAAACGAACCTTATCTCCAGTAGTTTCAAATTCAAAGTTCTTTAACACAGAGTCTTCTAGGGTCTCAGCAGCTTGCGGCTGTCTTGCCATATATTGCAAAGCTTTTATTACGTCCTGTCTTGTAATAACCCCTACTAGTTTTTTCCCTTTAACTACAGGAAACAATTCAATGCCTTCCCACCCCATTATATGAGCTGCGTAAGCCACAGTGGTTTTAGGAGTTACCGTTATAGGCTCCTTATGCATTACTCTGCCAATAGCTTCATCATCACTTTCTCTGTTAGATAAATCCTTCATCGTAATGACTCCAACAACCTTATGCTCATCATCTACCACTGGATACCTTTGATGTTTAGTATTAACCATTACTTCCTTCCATTTCGCTACCGTATCAGTAACCTTTAAGAAATAAGGATTACTTTCCATAATATCTTCAACTAAAACTATATCTTTTTTTATGAGATTTTCTGATATGGCTTTATTTATCATGCTGGCAACAGTAAAACTATCATAGGTAGTAGAGATTATAGGAAGGCATTTTTCATTAGCCAACCTTTTTATTTCATCACTGCAACCAAAGCCACCAGTTATAAGAACACCGGAATTGCTTAGCAATGCTAGCCTTTGTGCTTCTTCTCTATTTCCTACAATGAGAAGACAATCCTGTGTAACATACTTTTCCATAGCATCAATAGTCATAGCTCCTATAGCAAATCTATGCAGCGTCTTATGTATACCATCTTTTCCTCCCAGCAATGTTCCATCTATAATATTTATCACTTCACCATAAGTTAATGCTTCAATATTTTTTTTCTCTACTTTTTCAATTCTTACCGTTCCAACTCTAGGTATGGTAGTAACTATCCCTAAAGCATCTGAATCTTTTATTGCTCTGTAAGCAGTTCCGTCACTGACCCCCAAATCGTTAGCTATGCTTCTTACTGAGATTTTTGTTCCAACTTCCAGTGAAAGTATATATTTAATTATATCCTCATGTTTTGACATAGTCTGTTCCTACCTTCCTTCTTTTCTAAGTTCCTCAGCTATTTTTTCTATTCTTCTTAGTCTATGGTTAACACCTGATTTGCCTACTGGTGGGTTAAGCATTTCTCCTAACTCTTTTAGGGATTCATCAGGATAACTCAGTCTAAGTTCTGCGATTTCTCTTAAATTCTTAGGAAGTCTAGCAAGACCTATTTCTTTCTGAATAAGTTTTATACTTTCAACCTGCCTTACTGCAGCGTTAACAGTTTTACTTAAGTTAGCAGTTTCACAATTAACAAGCCTATTTACGTTATTTCTCATCTCCTTCATAATTCTAACGTTCTCTAATTCTAAAAGAGATGCATGGGCTCCTATTATGTTAAGCAAATCAACTATTTGCTCCCCTTCCTTAAGATAAACTATATAGCTGCTCTTTCTTTGTATTACCTTTGAGTTTAATCCATATTCATTTATAAGATCACTTAAATCTTCTGAGTAATCATTATCGTGGGTAACAAATTCTAAATGATAGGTTTTCTCAGGATTGCTGATACTGCCTCCGCCTAAAAATGCTCCTTTTATATAGGCTCTTTTGCACTCCTCTGTTTTTATTATTCTTTTTGGTATGCTGTAATCAAGGGAAAATACATTTTCATTTTCTTTTAAGAGTCCTACTTGTTTAAGTAATCCTCTAACATTCATTTCCTCTGTAATTAATATCATATACACATTATTTTTCTTAAGGGAATTGCTCTTTTTTACTAGTATCTGGGTGTGCATGTTAAAATGTTCTTTTAGTATCTTGAATATGAATCTTGCAATAGCAGGGTTTTCTGTAGTAACTTTAAAGCTAAATTGCTTATTTCCACCAAGGAGCAAAGTACCACTAACTTTCATTATGGCAGACAACTCAGCTATTGCTTCTTCTTTGGTAATATTCGTATATCTACAAACCTCATTCTTAACTTTAACTGAAAACGACATATGCTCTCTCCCTATTTGTTCTTATTTTGCTTTAATCTTTCTGATAAGTAGAAGTATTCAATAATTTTCTTTCTATCAAATAGAAGCTTCTTCTCCATAATAGTCTCTATTAAAATCGATGCTAATTTTTCTGAATTATGTCTTATCAGACCATTTCTTATAGATATAAAATCTCCTTCTATAATGTTAACGTTGAGTTTTTTTACTTTCTCCTCATCTATTTTTACAAGATGTGATTCTTCTTCTTTGTATTTTCCCTCAAGCTCTCTATCAATCTTACCTACATTTATAATTACATAATCAATTATACCGTTGACTGAGTGCTTAAAAATAGATTCTATATGGTCTTCTACACCAAATCCATCTGTTTCTCCAGGTTGTGTCATTATATTTGATACATATAACTTTATAGCCTTTGTTTTCTGCATTGCATTAGATATATCTTTAACTAAAAGATTAGGAATTACACTAGTATACAGACTGCCCGGTCCTAAAATTATGGCATCTGCTTCTAGTATCGCCTCTACTGCCTCCTTAAGGGCCCTTGCGTTCTTAGGTTCTATAAATACCTTTTCAATTCGGCTGTTATGCTTAATTGCTTCCTCAGGAATATTAGATTCTCCCTCTATAATCATTCCATTCTTAAGCTTAGCCTTTAGTATTAAGTTATCTAAAGTAACAGGCATAACTTTGCCTGTTACTGCTAATACTGAACTCATTTTATGAACTGCTTCCTCGAAATTACTAGATATCCCATCCATAGCTGCTAAAAATAGGTTACCAAAGCTTTGATTTTTAAGCCTTCCATCTTTAAATCTGTACTGTAAAAGTTCTTCCATAAGAGGTTCTGTATCTGCAAGAGCAAGGATACAGTTTCTTATGTCCCCTGGTGGCAGCATTCCCAGATCTTCTCTTAAATCACCAGACCCGCCTCCATCATCTGCAACAGTAACTATTGCAGTGATATTTGAAGTATAGTACTTTAATCCCCTAAGCATTGTAGATAGTCCTGTTCCTCCACCTATTACTACAACTTTAGGTCCTTTTACCAAAAGCCTTTTTTCATATATAAGATTTTCCAACTTTCTAGAATCTAAAGATACGCTTAAATAACCTTTATTTATTAATGCTATTATAGACCTCATACCTTGAGTTATAGATATATATAATACAAAAACACCAGATACTATTAAAAATACATAAAAGGATATATAGTACATACTATAAAATCTTCTATTAACAAATTCCAGTACGCCAAATACTATAAATAATATTCCCATGGCACCAAGCATAACCCATCTTTTTACCTTTATGCCCGGTCTAAGCCAATCTACTATTTTCATAGTTTCTTACCACCTTTATTAACGTCTTCATCTATGTCTCTGTGGTCAATGTTTACCCTGTACTCATTATTCGTCAACTTTTCATAAATAGCATTTGCTATAGTTACTGAACGGTGTCTTCCCCCGGTACATCCTATGGATACAATCAACTGCCTTTTTCCTTCTTTTAAATAATTTGGAATTAAATATTGTAACATATCTTCTAATTTGTCAATAAAATTGTTAGTTTCCTCAAAACTCATTACATAATCTCTAACAGGTTTATCATTTCCTGAGTACTTCTTTAACTCTGGAATATAGTAAGGATTTGGTAAAAATCTTACATCAAATACTAAATCTGAATCTACAGGTATGCCATATTTAAATCCAAAAGAGAGTATGGTTATCATTAATTGAGTCTCCATCTGTCCCTCTTCTGAATATATCTTTGTTATCTCTTCTCTCAGTTCTCTAGTGGCAAGTTTTGACGTGTCTATTATATTATCAGCTCTATCCTTTACTTCTCTTAACTTGTTTCTTTCCATTGATATTCCATTTAATATTCTCCCATCTGGGGCTAAAGGATGCTTTCTTCTAGACTCTTTAAATCTCTTAACTAGCACCTCGTCGGAAGCGTCTAAAAATAGAATTTCATACTTATATCCTTGTTCTTTAAGGTACTTTAAGCTCTCAAATAAATCATCAAAGAACTTTCCACCTCTTATATCTATAACTAAAGCTATCTTATCTATCTTACCGTCTGTTTGATAGCAAGCCTCTGCAAACTTAGGTATTAGTGTAGGAGGAAGGTTATCTACACAAAAATATCCCAAATCTTCCAGGTTCCTTATAGCCTGAGTTTTACCTGCACCAGACAGACCTGTTACTATAACAAATCTCATTGTCACTCCTCCTATTAACTTTTTTCACATGAACTGCTAATTAAATCCTTCTCATTATATATACTTTATGGATTTACTTTTATAATTATAACACAACAATTTATAAGAAGGAATACAAGATAAAATGGAGAATTTAACACAAATATGATGTTAAATTCTCCATTTTATTTTATATATCTTCTCCAATAATTCTTACTTCTGTGGAAAGTTCTACTCCAAATTTCTCCTTAACTTTTGTTTGAACAATTTTAATTAAGTCTAGAATATCCTGTGCAGTAGCATTACCTTTATTTATTATAAATCCAGAATGCTTTTCTGATACTTGGGCATCTCCGATACTGATGCCTTTTAAACCGGTATCTTCTATTAATTTAGCTGCAAAGTAGCCTTCAGGTCTTTTAAATGTACTTCCTGCTGAAGCATATTCAAGAGGCTGTTTCTCTGTTCTTCTAGCACTTAAATCATCTATTCTCTCTTTTATTTTGCTATATTCCCCTTTTTCTAAATTAAAGGTTACTTCTAATACGGTATACCCATATTTAAGTATTGAACTTATCCTATATCCAAGCTCCAGCTCTTCTTTACTAAGAACTTTTATATTTCCATCACTGTCTATAATTTTAGCGCTTTCTATAACATAAGATATCTCACCATTGTAAGCTCCTGCATTCATTGTAACTGCACCGCCGATGCTTCCAGGAATACCACAAGCGAATTCAAAGCCAGTTAAACTATTCTCTAAAGCAAAATCCGATACGTCCTTTAAAAGAGCACCACTTTCAGCAATTATTTTAGTTCCTTGTAACTTTATTTTATCTAACTTGGATAACTTAACTACTACCCCTCTTATTCCGCCATCCTTGACAAGCAAATTAGTACCATTACCAATTATATAACATGGTACACCATCTTTTTTACACAATTTCACAACTTCTACTACTTCTTCGAAGCTTTCTGGATTAACTAGTATATCTACTGGGCCCCCTATTTTGAAAGATGTATGATTTTTCATAAGTGAATCTATTTCTATATCTTTTGGATCCAATATTTCCATTAACTTTGTACTAAAACTTTTAAATCTATTCATGGTCTATTCTCCTTGAAAATTAAAATTATGTATCATAACTAGTATAATGTATGTACAATTCTTAATCAAGATTTATATCCCTTATACTTGATTTCCTAGTGTACATTTTATTTCTCTTCCTTATTCCTGCCAAAAAACTCAATAATACTTAAAGCCGCTTTCCTGTCTATAGAAGGTGTCTGTAAGAGCTCTTCAACGTTGGCCTTTTTTATATTTTCTATAGACCCAAATTTCTTTAGAAGCTCTTTTCTTCTTTTTTCACCTACATTAGGTATATCCTCAAGTACTGAGTGAAGCACTCTCTTATTTCTTAAGCTTCTGTGATAGGTTATTGCAAACCTATGGACCTCATCTTGTATCCTTGTAACAAGTCTCATTACATTAGTGTTACGATTTATCATAAGCTCATTATTATTATATATTAATCCTCTTGTATTGTGCTTAACATCTTTAACCATTCCACAGACTGGAATAGTAATGTTAAGGCTTTTTAGTACTTCAAGCGCAACGTTAACCTGGCCTTTTCCCCCATCCATTAATATTAAATCGGGAAATACCGAAAACTTTCCTGAGCTTAAGTTTATTTTATTCTCTTGAATTTCCCTTATTTCATCTAACCCATGTTGAAACCTTCGTGTTAAGATTTCCCTCATACTATCATAATCATTTGCACCTTTTACGGTGTTTATTTTAAATCTTCTATAATCACTATTTTTAGCTCTTCCTTCCTCGAATACAACCATGGTTCCTACAGAGTCTACTCCCTGAATGTTAGATATATCATAAGCTTCTATCCTATGTGGAATATCTTCTAAATTAAGTATATTGGAAAGCTCTTGTAAAGATGACTTATAAATCTCTTTATCTTGAATAAATTTCAACTTAAAATGCTCCAAAGTCATCTTGGCATTCTTTTCAACTAAATTTAAGGTTTCTTTTTTTTCTCCTTTTTGCGGTATCTTAATTATAACCTTTGAGCCACGTTTCATACCTAGCCATTGCTCAAGTAATTCTCTATCATCTGTTTCCGGCACATATATAGTTTTAGGTATATATGCAGTACCTCCATAGAATTCTTTTATAAAATTTGCTGTTATTTCTCCCTTTTCAGAATCCCCGGTATTCTCCACAATAAAGTGTTCTCTACCAGTTATCTTCCCTGCCCTTAAGAAAAATACTTGAATACAGCTATCTTTTTCATCACTATATATATTTATGAAATCTTCGTCCTCAAAATTCCCTGTTATTATTTTTTGTTTTTCTCTAATTTTCTGCACCGCTAATAATTTATCCCTCAAACCAGCTGCCTTTTCAAATTCTAAGTTTTCTGCGGCAGCATCCATTTGCCCCTTCAATTTTTCAATTACATTTTTATCTCTTCCTGATAACAGGTCAACTACATCAGCAACTATCTTGTCATAGTCACTTTTACTTATATACCCTCCACAAGGTGCCTTACACAGTCCTATATGGTAATTGAGACAAGGTCTTGTTTTTTCACCATCTTCTTTTATGAGCCTTTTACAGTTTCTTATAGGAAAAATATTTTTTATAAGTTCCATGGTTTCATACACAGCAGAAACATCTGTATAAGGACCAAAGTATTTTGCACCATCCTTCGCCAATGTTCTAGTTATAAATATTCTAGGAAAGTCTTCATTAGTAGTTACCTTTATAAATGGATAGTGTTTATCATCCTTAAGTAATATATTATATCTAGGTCTATATTTCTTTATTAGATTACACTCTAGTATAAGAGCTTCCATTTCAGAATCTGTAACTATATACTCGAACTCACTAATGTGTTTAACCATAGCTTTTACTTTTTCAGAATGATTTTTTGAGTTTTGAAAATACTGTCTAACTCTATTTTTTAATACCTTAGCCTTACCAACATATATTATTTCACCTAAAGAATTCTTCATTAAATATACCCCTGGTTTATCAGGCAAAATCTTCAACTGATACTGGAAATCAAACACAAAATCACTCCTAAAAATTATTTGTAAAAAATTATAGGCAGCTTATATATAGTAAACAAAAGTCCACCTATCATAAGTAACTCCTCTATAGTAGTACCAATTCTTGAATTTGTTTTATATGTAATAGGCAGTTTAACCTTTTTATTTCTAAATGGATATAACAGTGGTATTCCCCTATTAGTGGCCATATCGCACAGCAAATGCATTCCATATCCTATCATAAAGTAGTATATCAAATGATGTATACCATACATATTACCTATATATCCAGTAATAAAGGAAAATATGATCATTCCTGAAAGACTATGAGTAAGCCCATTTCTATGAGATGATATAGCTATTGTTATAAGTGATACTCCTAGTGCCTTTATAGCAGGTTCTTTAGTATACAAATAATCATACCACAGGACCACTATACCTAGGCAAATATATAAAGTGACTTTAGTAGCCTTATTTTTAAAAGGAAGTATATATTTATTTATAATGCTCTTAGGGTGATCTATATCCGGCAATACTGAGGCAAAAACAACCACTGCAATACCAATGAAATTAAATTTTCCCGGTAAAATATTACAAAGAGATAAAAAAGTAACTATTCCAACACCCGCATGGGTTTTACCCTTCATATTTTCTCCTCTTTTTCTCATATAATTTTATTTTCAAACATAATATGATTTTATTTATTAATAACTGATATAATTATTGTATATATTATATCATTAAAGAATTAATAATTTTACTTTTTCGGACAAAATTTCCCGGGAAAACTGTAAAAATATAAAAATTAAATGTCAGCAGGAAATTTTTTAATTTCTGCTGACATTTAATTTAATCATAAGCTTAATATCCTATACTAGATTACCCTGTTTTAAATAATTCTACTATCTTCTTAAAGCAGTTCTCATCACTTCTGATGCTATTCTAGCCGCAGCCTTTCCTCCCTGTCCACCTTCTTCTACAATTACCGCTACTGCAACCTCTGGATTATTATAAGGTGCAAATCCTATGAACCAAGAGTGAGGAGTAGCTTCTTTTCCTCCTTCTAGATGGTCAGCAGTTCCTGTCTTACCACCAACCTCTATTCCTTCAATTGCTGCATTTCCTCCAGTACCTTCAGAAACAACACCTTTCATATATTCCTTTACTCTGTTGGCAACATCCGAGGAAGTAATTTGACCTATAGACTCTGGCTGTATACTTTTTATTAATTCCCCTTTGCTAGTAACAACTTCCTTAACTAAATGAGGCTTCATCATAATTCCACCGTTGGCTATAGTACTACTTACCACTGCCATTTGAAGAGGGCTGGCGAGATCACTACTCTGTCCGATTGCACTTTGTGCTATACTTCCCTTCTCATATTTCTTTAAAGTAGGAAACTTACTTGGCTCAACAGGAATTCCATCTGTTGGTATTTCCTTATTAAAGAAAAACTTTTCTGACGTTGCTTTTAATTTATCATTTCCAAGTTCAAGTCCTAATCCTCCAAATACTACATTACTTGAGTGGACAAAAGCTTCTTTGAAACCTATGTTTCCTAAGACTTCTCCTGAGAAGTTATGAAGAGAATAATCGTTACTTATAAACAAACTGCCATTGTCATCAAATCTTCTATTAGATATCCCTGGAATATTCTCTAATGCACTTATTGCAGTTACAGCCTTAAAAGTTGACCCTGGTGGATATAACCCTGCTGTAGCTCTATTTATCAAAGGTCTTCTCTCATCTTTATTAATAGAGCTCCATATCTCTTGTAGATTATTAGGATTGAAAGAAGGTTTTGAAACCATTGCTAGCACTTCTCCAGTTTTAGGGTTTAATGCAACTACTGCACCTTTGTTATCTCCTAATAACTCGTAGGCTCTACTTTGAACATCATAGTCTAGAGTTGTTTTAAGATTGTTACCTACTTTTTCTTCATTTCTACCTTTATTTTTTATTAAACTTCTTACGTTATCTTGAATATTTGTAGACATAAGCTGTTCATCATATTTTCTTTCCAACCCTGTGATACCATATTTTATATCTACATAACCAAGTATATGTGCAAAGATTTCTCCTCCGGTATACTCTCTTTTTTGAGTTTCCTTGTCTATTCTCTCGCTTTTAGTTAATGGTTTACCATTTCTATCGTAAATTGTCCCTCTTAGTACCTCGTTTCTTTTAACCCATAGTCTCCTATTGTAGGGACTGCTCACTATTTTAGGGCCTACAATCATTTCAAAGTATGTTATATAGGAAATTAATCCTATAAAGCATATCAAAAAGACTATAAGAACTTTTTTTATATTATTTGATATATCATTCATATTTATCTACCCTCTTCTGATATCTTTTGAATTATACCTAATGAAAAGAAAGTTATAAGCATTGAACTTCCTCCATAACTTACTAAAGGTAGCGTTATACCTGTAAGAGGAATGGCATTCATAACTCCTCCCACTATAACTAATACTTGAGATGCTATCATAGCACTGTATCCTACAGCAAGAAGTCTTGAAAATTCATCTTCACCATATACCGCTGCTCTCATACATCTATAGAATAATAAAAAGTATAATATTATTATTCCAAAGCCTATAAGTATTCCAAGTTCTTCACATAAAGCCGCAAATATAAAGTCAGTTGTATTAATAGGCACATACTCAGGATATCCAAGTCCCAGTCCTGAACCGGTAAGTCCTCCCGATGCTATAGAAAACATAGACTGAACTACTTGATAACTCTTTCCAGTGGCATATGGCCATGGATTCATCCATATTAGTACTCTAGTCTTTACATGATCAAATAGCTGATAGCTTATAAAAGCACCAGCACCAAATAATCCAAAACAGGTAGCAACATAGGAGAACTTAGAGGTAGTTATATATAGCATAGTTATGGATATTCCAAAAAATATTAATGCAGAACCAAGATCCTTTTGAATAACCATAAATCCCAGACATATCATTACTACAAGTCCCGGTTTTACCAAATCCTTGAAACTTTTATAGTTCTTTAAAGAAGATGCAAGATAGGCCACCAAGAATAGCTTACCGAACTCTGAAGGCTGGAAGCTGTATCCACCTATTTTTATCCAGTTTTTTGAACCGTTTATTTCCGTTCCAAACAAAGTAGCCATCCCCATAAAGATTATGGTAACTACCAAGTAAATATATTTATATTTACCAAAGCTTTTTAAGTCCGGCAACAGTACTACTATTAAAATAAAACCTGTTACTCCTAAAGCAAACCATATTATTTGTTTTATTGAGGATGCCATGTCAATTCTATAGATCATAACCATTCCAATAACTGCTAGTATGCTTGAAAATATAAATATATATTTGTCTCCATCAGAAAAGAATTTTCTTATAATAAAGTAGGAGTATCCTACAAGTAAACAGGTAACCACAGCCATAACCATTGCTCCTTTGTCAAAAGGTTGTTTGATTATAGCTAAATTAAAAAAACATATTAAGCATAGAAGATATGTATACCTTAATAGTCTTTTTTCATCTCTGCTAGCGTCCAACTGCATTCACCACCAATTCATAAATATAAATAGTTGACAATGGATACTTGTCAACTATCAACTGCCAACTTTGTAAATTCTGCTTAATAAATAATAAAATAATAGCTTAGCCTATGACTCTAAAAGATGTACTTCCGATTCTAATCTCATCTCCTGAATTCAAATATTCTCTGCCCTCTATTCTTTCTCCATTTAATAATGTTCCATTTGTACTTCCCAAATCTTCTAAAATACAATCATTATTTTTAACGTATACTCTAGCATGATGACTGGAAGCATAGGGGTCGTCCAATATAAGTAGGTTATCATTTTTTCTTCCTATTGTTATATCTCCTCGAACAGGGATAACCCCACCCCTTCTCAAATTGGAATTATTACCTGCACTAATAACCTCTAATCCGAAGGATTTTTTACTACTTCTAACTTTTCTTCCTCCGTTTTTTACATCCTTATACATTATACGTAGGGCTATGAAAATTATAATGTAAATTATTCCAATAATTATAATTTTAAATATTAAGCTTAGCTTACTCAGATCCATATAATCACCTTCTCGTAAACTTATTAGTATATTTTCTTAGTAAATTTTAATTTTAATTATGCGATAAATATATCAAAAGACTAGCATCTTAGCTTTGTCAATGCTAGTCTTAAGTCTCATATAAATTATAGCATCTTTTTTAAATATTGTCCCGTATAAGAGGATTTATTTTGAACTATTTCCTCTGGTGTTCCTGTACATAAAATAGTTCCTCCTTTTTCTCCTCCTTCAGGTCCCAAGTCAATGATGTAGTCTGAACACTTAATAACATCTAAGTTATGTTCTATGACCACTACAGTATTTCCTGTATCCACAATCCTCTGAAGGATATCAACAAGTCTACTTACATCATCTATATGAAGCCCTGTTGTAGGTTCATCTAATATATACAACGTCTTCCCAGTACTTCTTTTAGACAACTCATAGGCTAACTTTATCCTTTGAGCCTCTCCTCCAGATAACTGAGTTGATGGCTGACCTAGTCTAACATAGCCTAATCCTACATCAAAAAGCGTTTGAATCTTATTCTTGATTCTAGGAATATTTTCAAAGAACGTTAATGCCTCTTCTACAGTCATATTTAAAATATCGTCTATATTCTTACCCTTATACTTTACCTCAAGAGTTTCTCTATTATATCTTTTTCCTTTACAAACCTCACAAGGCACATACACGTCGGATAAAAACTGCATTTCTATTTTTATTATCCCATCACCACTACAAGCTTCACATCTTCCACCTTTAACATTGAAGCTAAATCTACCAGGTTTATATCCTCTCATTTTTGCCTCAGAAGTATTTGAGAATACTTCTCTTATAATATCAAATACCCCGGTGTAAGTTGCTGGATTTGAACGGGGAGTTCTACCTATAGGACTTTGATCTATATTTATAATCTTATCTATATTTTCTACTCCCAAAATATCCTTATGCATTCCTGGATTATTCTTTGATTTATTAATTATTTTATTCAACCCTTTAAATAATATCTCATTAATAAGAGTACTTTTTCCTGAACCTGAAACTCCAGTAACGCAAGTAAGAGTTCCTAGTGGAAATGTTACATTTATATCCTTGAGGTTATTTTCCTTTGCTCCTTTTACTTCTATGTTGTTTCCATTACCTCCTCTTCTAGAGGATGGAATATCTATCTTTTTCTTACCGCTTAGATACTGACCAGTTATTGATTTTTCACATTTAATTATTTCTTCCATAGTTCCTGCAGCAACTATTTCACCGCCATGCTCTCCAGCTCCTGGCCCTATATCAACAATGAAATCTGCTTCATTCATAGTGTCTTCATCATGTTCTACTACAACAAGTGTATTTCCCAAATCTCTTAAGTGTTTTAATGCAGCAATAAGTTTATCGTTATCTCTTTGATGTAGTCCTATACTTGGTTCATCAAGTATATACAGTACTCCTACTAGACTTGATCCTATTTGAGTAGCAAGCCTAATTCTTTGAGCTTCTCCTCCTGAAAGAGTTCCTGAAGTTCTACCTAAATTCAAATAATCAAGTCCTACATCAATTAGAAACTTTAGTCTACTTCTAATTTCTTTTAATATTTGATCACTAATTATTTTGTCTTTTTCAGATAGTTCTACCTGCTCTAAAAACTCCAATTCATCCTTTATAGACATTCTACAGAATTCAAAAATGTTTTTATCACCGACAGCTACGGATAAAGCTTCCGGCTTAAGTCTCGCTCCTTTACACTTAGGGCATGGGTTATCGCTCATATAGTTTTCAACTTCACCTTTTATATAATCAGAATTCGTTTCTAGATACCTTCTTTTTAAATTATTGATTACTCCTTCAAAGGCATGGTTAAATTCCATAGCACGATCTTCTTTAGTATAGTTAACCTTTATCTTTTCACCTTTAAGTCCATATAATAATATTTCCACCACTTCAGGTTTTAACTTTTCTATTGGTGTATCAAGCTTAAATTTATATTCCTTTGAAAGTGCTTTTAATATACTAAAAGTCCAGGAATCTTCCTTTAAACTCCCACTTCCCCAAGGTACAATAGCACCATCTAAAATACTCTTGCTTTTATCTGGTATAACCAAATTTTCATCTATTTCCATTAACGTGCCAAGTCCATCGCATCTATCACATTTTCCGAAAGGAGAGTTAAAAGAAAACATCCTTGGAGCAAGTTCTCCAATGCTTATACCACAATCAACACAGGCAAAGTTCTCGCTAAACAATATATCATCTTCTCCAATTATATTTACGATAACTATGCCTTCTGATAGCTTAAGAGCAGTTTCCAAAGAATCTGCTAACCTACTTTTAATTTCTTCCTTTACTACTAATCTATCTATTACTGCCTCAATGTTATGCCTTTTATTCTTTTCAAGTTTTACTTCTTCTTCTTGTAAATCAATAGTCTCTCCATCAATTCTGGCTCTTACAAAGCCGTTTTTTCTTATATTTTCAAGAACCTTTACATGTTCACCTTTTCTGCCTCTTATTATTGGTGCTAAAATTTGTATCTTAGTTCTTTCTGGCATCGAAAGAATCTTGTCTACCATTTGATCTACAGTCTGTTGAGTTATCTTTTTTCCACACTTTGGACAGTGAGGAGTCCCTATTCTTGCATACAATAGTCTCAAATAATCATATATTTCTGTAATAGTTCCAACTGTTGATCTAGGATTTTTACTTGTGGTTTTTTGGTCTATTGCAATTGCAGGTGATAAACCTTCTATATACTCTACATCTGGTTTATTCATTTGACCAAGAAACTGTCTAGCATATGCAGATAATGACTCCACATATCGTCTCTGTCCTTCTGCATATAGAGTATCAAAAGCTAGAGAAGATTTTCCAGAACCAGACAAACCAGTAAATACCACTAGTTTCTCTCTAGGTATTTTTAGGTCTACATTCTTTAAGTTATGAACCTTAGCACCTTTTATTAATATGCTATCTCTCATTAGTTTTATCTTCACTCCTTAGTTTTCCATTAATAATTAAAATCAGTAGATAATTTCTATCAAAAAATTATTTTATAATAAATATTGCAAATTTACAATAAGCATTCTACAGTAATTACCTAACTCTTTTTTTGTTTTTTGAGTTTAAATATAATATCACGAAGATGTGCAGCTTGTTCAAACTGTAAATCCTTAGACGCTTGTTTCATTTCCTTTTCATATTTTGCTATAAGGGCATCTATATTTTCTTTGTTTGCCTCTATCGCTTCTTCTAGACTATCATATTTCTCCTTTTCTTCTGAAACCTTTGTAGCCTCTATTACTTCCCTAATTTCCTTCTTAACCGTAGTTGGAGTAATGTCATAGTCTTCATTATATTTCATCTGTATCTTTCTTCTTCTGTTTGTTTCTGTTATGGCCTTATTCATAGAGTCCGTTATTCTATCCGCATACATAATGACTTTACTTTCAGAGTTTCTTGCTGCTCTACCTATAGTCTGTATAAGAGATCTCTCTGACCTTAAAAATCCCTCTTTGTCTGCATCAAGTATAGTAACTAAAGCTACTTCTGGAATATCTAGTCCTTCTCTCAAGAGATTTATACCAACTAAAACATCAAAAACTCCTTTTCTTAAATCTCTAATTATCTTCATTCTCTCTATAGTATTTATGTCAGAGTGTAGATAGGTAGTTTTTATGCCCATATCTTTTAGGTAATCTGTTAAGTCTTCTGCCATCTTTTTAGTAAGGGTAGTAACTAAAGTTCTATACCCTTTATCTATAGTTTGCTTAATGCTAGAATACAAATCATCTATTTGACCCTTAATAGGTTTAACTATAATTTCTGGATCTAATAAACCTGTTGGTCTAATTATCTGCTCAGCTACATTGGTTGAATGATTTAATTCATAATCCGCAGGTGTGGCACTAACAAAAACAGTTTGACTTAGCTTACCTTCAAACTCTACAAACTTTAGAGGCCTGTTATCAAAAGCAGAAGGAAGTCTAAATCCATACTCCACCAGAGATTCCTTTCTAGACCTATCCCCTGAATACATAGCCTTTACTTGAGGCAAAGTAACGTGACTTTCGTCTATAAAAAGCAAGTAATCATCTGGAAAATAGTCAATAAGAGTTTGTGGTGGGGTGCCTTTTGCTCTACCATCAAGAATTCTTGAGTAATTTTCAATTCCACTGCAATATCCAACTTCTCTCATCATTTCTATATCAAAGTTCGTTCTCTGCTTTAGCCTTTGAGCTTCCAAGAGTTTATCCTGTGACGTTAACTCCTTAAGTCTTTCTTCTAATTCCACTTCTATTTTTTCTATAGCTTTTTCAAGTCTTTCCCTTGAAGTTGCAAAGTGGGACGCCGGGAATACAGATACATGAGTTCTCGTTCCTAGTAAATCTCCAGTCAATACGTCAAATTCTCTTATTCTATCTATTTCATCTCCAAAAAATTCAACTCTAATTCCCTTATTAGTTGAAGATGCAGGAAATATATCTAACACATCTCCCTTTACCCTAAAGGTACCTCTTACAAAATTAATTTCATTTCTTTCATACTGTATTTCTATAAGTTTTTTTAAAACTTCGTCTCTATCCTTAAT
The DNA here is from genome assembly GCF_025398335.1 of Clostridium sp. CX1. Classification (GTDB taxonomy): domain Bacteria; phylum Bacillota; class Clostridia; order Clostridiales; family Clostridiaceae; genus Clostridium_AM; species Clostridium_AM tanneri. The sequence continues at coordinate 170,488 of NZ_JAODOO010000005.1, forward strand.
CATCCCTTGCCTTAAAGACAAAGTAAGATTTTTATATTCTTCAGGATTACCGAGACCATATATACATGAAACAGATGCTACAACAATAACGTCTTTTCTCTCAAGTAATGCTGATGTAGCAGAGTGTCTTAATTTATCTATTTCATCGTTTATGGATGCATCTTTTTCTATATAGGTATCTGTCTGAGCAACATAAGCTTCTGGCTGGTAGTAATCGTAATAAGATACGAAATACTCAACACAGTTTTCAGGGAAAAATTCCCTAAACTCAGAACAAAGCTGTGCTGCTAAAGTTTTATTATGAGCTAATATTAGTGTTGGTTTTTGAACCTTTTCAATAATATTAGCCATTGTAAAAGTTTTACCGGAACCTGTTACTCCAAGGAGAGTTTGAAACTTTTCTCCCTTTGATATATTATTTGCTATACTCTCTATAGCTTGAGGTTGATCTCCTTTTGGCTTAAACTTAGAATGTATTTTGAAAACTTCCATTTTCACTCATCCTTATCCTTATTTTTTATTTTATCTAGTACTTCTCCAAATTTCGTTTCATCAAGCCTTACTACCATGCTGTCTCTTGGAACTCCTTTGGGAACGAAGACTATTCCCAGTCTCTTATTGCTGTTCATCCTATTGTAGCTTACTTGTTCAAATTTGCCTGTAACCTTTTTTACCTTAAACCATATAAAATTTGAACAGTCTCTTATAGTTTCTGCTATTTTATCTTCACTATCAATTTTTTCATTATTAATTTCTACTAATAAATCTCCGCTTTTTATTCCCATTTCCTTAGCTGGTGAATTTGGTGCCACATCTAGCACCATTATCCCTTCATCGCTACTAATGTATTTAGGAATACCTTTTAGCTCTAAATATCGCTGAATAATAATAATACCTTCATGGGCTGCCGGTGCAAATATAAGAACTAAAAATTTAAAGAATAGATTGTAGACAGCAAGCTGTGCTAATCCAAACAACACTAAGCTATATATTATTATTATAAGTCCAGATATTAGAGTCTTTTGTCTTCTATTTTTAGTAAAGGTTATACTATTGTAGCCAATCATGCCATAGAAAGGAATGAGAGCAACTACTGCAGTCTTTAAAATATTCATAGGGATTGAACTATTAACTATAGGCCACCAGTTTGGCAAAGGTACTTGCCAAGATGCTGATATAGCTGAAGTATTATGAAGCATAAAAAACACTGCAACCGGAAGGGCCCAGTATCTCTGCAGAGCAAACCCTCCTATTATTTTATCCTCCCTGCTGGTAAACACAGGAATATAGCCTGTTTCTCCATCAATCATTATGAGGATTCCTTCTACAAAATGTAGTATAGCTACCATTGTCATTAGTGATGTCACATCTATCCTTAAAAAATCCAAATTAGGTATGTTAAATGTTGTTCCAATTAAAATTAGTATAACACTGGCAAGCCCTAATGCTGCCCCTGAATATGCGAAACATATGAATCTGGGATTAAAAAACATAAATACAATGGAAACTAAAAATATTAAATCCACTGCTGAACTCTCATCAAATACAACTCCCATATATGACATTATAATACTTGCCAATGTACCTGCAAATATACCTATTACAATCTGTGATATTGTAAGTTCAAAGGGAGAATTTATTCTTTCTCCAAGTATCATTTTCTGCATTACAGTTGTTTTTTTATTTCTTCTATAAAGTATAAATGCCAGAATAATTAACAATGTAACCAAATAAGGTTCTGTTAACGCATAGGCTACAGACTTTAAAGTATATATTAAAATATTCATTAAAATAACTTCCCCTCTCCGTGAAGTGAAATTAAGTTAGACAGAAAAACCTATCTAACTTAAAACCTAAAATAATTATAACTATATTTATTTCAATAATTAAAAGTTGAAATATGTTTTTAGCATTACTTACTTTAAAGTAATTATTTCACTTTATCTTTAGCTATTTCTAGAGCCTTGCTAAACTGTGGATCTGTATTCCTATCGTAAGCTTTTTGTCTTAAGTCATCAGGATACTCTACTTCTACATCAGGCTTAATTCCAGTATGATGAATATTTTCTCCGTTTGGAGTGTAATATTTTGAGACTGTAACCTTTAGAGCTGTGCCATCTCCTGTATCCAGTATTGTTTGAACAACACCCTTTCCAAAAGTCTTTTTACCAACTAAGGTACCAATCTTATAATCTCTAACAGCTCCAGAGAATATCTCTGACGCACTGGCAGTTCCTTCATTTGTAAGAACTGTAAGAGGTACTCCAATAGCATCTCCGCCCTTAGATTTATACTCTTTCTTGTTTTTATATTTATCTATTGTTGAAACTATAACCTTGTCTTTTGGCACAAAATTAGAAACCATATCTACACACTCGTCAAGTAACCCACCAGGATTTCCTCTTAGATCAACTATTAATGATTTCATTCCTTTTCCCTGAAGCTCTTTAAGTTTACTTGTAAAGTTTTTAGCTGTATTCTCATCAAACATTGAAACCTGTATCATTCCTATATTATCATTTAACATTTCACCTTTAACGGTAACAAGGTTTATTTTCTTTCTTTTTAATTTTACATCAAAGTTCCCCTTACTTTCTCTATAAAGAGTTAACGTAACTTCTGTTCCTTCTTTACCTTTCATTAGAGATACTGCCTTTTCAAGTTCCTTACCAGTTACATCGGTGCCATTAACCTTTTCTATTATATCTTTAGGTAATATACCTGCTGCTTTTGATGGTGAATCTTCGAAAACATCTACTATTACAATGTTATCTTCCTTTGCTTGAACTTGAAGGCCAACTCCACTATAGTTTCCTTCTGTTTGAGTATTAAACTCTTCAAATTCTTTTTTGTTCATGAATACAGTATAGGGATCATTTAATGCTGAGGTCATTCCCTTAACAGCACCTTCTGCTAAAACTGCATCATCTATTTTACCATCATAGTACTTATAAAGTTCATTTCTTACTTCAAACAGCTTTTGAAACTTAGATATAGCTGCATTTTCATTCCTGGATATATAGATTCGCGTCCCCAGTAAAGTAATAGTATTAGTGATAAGCACAATTGCTAGTGTCCACGATAACCATTTCTTTTTATTGCCCAATTTATCCACCTCTTCGCTTTAACCTTCTACTGTTATAGTATTTATATAAATCTTAAATAATTATAACATTAAAAAAAATAAATTTGTAAAACTATTTAAAAATTTTATAAAATGAGCATGCAGTTTATAACTGCATGCTTTAAAATACAATATACTCTATAGTATATAGATAACATAGTGTTATCTTATATGAAAATAAATTTTCTTATACCTTGAGAATTATCTTCTAAACTGCTAGGAATTTTCTTATTGACAGAATACTTCCTAAGGAACCTATAACAATACCTGCAAGTATAAACAGGCCTAATACGCTAGTTAAAATATATTGAGGATCAATTAGTTGAATTACCATTAAACCTGTTGAGGCTTTAACATAGGCAATTCTATAAGCATAGTACAATAATAGGTCTGCTACTATACCACCAACTACCCCTATAATTATTCCTTCAATTATAAAAGGCCATCTTATAAACCAGTCTGTAGCACCTATATATTTCATTATACCTATTTCTCTTCTTCTAGAATACACAGTAATTTTAATAGTGTTTCCTATTAAAAACAATGAAACTCCAATTAAAATTATGAATATAACAGTTCCTACCCATTTAATTGTTTTAGTGATAGCCATAAGCTTATCTATAATTTCTCTGCCATCCTTTATGCTTTCTATTCCTTCCATACCCTTAACATTAGTTACAACCTGCGAAACTATCTCAGGACTCTGAACTTTAATTATATATGAATTTGGCATTGGATTATCTTTGTCAAGACCTTCTACTAAACTCTTATTTTGCTCCCCAAGTTGGTCTTTAAATTTCTCCATCGCTTGAGCTTTGCTCTCGTACTGTACATCAACTACTCCATTTACTTCCTTTATCTTTTTCTCTAGATCTCTTTGTTGAGTCATAGTTATATTATCCTTTAAGAATATCTTTGCCTCTACTCTAGATTCAACTTCTAATATTCCCTGTTTAACATTTAGTATGCTAAGCAAGAATATACCAAATATAAAAAGTGTTGCTGCAACTGTAGCAGCAGATGCACTACTAACTGTTTTATTTCTCTTTAAACTCTTTAAAGAATCAACTATAAAAAATTTAATTGTACTAATCCTCATATCCGTAAGTCCCCCTTTGCTCATCTCTTACCACAATTCCTTTTTCAATAGCAATAACTCTTTTTTTCATTACATCTACTATATCCTTAGCGTGAGTTGCCATCAAAATTGTTGTGCCTGCATGATTTATATCATTTAGTGTTTCCATAATGTCCATTGCAGTATCTGGATCTAGATTCCCAGTAGGTTCATCCGCTATTAATATAGATGGGTTATTTACAATAGCTCTTGCTAGTGACACCCTTTGCTGCTCTCCTCCGGATAACTCATGTGGAAAAGCCTTATATTTATTAGCCAACCCTACTAAAGAAAGCACTACAGGAACTTTTTTTCTTATCTCTCTTAATGGTGCCTCTACTACCCTCATAGCAAAAGCAACATTCTCATATACATTTAAAGTTGGAATTAATCTAAAATCCTGAAAAACTACGCCTAACTTTCTTCTGTAATATGGTATTTCTTTTCTCTTAATATTTGTTATATCCATGTTATTTACTATTATATTTCCGCTAGTAGCTTGTACCTCTTTAAGTAGCATTTTTATAAATGTAGATTTACCAGCTCCACTTGGTCCAACTAAAAATACAAACTCTCCATTTTCAATATTTACATTAATATTCGATAGCGCAAATATATTATTATTGTATACCTTACTTACATTTTTAAACTCTATCATCTAAATCTCTCCTTGTATATACATAAGTTTCCAAGTTTTTTACATTACTATATTTATTATAACATAATAAGACATGAAATTAAAAAACAATTCTACTAATTAATTTATTATTAACAAACTAAAGTATGCAAAGATAATATAAAATTAATCTGCATACTTTATTTACGAAATATTATTTGTTTTTTAGGGGGTATAAATTATTTTATGCCTCACTAATGATATCTTTAAAACCTTCTCCTAAAACCTCATGAGAATCACTTACTGAAATAAATGCCTTAGTATCTATTTCTTTTATATATTGTTTCAACCTTATAAGTTCCTTTCTCCCAAGAACTGCATACAAAATATACGTATCCTTTTTTGAATAGCCCCCTTGACCATGAAGTATTGTGCATCCTCTATCTAATTCTTTAATGATAAACTTACTAATCAGTTCATTTTGAGAACTGATAATCATTACTTGTTTTGACACATTTAGTCCTTCTATAACTCTATCTACTACAACTCCGTTCATAATCACACATAAAAGTGAATATAAACCTGCCTCAATACCAAATGCCAATGCTGCCAATAGCGTTACTATAAAATCCACTAAAAGAAGTGACTTTCCCATATCTATATGCCAAAACCTATTTAATATCTTAGCTATAATATCAGTACCACCTGTAGACGCATTTTGATTAAATACTATGCCTAATCCTATCCCCCCCATTAAGGTACCAAATATAGCTGCAAGGAATAAGTCCGTAGTTACTACAAGGCTCGGGGATATTAACTTATCGATAATCCAAAGAAAAGCTGATAGGCTTAAGCTTGAATATATGGTTTTCGAAGCAAATTGACTTCCAATAACGATGAATCCGATTGTTTGTAATATTATGTCCATAATCAAAGTAAGCAACCCTATGTTAAACTTCGGTAAAAAATTATTAATTATTATAGCTATTCCAGTAACTCCCCCTGCTGCAATTTTATTAGGTGCTAAAAATAGTTCTATACTTAAGGCAACAAGCAACACTCCCAGGGTTATTAAACTATATTCTTTTACATTTTTCATAAATCTCTTAACTCCTATTTTAGTAATATGTTCTGCAGTAATTGCTAAATACGAAAAATATTTAATAAAATCGCATTTTACTAAGAATAGTTATTCCCTATTTTAAATTTTATATTAAAAAAAGTAAGAGGATATAGATTCCTATATCCTCCTTTGCTTAAGTTTTCTATTTAAGAGTTAATCCCTTTTTAACTGCCTTAACTATATCATCTGCTGTTAATCCGTAAGCCTTTAATAACTCTGCTGGCTTTCCACTTTCACCAAAGGTATCTTTTATGCCTACTCTTATTACGGGTGTAGGTAAGTTCTCACTTAACACTTCACATACTGCAGATCCAAGTCCTCCAATAGTACTATGTTCCTCTGCAGTTATTACAACTCCAGTTTCTCTTGCTGCATTTATTATTAATTCTTTGTCTATAGGTTTTATAGTATGTACGTTTATAACTTTGACCTTTATTCCCTCTTCAGAAAGAGTATTGTAAGCTTCAAGTGCTGCATCTACCATTATTCCCGTTGCAACTATAGTAGCTTCTTTTCCTTCTCTCAAAGTTATTCCTTTACCCAATTCAAATTTATATTCTGGATTGTTATTTATTACAGGAACTCCTGATCTACCTAATCTTACATAGCAAGGTCCTTTATGCTCTATTATAGCTTTAATTACCTCTTCTGTTTCAACAGCATCACTTGGGCTTATTACTGTCATATTCGGTATGCTTCTCATTAAGGCTATGTCTTCAACAGATTGGTGTGAAGCACCATCTTCACCTACTGTAATACCTGCATGAGTAGCACATATTTTTACATTTAGGTTAGGGTAACATATAGAATTTCTTATTTGTTCAAAAGCTCTTCCTGCTGCAAACATAGCAAATGTACTTACAAAAGGTATTTTATCACAAGTTGATATACCAGCAGCTACCGCCATCATATTAGCTTCAGCTATTCCCATATTTATAAATCTCTCAGGACAAACTTTTTTAAAATCAGCAGTTTTAGTTGATTTAGATAAGTCTGCATCAAATACAACTACCTTTTCATTTTCCTGTCCCAACTTCGCTAATGCCTTTCCGTAAGCTTCTCTTGTTGCTATCTTATTAGACATTATTCTTCACCTCCGATTTCATCTAAAGCTTTTTCGCACTGTTCTTTGCTTGGTGCATTTCCATGCCAACCTGCTTCGTTCTCCATAAAGGATACACCCTTACCCTTTACAGTTTTACAAACTATCATTGTTGGCTTATCTTTAACTGATTTTGCTTCTTCAATAGCATTGATTAATTGCTCAAAGCTATGTCCATCAACTTCTATTACATTCCATCTAAAAGCTCTAAACTTATCAGTTATAGGTTCTGCTGACATAACTTCTGCACAAGGTCCATCTATTTGTAGTCCATTATAGTCAACAAAAGCTGTTAAGTTATCTAGCTTATAGTGAGCTGCTGACATAGCTGCTTCCCAAACCTGACCTTCTTCTAGCTCTCCATCACCTAATAATGTATATACTCTATAGTCCTTTTTATCTAACTTTCCAGCTAAGGCCATACCAACAGCTGTGGATACTCCCTGTCCTAATGAACCTGTTGACATATCTACACCTGGAACCTCATTCATATTAGGATGACCTTGCAATATAGAACCAATTTTTCTAAGTGTTTTTAATTCTTCAACATCAAAGTATCCTCTTCTAGCTAAAGTACTATATAATACAGGTGCTGCGTGTCCTTTGGAAAGAACAAATCTATCTCTATCTAAATCTCTAGCCTTCTCTGGATTTATATTCATTTGGTTAAAATAAAGGGTAGTTAAAATTTCTACCGCTGATAAAGAACCACCGGGATGACCGGAACCTGATTCTGTCAACATCTTTATGATGTCTTTTCTGATAACCTTAGCTGTTTGCTTAAGTTCTTCTATATTTTTCTTCACAATCTCAACCTCCTAGTAAGCTTGCACTTAATAATTTCTTTTTCTATTTTATCATAAAACTCTATTTTTATATATAAAAAAATAAGGGTTTAAAAAACCCTTATTTAAACTATTGCAATCCTACACTTATTAAAAGTGCTTCATCTACCTTTGTCATGTCTGTATCTGTCATATGACCTATCTTCTCTTTTAGTCTTCTTTTATCTAAAGTTCTTATCTGTTCAAGCAAAACTACTGAATCCTTATTAAGCCCATAATCCTCAGATGAAATCTCTACGTGAGTTGGTAGTTTCGCCTTATTTATCTGAGAGGTAATAGCTGCTACAATTACGGTAGGACTGTATTTATTACCAATATCATTTTGAATAATGATAACTGGCCTAATTCCGCCCTGTTCCGAACCCACTACGGGGCTTAAATCAGCATAGAATATATCTCCTCTTTTCACTACTGTTGTCATCTGGCAAATCACTCTCCGAAAGCTTCGCTTCATATTCTTTAAATTCTTTCATGTCATTTGCAAAGCCCATTTCTGCAAACTCAAGATTAAGCTGCGCCATTTCTTTATATCCTTTTTCCATTTGCTCTATAATATTTAACCTTTTTTTCTCTTTAATATATAATATGATAGCTTCCCTAATAAATTCACTTCTTTTTTTGCAATCTTCTTGAAGTGCCTTGTTAAATTCATTGTATAGTGTTTCTGAGAGGTTTACTACTAATCTCTTTGAATTTGACATATGAAAATTAATACCTCCTATTAACTTAAGCGAAAGTTATGTACACATCATTATAGTCATAAAATCGTAACTATGTCAAAGAAATTATACGCAATTTCATCACTTTTCTACTTGTAATGTCAGCATATAATCCCTAATTTTTACACATATGTTATTGTATATGTATACTTACATTAATCTCATTAAATATGTACCTCGCTAACCCATTAATAGGTATAATATACCTTAATAATATTATGTATTTTTTATCATATGTAGGCCTATTTGCTAATGCCTTTTGTATTATCTATATGTTTTGATGAATATGGCAATATACTAGTATATTATACAAAGTATTCATTTTATATACACTAAATCTAACACTTTAAGTTAAGAATTAAGATTGAATATAATGGATGTTAACTATTCACAATGGAGTTTGTCCTTTATCTTTAAATCCTAATTCTTAACTCTAAAATACTACTAAACGTAGTTTCTAACCTTAACTACTTGGCCTTCCTTAATGTATACTCTCGGAACTCTTTTGCTTACCATACAAATCACCTCATAGTTGATAGTCCCAAGCATCGGTGCTATATCATCTGCATCAAACTTTATATTTCCATCAGTGCCTAACAATATAACTTCATCTCCTACGTTTACTCCTTCTATATCTGTTATATCAATCATACACTGATCCATACATATATTACCAACCACTGGTGCAAACTTTCCATTAATTATAACCTTTGCCTTACCAGACATCATTCTTGTATAACCATCTGCATATCCTACAGGAAGTGTTGCTATTACACTTTTTCTTGTAGTCCTAAACTTTCTTCCATAGCCTATATACTCATCCTTATCTAGCGTTTTTATATGCATTATATTTGCTTTCCATGTTAAAGCCGGTTTTATACTTAATATATCCTTATTAACCTCACTAGAAGGATAGTAACCATATAGTATTATTCCTGGTCTTGTTCCATCATAATGAGTATCTGGCAATTCCATTATTGCAGCACTATTGGCTATATCTCTCATATTTATCTTAATATTTCTTTCCTTTATCTTCTCACAGAACCAATTATATTTGCTAAACTGCATTTTCGAATATTCTTTATCAGTCTCATCTGCTGTACAGAAATGTGAAAACAATCCTTCTACCTCTATATTCGGCAAATTGCTAATTTTATGTATTTCCTCAATACTTTCTTCACAAGGTAAAAATCCTATTCTACCCATACCAGTATCTACAGCAATATGAATTTTTACTATTTTATTTTTGCTCTTTCCAGCCTCGGATAAACTAAGAGCATAATCATATGAAGATACCGTTGGTTCCAAATTGTATTCCAACAATTCTTCAGTTAAGGTGCCAGGAGTAAGTCCTAAAATCATTATAGGACAATTAATACCTGATTTTCTTAATTCTACCGCCTCACTTATTACCGCTACGGCAAGTCTTGTAGCACCATTTTCTAAAACTACAGGTGCTATATCAATAGCTCCATGTCCATAAGCATCAGCCTTAACTACCGCAATTAATTCTTTACTTTTAGCTAATTTTCTAATTTGCTGTATATTATAGGCTATGTTGTCTAAGTTAATTTCAGCCCATACCGGTCTAAAATTATTAAACATAAAACATCCCCCCCAAAATTATATTAAGCACTAATTTTATTATCTACTAATTAGCCCCTAACATTAATTATACAACATTTTTAATAATATTATAATTGCAAATATTAAGATTTTTGATTTAACACGCAAAATAAAATGGCACGAACCCATTAGTAAGCCCCTGCCAACCTGTATCTCAACTATTTACATCAAATAATTCTTGTTGTAATTCTGTATTTGCTTTAAAATTACTATACTCAATGTTAACCTTCTCTCTATCCTTAGAGTCTAGTATTCTTAAATACTTAGGTGAGTTGTCTTTAAGATCTATATATAACTCTGATTTACTAATGTTTTTATTGTTACCTGGAATATCCAAATGTATAACTTGATATTCTTCATTATTTATCTTTTTAAAGGAATTTTTCACTGTTTCATTTGTGTATATCATGCCTATATATTCACCAATAAAACTTAGCTTGAATAAACTATCAAAATCTCTATCTGTATTATAGTTTAATCCATTTTGTAAATCTTTTATAAATATTTTGTTATCTTTATATATTAGGATTCTGCTTTTTTCTAACTCAAACCTATATCCATACTTTTTATCGTAAAATTGTTTCCCACCATAATTTATAACTTGTTTATCATTCTGTATTTTCATGGTTATGTCGCAGGTATAGCTGTCCAAGTTTTTCAAATAATCAATTGCTTTCTCTGTATCTCTATTATTTCTATTACAACCTAAAGAAAGTATTAAGAAAGCAAAGGACATAAGGGATAATATTATTAGTGTACCTTTTTTCATAGAATTCCTCCTGGAAATGGATTTTCTCAAGTATCATCTCACTATAAATACTATTCTCTTATGTCTCTTTATATTCTCATGGTTGTAAAATTTTAGCCTTTCAACCTAATTGGCAAATTTTTTAAATATCACCGGCATATTTTCTAAAATATCACTAGCACTTACACAGAACATTTTTTTTGAAAGTTCTTCTCCACAATAACCATGTATGAAAGCAGATATATAAGCAGCTTTCATAGGTTTATAACCTTGACCTATTAAAGATGCTATCATTCCTGTAAGACAATCTCCCATGCCACCTGATGCCATAGCACTATTTCCAGTAGGATTAATTACTGTTATTTTACCATCAGTAATTATACTATTGTATCCCTTTAAAAGTACAATAACATCATTTTTTTGTGCAAACTTCTTCGCAACCTCTAGTCTATTTTCCTTTATGTAATCTATAGAAAGTCCTGTTAGTCTTGCCATTTCCCCTAAATGAGGAGTTATTAAAATATTACATTTTTTATCTTTTAAAATATCTACTCTATCCTCCAGAACATTTAAACCATCAGCATCTATAACGATAGATTTTTCAGAACTACTTATAACTTGTTTTACTAGACTTAAGGTAGTTTCATCCTTTCCCATACCTGGCCCCATAGCAATAACATCGCTTTTTTCTATTAATTCTTGTACTTTCATTTTTTCGCTAATAGAAATTGTCATAGCCTCTGTGAGTTTAGAACTTAGCATAGATTGAATTTCTTCTCTACAGCATAATGTTACTAATCCAGCTCCACTTCGAACAGCTCCCTGTGTGCATATATAAGCGGCTCCTGTGTACCCCTTTGAGCCAGCAACAACTAATATTCTTCCATAATCACCCTTATAGGAGTATTTATCTCTTATCTTTATATTGCTTCTTATCATATGTTCATCCATAATAAATTCATTGTTATGAAATTTATTAACAGCTATATCAGGAATGCCAATATCCTCTATTACTATGTTTCCAGTTAGTTCATCTGTTCCGTAGCTTAAAAATCCTTGTTTATATAGTTGGAAAGACACAGTTATATTTGCTCTAATACAGTTTCCAAGAAGTTTGCCTGTGTTAGCATCAAAGCCTGATGGCACGTCAATAGCTACAACATGGTTACTGTTCTCGTTAATTATGGAGATAACAGAGTCAAATATACCTTCAACATTTCTAGAAAGTCCTGTGCCAAATATTGCATCTACAGTCACTTCACTTCTCTGCACTGAATCCCTTAGTTCATTAATATCCTCGATATTGTCAACTTTAACTATGTTAACTCCTATTTTCTTTAATATATCATAGTTAGTTTTACAATCTGAAGTCATTCCACTCTTTCCGCCCACTAAAAACACTTCTACTTTTTTATTTAAAATATGAAGGTGTCTTGCTACTGCAAAACCGTCACCTCCATTGTTTCCTTTAGCACAAACAATACAAAAGGAACTAAACTTATTTAAATCTAGATTGTTAATAACCTTTAATGCTGCATTTTCCATTAAGACAATACCTGGTATTTTCAATTCATTTATACAATAGTTATCTATATTCCTCATTATTTCTGCAGTTGCAATCTTCAAGTTTATCAACCTCCATCACTGCGTACGCTATAGCATTATCCACTCCGTGAGATATACTTAAATGAATTTTATAGTTCCCATACTTTTGTGCTATCATCTTAGCTTTACCCTTTAGCACTACAATAGGCTTACCTGCAGCAGTTCTATCTATTTCTATGTCCTTAAATTCAAATCCACTAAATCCTGTTCCTAATGCTTTAGAAACAGCTTCCTTTGCTGCAAATCTTCCTGCTACAAATTCTGGTCTTAGATTTCTACTCTTTAGATATTCAACTTCATTCTTACTAAACATTTTATCCATAAAATTAGAATGTTTATCCATGGCATCTTTAATTCTCCTGATTTCAACTATATCAACCCCAACACCTGAAATCAAAATATCACCCCCACACTTAATATAATAAGGCAAAATTTTCAATTTTTAAAGTTAAATTTAATATTTAAAAGAAAAAAAGAGGATTTTCCCTCTTTTTAAAACTATCTACTCTTACAATAGCTTAATATGCTATGCATCTTATTTCCTTATCAAAATCAATGATATATTCGTCAATATATTCTCCTAATACATCAATTAAGTGTATTGGTGATACTGTATTGTCATACAATAATTTTAATAAATTATGTACTTTATGTCTATCAGGACTTATATTTTGTACAACATCTCTTTCTATATTAATTAATTTTCCGTCTACCATATCTTGTCTTTCAACTTCTATTCCATATGACTGTACCTCTACGGCATCTATTTCACATGAAATAAGAACACTTCCTTTTAGCAGTCTGTAGAAATAGTTATACTTTATTTTTTCTACACTTTCAGTTCTAACTAAATTTTCTACCACCATATTTTTTCCCCCCATAATTAACTTCAGAAATATCTTAACATATTAAATAAAAGAAATATGTCATTTCATGTGAAAATTAATTACAACTTATCTCTTTTATATGACATCAAAAAGCCTGTAGTCCCACATCTATAACCATGTATATTACTTTACTTCAATTATCTTCCTTTTAAATAATGATTGTTTGTCGAAATTCTATGCTTCTTGACTATTTCTTTTTGAATTAGTATACCTAATAGATTCTGTTAGAATATGTTCTTCAATTGCAAGATATCTGCAGATATCTTCTAATATTAGGATACTTGCTACAACTATAGAGCAATCATCATTCTTGCAATGTTTTAAATTATACATTTTTACATAGTTATTTAACGTCTCTTTTTTGCACTTTATGTCACAATATATACTATTTAATGTATTATATAGTATATCATAAGAAAGTATTAAAAAATCCTTTTTAGACTTTTGGTTACCATTTACTACATATTTTACTATTTTGTTTAAAAAGTTTTCTTTATAGTATTCCTCCATATGTTTTGTGTAACTGTTACCGATATAACTCCCTATAATGTAACTGTCTATTAGAGCAATCTCTCCTTCCGTATTAAATATTATTGCCAACTCTACGCTTTTTTTCCCCTCTCTTCCTATTTCATCAGTTAACTTCTTTACTCTTTGATTGAAGGAACTCGTGAACTTTGAGTCCAGTATAAAATACTCTAGTTCACGACTGGAACACTCGTATATAAAGTCGGAAAAATTTTTATAGATTTTTTTCATATAATCTTTGCTTCTCAAAATATCACCTTCTAGAATATCTTTTTAAATTTTGTAATGAATTACTACTAAAAAACCATTCCTTTTTGTTGTTATAAACTGATAAACATATATTCAATATTTTTACTCATGTTATATAAAAATATACTAAAACTTTTTTCCCTTAGGCTTCACTTTTCCTTCCCTATCAAAAGCCAATGTAGCATTTAATTCTCCTCCCATGATTATCATTACTGATAAAAAAAATAACCAAGTTAAAAGTATAATTACAGCACCTATGCTTCCGTAAACTTTAGAATAGTTTCCAAAATTATTTACATAATAGGCAAACCCTACAGATACCCCAACCAATCCTATTGCAGAAAAAACCGCTCCTGGCATCACTTCTTTCCATGTCAATCTTCTGCTGGGAGTATAATGGTATAATGCTGCAAATATAAATATTGTGGTTAGAAACATGACAGTATACCTTACTATATTCCAAAATCTCTGAAACATAAAAGAATACCCGAACTGTTTTGCTAAATATACTCCCAAAATTTGTCCAAATACCAGTAATATCATTGTCAGTATTACTATGAAGGTTACCCCAAAAGTGCACATAATTGCTATAAACTGAACTTTAAAAACCGATCTATCCTCAGATTCATCGTATGCCTTATTAAGGCCTTTAATAACCGCATTAAATCCACTGGATGCACTCCAAATTGTTGCTAGTAAACTCAAAGATAGTAGATGGCTGTTTCTACCATCAACTACTTCTACCACAGTATTATGCACCAATTCTAATACGTTAGTAGGTAAAATTTTATTTAATCCCACCAACACCTCACCACTGCTAATAGGACTATATCCTACTAACGTCATAAGAAATATTAGAAATGGAAAGAATGAGAAAATTAGACTATATGCAAGCTGAGATGCTAAAGCTAAAACATCATCGTCATTAAACCTAAAGGTTAAATTTTTAATATCCTTAGCGATACGTTCAATCATAATTTTCTTCCTTTCTAAGTTTTTTCCACATTAAATCTAGCTATCTTTATTATTTTAAAAATAAAGCTTTTTAATGTAATATATGTTCTAAATCACACAGATATATATTTGATTATTTAACTTATAAAAATAGAAGATGCCATATCTTAAGGTTTAAGATATGGCATCTTCTATTTTAGCTAAAATTATATTAAACTATTTTTTATTTAAAGTATCTATTTAATAATCCTAAAAATGCAGAACCGTGTCTTGCTTCATCTTTACACATTTCATGTACTGTGTCATGAATAGCATCTAAGTTTAATTTCTTAGCTAAAGTAGCTAAATCTTTCTTTCCTTGAGTTGCTCCATGCTCTGCTTCTACTCTCATTTCAAGATTTTTCTTTGTATCTGCTACAACTACTTCTCCTAATAATTCAGCAAACTTTGCTGCATGCTCTGCTTCTTCAAAAGCTATTCTTTTATAAGCTTCTGCTACTTCTGGGTAACCTTCTCTGTCAGCCTGTCTGCTCATAGCTAAATACATTCCAACTTCTGTACATTCTCCAGTAAAGTTTGCTCTTAAGCCTTCTATTACTTCAGGATCAACATCCTTTGCTATTCCTATTCTATGCTCATCAGCCCAAGTGAATTGACCTTCAACTTTTTCAGCAAATTTATCACTTGAAACTCCGCATTGTGGGCATTTCTCTGGTGCTGCCTCTCCCTCATGAATATATCCACATACTGTACAAACAAATTTTTTCATAATAATAATCCTCCCATCAAATTTTAACTCTTTATAATTTTTATTTTCTTTACAATTAATATTATATAATACTAATTATTGTTTTGCAAGTACTTTTTCATATATTTTGGTAAATTTTTTATGGAGCAAAAATATCGCTGAGATAATATTCAGTAATCTATAATTAATTTCCTTGCATTGTTAACCACTACAATGTTCTTGCAATATAAAAAGCACTAGTAAAAACTAGTACTTTTTATATTATTCAAATACATTCTAGAATATCCTATACATTTTTAATTTATTAAATATTAATGAGAAACTTCTTGAACAAACCCATAAATATCTACATTATTCTTTATACCTCTATTTTATTTCTTTCATCAATTAACTTATCATCTGTGTCATTTATATCAATCTCGTCTTGCCTTAAATCCTTGTATAAAAGAATCAAATTCATATGATCTGTATCCTTGGAACTGTACTTACCAATTTTAAAAGCAAACTGCACCGAAAATCCAATACTGCCCGCAGTTATCAAAGTTCCTATTCCAACAGGCCCTCCTAAAATGTATCCAATGATTAAAACCGTTCCCTCTATAGCCCCCCTTATCATCCAAACAGGTTTGTTGATCTTCTTTACAAGCCCTTCCATTAACCCATCCCTTGGGCCTGCTCCCAGACCAACTCTTAGATAAAAATAAGTTGCCCATCCTATTACAAAAATGCCCATAAACAACATAAACATTTGTCCTATTATGTTATCTGGTGTACTAAAAACCTTAAACTTCTCTATCAGGTCAATAAATAACCCTATGAATATCATATTTAGCACACTAGCTAGCCCTGGTATAACGCCAAGAAAATATGAAATTAGAAGAATTACAAAACCAGTTAATTCAGATACCTGACCTAGCGTAAGTGAGCTATGTTGTACTATCCCCATATGAAATACATCCCATGGACTCATTCCTAGTTTCGAGTATAAGGTTAACAATATTCCTATAGAATATAGTAGTAACCCAAACATTAGAGAAGGCATCTTCTTTATTAAATCAATAATTAACTTTTTCTTTTTATCATTCATAAACCCCTCACACCCCTAGTTAGTTTATTATATAGGACCATCTCCCTAAATTTTATCACTATATCAACTAATTTCCAATACAGTTTCTTTACACTCCATTTATAGCTTCAATTTCTTACCTATCTTTATTTCTTATTGCCACTATGCTTTTTTATATAAACAAAAGAGAGAAAGTCAGCCTTTTCACCTGATTTTCTCTCTATTTCTCTATTTAAGTTAGTGTATTCAGTAGATAATAGTCGTCTACTAAAATAAGTTATTCAACAGTAACTGACTTTGCAAGATTTCTTGGCTTATCTACGTCACAACCCTTTTGTATAGCCATATAATAAGCTAATAATTGTAACGGTACTACTGAAAGTACTGGTAAAAGTACCTCTTGAACTTCTGGTATATATATTGCTGATTCCACAGCCTTTTCTACATCAGTATTGCCCTCTACAGCTAGACCTAATACCTTAGCTCCTCTTGTTGTTACTTCCTTAATGTTGCTTACCATTTTTTCATATAGGCTCTTCTGAGTAGCTAATGCAACCACTATAGTTCCTGGCTCAATTAATGCTATAGTACCGTGCTTTAATTCTCCGCCAGCGTATGCTTCAGAGTGAATATAGGATATTTCTTTAAGCTTTAATGAACCTTCCATTGCTACGGCATAATCAAGTCCTCTACCTAGGAAGAACATATCCTTATGCATATAAGTGTTTGCAGCAAACTTCTGAAGAACTTCCTTATGATTTAATGTTTCCTCTACTTTTTCTGGTAAAGTAAGCATATCATTTTTAATGCTTTCTATTTCCTCTGTTGTAAGTGTATTTCTATTTTGAGCAAAGAATAAACCTATCATATACATAGTAATAAGCTGAGTAGTATACGCTTTAGTAGATGCAACTGCTATTTCTGGTCCTGCCCAAGTGTATAAAACATCATCAGCTTCCCTTGAAACTGAGCTTCCAACTACGTTAGTAACAGCTATAACTCTTGCTCCTTGTGCTCTTGCTTCTCTTAAAGCAGCTAAAGTATCAGCAGTTTCACCTGATTGACTTACTACAATCATTAAAGTTCTATCATTTATTATTGGATTTCTATATCTAAACTCTGATGCTATATCAACCTCTACTGGTATTCTAGCTAATCTCTCAATTACATATTTTCCAACTATACCTGCATGATATGCTGTTCCACATGCAACAATATATACTTTATCAATATTTTCTATCTGTTCTTTTGTGATTTTAATATCATCTAAAGTTACTGGTTTGCCAGGCATAATTCTTGAAGTCATAGTGTCCTTTATTACCTTTGGCTGCTCGTGGATTTCCTTTATCATAAAGTGCTCGAATCCACCTTTTTCAGCTGCATCAGCATTCCATGTTACATGGTGAAGCTCTTTATTTATTTTTTCACCCTCTGCTGAGTAGATTTCTACACCTGTCTCTGTTAACACTACAAATTCTTTATCATTTAAATAATAAACGTCTCTTGTTTGGTTTAAAATAGCAGGAACATCAGAAGCAATAAAATTCTCCTCTGCCCCAACTCCTACGATAAGAGGACTGTCTTTTCTAACAGCTACAATCTTATCTGGTTCATAAGTTGATACAACCCCTAATGCATAGCTTCCTTCCATTTTTGAAACAGCTTTCATAACAGCATCTAAAAGATTGCCATCATAAAAATAGTCTACAAGATTTGGTATAACCTCTGTATCTGTTTCTGAGTAAAATTTATATCCCTTTGATATAAGCCATTCTCTTAAATGCATATAGTTTTCTATGATTCCGTTGTGAACAACACTTATTGTCTCTTTTTCATTTGTATGAGGATGGGAATTTCTATCTGATGGTTCTCCATGAGTAGCCCATCTTGTATGGCCTATTCCTATTAAGCCTTGTACAGGTTCCTGCTCTAGCTTGCCCTCTAAGTTAGCAAGTCTACCCTTACACTTACTTACATTCATATTTCCAGCTTCGTCTATTATAGCTACTCCCGCTGAATCATATCCTCTGTATTCAAGCTTGCTTAACCCCTCTACTAAGATTGGTGCTGCTTGTCTTTTTCCAACATAACCAACTATTCCACACATTATTAAATTACCTGCCTTTCAACTTTTAAGTTTTAGGCTTTTAGACACCTCATTAATTTTGTAACAAAAATTACTTTTTGCTTTTATTAATGTTTCTCGGTAGTGTCATACCGCAGGGCATCCGCCGAACACTCGATACTCCCTGTCCTCGTCAACTCAAGTGAGACTCTAAATCTATGACTTAGCTAGTGGAACCTACACACTGTGCAAGTGACGCTTCAAGTCTATCCTTCACTTAAGTTCTGGCGCTTATACTTCCAATTTTAAAAGCCTCATTATATTATATAGTATATATAAAAATTTGGTCAACATAAATATTAATGTTTTCAAAAATTTAACCAAATACCATCCCCCAATAACTTAATATAAAATATACCCCTAGAGGAACATATTTCTCTAGAGGTATACTTTATTTAAATATTTGCCTTTTTTTCTATAAGCTCTGCTAACCCATGAGCCATTTCATCTAACTCACTTTGTACTTCTCCTTCTAGCATAACTCTAACTAACGGCTCTGTACCAGAAGGTCTTATAAGCACTCTTCCACAGCCATTTAATCTTTCTTCAATTTTTCTTATTTCAGCTGATATTTCTTCATCTTCATTGTGTATATTCTTCTTATCATTAGGCACCTTAGCATTAACTAATATTTGTGGAAGTTCCTTCATCATAGATGCTAAATCAGATAACGTTTTGCCGCTCTTTTTAACTATAGCAGATAATTGAAGCCCTGTTATTAAGCCATCTCCTGTAGTATTATAGTCAAGCATTATTACGTGACCTGATTGCTCTCCACCTAACTTATACCCTTCCTTAACCATTTCTTCAAGGACATATCTGTCTCCAACCTTTGTCTTTACAGTGCCTATATTTTCTTTATTTAAAGCTATATCTAGTCCTAAGTTACTCATCACAGTTACAACTACAACATCCTTATCTAGTTTACCTTGCTCTTTAAGATACTTTCCGATAATAGCCATTAAAAAGTCACCATTTATTAGGTTTCCCTTTTCATCTACAGCTAAGCATCTGTCAGCATCTCCATCAAAGGCTAATCCTAAATCACAGCCTTTTTCTACTACATATTCCATTAATCTTTCTGGATGGGTGGAACCGCAGTTTTTATTTATGTTTATTCCATCTGGCTCATTATTTATAACATATACTTCTGCTCCTAGTTCCTTAAATGCCCTTACTGCAGTTATATAGGCTGCTCCATTTGCACAATCTAGTGCAACCTTTAGTCCTTTTAGGTTAGTATCAATAGTCCCTTTAGCAAACTCTACGTAGTCTCCAACAGCTTCTCCTTCTTCTTCTATCTTTCTACCTATTTGGTCTCCTGTTGGAAGAGGAACCCCTTCGAAATTACTCTCTATTACACTTTGTATTGTATCTTCCAGTTCGTCAGATAACTTATAACCCTGATTATTAAAAAACTTTATTCCATTATACTCCACTGGATTGTGAGATGCTGATATAACAATACCAGCGTCAGCTTCATATTTTCTAGTTAAATAAGATACTGCAGGAGTTGGCACAATACCAACACAGATAGCCTCTGCACCAACTGATAATATTCCTGAGACTAATGCAGCTTCAAGCATATCTCCAGATATTCTCGTATCCATTCCTACAAGTATTTTAGGTTTATGGGTTCCTTCTGTTAAAACATGTGCTCCCGCTCTTCCTAATCTATAAGCCAATTCTGCTGTTAACTCTTTATTTGCTATACCTCTAACTCCATCAGTACCAAACATTCTATGCATAAAAAATACCTCTCTTTTTCTTCTAAAATAAATAGGCTAATGTTATTATATGTACATTAATCAAAAATAGTTAGTTAGTACAATTTTCTTAGCTTGTACCAACTCCTCTACAACATTATATTATAACTTACATATAGTTACAATATAATCTAAATACCTTCATAATCTATTTAAGTTTTTATGACTAAAATAGGTGAAAATAAAAAAGGATGCCTCATTTAATCTCTGAGACATCCTCTAAATTCAATACTATTTTACGTATTCTAAACCTTTTTCAATAGCCTTCTTATTTGATTCAAAGAACTTTTCTTTTCCGTGAGCCTTTAATGAATCTAATAATGCTTCTATTGTAACTATTTCTGTCTTCTTAACTAATGCTCCTAGTAAAACCATGTTTGCTATTGTTTTACTTCCGATCTCTTGAGCTATAGTTTGAGCAGGAATTGCTATAACAGTTACATCTGTTCTTTCTGGCATTCTATCAACTAAATCTGAATCTATTACGATAACTCCACCAGGTGCTACCATATCCTCAAATTTATCTAAAGAAGGTCTGTTCATTACAACTATACTGTCAGCCTTTGTAACTATAGGTGAACCTATAGCTTCATCAGTTAATATTACTGAACAGTTTGCTGTACCTCCTCTCATTTCAGGACCATAAGATGGTAACCATGAAACGTTTAAATTAGCATCCATTCCTGCATAAGCAAGGAACTTACCCATTGATAATATACCTTGTCCACCGAAACCAGCAAAAACTATTTGTTGTGATGCCATTTATTTCACCTCCTCAGTTTTATCCTTCTTAATTCCAAGAGGATAGTATGGAATCATGTTGTCTTTTAACCATTGCATTGATTCTTTAGGTGATAATCCCCAGTTAGTTGGGCATATTGATAATACTTCTATCATTGAGAAGCCTTTTCCGTCTAACTGATTTTGGAAAGCTTTCTTTATAGCTTTTTTAGCTTTCATTATATTAGGAACTGTATCAACAGATACTCTCTCTACATAGCAAGCGCCATCTAAAGTTGAAATCATCTCAGAAACTCTTATTGGATGACCTTCTCTGCTTGTGTCTCTTCCATATGGTGATGTTTCAGTTTTTTGACCTGGTAATGTAGTTGGAGCCATTTGTCCACCAGTCATACCATAAATACAGTTGTTTACGAATATAGAAGTTATGTTTTCTCCTCTTGCAGCTGCGTGAACTATTTCAGCAGTACCGATAGCAGCAAGGTCTCCATCTCCTTGATATGTGAATACAACTTTATCAGGATTTGTTCTCTTTATTCCTGTACCAACTGCTGGTGCTCTTCCGTGTGCAGCTTCAAACATATCGCATGCAAAATACTTGTATGCTAAAACTGAACATCCAACTGGAGCTACTCCTATAGTTTTATCTAAAATACCAAGCTCATCAATAACCTCTGCAACTAGCTTGTGAATTACTCCGTGAGTACATCCTGGGCAATAATGCGTAGGAACATCTAATAATGCTTTTGGATTTTCATATACTATTGTCATTATTTTGTACCTCCTACTATAGTTCTAACTTTATCTAAAATATCTGTTGGTTCTGGAATCATACCACCAGATCTTCCGTAGAAGTCAACTGGCTTTCTTCCGTTTGCAACTAATCTTACATCTTCAACCATTTGTCCACAGCTCATCTCTACTGCTAAGTAGCCATGCTTAGTGTTGTCCATAGTTTTTTCAAATGCTTCAACTGGGAAAGGCCATAAAGTTATAGGTCTTACTAGTCCTAATTTTATTCCTTCTTTCTCAGCCATTTTGATTACGTTCTTACATATTCTTGATGTAGTTCCGTATGCAACTAATATTAAGTCACAGTCTGAATCACAGTTGAATATTTCATATTTAGCTTCATTTTTCTTTATAGCAGCATACTTCTCTTGAAGGTGAATGTTATGCTCTTCTAAAGCTTCTGGCTCTAGGTATAATGAGTTTATAACATTATGTTCTTTTCTTCCATTTAAGCCATTAGCTGCCCAAACTTTTTCTGGAAGCTCTCTAGCTGCTTTTTCTTTGAATTCAACTGGCTCCATCATTTGGCCAAGCATTCCATCTCCCATTATCATACAAGGAGTTCTATATATATCAGCAACATCAAAAGCATCTTGTATTAAGTCAACCATTTCTTGGATTGAAGCTGGAGCAAATACAGGCATATTAAAGTCTCCGTGCGCTCCTCCTTTTGTAGCTTGGAAATAATCTGACTGAGCTGGTTGAATACTTCCAAGACCAGGGCCTCCTCTAACTATGTTTATAATAACACATGGTAACTCTGCTCCTGCTATATATGATATACCTTCTGCTTTTAAGCTTATTCCAGGTGAACTTGATGAAGTCATAACTCTAAGTCCAGTTCCAGCTGCTCCATAAACCATGTTTATAGCAGAAACTTCACTTTCAGCTTGAATAAATGTTCTTCCTATCTTAGGCATCTTCTTTGCCATGTAAGCTGCAACTTCTGTTTGTGGGGTAATAGGATAACCAAAGAATGCTTTACAATTAGCTCTAATTGCTGCTTCTCCAATGGCTTCGTTACCCTTCATTAATACTTTCTCTCCCATTAAAGATCCCTCCTTTTATTTTTGAACTGTAATTACACAATCTGGACATATTTTTGCACATGATGCACATGATATACATTGATCCATCTTATCTTCTGTAACGGTTGCTGGATGATATCCTTTAACATTAAGCTTTTCTGAAAAGCTTATTATCTTCTTTGGACAGACTTCTAAACAGTGTCCGCAACCTTTACATCTCTCTTCTCTGAAAGTAACCTTTTGCATTAAAATTCCCTCCCTATGCTTGATAATTTGAAAGATATTTCTGCAATTATCTTAAAGTCTTTTGATTCTAGACTATAAAATGACCTGAGTTTTTCAACTCCATTTATATAAATTTTATTGCTAGCATGTTTAAAATCAATCTATAACACCTTGTGGCAATTATCTCCAAGGCGGTTTCATATAGATATCTATCGGTAATAATTCACCTTGTACTTTTCCTCTAACTTCATCCTCAAAGTCTTTTCTACATGCTGTATAGCTATGTGGTATATTAAGTTTTTCTGCTAACACAGCTACTTCTTTGTCTCCTCTTAATATATCCTCAACTGTAGTTTCATAAGACATATTAGTATTTGATATTAAATGTGTAACCTTTAGTCTTGAAACCCACTCTATAGTTCTTAAATACTCTTCTGTATCTTTTTCATTAGAAGTTAGTGGCCTATTGTTATTTACTACAAAGTACATATCATAAGGCTCTTCTCTAAGGTATCTATTATATTGTCCTAGTACTACAGCTCCCTGGTCGTCTCCACCTATATCCATAACTACTTCATAACTTTTATCATTGAATACTGCTAATACTTCTGCAGGCACTACTGCTAATTCTGCATTAGACAGATTTGGGTCTGATGATATTACTCTTACACCATTCTCTTCAAGATGTTTTCTTACATCTCTTGAGCAGAAGTAAGGATTAACTATATCAATATCAACGATTGCTACTTTTTTGCCTTCTTTTGCAAGTTTTAATGCATAATTTATAGATATTTCAGTCTTACCACTTCCAAAATGTCCTGTGAAAATTCTAATTCTACTCATAATATCACCTCTTTATATAAAAGGACAACAAACTTTAGATCAAAGCATCAGTAAACGTATTCACAGCGGTTATAGACAACCCTCATGAAATAAAGTTACTTTGACTTCAAAGTCTATTTTCTCATATTGTGCTAATTAACAAGCCTTAATTCATTTATTAAACTATATATGAATTTTTTATGTTAAAACCTTTTCTTTATGACTTGTTCTTCATCACAAAAACATTATATCATAAAGTAATAAACTTTACTAATTCATTTTTTGCCAAATTTCTTTTTAAAATTCACTATATTGGCTGAATACCTGTAATTTTTCTGCTTCTTTTATATATTTAACTTAAAAAATAAGATAAATCTAATAAATCCACTTAACTTTAGAGATATAAGATAGCATATACCTCTAAAGTTAAGTATATAATCTATTTATTTATACTTATTTGTATTCTCCTGCCTTTTCTTCTCCTTTTAACACTCTAAGTGCTCCCTCAGCTAAAGCTAAAAGTTCATCTTCTCCTGGATAAATTACAACAGGTGCTATAAATGAAGTCATTTCTTTTAATGCTTCTGTAACAGCCTTACTATATGCAATACCTCCAGTTAAAACTATAGCATCTACCTTTCCACTTAACACTGCAGCACACTTACCTATTTCTTTAGCTATTTGGAATATAAAAGCATCAAAAATTAATTTGTACTTCTCATCTCCGCTTAAAGCTTTGTCTTCAACTACTCTAAAGTCGTTTGTATCAAGGTAAGCTACAGTACCACCTTTACCATTAATTTTTTTCTTTATTTCATCAATTGTATATTTGCCACTATAGCAAAGCTTAACTAAATCTCCTACTGGTAATCCCCCTGATCTTTCAGGTGAGAATGGTCCTTCTCCATCTAATGCGTTGTTTACATCTACAACTTTTCCATTTTTATGAGCTCCAACAGATACTCCTCCACCCATATGTGTAACTATTAGGTTTAAACCATCATATGCCTTTCCACTTTCTTTAGCATATCTCTTAGCTACAGCCTTTTGGTTTAACGCATGGAATATACTCTTTCTCTCTATTTCAGGTATACCAGATATTCTTGCAACATCATCTAATTCATCAACAACAACAGGATCTACAATGAAAGCAGGAATATTTAAAGAAGTTGCTATTTCATTAGCTATTATACCGCCTAAATTTGATGCGTGTTGTCCTTGAACTCCAACTTTTAAATCTTCAAGCATAGCATCATTAACAGCATAAGTACCACTTACTATTGGCTTTAATAATCCGCCTCTTCCTACTACTGCACTTAATGTATTTATATCAAAATTTTTCTCTTGTAAAACCTTTAATATAACATCTTTTCTAAACTGGAATTGATCAAAAATAGTAGCGTATTTTCCTATTTCTTCTGAAGAGTGTCTTAATGTCTCCTCTAGAATTTGTTTCTCATCCTCGTATACACCAATTTTTGTTGAAGTTGATCCTGGGTTTATTATCAATAATTTATATGACATTACTTTTTCCTCCTTAGGTTTTAATATATTATTAAAATCTCTTTATACAATAAACTCAA
Source organism: Clostridium sp. CX1 (assembly GCF_025398335.1). Lineage (GTDB taxonomy): Bacteria > Bacillota > Clostridia > Clostridiales > Clostridiaceae > Clostridium_AM > Clostridium_AM tanneri. The sequence continues at coordinate 196,627 of NZ_JAODOO010000005.1, forward strand.
TAATCTATTATTTATTCTTGCTTAATTGGTTAGCAACTAACGCAGCTAAAGCTATAGCATTCATTTTTGTTTCATGACTGTCACTTCTTGAAGTAAGTACAACAGGAGCTGATGTTCCAACTAATAAAGCACCACTCTTGCAAGCAGTTGTATAAGTTAGTGTTTTATACATTATGTTTCCTGATTCAATATTTGGCATTAATAATATATCAGCTTTACCTGCCACTGGTCCTGTAACTCCTTTATGTGCTGCAGCCTCTTCTGATAAAGCATTATCTAATGCTAGTGGTCCATCAATAATACATCCTTTTATCTGTCCTCTATCATTCATTTTTGAAAGAATTGAAGCGTCCATTGTAGCTGGCATATTAGGATTTACAACTTCTACAGCACATACTGGAGCTACTCTTGGCTTTTCAAGTCCAAGTGAATGTGCAACTGTTACTGAGTTTTTAACTATATCTATTTTATCTTTAAGTTCAGGATACATATTAAAAGCAGCATCTGTTATTAATATTAACCTATCGTAACCTGGTATTTCAAAAACACCTACGTGGGACATAAGCACACCTGTTCTCAATCCTATTTCTTTATTTAAAACAGCTCTTAGGAAATTTGCAGTATCTATAAGTCCTTTCATTAACATATCTGCCTTGCCTGTTGAAACTAATTCAACAGCTTTCATTGCTGCTTTTCTCATGTCTGTTTCTTCAACTATTTCAAACTTGCTTAAATCCATTCCTATTTCTGCTGCCACTTGCTCAATTTTTGTCTTGTCTCCAACTAGTATAGCATCTGCTATTCCTTGTTCTTTTGCATCCATTACTGCTTCAAGAACTGGTTTATCTTGAGCTACTGCTACTGCTATCTTCTTTGTTTTTAAACTTTTTACTTTTTCTAAAACCTCTTGAAAATTTTTAATCATTTATTAACACCTCTTCTTTATATAAATAATGCTTGTCTATCTAAATATTCTCATGAAATCGATTTATCTAATATATATTTTAACAGATTTATTTCAAAAAAGTTCTTTTCAGAAAATTTAATATAATGGTTTGTAATCTTGCATTATATTCTCTGCAACTTTTAATCCATCTACTGCTGCAGATACTATTCCACCGGCAAATCCAGCACCTTCTCCAGCAGGATACAATCCTTCAATAGAAATGCTCTTTAATTTTTCATTCCTTAATATTCTAACTGGAGCTGAAGTTCTTGTTTCAATTCCTGTAACTATTGCATCATTATTTGCAAATCCTCTGATTTTTCTATCAAAATTTACAAAACCTTCCTTTAATGATTCAGTTACATAGGATGGAAGACAATCTTTTAATTCTTTAAACTCATACCCTGGCTTATAGCTAGGCTTTATATTACCTAACTTAGTGGATATTCTATCTTGTAGAAAATCTCCTACTAACTGAACAGGTGCTTTATACTCTCCTCCTCCTACTAAGTAAGCTAGTCTTTCATAATGTCTTTGAAACTCCATACCTTTAAGTGGGCTAGTTCCCTCAAAATCTTTATCTCCAACAGTAACTACAATAGCAGAGTTAGCATTTTCCTTGTCTCTTTTATAGTGACTCATGCCGTTAGTTACTAACATTTTCTCCTCTGAAGCTGCAGCTACTACCTCTCCGCCTGGACACATACAAAAACTATAAACTCCTCTTTTTTCTTTGGTGTTATAGGTCAATCTATAATCTGCAGCTTTAAGTCTTGGATGCTCCGCGTATTTTCCATACTGACTCTCGTTTATCATTGATTGGGAGTGTTCTACCCTTACCCCTATGGAAAAAGCTTTTGCCTCCATAAAAACTCCGCTTTTATATAGCATTTCATAAGTATCTCTCGAACTGTGGCCTATTGCTAATATCAAGTTGTCACAAGGAATCTCCTCTCCATTTACTATAATTGCTGAAATTGCCTTATCCTTAACTATTAAGCTTTCTAACTTACTATTAAACCTTATCTCTCCACCAAGTTCAATAATCTTATTTCTTATATTTTTTACAACTTTCTTTAAAATATCCGTTCCTACATGCGGTTTTCCACTATATAAAATTTCCTTTGGTGCTCCAGCGTTAACAAGCTCCCTTAATACAAAATCACATCTTATATCTTTTATTCTAGTAGTTAGTTTTCCATCTGAAAAAGTACCTGCACCACCTTCTCCAAATTGCACATTAGACTCTAAATTTAATTCTCCTGTACTCCAAAACTTCTCTATTGATTTTGTCCTATCCTCAACCCTTTCCCCTCTTTCTATTATCAGAGGTCTATATCCCTTTTGAGCCATGAAAAGACCTGCAAACATTCCTGCAGGCCCCATTCCAATAATAACAGGTCTATGATTCATCTTTTTTGTTCCAAGCTTTAGTTCTTCATTATACTCTTCTTCTATACTTACATCCTTATCATTGGCTCTAGCTACAAGCTTATCTTCATTTTCACAAAACATTTCAACAGTATAGTTAAATTTTATATTATCTTTTTTTCTGGCATCTATGGATTCCTTAAGTATCTTAAAATCCTTTATCTCATTTATCGATATTCTTGCCTTTTTAGCTGCTCTTTTTTTTAATCCTTCTATGTCTTCATCTATGCTCATTGTTATGTTACTTACTCTGACTGACATTTTTATCCTCCAATACATTTGATTTTATTATTACCTTAACCTCTGTGGGGTTTTGTGAAACCCTAGTCATTCCTTCTGGAAGAGTTACAGTAACAGGTAATTTGTACTCTCCTTCAGTTAGGTTGCTGCAATCTGCAAAACAGCCTATAGACTCAGGCTTTAAGGTATTTAAAATATTTTCTTCTCCTGAAATTGTTATAGTTGCCTTATTAGCACCTAAATTTACATTATAGTTATTCCCAACATTTTTCGTTTGTATATCTAAATTAAACTCTTTTTGTGCAATTTTATTGTACTGAACCTTAAGTTTAATTGAACCATTACTATTTACAAGTATCACATCCTTAGGAATTTTTATTTTAGCTTCTATAGTATCTTTACCATTTAATTTGTTTAAATCAACGTCTTCTATGTCTAAACTAGCTATACCTGATAGCACTTTCTCATCTCCAGCTATATCGACTTTATCCGGCATCGCTGCTATAGATTTTATCCCCTGAATATTTTGTAAGTTAGGCTGTGTTTTAATATTAACTGGAACACTTTTTATCTTTTTTACAGGAACTATAACTTGAACTGAACTTGGCTCTATCTGTACATTTTTAATCGCTCCAGATTCTCCTTCTGCTTCTAGTGATACTAGTGCATTTACATCTTTTGCTACATCTTTTACATTGCACCTAGCCACTACACTAGTTATAGAACTTAACTCTTTGGATGCTCCGCTGATTTCAGCCTCCTTTATACTTAAAGTAGGCTGAAGAGCATAAAATCCATCTTTAACTTTTCCTTCTAGCAGTACTTTTATTTGAACTATCTTTTCCTTTAAATCATCCAAATCGATACTAATCCATAGATTTTCACCATTAAGTATTCTTATATTTTCAGGACTCTTCTTAACCTGAACTGGAACTTTATTTTCTCCTTTTTTCAATACATAGGACCTTAGATCTGACTCTAATCTAAAATCTTCAGCCTTAACGGAATACAGTTCTGACGCATTTCCTTTTATACTTAAAGATATATTTAGGTCATTTTCTCCCACAGCTACTAACTTTGATTCTGCCAATACATCCCTATTAGTTATTTTCACAGGAACTAGAATTTTTCGTTCCCTAATAGGATTTTCAACATTAAATATATATAACCATAAAACAAAAGATGCTATAACACAACATACTTTGATAATTACTTGCTGCTGTTTATTTTTTTCTTCCATGCTCTCACCTGCTCCCTAAAGGTCAACTTTGTACTCTGCCTTTTTCTAATTATTCTTATAAGAATATCTTTAAGCTTTTCCTTCGTATAGTTTCTTGTAAGAACACCATTTACCGCAAGGGAGATAGTTCCAGTTTCTTCAGATACAACTATAATTAGTGCATCTGAGTTCTCTGAAATACCAATAGCCGCTCTGTGTCTAGTACCAAGTTTTTTGCTGATTCCTTGATTGCTAGTTAAGGGTAAAAAACAACCTGCAGATACAATTCTATCATTTCTTATGATAGTAGCCCCATCATGCAATGGTGTGTTAACCACAAAAATATTCTCTAGCAATGCAGCTGAAACTTCAGCGTCTAGCATTGTGCCTGTATTTACTATATCCCCCAAGCCTGTAAGTTGTTCAATAATTATTAGGGAGCCTGTTTTCTCATTAGATAAATTTTCTACAGCATTGACAATTTCAGTTACTACTCTTTCCATAGTTTCTTCATCTTCTAATAGATGTTTATCATTAAAAGCAGTTCTTCCTAAATGCTCAAGTGCTCTACGAATTTCTGGCTGAAATATAATAATAAAAGAAAGCACTCCGATTGTTATTGTTTTGGTTAAGATCCAATTAAGCATAGTTAAGTTAAAAAAACTACTTACCGGAATAAGGAAAATTATAAGTATAATTCCTTTCAAAAGTTGCTCTGCTCTTGTTTCCTTTATGAGAACATATCCCTTATAAAAAATATATGAAACCACTAATATATCCATTATCGATGATATGCTAATATTTTTAATAGAACTAACTACTATATCTAAAATCTCCACCCACTTCACCATCCTAATAAATAATCCTATTATCAATTATACACTATTTACTAATCTTTATATCAATTCCTATTCTATTTTTATAAAATATTAAAAATTATTATACTATGTATTTTTTTAAAATTCATGGGTATAATACCATTAGCCTAAGTTTTTTTATAAAACGCGGGGAAACCAAATTTTTGGGGTGAATCGTATTTTACGTAGGTTATGCCTTTACCGAACCCGTCAGCTAACCCCGTTGGTAATAAGGAGAGGATTTATTTGAAAAGAATGACCTATTGTATAACTTTCTTGTTCTTGTTGCTAGCTTTATATTGTACTAAGGCTAGTGCCTATGACTCTAACAATATTGACACAACTTTATTTAATCAAGAAGATGAAGTGGTTCAAGTTTTCAGCTATTTGGATAAAAAAATATACATTACCCAAAATGATATTCACTTGATGGCTAAAGTAGTATACGCTGAAAGCAATTGTGAACCCTTTGAAGGTAAGGTGGCAGTGGCATCTGTGATTCTAAACCGACTAAAGTATCCAGAGTTTCCAAAAACCGTAGAGGACGTAGTTAAACAGAAGGGTGCCTTTTCCTGTGTAAGAAACGGAAAAATCGAGGTAACTCCTGATGAAAGTAGTTATAAGGCAGTATTTCAAGCATTAAAAGGTGAAGACCCAACAGAAAGGGCAGTTTTCTTCTATAATCCTAAAATAGCAACCTCTAAATGGATGAAGAATATTAACAAAAAAAATGTAAAAACTATTGGAAATCATGTTTTCTTTGTGGTCAATTAGACATATAAGCCTTTAGCTAATATTAGCTAAGCACATATAAAAAACCATACGATGGTGACCTCTGTATGGTTTTTTCATTTATTTATTTTAACGAGTCTAAGTAGGAAACAGCATTTAGCGCAGCAACTTGACCTTGCCCCGCAGCTCTCATATACTGATAAGGTTTCCCTGTACAATCTCCTGCAGCAAAACACCCACTAAGATTTGTTTGCATATTCAGATCTACTTTAATATGATCATTCTCCACTAATAATCCTGGTACAAGTTGATTTGGTGCTACGCTATCCTTTAGTACAAAAACTCCGTCTGTGATTATTTCTCTTTCTTTTAAGACAACCTTTGTAACTCTATCTTTTCCTTGTATTTCTATCGGTCTGTCACTAACTACTTCAATGTTTCCCCTTTTTAAATCGTATGCACCTCTATACATAGGTACGTAATAGACCTTTTCAGCTAATTCACTTACATAGTTAGTTTCTTCTTCAGCTTCTTTATTATATCCTATTATAGTCACTATTTTTCCCTTATAAAGAGGGGCATCACAGGTAGCACAATAGCCAACTCCCTTACCTAAAAACTCCTCTTCTCCCCTTAGTGGTTTCGTATATTCTATTCCTGTAGCTAAAATTACAGTTCTTGCTTCATAGATTTTTTCATTAACTGCTAACCCGTAATAGTCTCCCATAGCATATATTGCATTTATTCTTTCATAAGTTATTTTTATTCCCATAGCATCAATATGTTTCTTAAACTGTTTTTTCATTTCCGCACCTGTTATTCCGTAAAATCCCAAATAATTATCTACCTTTGGTGCTTTTATTACCTTGTTGCTTAGCTCTTTGCTTCCAAATACAATTATTCTCTTATTTCTTATCTTTCCGTTTATGGCAGCTGATAAACCTGCTGGTCCACTACCAACTACTGCTATATCATATTTGTTATCCACTGTGTTCACTCCCTATAATATAAATACTTATTAATATTTTACTTTCGATTTGTTTATTTAATACATATATAAAATGACAAATTAACCCAAGGTTAATTTGTCATTTCAAATTCAATTAAATATGATTTTCTATTACTCCTTTTATAGCATCCTTCGGTCTAAATCCTACTAGTGTGTCAGCTATAGAACCATTTTTAAATACCATAATTGTAGGTATACTAGCGATCTTATACCTTGAGGATGTTTCAGGATTTTCATCTACATTTAACTTAAAGAACTTAGCCTTTTCTCCTAACTCTCCAGCAATTTCATCAATTACAGGTCCGAGCATCTTACAAGGACCACACCATGGTGCCCAAAAATCTACAACTACAGGCACATTTGAACTTTCAATTATCTCTGAAAAATTTATATCTTTTATTTCTCCTATCATTTCCATACCTCCAATATACCCTTGAGGGGTACCTTTCATATGATAATTTTATAATACTTTTTTTATACAGTCAATAGTTTATAATATTTGAGTCTATAAAATATTTTAAAGTTACTATTTATTTTTTCTATTGATACCTTTATTTATGTGTTCAATTCTATCAATAAATTAAACTGTTTATTACAGAATTATTATAGATTGACTGTGGATAATTCTGTAATAACTTTTCTGCATAAACTTTTGCTGTAGCTGCATCTTTATCTTTGTATATAAGAGCTAAAGTATATAATACAGTTTCCTCATATTCTCCACCAGAAAATGCTTTGTCATATTCAGAGTAGTATTTTATAGTATTTTCAGCATCTCCAGACAAATGAAAAGTAGTGCCAAGCATATAAACTATATGAGGGTATAAATAGTGCTGTCCACCTAGTTCATAACATCTTGTAAAATATACCTTTGCATTGACATAATCCTCGCTATTCATGTAGCTATATGCTTTGTCATAAAAGTATTCTACACCTTCTGTTTTTAGCAATTCATTAGCACTAGATAAAAGTGTTTTTTCTGTATCGCTAATATTCTTGTCTCTCCATTTTATGTTTTCATCATATACAGCATCAAAGTTCTTACTTTCAATATCACCTTTAATCTTGTCATAAGGGAAAACCTCATTTTGTACATTACTTTTCTTATCTTCCTTGACTTCTGGCTTAGCAGCACCTATCTTTTTTTCCTTTCCAGTTTCTTTATTAGTAGTGCCAGTTTCTTTTTTATGGGACTCACTAGAACTATTTACTTTAAAATTTAATAAACTTCTAAGTCCAGGTTTATAGCTGGCTTTAATAAAATTAATAAATACTATTGTTCCCAAAAGTAACGCAACTAGACATATTACACCTATCAATATCAATACCAGTTTTTTTGGTACATGTTCTTCCTTTAATACACCATAACTCTTTAGTTTCTTTCTCGTATCTTTAGCTATTACATTAGTCCTATCTAAGGTTAAAACCTTCTCAACATGTTCTAATGCTTTGTTATATAACCCTTTTTTCATATAGCATAATGCTAGGTGATTGTTAACATTAATAAGGTTATAATCGCTCTCTAAACATTTCTCTAAAAGAACTAATGCTTCTTGAATTTTCAACTCCCTTATAAGTTCTAATGCAACGCCATAAAATTTCAGTCTTTCTTTATCCTTTTTTGTATCCTCTAAATATTTTTCAGATATTCCATCTTTATTAATTTGTTTATTCATTTTCCAAAGCTTTTGTGCCTCTTCTAAATCCCCTTTTAGATAGCACAATAGACCTTTTAGATTTATAGCTGCTGCATTTTTAATATCTATGGATATACTTTCTTCACATAACTCTATAGCCTTATCTATATAACCGTTATTATATTTTTCTAGCGCCTTAATGTATATTTTTCTAGATTTGTTCATACATTATTCCCCTTAGAGCTTACTAATTTGTTTTATTAATTATATAAATTGTCTTTCCTGTTGAATCTTTTACCTCCATCTGCTTATTTAAACTTATGTCAAAGGAACTTATTGACCAATTTTCAATATGTGACTTATTATAACTGTCATCATCATATACATTGACCTTTAAGCTTAGGTTTGATTCTAATTTCTTTATTTCCATTACCTGTTGTTTATCACTAGATGTTTCTAATACTAAAGATGTCTTACCTGTAACTACATTAATTAGATATAAATTCCCACCCTTTGATACGGTTCCGTGAGCATCTCCAATTACTACAAATAGATTCTCATCATCTGCCCATTCTATATATCTAGGTGAAATCTTATCATTGTTTAAAATTTCAAAACTATATGTGTTGCCTTCCTTATCCTTTACAAACAACTTACCTACGCCTTCTTCAATAGCTTCAGGTCCTTTTCCTTCTATGCATGCACTATAACTTTTATTGTTAGACTTCTTCCAAGGTGTACCAAACCTTGGTTCTTCACTTTTAGATAACAACCCCTTGCTAAACTTTGGAATATTAACACTTTGAGTGCTAACAAATTTCGCCTCTTTTTTATCTTCTTTTTTATCTTCTTTTGCGGATGTATTATTCTGATTGTCGTTATCCTTTGGACTCTGATTTTGTGTAGTTGTTTGATTATTGTCTGAAGTATTTTTATTTTGTGAGTTTGAACAAGCTGTTAAAGCTAATAGCAAAACAATTGACATTGAACAAAGTGTATATATTCTTTTCTTATTTTTTAATATTGACATTGTAATTCCTCCTTAAAAATCAACTTAAATATACTTTGGTTAAAATTTTGTTTTTATATCTACTATTATATACTAAAATTTCTTTTTACGGTTTAAATTTTGATATAAATAAAACCTGAACTGAAAATTAATTCCGTTCAGGTTTTATACTTATCACTTTTTCTTATATTTTAATTTTCCATAATTAACTTTTTCGCATTTAGTATAGATGATGCACTCATAGAGAATTCATCTAAACCATATTCTACTAATGTAGGGATAGCCTTTTCATCACCAGCCATCTCGCCACACATTCCACACCATTTCCCTTCCTTATGAGCTGCTTCTATAGTCATTTTTATTAGTTTCAACACTGCTGGATGCATTGGATTATACAAGTAGGATATCTTTTCATTCATTCTATCTGCCGCCAATGTGTACTGTATTAAGTCGTTTGTTCCTATACTAAAGAAATCTACATATTTAGCAAGTTCATCAGCATTAACAGCTGCTGCTGGTATCTCTACCATTATACCTGTTTCTAGATTCTCATTAAATTCTTTTCCTTCTGTTCTTAGCTCATCCATACATTCTTCAAGAATTTCTTTTGATTTAAGGAATTCTTCTAAAGAAGATATCATTGGAAACATTATTTTTAAATTACCAAAAGCTGAAGCCCTAAGTAATGCTCTTAACTGAATTTTAAATATATCTGTTCTATCAAGACAAAGTCTTATAGCTCTATAACCTAAAAATGGGTTCATTTCCTCTGGCAATGGCAAATATGGAAGCTTCTTATCTCCACCAATATCAAGCGTTCTGATAACTACAGGTCTTCCTTCCATTTTTTCAACAGCATATTTATAGGACTCAAACTGTTCTTCTTCTCCTGGCATATCATCTCTATCCATGTATAAAAATTCAGTTCTAAATAATCCTATTCCGTCTCCACCATTTGCTAATACCTGATGAACGTCTTCTGGCTTACCTATGTTCCCTGCAACTTCTACACGTTTTCCTGCCTTAGTAACAGTTTTAACATCTATTAGCTTTTTAAGTTCTTCTCTTTCTTTTTTATAAGCTTCCTTTTTAGCCTCATAGGCCTTTACTGTTTCAGCATCTGGGTTAACTATAGCAATTCCCTCTACTCCGTCTACTATAACAGTATCACCATCTTTAACTGCTGAAGTTATGTCTTGTAGTCCTACAACTGCAGGTATCTCTAAAGTTCTAGCCATAATAGCACTGTGGGAAGTCCTTCCACCAATGTTAGTTAGGAAAGCTATAACTTTACTTCTATCTAATTGTGCTGTATCTGAAGGTGTTAAGTCATGAGCAACTACCACTGTGTTATCTTTATACTCTGATATTCCAACAGCTTTTCCTGCTAGATTGGCAAGTATTCTACTGCCAACATCTTTTATATCAGCGCCTCTCTCTCTCATGTATTCATCTTCCATAGCTGCAAATATTCCAGCATACATATTTAAAACATCCTCAAGAGCCTTTTCTGCATTTACTTTGCTGCTTTCTATACCCATTAGTACTGCTCCTGCAAATTCTGGATCTTCTAAAAGCATCATATGACTTTCAAAAACCGCAGCTTTAGCTGCTCCAAGCTCTTTTTCTGCCTTTTCTTTTATTTGTTGCAACTGTTCTTTTGAGGCTTTTAAAGCTCTCTCAAACCTATCCTTTTCTCCTTGTATATCTTCTATTCTTCGTTCTTCTACTTTTACCTCAGTATCTTCCTTTATTAGTACTGTACCGATTGCATATCCTTTTGAAGCTGCTATACCTTTTATCATTACTTATCCTCCTCAAATATAAATCGTTCATAAAATATATCTCAAACCTATAGTCCATTTTTATTCTGACAAAGATATATTTAAAGCAAATTTTATGCCAATAAACTGTTAATCTAATTAATTTATATTTTCTGTCTATAATTATATTGTGTAACCTTGTATTTTTCTAATCAAAAAAATATATAACCTGTTTTTAAAGTGATTATTACGACAAAATGTTTGAAAATACGACTAAATTCTTGATAAAAATTATCAAAGAACCTTTGTTTATAATTCCAATGAGATTTAGCACCCAGCATTAAATACTAGACTTATAGCAGATTTTAAGATATTATAATAATTGATAATTTTTATCAACATTTTAAGCATATTTGATATTTTTTATCAGAACGAGGTGAATTATGTATAAAAGTAGTGTAACAGTCCCTATTCCTAATGGAATACATACAAGAATTGCTGCAGTAATAGTTCATAAAGCTACTGAATTAAAAAATAAATATGGAATAAGTCTCTATATAAGAAACTTATCTGCAAAAGAGCCTTTAGCTATAAGTATGTTAGCTTTAATCTCGCTAAAGATAAGAGAAGGTGAAATAATTGAAGTTTCCTCAAGAGAAGATTCTTCAAATGCACAAAAAGCTGTGTTGGAACTCTGTGATTTTATAACTAATAGATTGAATACTAACAATTCAGTTTTATCTAAAATTGATGATATAATCGAAGAGAATACAATAGCCTACGAACAAATTGTTAAAAATATTCCTGTGGGAATACTAGTTATTGATAACAATGGCTACATTACGGCAATGAATGATTATTCCTTAAGGATTATAGACAGAGAATCAAAGGAAGTCATAGGTCATCATGTAAAAGAAATCATCCCAACTTCAGATCTTCCTAATATAGTGTTATCAATGGAACGAAAAGTTGGAGAAACTCAATATATCAATAACCGTCTTGTAATTACTAATAGATCACCTATATTTTCTAATAATAAAGTTATTGGTGCTTTAGGCGTGTTTCAAGACATATCGGAGCTTAGTGGCATAAAAGAACTTAACGAGAAATTTAAAAAAATACTAGAAATATCCCATGATTTAATATGTTTTGTTGACGAAAGAAGAATTATAAGTTATGTAAATCCATCCTATGAAAAGCACTTTCATATTAAAAGTTCTGATATTGTTGGAAAGGACTTACTAGAAATTTCTCCAACAGGTCTTAGAATGAAGGTTTTTAATACAAAAAAATCTATAGATAACTCAGTTCATCGTAAGGATAACATAAACATAATATCTTCAGTTGCTCCTATATTCATTGATAAAACCTTTAAAGGAGTTATTTCTATCTCTAAAACTGTAAACGAGCTAAAGGATCTAGTGAAAAAACTTGAAACCTCAGAAGAAGAATTAAATTATTATAAAGAAGAATTAAATAGACATACAAAATTAAGTAATTCCTTTTCTTCCATTATAGGTTACAGTAGTTCTCTTAAAGATTGCACTATTACAGCCCAAAAAGCTTCTCAATCAACATCTACTGTATTAATTAGAGGAGAAAGTGGTACTGGGAAAGAGCTTATAGCTAAGGCTATTCATAATAATAGTGATAGAAAGGATAAAGCTTTTGTTAGGGTAAACTGTGCTGCAATCCCTGAAAACCTGCTTGAAAGTGAATTATTCGGCTATGAAAAAGGTGCCTTCACTGGTGCTGTAAAGAATAAACCTGGAAAGTTCAATATAGCAAATGGTGGTACTATCTTTCTTGACGAAATAGGCGATATGCCTGTTTCTATGCAAGTAAAACTCCTAAGGGTTCTACAAGAAAAAGAATTCGAAAGTATCGGTGGACTTGTTACTCAGACTGTTGATGTCAGAGTGATAGCTGCAACAAATAGAAATTTAGAGGAAATGATAAAGGAAAATACATTTAGGGAAGACCTTTATTATAGATTAAATGTTATAAACATCATGCTCCCACCATTAAGAAACAGAAAAGAAGATATAAACCTTCTCGTAGAACACTTTATAGAAAAAATGAACAATAAATTAGGTAAAAACATTATAGGTATAGATAATAAATCTCTTCTATACCTTCAAGATTACCACTGGCCAGGTAATATCCGAGAACTTGAAAATATTATTGAAAGAGCCATTAATATGTGTGAAGGTGTTAAAATTACTGAAATAGATTTGCCTTTCTACATTAAAAATGAAGCTTCATCTAGTGAAAGCCTTATAAATCTTAACAATGGTGAGCTTCAACCTTTAGAACAATATGAAAAAGAAATAATAGCTTTAGCTATGAAAAAATATAAAAGCTATAATAAGGCCGGCAAAGCGCTAGGTATTACTCATAGAACTGTATCACTAAAGTGCAAAAAGTATGGTATTGATATAAATTAATCTTAAACTTATCCACATTTCTTATTAAAAATAATCCCCATCAGTTAAAAACTAATGGGGATTATTTTTATAAATATTTAATCATATATCTATTTAAACAGTATCCATATACTACTTTATCAATTCTTGAAATTCCTTTGAATTTTTAACTGGATTAAAGTCTGTTTCCTCACTAGCTAGTTTCTTTATTTCTGGAGCCATATCAATGGCAGTTTTTAAGTACTTTACAGTGTTTTCTATATCTCCTCGTCTTCCATATATGCTAGCCTTACCATAGTAGCTCCATATATAATCTTCAACCTCTAAAGCTTTATCATACCACTTTAGCGAATCATCATAGTAACCATAAAGTTCATAAGCTAATGCCTTATTAAATCTTGCATATCCAAAGTCAGGTTTAATCTCTAATGACTTATCTATGTTTTTCATTCCGTCATTAAAATTGTTGTTATAGCACTGCGCTATACCTTTAATATTATAAGCTTTATAAAAACTGCTGTCTTCACCTATCATTTGATCAGCCAATTTTATAGTTTCTTGATATTTTTTTTCACCAAAAGCTTTGTAGCTTTGCTGATATGTTTCTTCTAATTTCTTACTTTTTTCTTCTTGAAGTTTTCTTACCTCATCTGTCTCAGTACTATCTTTCTTAGGGTCTTCTATAAATGATTCTAAATTATTGTTATTGCTTGATCCGTTATCTACTTTCTCTATTATACTTTTATTATTACTCCTGTTATCCACTGCAGCTTTGTATGCTATCCCCGCTACAATTAAGCTTAAGACAAGAAACATTATCATTTTTGTTCTTAATGAAATTCCATCAAATAATTTATTATTCGGCTTATCTCCTTTAAACCTCATATCTTTTTCTCTCCTATATTCTATTTATTTAGTATATAGATAATTTTATATGAGATTCTATAGAAAGTAAAACTTAAAAAATATAACTTTATTTTTTCTATAACAATTCTAAAAGTTAAATAGTTCTTATATAGTCTTCCACCATATGTAGGAATACAGTAATTGCTAATAAGTCTGCACTTCCTCCCGGACTTATGTTTCTCTCTATGAACTCAGCATCTAAAAGTTGTATAGCCTTTTTCCCTTCTATAGTTTTCATTCCACCTAAGCTTATGATGTCCCTTGCCTTTTTGTGTATATCTTGAAGCACATCTAGCGAATGTCTATGAAGTATGTTTGTATCTTCACTATATTGCATTATTCCAATTAGAGTATGTACTAACCTATCATTTTTATTCAAGTCACTATTTAATTTATAAAATTCTAAAGAAAAGTCAAATATTACAGGAAGCCCTTTTTCTATCTCGCCTCTAATTCCTTTAATACCATGTTCTAAAAACAGCTTTTCTCCATGTGATAAAGAGTCTTTTAATAAATGTTTCTCTCTTAATATAGGTTCTAGCTCTCTCTCTACAATTCCCTCTGTCATATCTTTTATAATCTGTCTAATATCTAGAAATCTTTTTTTGTCTCTAATGGCTATACCTACTGCAGCACAGCATATTCCCATAAGAAATAACATTCCCTTATGAGTATTTACTCCCTTGGTTTTTTTGTACATGTCTCTTTCCGCCATTATACCGATTTTTCTCAGCTGAAAAAATACATCATTAGGGTGATTTTTCTTAAGTCCTTCTTCTACACATAAAATTAAGTACTTTATCAATGCAGAAGTGCTATCAATAAAGGTGTAATAATCCATATCCTTATGGGCACCGTTAGATATACATGAAACAAGCCCTGGTGACGGGTAACAAGCTACCTCATACATCATGGCCTTAACTGCTAAGCTACCAATATCAAAGGATATATCGTTTATAGTATGTCTATTATCCATATGTTTCTCCAAAATTATATTTTAATATTTATATCTATCATACCTTAAAATCCATCATACACATTATCTATATTTTTATAGAATAGATAAATGACAAAATTGTTGATATTTTAACCTCATAAAGTTTTCAATTTCATCAATACTGTGTTTTCTTGACCTGACACAGTTCTGCGCTAGGCTGCAACAAAGATAGCACTTTCTTTCGGATAATCCTAATTCTCTTCTGCTCAAGCTATTCCCATTTTCATCATATACATCTATATCAACACATCTTCCTAAAGGATGATTTTCTTCTATTTCTACAGTCTTGTTTTTTGCATTATTACAGCTTTCATTAAGGACCATAGTTACTATTGGTCCCTCTGCAGTTATTTCAAAATTCTTATACAAAATAACATTTTTAAACACAGCAATAATTAAAGCACTAATTTCTTTTAATATACCAAAAGATATATAATTGTTTTTATTCGTTCCTGGATAATTAACCCTAATCACAATCAAAGTACCCTTATATTTCCCAATTAGCGATTGCTGCCTATATACTCTTTCTTCTCTTTCTGATAATATATCTTCCGGACTATATTTTCTTATATAGCGAATATCTATTCTTTTATCCCATTCATCTTCTTCTGTACAAAGCTTACATATAGCTTCTGTTAACCCTAGTTCTTCTTCATTAAAAATTACTACATCTTCTTTCATAAACTTAATGAGGAGAATTACTAATCTTTATTCTCTCACTTATCTCCTTTCCTAATTGGGAGTTTAAGAAATTCCAAGTTACCTCAGGAACTAATTCTCTAACCTTATCCATTTTATTGTTTCTTATAAGCTCCCTTACCTTTGAGGCACTTATAAATTCTTCATTGTTCTTTTTTCTTTTTAATTCTATAACTTCTACACCATACTTAGGCATTATATCCTTTAAGGTCTGGTTATAGGTATTAGTTACATTGCAATATGGCTCTTCACCTACAAACCTCTTATCTATATTAAATCTACTACAGAAATACTTTCCAAAAATGTTGCAATCCACATTTTGATAGGCTCTCATTCTATCATCTTCTTTTCTTATGAAATAATTAGGGAAAGTGGCAGAGGATATAATATACTCTCCTCCTGGTACTACAGTAACATTTGTCAAATCCTTTAACCCTTCTTTCACAATAGAATACCTATGCTTAAATGGAAATATTGATCTGTCTTCCTCCACAATGAATACTAATACTTCTTCACATCTCTTGGCAGCCTCTTCTATTATATATCTATGTCCCTTGGTAAAAGGATTGCAATTCATAACTAAAGCTCCTTTTAAGCTCTGTAGATTTATGCTATATCTATCTATCATTTTATTTAAGGACTTATTTATATCGTAAATGCCATATTCTAGAAGGGCAGCTTCCTCTACTTCATATATCAATTTAAAATTTAAAGCTGTAAATATTTTTATTTTATCAGGTTTTGTAAAGACAAAGTTATGATATATTCCTTCTTCAAAGGCTTTATCAATAAGATGGGAAATAAGAGAAGAAGTCACATTTTCTCCTCTTAAGTCTTCCGATATAGCAAAACATTTGAAAATATTCTTTTCCTTAGAACAGGTAGCCTTAATAGTTTCATTCCCATCTCTTAAAACCACAGTATAATCCACATCTTTGTCTAAAGTTAACTGGAACTGTTCTAGGAATCTGTACACCTCATTTTTTTCTTTTTCATTTTTTAAATTTATACTTTGAAGTTTAAAATCGTACATTATAATAGCTCCTTTTGATTAGATTATATGTTGTTTACAGCTAACCTGTATGCGAAAGTTAATATAAGGCTAAACTATATCTCAAATCTTTTATTCTAATGGCTTTTTCACCACATCAATTACAGTTCCATCTCTATATTCAACTACAGCCACAATTTCCTCTGAAGTTTGTATCTCCTCTGGTTTCCCTGTCATGGTTTCTGCTAATTGTTTTAAATCTTCTATAGTCATAACTGGCAGATTGGTTTTCTTTAGCTCTTCTATTAGATCCTCTCTTGCAGGATTTACAGCTATGCCTCTTTCAGTAACAACTACATCTATACTTTCTCCCGGTGTTGTTACCGTGGTTACTCTATCTTTTATAATTGGAAGTCTTCCCTTTATTAAATTTGTAACAACTATTGAAAGCTTTGATCCTGCTGCTGTATCACTATGTCCTCCTGAACCGCCCATTATTACTCCACTAGAGCCTGTAGTTACATTTACATTAAAGTCTGTATCTATTTCTGTAGCTCCTAGTATCATAACATCTAGATTGTTTACTACTGCTCCCTTGTTATGAGGATTTCCATACATAGATCCAGACATACCTTGATGTTTAGGATTATTTCTATAGGATTCAACTGCTTTTAAATCAAAGCATTGAACATCGAACAGGCTTCTAAATAATCCTTCCTCTAACATATCTACTATGTATCCAGTTATTCCACCTGCTGCAAAACTTCCTACAACATCTTTCTTCTTCATTATTTCTTTCAATTCTACAGCTACTGCAAGGGAGGTTCCTCCCGCTCCTGTTTGAAAAGACATTCCATCCTTTACTAAGCCAGAAGCTTCTATAACCTTAGCTGCCATCTTAGCAATTTTAAGTCCTACAGGGTCCTTTGTTACCTTTGTAGTACCAGATACAATTCCAGCTGGATTTCCTATGGAATCTACTTTTACTACGTAATCTACATAAATCTGGCTTATTTCTATCGGTGACGCAGGATATGGTACTAAGTTATCTGTAATCGCTACTACCTTATCTGCATACTCTGCGTCTGATACTGCATAACCTAGTGATCCACAAGCAGCATCTCCATAAACTCCATTTATGTTTCCATATGTATCTGCTGTTGGTGCCCCTATAAATGCAACATCTATATGTAAGTCTCCACTCTCTATGGCTCTTGGTCTTCCTCCATGAGTCATCATAACTGCTGGATTTTTAAGTTCTCCTCTTGATACAGCTTCTGCCACAGGTCCAGAAATGTAGTTTGCTATTATTCCAGTAACTACGCCATTTTTAATATGCTCTACTAAAGGCTCATGTACTGGAAAGATGGAGCTTGCAGCTATTTTTATATCTTTAATTCCTCTTTTTGAAATTGCATACACTACATTGTTAAGTACGAAATCACCGTTTCTTAGGTGATGATGAAAAGATATAGTCATTCCATCCTTTAATTCTAATCTATCTAAAGCTTCATCAATACTGTTAAGAACTTTTTCTTCTCCAGGCTTCACAGTACTTACTTTAACTCCAACCTTTTCTTTCACTCCATAATTTGAAAAGGCTCCTTCAAAATGTTTAACACTTCCATAACCCTCTATATAATCAGGAATATCTCTTCCTAGTATATTTTTCATTTTAATCCCTCACTTTTTAATCGTATGCTTATATAAGGCCTAATACCTTAGCTAGTTCTACCGTTGTTAGTGCTCTATTTATAATAGGTGCGTCTACCATTTTTCCGTCTAATGAAAATACGCCTAAGCCCTTTTCCTTTGCCTCATCCCTAGCCTGTAGTATCCTAAGTGCATGATTAATTTCCTGTTCTGTTGGTGCAAGCACAGAATGTATAGTATCAATCTGTCTAGGATTAATGGCTGCCTTACCTGTAAATCCTAAACTTTTAGCCTTTAACGTATCTTTTGAAAGACCTTCATAATCATTTGTATCGGTGAAAGGTGTATCTATTGCATGAACTCTAGCAGCCCTACACGCTGTGGATACTCTATTTCTAGCATAGAAAATTTCTTCTCCTTCTTTAGTTCTCTTAATTCCAAAGTCAGAGGTCAAATCTTCCCCTCCTAGAAGTACTGCAACTACTCTTTTTGAAGAATTTATTATACTATAAACATTTTCTAATCCGTAAGCAGTTTCAACAATTGGTATGAGCTTAATGCTGCTCTTTTCAAATCCTTCTTCACTCTCTATCCTGTCTAGCATCTTATCTATTTGCTGTAGTTGTTCTTCTGTAGCTTTTGGAATCATTAAACTATCTGGTTTAACTCTAGCTATAACATCTATATCCTTAATACCATATTCTGTGTCAAGAGGGTTAACTCTTACAACCAATTCTACTTGAGAATAGTCTATAAATTTTATAGCCTCTCTAACCAATATTCTTGCACTATCTTTTTCAGTTAAACTTACTGCATCTTCTAAGTCAAGTATTACTGAATCTGCTCCAAGTATTGGTGCATTCTGAAGCATTCCTGGATTATTTCCAGGCATAAAAAGCATTGTTCTTCTTAATGTTTTCATATTCATTTCCCCTTCTTAGTGAAAATTAAATGTAGTTTTACGGAGATATTTATAAATATATACCTTTACCTTAATATAGTAAGTTTATTTTAAAATTACTCCACTGCTCTCTCTACAGCAGTTTGTACTCTAGCTCTTATTGTGTAGTCTAAAGCTCCCTTATCCTGAGCTTTTATAACTACATCTTCTAGACCTAATTCATCTATTTTATTTAATATTACTGACTTTATTTGATTGCCAAATTGCTTCATAACTATGCTTTCTAGCTCCAATTCTATTCCACTGTTCTCATTTGGCATAATCATTATTAATATATCATTTGATTCAAGGGTTCCAGCCTTTGCTACCTTATTTATTTTCATCTTAATCCTCCTGACATTAAAAGCAAAATAGTGACTATTTAGTTGATTTAAGATATTCCCTCTGTCCTTGTTCATACAGATTGTTTCCATCGGAATCTATTACCACAACCACCGGTAGGTCTTCTACCTCAAGTTTTCTTATTGCCTCAGAACCTAAATCCTCATAGGCAATAATTTCAGCTTTTTTAATAGACTTACCCATTAGCGCTGCAGCTCCACCTATGGCTGCAAAATAAACTGCTTTATTCTTTACCATTGAATCTACTACTTCTTTTGATCTTAATCCTTTTCCAATCATACCTCTTAATCCAATATCTAGAAGTCGTGGTGTATATGAATCCATTCTATAACTTGTCGTTGGACCTGCTGAACCTATTGGTTGACCTGGTTTTGCCGGAGATGGTCCTACATAGTATATAATTTCATCTTTAATGTTTAAGGGTAAATTTTCTCCCTTATCTAAAAGTTCTACGAGCCTCTTATGAGCTGCATCTCTAGCAGTATATATGGTTCCTGAAATTAAAACACTATCCCCAGCTTTTAAATCTTTAACTTTATCCTCAGTTAAAGGAGTAGTTATTCTTTTTTCCATACTATCTTCCTCCACAATTCTTAGTTAAGAGTTATAACTATATTATAGTTTTTTCTTCTAACTTCTAACTGTTATAGTTCTATTTCTGCATGTCTTGTAACATGGCAATTAATATTTACCGCTACAGGTAATCCTGCTATATGAGTTGGATATGTTTCTATATTTACTGCAAGTGCAGTAGTCTTCCCACCAAAACCTTGTGGTCCTATACCTAAAGCATTTATTTCCTCTAAAAGTTCTTTTTCTAAATCAGAATAAAAGCTATTATTGTTTCTCTGTGCTAAAGGTCTTATTAATGCTTTTTTAGCTAAATTAGCAGCTTTGTCAAAGGTACCTCCTAATCCTACTCCAACAACAATTGGTGGACATGGATTTGGACCTGCTTCT
This sequence comes from Clostridium sp. CX1, assembly GCF_025398335.1. GTDB lineage: Bacteria > Bacillota > Clostridia > Clostridiales > Clostridiaceae > Clostridium_AM > Clostridium_AM tanneri. The sequence goes on from NZ_JAODOO010000005.1 coordinate 217,405, forward strand.
TTTACTACTTTTAACACAAATTCCTTAACGCCTTTCAAACCATCTGCTGGTTTTAACATCTTAAGCTGACTCATGTTTTCAGAACCAAAGCCTTTAGGTGCCACAGTTATTTTTAGTTTATCTCCCGGAACTATATCGTAGTATATAACTGCCGGAGTGTTATCCTTAGTGTTAATTCTATCTAACGGATCCTTTACCACTGACTTTCTTAGGTAACCCTCTCCATAGCCTAGTCTTACACCTTCATTTATTGCTTCTTCTAAGCTTCCTCCTACTACATGGACATTCTGACCAATTTCTATAAAGACACAGGCCATACCCGTATCTTGACACATAGGCATCTGTTCATTTTTAGCTATATCTACATTTGTAATTATCTTATCCAAGATTCCCTTTGCCATAGACCAACTTTCATTTTCGTATGCTTCTTTAAGTTTAGCTTTAACGTCCTCTGAAAGATAATAATTAGAGTCTATACATAATCCTTTTACAGCCTTTGTTATTTCAGATACATTTATCTCTCTCATTAACTTCCTCTCCTTTATTAAATAGATGAAAAGGCAGTTTAATAAAACCGCCTTCTCAATAACCAATTTAAGTTAACTACTATTTTCTTCTATTTATTAATGCAAGTACTCTATTCATTTCATTATTGACTATCATATAACCTTCGTCAACACCCATTCCTGGTTTAGCAAGTACTTGTTTTGCTCCACAAGCCATTCCAATGTTTGTAGTTACTTCGGCAGATCTATTTGTTTCATTGCAAGTTCCACCACAATAAGCTCCTATTCCATGCTCTTTGCAATATATAATAGCCTCAGCAATATTGTTGACACCACCTAGGTCAGGAGTTTTAATCTGTACCATATGTCCAGCTTTATTATCTGTAAAGAACTTAACATCTTCAACAGTGTTGCACCACTCGTCTGCAACTAATTCTACTTGAATTCCTCTTCCGTCAATTTCTGCTCTTAAGTCTCTCATAGCTTCCATTTGCTTTTGTCTGTGTTCTACGTCCATAGGTCCTTCAATTCTCAAATGGAATGGTTTTGCAGCTTCCTCTAATGTTGCTATATAATCTGCCATAGCCTTTGTATCATAATTAAATGCAATACCAATTGTTCCATATACATCTATATGAAATACTGGGTTATACTCTTCAGTTGTTCTAAGTTTTAACACTCTGTCTCTTAGCCATTTAACATATTCTAATAACTTCTCTCCACCAAGTCCTAATTTTTCTTCAACGTTATTTATAAGAGCATGAGGCATTACATCTGCGCCTTTAATAATCATCTTATCAGAACTATCGTATCTGTCATCTCCTGATTGAGTAAATATTGGAACTCTATTTATTTCTGCTTCTGGGTTATATTCATTTCTTATAACCTCAGCCATAGTAATTTTTTGTGATTTTGCTACAGCATCTAAAATAGCTTGAGTTATTCCATATCTTATAGCAGTATGTAATCTTTCTCCATTAACTTGCATTGTATCGAATTCTTCTGCTAGAGCCTTAAATTCTGTTAATTCTCTGCCAATAAGTTTTGGAGCTATTTCTTTCTCTATCACTGGTATAAAATCTTTAGCTAAGAATAATGGATCTCTTCCGCCAGCTCCTGAATATTGAACAGCAGCACAGTCTCCGTATGCCACCTGACCATCTTCAAGTATTAACATTACAGATATAGCTTCTCCCGCTTGTCTAACCTTTGTAAAACCATCTGTTACAGCCTCTCCTACATACGTAAATCCATCATGTTTTGCGCCTTTTTTTATGGCTCTCTGGTCATCAAAGTAAAATCCTGTTTTTCCTTCTGAGCATATAACGTCAACAATTTTCATATTTTACACCTGTCTTTCTTTAATTGTTTCCTAATTACAAATTATTTATTAAATATTATATATTGACTACCGCATTTGATACGGTAGTCATATTTTCTTTTAATAATTGTATATTCTTTTATTAAGGTCTTCCGATAAGTTTTCCTTTACCAACAGCAAATATATCATCAATAGTCATTTGGAAACTAACTTCTCTTCCTTCAAACCTACCTCTTTCTTCTAGCTTCTTCATATTAAATTCCTTTAATTCATCAGTTAAAGGTACGTTACCGAATTTAAGGTATCTAACTGCACCATTGTTATCTCTTGCTGGCATCATTTTTCCTGCGTTATACTTACTTGGAGCAAATGGAATATCTACTACTCCAGCCTCAAATCCTTTTACTGTTCCTATTGCTAAATCACCATTACCAAGCTCAAACAATTTATCCATCATGCATTTAGTTTCAGCTTTTATTATAGCAATCTCAGTTTCTAATTCCTTTGACATAGGAAGTCTTTGACCTTGTAACATATTTAAAGCCATCTTTGTTGCCTTTATTCCTGATGCATTTGCTTCTTTTGTTGGTATACCCATAGCCTCATGAGGTGTTTTTACTATAACCTTTGTAGCTCCAGCTAAAGCTGCTGTTGCTGCTCCAGAAGATATTACCCCAAATGCTTTTGATTCGTCTTGAGGAAATCCTCCCATCCATTGGTGGAAAACTGTAGTTATATATACATCCTTATATCCATACTGCTCTAAATATTCATTTACCTGCTCTTCTAAAGCTCTTATAGCTGCTACGTCCTGAACAAGATTTCCACATTGTCCGTATCCAACAGTTATATTTTTAACTCCTTGTTCTGCCGCAAGTAATGCTTCTATTATAGCTACCGTATTTGATATACTTGGTGGGACTAATGTACCTGTCAAAGGACCGAAAGGTTCTCTATTTATTGATATACCTTGTTCTTCATAGAAACCTACAAGTCTATCACAGTACTGCCAATCTAATAGAGTCTTTTCTATGGATACACTCTTAGCATATGGAATGTTATAAGATATTCCACCACCCTCATTTGAAGTCCAGCCTGCTGCATGAATTATTTCTGAAAGTAGTCTAGCATCTGGTGTACCGTGTCTTGCTTGAAGTGGCAGATTAACAGACTCAAATACCTTTCTACATCCTTTTACTCCGTGGTTAACTCCTGGAAAACCATTTAATAGTGATCTTCCGGCAGCAATACTCTCTTTTATTCCTATTTCACATTCATCATACTTATTCTGTCTTGTATAGCTATCTATAGTTGATGGAAGTAAATCTGCTTCACCTTCATCTTGAAGATGATTTAAAAGTTCTATATGCTCATCTATTAAAGCAACTCCTGCTCTCGGCTGAGCTAATGTTACTCCAGATTCTTTAGCTTTTCTTAACTTTGCTGGGAAACTCTTTTCTTCAGGTATACTTTTTAAATAATCTATAGCTTCTTGAAGGTCTACTTCACTGCCAGTAGGCCATTGAGCTAATACCTCTTTTCTCATGTTAAAAAATTCTTCATCTGTCCATTTTTTATTTTTAAGTTCCAATCGAATTACCTCCTAAACAACCTTCAATAAATATTTTTTCATGATTCTAACTGCCATATCTGAATTCTCTTCTGCTAACAATCCCATAGCTGACATTATATACGTTTTGTCCATTAAATATTCAGGATTTTGTGGCTTTAAATGTGTAGGATCAGCTTTATCAAAGTTTCCTGCTTTTAATATCTCAGCAGGATGTTCACTATGAACCAGCACCCCACCTGTTCCTATTAGATACTTAACCTCTAATAAGTCCTTGCCTTCCTGAGAGTATACTACTCCACATGGAGTATATAAGGTTTCAAGAACCCCAACATGTCTTTCTAATGCTAACTCAGTTGCAACTTTAGCCATCGCTTCGTCGAACTTTATTTCCTCTTCTGTGGTTGGAACCATTCTTATATTCTCTGATCTATATTTACAGTTTTCCTCAACATCTACTGTTTTATCATCAAGATATTTCTGGATTTTTCTTGTTGTGGCCGCTTCCCATAATGCAACAGCAGAGTACCTCATTCCTAAATCACCTTCAACTGTTCTCTTTGCAAAAGGTTCCTGAAGTCCTCTTAATGTTACCCCTGCCTTTGAAGGCTCACCATCTGCTAGCGAATGCACATCGGTAGTTGCTCCTCCAATGTCAACCACAATTAAATCGCCTAACCCTTCTTCCTTATCAGTTCCCTCACTTAAAACTCTAGCAGCTTTAAGTACTGCAGCTGGAGTTGGCATTAAAATTCCGCTTATATAGTTTTCAGCATTTTTCATGCCCTTAGCTTCTATTATTTTTTCCATAAATATTTTTCTTATTTCTTCTCTAGCAGGCTCAACATCTAAAACATTAAGCTTAGGCATTACATTACTAGTTATTTTATAAAACATACCTGCATCTTTTAGTATTTTTTCTACATCATCTACTGCAACTTTATTTCCAGCTACAACTATTGGTACTTTCATTCCACTTTCCGCTAGCATCTTCGCATTATGGATTATACAATCTTTGTTTCCTCCATCCGTTCCTCCAGCTAAAAGGATAATATCTAGTTTTGAATTTCTAATTTCCTCTATTTCCTTTGATGTCAGATCATAACTATAAACATTTAATACTCTAGCTCCAGCTCCTAATGCAGCTCTTTTTGCTGCTTCAGCTGTAAGCTCTGGTACAAGTCCTATAGCAATCATTTTCAAACCACCTGCTGCAGAAGAACATGCTAACTTTTTAGTAAAATTGATTTCTTTACCCTTTAATTGACCCTCCAGTTTTTGAAAGGCGTTATCAAAGCCTACCATTATATCGTTTTCAATAGTAGTAATATCTTTAGCTGTAGCAATTATTTCTTCATTCTCTATATCTACGGCAGTAAGCTTAGTATAGGTGCTACCAAAATCTATGAGCAAGTAACTATCCAAATCCATCACTCCTGTTTTCCCCACAGAGGTTTATTTTTATTAACCTTCTATTTTCAAATCAACCTTTAAATCCTCTATTGTAATTTCTGGTGATGTTCCAGGTGCGTATACTCTGTTAAATCCCATCTCCTTGAACTTTTGGTGAACATCTTCCCATTTTTGTTTTCCTACAACTAAGTTTCCTCCTACATACATGAGAATTCCCTTAAGTCCAGCCTCATCGCACTTTTCTCTTAATCCTCTACAATCTATTTCTCCATGTCCATATAATGAAGATACTAATATTGCATCTGCATTAGTTTCTATTGCTGCATTTATAAAATCTTCTTGTGGAGAAAGAACTCCTATATTAACAACATTAAATCCTGCCTGCGTAAAAGAATGTTCCAATATCTTATTCCCAACAGCGTGGCAGTCTGAACCGATTACACCTATAACTAAAGTTTTCATTATGAAACCCCCTGAAAATTACTTTTGATATTTTAATTCTATGATTTTTGACTTTAGAGCTTTTACTGAGCTGTCATCAAGGCTATATAAAAATCTCATTATTTCCTTATCACCTTTAATATTTTCCTTTACATCGTTGTATCTACCAGGTGACACTATTATTACATCAGAGTTATTTATAACTTTTACCAACTCACTTTTTTCACTAGTATTTGTATATTGAATATTTATATTGCCAAGTCCAGCTTTTTCTAGAGCACCTCTAGCTTTAAACATAAATTCTTGTGACATACACACAAATGCAAATCTAGTACTCTCTGGATACCTAGCAATTTTAACTATAGTTTCTAAATCTACATTGATAGCTACACCAATTACCTCCTTCTTAAAAGGCTTGGTTAACTCTACAACTTCGTTAACATGATTAAATGTAGCTATTATAACTTGAGATTTTTCTACAAGTTCTTTTGTTTCTTTATCTATGATTCTTATATCATCTAAGGTCAACGGAATTACACTCATATTTGTGCTATCCGTTAACTGCTTACTAAACATTCTTGATTGTTCAATATTACATTCAACATATAGTGCCGTTATTTTACTCATTAATTCTTTCTTTTCTTTTACTCTTTGAGTGACTATTTCTAAAAATTCATCTACATCCATTCCTATTTCAAGAGCTTCTTCTAATCCAAGATCAACAAACTTAATTATCTTCTCTTTTATATTTTGAGCTTTCCATGGGTTTGCCTCTTCTGCTACAAAAGTTCCTCTTCCCTGGTAAGATTTTAAAACTCCCTCTTGCTCTAGTTCATTATAAGCTGTACTAATTGTATTTCTGCTTACTTTTAACTTTTCAGATAACTCTCTCTCAGTTGGCATTTTATTTCCAACCTTTAAGAACCCATTCTTTATTAAGTCCATGATTTGTTTTTTTACTTGCAAGTAAAGCGGAACGCCGCTCTCTTTATTTATTCTAATCTCTATAATAATCACCCCAAAGTTTATTGGATTAATGGACCAATCCATTTTATAATTTTATGATAGCACAGTATAGAATGGACATCAATAATTTTCTAACAAAATTCAAATTTAAGAAAATTTTGTTATGAATTCACATATGGTTATTACTTATTCTGTATATATTAATAATTATTCATAGTTTATATTTCAGCTATTGGCACTGAAAACATTTAACTATTGGACTTTTATAAATCCATTCCTTAATATGGTACTAATAAATATTCAATTTTTAAAAATTTAGTCATGAATAAAAAAGCAATAAAAGCTGCATTTTTTTACTGTAATATGCAGCTTTTATTGCTTTTTATCCACCATAGTATGTATTTAAAGATTTTACTATAGATTCAGCTATTATATTTTGATACTCATCAGTGGTAAGCTTCTGCTCCTCACCAGGATTAGATAAAAATCCACATTCAATTAATATACTAGGCATATCATCATTAACCCTCAAGACTTTATAGGAGTCTAATGCCGGCTTCTCTTGTCTATTGTTATTTATATCTAAGTCTTTTTTAAAGTTTTCTTGGACTATTCTAGCAAGTCTTTGGCTATCCTTATTTCTGGAGTACCACACCTGTGCTCCGTAATATCTAGTCTCAGGAAATGCGTTTAAATGTATACTAATAAACATATCACAGTTAGAATCCTTTTTAATTTTAACTCTGTTATTCAAGTCTTCTAACTTCTTTTTTCTTATTCTACCTTCGTCTTCGTATAATCCTCTATCGTCCTCTCTAGTCATTACTACTTTATAACCCTGTTTTTCTAGCTTATCCCTAAGCCTAGTGCTAATTTTTAGATTAATATCTTTTTCCAAAATGCCACTTTTTATTCCAGAGGCTCCTCCATCTACACCACCGTGTCCCGGATCTATAAGTATAATCCTATCTTCTTCACTATTTATAAAATGGAACTTGTTTTTAGTTGTAGGCGTAGAATATTTTATGTTTGCATATAATACAGAAGTCATACCCAAGAAAATTACAAGTGTTATTAATATCAATTTTCTATTTCTATAGTTCAACCCATCCTCCCCCTTAATGATAACTTCCTATATATTTTATGCTTAATATGTGCTATTTAATTAATAATAATTTAATATAAAATAAAAAAAAGAGAGGTTATTACCTCTCTTTTCATTATCTCTTTGAGAATTGTGGAGCTCTTCTAGCTTTCTTAAGACCGTATTTCTTTCTTTCCTTCATTCTTGGATCTCTTGTTAAGAAACCAGCTTTCTTAAGTTCTGGCTTTAAGCTTTCATCTGCTTTTAAAAGAGCTCTTGATATACCGTGTCTTATAGCTCCTGCCTGACCAGTATATCCACCACCATGAACATTTACTAAAACGTCGAATTTCTCTTTAGTTTCAGTTAAAACTAATGGTTGGTTAACTATTACTCTTAAAGTTTCCAATCCAAAAAAGTTTTCTATATCTCTCTTATTTATTATTACTCTACCTTCTCCAGGTACAAGTCTTACTCTCGCAACAGATTTCTTTCTTCTTCCTGTTCCAAAATATTGCACTTTAGCCATTTTTTCTCCTCCTTCCAGCTTCCAATTAATATCTTAATTCTAATACTTCTGGTTTTTGAGCTTCATTATTGTGCTCAGCACCTCTGTATACTTTTAGCTTCTTAAGCATTTGTCTTCCTAATACTCCCTTTGGAAGCATTCTTCTAACAGCTTCACTGAATACAAACTCAGGCTTCTTTGCTATAGCTTCTCTATATGGAGTCTCTTTTAATCCACCTGGATATAATGAGTGGTGTCTTAACATTTTTTGATCTAATTTTTTACCAGTTAAAACAACCTTTTCTGCATTAATTATTATAACAAAATCTCCAGTATCTACGTGTGGTGTAAATGTAGGTTTGTTCTTTCCTCTTAAAATTGAAGCAACTTGACTTGCTACTCTTCCTAATGGCTTTCCAGCAGCATCAACAACATACCATTTTCTTTCAACTTCTTGTGTTTTTGCTATGTATGATTTCATCATTTTCCCTCCCTGAATTCTTCTATACAAAATACGTTTCTATATATAAAGATCCGGGGCTAGTGGATCTTTTATACTTTAGATACAAACACATAATATTATAATACAATCTGCCTGGCGTGTCAATATAATTCATTATATAAATAACTTCTAATAAAATACTTCTTCTAGACACAGTCCGCTAGCAGGGACAGATTTTCCGGCTTTAGTTCTATCCTTAGATTTAAGTATTTCTACTAAATACTTTGGCTCAAATCTACCTACTCCTACCTCTAGCAAGGTACCGACCATTATTCTTACCATGTTATATAAAAACCCATCACCTACAATAGTAAATTTAATAACATTCTCATCTTCTACTATGTTAACTTGACTTATTGTTCTAACAGAAGTTTTTACACTACTTCCACTTTTTTTAAAAGCAGAAAAATCATGTGTTCCTATAAAGTTCTTCGCTGCTTCTTTCATTTTATCTATATCTAAATCTCGGTGAAAATAATAGACATAGTTTCTCCCGATAGCAGGCCTTTGTTTTGCCAACATGACAGTATAAACATATCTCTTGCCTGTACTATCATACCTTGCATGAAAATCTAAATCAACTTCTTCAGATTTTATTATAACAATATCATCTGGTAAAAAACTATTTAAGGCTTTCTTAAATCTTTCAGAAGGAACTTTACTCTCAGTAAGAAAGTTACATACAAATCCTTTTGCATGAACTCCAGCATCAGTTCTACTAGAACCTATTACTTCAGAAAATACCCCTGTCACTCTTTCTACTGCCTCTTCAATTTTTTGCTGAATTGTAATTTCCTTGCTCTGTTTTTGCCATCCAGCATAATTAGATCCATCATACTCTATTACTAATTTTATATTTCTCATTATACCCACATCCTGCTCAATATAGATATAAACACTAAGCATAGCATAGCAGTAGATGCTATAACATCCCTGCTAGTTAACTTTAATTGCTTCATTCTAGTTCTTCCTTCTCCCCCTCTATAACATCTTGCTTCCATAGCCATGGCTAATTCATCAGCTCTTCTAAAGGAACTAATAAAAAGTGGAACTAGTATAGGAATTAAGTTTTTAGCTCTTTGAATAAGGTTTCCAGATTCAAAATCTGCTCCTCTTGCCATTTGAGCTTTCATAATTTTATCAGTTTCATCCATTAAAGTTGGTATAAATCTAAGGGCAATAGTCATCATCATTGCTAATTCGTGAGCAGGTACTCCTACCTTTTTTAACGGATTTAAAAGCTTTTCAATTCCGTCGGTTAATTCAATTGGTGATGTGGTTAAAGTAAGCAAGGAGGTTCCTATTATTAAAAATACTAGTCTTAGAATCATGAATGCAGCTAAAATTAATCCCTCTTTATATATAGTTATAAACCTCCAGTGAAATAACGGAGGATTTGCTCCTTCTGTCATAAGTAGATTTAATATTGCAGTGATAAGTACTAGTATTAATATGGGCTTAAGTCCTTTATAAATATACCTAAATTGCACCTTGGAAATAACTATTGCAACAAAGGTAAATAAAGTTATAAATATATAACCTTTAAAACTATTTACAATAAATAAATCAATTATATATATTAAAGATATTAAAATTTTAACTCTTGGATCTAATTTATGTACAAACGAATCACCTGGAACATATTGACCTATGGTAATATCTTTAATCATTTGCTAGCTCTCCTAACCTTTATTTAGTATTTTGAGTATTTCCAGTTTAGCCTGTTCCACAGTAAATATATCTTCAGGTATACTCATTCCTAAATTTTTAAGTCTTCTTACAAGATAGGTTACCTGTGGCACTGCAAGACCTACACTTTCTAATGTATCTATTTCCCTAAATACCTTAGCTGGTGGCCCATCTAGTATACACTGTCCTTTATGCATAACTAATATTCTATCAGCTAGTTTTGCTACGTCTTCCATACTATGTGAAACAAGAATTATAGTCATTTTATACTCATTATGCAGCCTCTTTATCTGTCCTAAAATATCATCTCTTCCTTTAGGATCCAGTCCTGCAGTAGGCTCATCTAATATTAAAACCTTTGGCTCCATAGCCACAACTCCAGCAATTGCTACTCTTCTCTTCTGACCACCACTTAATTCAAAAGGGGACTTGTCTTTATAACTCTCATAGTCTAAACCAACCATATTCATGGCTCTTTTTACTCTTTTATTTATCTCATCATCACTTAGCCCCAAATTTTTAGGACCGAAAGCAATGTCTTTTTCTATAGTTTCTTCAAATAATTGATATTCGGGATACTGAAAAACTAGACCTACCTTCTTTCTAATGGAACTTAGGTTAATCTTTTTTTCAGTAATATCTACATCTTCTATTATTATCTTGCCTGAATTAGGTTTTAAAAGACCATTTATGTGTTGGATAAGCGTAGACTTTCCTGAACCAGTATGACCGATTAAGGCAATAAATTCACCTGTATTAATATTGATAGTTACATTATCAAGTGCCTTTTTTTCAAAGGGAGAGCCTTTCATATATATATGAGTTAAATTCTCTATTTTAATCGACATAATTCATCCACCATCTCATCTATTGTTAATATATCTTTTCTTATATCAATTCCACTATTTTTAAGCTCATAAGCTAATTCTGTCATTTGAGGGACATCTAGTCCTATATTTTGCATTTTACTTACATTTGGGAAAACAGACTTAGGATTGCCTTCCATTATAATTTTTCCTTCATCCATAACAATTATTCTATCTGCTTCAACAGCCTCTTCCATATAATGAGTAATTAATACTATAGTTATGCCATGTTTGCCATTAAGCTCTTTTATAGAACTTATAACTTCTTTTCTACCTGACGGATCAAGCATAGCAGTAGATTCATCAAATATTATGCACTCTGGTCTCATTGCTAATACTCCAGCTATAGCTACCCTTTGTTTCTGGCCTCCAGACAACAAATGAGGTGCATGCCTCCTGTAGTCCTGCATATTTACGCTTTTTAATGACTCATCAACTCTTTGTTTAATCTCAGTAGGCTCAACTCCTAAGTTTTCTGGACCAAAAGCTACATCTTCTTCAACTATAGTAGCAACAATTTGGTTATCTGGATTCTGAAATACCATACCAGCTTTGTTTCTTATATCCCAGATATTTCTTTCATCTGATGTATCAAGTTTATCTACGTATACTTTTCCATCGTATGGAACCAGCAGTGCGTTCATATGCTTAGCTATAGTAGATTTACCCGATCCATTTCTGCCTAATATCACAAGAAATTCCCCTTTATTTACCTGTAGATTAACGCCATTTAAAGCTAATTTCCCATCATCTTTATCACTAGAAGCATATCTATAAATAACACCATTACACTCTATCATCTTATCCTCCATGGGAACACCTCTCAAACTTAATGAAGCATTAAAGAAACTTTTATAAATTATAGCAAAACGGGGATTAAGTTAGTTTACTTAATCCCCTGTATATTATACTAACTCTAGTATAACTAATTCAGCTCCGTCGCCTCTTCTTGGACCTACTTTATACATTCTAGTATATCCACCATTTCTTTCAGCATACTTAGGAGCTACATTATCAAATAAGTTTCTTACAACTTCCTCTTCTGTTACGAAAGAAAGCACCTGTCTTCTAGCATGAAGATCTCCTCTTTTTGCAAGAGTGATCATTTTCTCAGCTAAATTTTTAGTTTCCTTTGCTCTAGTCTCTGTTGTTTCGATTTTTCCATGCTTTAAGAAACTAGTAACAAGGTTTCTAAGCATTGCTCTTCTTTGGTCAGTTGGACGACCTAATTTACGATATCCTGCCATCTCTATACCTCCTTACCTTGACTTTTCTCTGAGTATATAAATATAATCCGATTTTACTCTTCGCTCTGCTTTAGAGACAATCCTAATGCCTCAAGCTTTTGCTCAACTTCTTCTAAGGACTTCTTACCAAGGTTTCTAACCTTCATCATATCATCCATTGTTCTTTCAGTTAATTCCTGCACTGTATTTATACCAGCTCTTTTTAAGCAGTTATAGCTTCTAACAGATAAGTCAAGTTCCTCAATTGTCATTTCTAGAACTTTTTCTTTCTTATCTTCTTCTTTTTCTACCATTATTTCTACATTGTTTGCATGATCTGTTAAAGTCATGAACAATTTGAAATGCTCAATTAGAATCTTTGCTGATAAACTTATAGCCTCATCTGGCATTATTGTACCATTAGTCCATACTTCAAGAGATAGCTTATCGTAGTCAGTAATCTGACCTACTCTTGTATTCTCTACAATAAAGTTAACTCTCTTAATAGGAGTATATATTGAGTCTACAGGAATAGTACCTATAGGCATATCTTCAGATTTGTTTTTAGTTTGGGAAACGTAACCTCTACCTCTATTAACTAAAATCTCCATATATAACTTCCCATCATCATCAAGAGTCGCAATATGTAAGTCTTTGTTAATTATCTCTACATCTCCATCAGCTTTTATGTCTCCAGCAGTAACTTCACCTGGTCCTTGGGCATCTATAACGATAGTCTTAGAACCGTCTCCACTCATTTTTAAAGCTAGGCCTTTAATATTTAGAATTAACTCAGCAACATCTTCTTTTACTCCACGAACAGTTGAAAACTCATGAAGTACTCCATCAATTCTGATGTGGTTAGCGGCAACTCCTGGCAATGAGGAAAGAAGAATTCTTCTTAAAGCATTGCCTAGAGTAATACCATAACCTCTTTCTAATGGCTCTACAACAAATTTACCATAGGTGCCATCTTCACTTACTTCAACACATTCTATTTTTGGCTTTTCTATCTCTAACATGAATATAACCCTCCTTCTATTTATCTAATAATGTATTTTGAGGGCAACTGATTCTATATTAATTACTTACTATATAACTCAACTATTAATGTTTCGTTAACAGGAATATCTATATCTTCTCTTGAAGGCTCTCTTGTAACCTTTCCTTCAAACTCCGCAGTGCTTCCCTCTAACCAAGCTGGTACAGTCTTTGGATTCTCAGCGAAAACCTTGAACTTCTCTGATGCTCTACTCTTTTCACGAACAGTTATAACATCATTAGCTGATACTTGATATGAAGGAATATCTACTTTCTTTCCGTTAACTAAGAAATGTCCATGTGTTACTAGCTGTCTTGATTCACTTCTAGATCCACCAAAACCTAATCTGTAAACTACATTATCAAGTCTTAATTCAAGAAGCTTTAGTAGGTTTTCACCTGCTATTCCTCTCATTCTTTCAGCTCTTTCATAAGTTTTTCTAAATTGTCCTTCTAACAATCCGTACATCTTCTTAGCCTTTTGCTTTTCTCTTAATTGTAATCCATAGTTGGATAACTTCTTTCTACCCTGTCCGTGCTGTCCTGGCGCATAACCTCTTCTTGAGAATGAGCACTTATCTGTATAACATCTATCTCCCTTAAGGAATAGTTTTAAACCTTCTCTTCTGCAAATTCTACATGCAGGTCCAGTATATCTTGCCATATAAATTACACCTCCTACTACTAAACTCTTCTTCTTTTTGGTGGTCTACATCCATTGTGTGGTATTGGAGTAACGTCCTTTATTAAAGTAACCTCTAAACCAGCAGCTTGTAATGATCTTATTGCTGCTTCTCTACCAGCTCCTGGTCCTTTTACGTAAACTTCAACACTCTTTAATCCATGTTCCATTGCTGCTTTTGATGCAGTTTCAGCTGCCATCTGTGCTGCAAATGGAGTGCTCTTTCTTGAACCTCTAAATCCTAAACCGCCTGCGCTAGCCCATGATAAAGCATTTCCAACAGCATCAGTAATTGTAACTATTGAGTTGTTGAAAGTTGATTTTATATGTGCACAACCGTGCTCAATATTTTTTCTCTCTTTTTTTCTTCTTGTCTTTTTACCTCTTGCTCCAGCTGCCATCATTTTCCCTCCTTATACTATTATTTCTTCTTCTTACCTGCTATTGTCTTCTTAGGACCTTTTCTCGTTCTAGCATTAGTTTTAGTCTTTTGTCCTCTTACTGGTAGACCTCTTCTGTGTCTAATTCCTCTATAACAACCAATTTCTATTAATCTCTTTATGTTAAGAGCGATTTCTCTTCTTAAGTCACCCTCAACCTTTATATTCTTGTTAACATAATCTCTTAATGTATTTACTTCATCTTCAGTTAAATCTCTAACTCTTGTTTCAGGATTAACTCCAGTCTCTTTAAGAATCTTTTGAGAAGTTGGTAATCCTATTCCATATATATAAGTTAGACCTATTTCAACTCTTTTTTCTTTTGGTAGGTCAATACCTGCTATTCTTGCCATTAAAATTTACACCTCCTGAGTATCTAATTGGTATGGAATAAATTACATGTATTAATTTTAAATTTATATAAAGTTTTAGGTTAATAGACATTATTTATCTATTACAGCCGCACCTAAAACGTTACTAACTTAAACTAAACAATAATCATTTTATTTAACTAGTTAATTAGCCTTGTTTTTGCTTATGCTTAGGATTTTCACAGATAACCATTACTCTTCCTTTTCTTCTAATGATCTTGCATTTTTCACAAATAGGCTTAACTGATGGTCTCACTTTCATAGCTAACCCTCCTTATTACTTTGCTCTCCAGGTTATTCTTCCACGAGTTAAATCGTATGGAGAAAGTTCTACTGTAACTTTATCACCTGGTAGAATTTTTATGAAATTCATTCTTAATTTACCTGATATATGTGCTAGTATTTTATGTCCGCTTTCCAACTCTACTTCAAACATTGCGTTAGGTAATGCTTCAAGAACAGTACCCTGCATTTCAATAACGTCATCTTTTGACATAAGGTAATCAAACCTCCTTATTATTGTCGTAAGACTGCAAAATTTCCCTTATCATTGCATCAGTAACTTGTTCGCCTGATAATAATAAGTTTTTTATTTCATCAGCCATTACGCTAGTGAAACCTAGATGCTTTACTTTTTTCTTCTTCTGTCTATTTACAGTCCTGAGTACTCCATCAGCAACATGGACATACTCCTTATCTAATACACCTAGTATTATAAAAAACTTATCTTTATCTCTTCCTGCTTTTGAGTAAACTATTCTTCCTAAATAGTTATTACTGTCTAACAATATATTCACCTCTGCTAAACTAAGGTAAGTATTTCGGGACCATCATCCAAGATAGCGACAGTATTTTCATAATGAGCTGACAAACTTCCGTCTTCAGTTACAACTGTCCAATCATTAGATTCCACTCTTACATGATAATTTCCTATGTTAACCATAGGCTCTATTGCTAAAACCATGCCCCTACATAATTTCGGACCTCTTCCGGGTCTTCCAAAATTAGGTACTTCAGGATCTTCGTGCATATCCTTTCCTATACCATGGCCTACATAATCTCTGACAAGAGAGTATCCAAAACTCTCAGCGTATTTTTGAATCTCGGCAGAAATATCAGTTAGCTTATTACCAATAACTGCTTTTTTCACACCTCTAAAGAAACTTTCTTTAGTTACATCAATTAATTGCTGAGCCTTGTCAGAAATCTTTCCAACTGCAAAAGTTCGTGCTGCATCTCCGTGATAACCATTGAGTACGGCTCCACAATCAATACTAATTATATCGCCTTCTTGTAAAATTACTTTATTAGATGGAATTCCATGAACTACTTCTTTGTTAACAGAAGCACATATCGAAGCGGGAAAACCGTAATATCCCTTGAAGGACGGTTTTGCTCCTTGCTTTGTAATATACTCCTCTGCAATTATATCCAATTCTGCAGTCGTTATTCCAGGTCTTATTACCTCTTCAAGTCTTAACAGGGTATTAGCAACAATTTTTCCAGCTTCCCTCATATACTCAATTTCTTTATCATTCTTAATTATAATCATTTTAAACCGCTCCCAAAACATTAGAAATATCTTGGAAAACTTCCTTAATATCTCCTGTTCCATCTACACGAGAGAGTTTATTCTGATTATCAAAATACTGAATTAGCGGTTGAGTTTGATTATCGTAAACATCTAATCTTTCCTTAACTGTTTCTTCAGTATCATCCTTTCTCTGTATCAAGCTGCTACCACAAGCATCACACTTGCCTTCATTTTTTGAAGGATTAAACTTAATATGATAACTAGCTCCACAAGTAGGACAAACTCTTCTTCCTGTCATTCTTTCTAATATAAATTCTCTAGGAACGTCTATTAGAAGAGCAGTGTCAATTTTTTGTCCATTGGAATTTAAGAATGAGTCTAGGGCTTCAGCCTGTTTTGTTGTTCTTGGAAAGCCATCTAATAAGAATCCAATCTTACAATCATCCATACTCAATCTATCTTCAACTATACGTATAGTAACATCATCAGGCACCAATTGTCCGTTATCCATATAACCTTTAGCCTCAATTCCAAGAGGAGTTTTTTCTGAAATGTTTTTTCTGAAAATATCTCCTGTTGATATGTGAGGTATTGAGTATTGATCACTAATCAATTTAGCCTGTGTTCCTTTTCCAGCTCCTGGAGGACCTAGTAAAATTATTTTCACCTACATCATCTCCAAATATCTTTATTACTTCAAGAATCCTTGATAATGACGCATTACTAATTGCGACTCAATTTGTCTTAAAGTATCTAGGGCAGCGCCCACTATGATTAATAGACCCGTACCACCAAAGTATATTCCTTTAAAGTTTGTATAAGATTCAGCTACTATTGGAGTTATAGCTATTATTCCTGCAAAAGCTCCTCCAAGTATTGCTATCCTGGTAAGAACTTTTCCGATATAATTAGCTGTTGGTTCTCCCGGCCTGATTCCTGGTATAAATCCAGAAGACTTATGCATGTTTTCAGCCATTTCTTCTGGTTTAAATGTAACCTCAGTGTAAAACCAAGTAAAGAAAATAGTTAAAATAAAGTAAGTTAAGGCATATTGCCAGCTGCTTTCTTTAAATAAACTAAACTTACTCATTGTTATAAACTTATAAAAGGCAGAATCTGGCCAAAACTGTCCTATAGTCATCGGAAACTGCATTACAGATATTGCAAATATTATTCCAATAACTGAAGCTCCGTTTACATTAATAGGAATATGAGTTGATTGACCCTTGTAGAGTCTACCACCAGCAGTTTTTCCGGCATACTGTACGGGAATTCTTCGTTCTGCTAAACTCATAATTACAACTGCTATAAATAATAGAGCTACTGCTATAACAAATATTATAACTTCAATAAAGTTAACAGTTTCTGCTTTCTGAAGTCCAACAACTTGATATATAGTAGTAGGAAATCTTGAAATAATATTTACAAATATTAAAAGAGAAATACCATTTCCGATTCCTTTTTCTGTAATTTTGTCACCAAACCACATTAGAAAAGTAGAAGCCGTGGTTAACGTAAGTATTATTAAAAATACATTAAACTTATTTGAAGGATCTTGAAGTGCATTAGCCCTAGTTATGATAGCATACGTACTAAATGCCTGAACTATTCCCAACGGTACTGCAGCATATCTAGTATACTGTTGTATCTTCTTTCTTCCATCTTCGCCTTCCTTAGAAAGTTGTTCTAAGCGAGGGACTGCAATTGTCAACAACTGCATTATGATGGAAGAGTTGATAAATGGAACTACTCCCATGGCAAATATGCTAAATCTACTAAATGCACCACCGGATATCAAATCGTAAAAACCAAACAGCGATCCACTCTTAGTTAAATCTGCAAGCTTTGCAGTGTCAATTCCAGGAACAGGAATGAAGTTTCCCATCCTGAAAATTGCTACCATAAATAATGTGAATAATAGTCTCTTTCGAAGTTCAGGAACTTTCCAGGCGTTACGTAAGGTTGATAGCACCTATATCACCTCAACTTTTCCTCCTGCTGCTTCTATTTTCTCAGCAGCAGCTTTTGTGAATTTTGCTGCTCTAACTGTTAGCTTCTTCTGTAATTCACCGTTTCCTAATACTTTTACTCCATTTTTAGCTTTTTTAACTATTCCTTTTTCTAGTAATAGTTCAGGTGTAATTTCTGTGCCATCTTCAAATATATTTAATCTATCGATATTGATTTCAGAATATTCTTTTGCAAATATATTAGTGAAACCTCTCTTTGGAAGTCTTCTGTATAGTGGCATCTGACCTCCTTCAAATCCTGGTCTTACTCCACCACCACTTCTAGCCTTCTGTCCTTTTTCACCTTTACCAGCGTTTCTTCCTAATCCTGATCCAGTACCTCTACCTACTCTCTTAGGAGCTTTTCTTGAACCAGCAGCTGGTTTTAATTCATGAAGTTTCATTCTATCTACACCTCCTCTGTATTATACCTCTTCTACGCATAAAAGATAGCTAACTTTATTTATCATACCTCTAATTTGAGGAGTCTCCTCATGTTCTACAGTCTTGCCGATTTTCTTTAATCCAAGAGCATTGACAGTAGCAATATGATCATCTCTTCTACCTATTAAACTCTTTTTTAAAGTTATTTTAAGTTTAGCCAAGGCCATTCCCCCCCCTTAACCTAAAATCTCTTCAACAGTTTTACCTCTAAGTTTAGCTATATGTTCAGCTGTTCTTAGTCTTGATAAACCGTTTAGTGTTGCGTTAACCATGTTTCTTGGGTTGTTAGATCCTAATGACTTAGCTCTAACATCCTTTAAGCCAGCAAGTTCAAGTACCGCTCTAGCAGGACCACCCGCTATAACTCCTGTACCTTCTGAAGCTGTCATTATAAGTACTTTACCAGTTCCGAATTCACCTGATATGTTGTGAGGTACTGTTGTACCAACTATTGGAACTTCAATTAAATTCTTTTTAGCATCTTCAATTGCTTTTCTGATTGCTTCTGGTATTTCTATAGACTTACCAGTACCTACGCCTACGTGTCCGTTCTCATCACCAACAACAACAAGCGCGCTGAATCTAAAGTTTCTACCACCTTTAACAACCTTAGCAACTCTGTTTATGAATACAACTTTTTCTTTAAGATTTAAAGTGCTAGGATCGATTCTCATTTATTTCCCTCCTTCTCTAGAACTGTAAGCCAGCTTCTCTTGCTCCTTCTGCAAGGTTCTGTACTCTACCGTGATATACGTATCCACCTCTATCAAAAACTACCTCTGTAATTCCTTTTTCAAGAGCTCTTTTAGCTACTATTTCACCAACAACTTTAGCTGCCTCTTTATTGCTTCCAACACCGTTGAAATCTTTATCTAGAGTAGAAGCAGATACTAAAGTGATTCCGTTTATATCATCTATAATTTGTGCATATATGTTCTTTTCACTTCTATAAACCGCAAGTCTTGGTCTTTCAGTTGTTCCAAAAATCTTTTTACGAACTCTTAAATGACGTCTTACTCTTGATTTTTTTCTGTCGTCCTTATTAAACATAAAGCTCACTCCTTTCTATTACTTCTTACCAGTCTTACCTTCCTTACGTCTTATAACTTCGTTATCATACTTAATTCCTTTTCCTTTGTAAGGCTCAGGCTTTCTCCAAGTTCTTATATCTGCTGCAACTGCACCAACTAGTTCCTTGTCAATACCTCTAACAACAACCTTAGTAGCAGCAGGTGTTTCAAATGTTATTCCTTCAACTTGATCTATTTCAACTGGATGTGAATATCCAAGGTTCATAACTAATTTCTTTCCTTGTAACTGAGCTCTGTAACCAACACCAACTAAATCTAATGTTTTTACAAATCCTTCAGTTACTCCGATAACCATGTTATTTATTAATGCTCTTGTTAATCCATGAAGAGCTCTTTTTTCCTTTTGATCATTGTCTCTTGTAACTACTACAGAGTTATCTTCAATAGCTATATTAATCTTCTCACTCATAGCTTTAACAAGCTGGCCTTTTGGTCCTTTTACTGTAACAACGTTGTCTGGTGTTACAGTAACAGTTACGCCACCTGGTATAGCTATAGGAAGTTTTCCTATTCTTGACATGATTACACCTCCTGTATTCCTCGTAAGTCTGCAATAAATATCTCTCATTGCACCTTCCGTATTATTCGATTACCAAATGTAGCAAAGAACTTCTCCGCCTACACCAAGTTTTCTTGCTTCTCTATCTGTAACAATTCCTTTTGAAGTTGAAACAACTGCAACTCCAAGTCCGTTAAGAACCTTAGGAATTTCTTCTTTTCTACAATAAACTCTTAATCCTGGCTTTGATATTCTCTTAAGTCCAGTTATAACTCTTTCTTTGTTTTGACCATACTTCATTTGAAGTCTTAACATGTTTACAGAACCATCAGTATATTCCTCTACATTTTTTATATATCCTTCTTGAAGCATTATATCTAAAACAGCCTTCTTTATAGTTGAAGAAGGTACTTCCACTATTTCATGTCTAACTATGTTTGCGTTTCTTATACGAGTAAGTAAATCTGCGATAGGATCAGTCATTACCATTTATTGTGCCTCCTTTCATCAATAACTAAGTTACCAACTTGCTTTTCTGCATCCAGGTATTTCACCTTTATAAGCAAGTTCTCTAAAACAAATACGGCATATACCAAACTTTCTTAATACAGAATGTGGTCTTCCACATATTCTGCATCTTGTGTAAGCTCTAGTTGAATATTTAGGCTCTTTCTTCCACTTTTCTATTAAAGCTTTACGTGCCACGTTTTTCCCTCCTTATTTTTGAGCAAATGGCATTCCAAGGAATCTTAGTAATTCTCTTGCTTCTTCGTCAGTCTTAGCAGTTGTAACGAAGATTATATCCATACCTCTTACTTTGTCTATTTTATCATATTCTATTTCAGGGAACATTAACTGTTCTTTAACTCCTAATGAATAGTTTCCTCTTCCATCGAAAGCCTTATCTGAAACTCCAGAGAAATCTCTTACTCTTGGAAGTGCAACGTTCATTAATTTATCAGCAAACTCATACATCTTTTGCTTTCTTAATGTAACTTTACATCCTATTGGCATGTTTTCTCTTATTTTAAAGTTAGCTATAGATTTTTTAGCTCTAGTAAGTATTGGCTTTTGGCCTGTAATGATTGTTAAATCACTTACTGCTGCTTCTAGAACCTTTGGATTATCTTTAGCTTCTCCAACACCCATGTTTACAACAACTTTCTCAAGTTTTGGTACTTCCATAATGTTCTTATATTCAAATTTATTCATTAAAGCTGGAATTACTTCTTTTTCGTACTTTTCCTGTAATCTTACGCTCATTTTTAGCCCTCCTTTCAAAGATTAGAATGTTTCTCCGCACTTTTTGCAAACTCTAACTTTAGTTCCGTCTTCTAGTAACTTATGACTTATTCTTGTAACTGATTTGCACTTGTCACAATATAACATAACTTTTGAACTATAAACTGCAGCTTCTTTTTGTATTATACCGCCCTGCATATTTGCTCTATTAGGTTTTTGGTGTTTTGTTACTAGGTTTACACCTTTAACAAGTACTTTTCCAGTCTTAGGCATTACAGCTAAAACCTCACCAATTTTACCTTTATCTTTTCCAGATATAACCATAACTGTGTCTTTTTTTCTAACATGTATCTTGCTTGTTGCCATTATAGCCACCTCCTTATTCTATAGAACTTCAGGTGCTAATGATAATATTTTTGTGAAATCCTTATCTCTTAGCTCTCTTGCAACTGGTCCAAAGATACGAGTTCCTTTTGGCTGTTTATCATCTTTTATTATAACAGCAGCATTCTCATCAAATCTTATATATGATCCATCTGCTCTTCTTAATCCTTTAACAGATCTTACGATAACTGCCTTAACAACGTCTCCTTTTTTAACAACACCGCCTGGTGTTGCACTTTTAACGCTAGCAACTATTATATCTCCAATATTTCCCCATTTTCTTCTGGAACCACCTAATACTCTTATACACATAATTTCCTTAGCACCGGAATTATCTGCAACTTTCAACAATGTTTGTTGCTGAATCATTGAAAATACCCTCCTTTCAGCATCATAAACTATTTAGCTTTTTCTACTATTTCTACAAGTCTCCATCTCTTGTCTTTTGACAATGGTCTTGTTTCCATTATTAAAACTCTATCATTAATCTTTGCATTGTTATTTTCATCATGAGCTTTGAATTTAGTAGTTCTGTTAACTGTTTTACCATATAAAGGATGACGAACTTTAGTTTCTACAGCAACCACTATAGTCTTTTCCATCTTATCAGAAACTACTCTTCCGATTCTTGTCTTTCTATTTCCTCTTTCCACAGGACAAACCTCCTTTCAGCCTACTGTTCAAACGCCCTTAGTTCTTCTTCTCTAAGGATGGTTTTAATTTGGGCTATAGATTTTTTTACTTCTCTTATTCTCATTGGGTTTTCTAACTGACCTGTAGCTAACTGAAATCTTAAGTTAAATAACTCAGCCTTAAGATCATCAAGTTTTGCATGCAAATCTTGAGGGCCATTTTGTCTAAGTTCTCTTAATTCTTTAGCCTTCATTTATTTCACCACCCACTTCTTCAAAATCTCTTCTAGTTACAAATTTAGTCTTAACTGGTAACTTATGTGAAGCAAGTCTCATAGCTTCTCTTGCAACTGTTTCATTAACTCCTGATAATTCAAATAATACTCTACCAGGCTTAATAACTGCTACCCAGTACTCTGGTGAACCTTTACCGGAACCCATACGAGTTTCAGCTGGCTTTTCTGTAACTGGTTTATCCGGGAAAATCTTTATCCAAAGCTTTCCTCCTCTTTTGATATATCTATTAATAGCTATTCTGGCAGATTCTATTTGATTACTTGTAATCCATCCACATTCAGTAGCCTGTATAGCGTAATCTCCATATGCTATAAAGTTACCTCTTGTAGCTTTGCCTTTCATTCTACCACGCTGTACCTTACGATGTTTTACTCTTTTAGGCATTAACATGTCATATTCCTCCTTCCTTATGCGTTAGCTTCTTCCTTACTTTCAGCAACCTTTTTAGTAGGAAGTACTTCTCCTTTATATACCCAAACCTTTACGCCTATTTTTCCGTATGTTGTATCTGCTTCTGCAAATCCATAGTCTATATCAGCTCTAAGTGTTTGTAGTGGAATTGTGCCTTCATGATATGACTCAGTTCTTGCAATTTCTGCTCCGCCAAGTCTTCCTGAACATGCAGTCTTAACTCCCTTTACACCTGTTTTCATTGCTCTTTGTATTGTTTGTTTCATAGCTCTTCTGAATGAAATTCTCTTTTCAAGTTGTTGAGCTATGTTCTCAGCCATAAGTTGAGCGTCTCCCTCAGCAGACTTTATTTCAACTATATTTATTAGAACATTTTTATCGCCAACCATTTTCTTAATTTCAGCTTTTAAAGCATCAATTCCTTGGCCGCCTTTTCCTATAATCATACCTGGCTTAGCAGTATGTATGTTTAATTTAATTCTTTTTGCTGCTCTTTCGATTTGAATTCTTGAAACACCAGCTGAAGCAGTTCTTTGTTTAACAAATTCTCTAACTTTATTGTCTTCTACTAAATTATTAGCAAAATCCTTACTACCTGCATACCACTTAGCATCCCAATCTTTGATTACGCCAACTCTTAAGCCGTGTGGATGTACTTTCTGTCCCATCTGTTTCCCTCCTTTTTAAGCTCTTTCTCTAACTACTAGAGTTATGTGGCTAGTTCTTTTCTTTATTCTAAACGCTCTACCTTGAGCATGTGGTCTAAATCTCTTTAATGTTGGACCTTGACCTACATATGCTTCCGCAACATATAAGTTGTTTATATCTAAATTTAAATTATTTTCCGCATTTGCAACAGCTGATTTTAAAACCTTATTAATAACCTCTGCTGCATCCTTTGGAGTATATTGTAGTATGGCAAAAGCCTCGTTTACATTCTTACCTCTTATTAAATCAAGAACAATACCTATTTTCATTGAGGACATTCTTATATATTTAGCTATAGCTTTAGCTTCCATCGTATGTTACCTCCTTTCCGCATTATCTTACACGAGATGATTTTTCGTTTTTATCAACGTGTCCTTTATATGTTCTAGTTAGTGCGAACTCACCTAACTTATGTCCCACCATATCCTCTGATATATATACAGGAACATGTTTTCTTCCGTCATGTACCGCAATAGTGTGACCTATCATTTGAGGGAATATAGTTGAACTTCTTGACCAAGTCTTTATAACTTTCTTTTCCCCTGCTTTATTCATTTCATTGATTTTATTTAATAGTCCTTCATGGACAAAAGGTCCTTTTTTAACTGATCTGCTCACTTAATTGGCCTCCCTTCATACAATGTGATTAATAGTTAGTGAAGAGAATATAAAATTCTCTTCTAAACTACTTATTTCTTCTCTTAATAATGAATCTATCTGAATATTTTTTATGTTTTCTTGTTTTGTATCCAAGTGCTGGTTTACCCCATGGAGTAAGTGGACCTGGGTGTCCTATAGGAGATTTACCTTCTCCACCACCGTGTGGGTGATCGTTAGGGTTCATTACAGATCCTCTAACTGTTGGTCTTACGCCCATATGTCTCTTTCTTCCAGCTTTACCTATGTTTATGATTTCGTGTGTTAAATTTGATACTGTTCCTATAGTTGCTCTGCACTCTATTCTAACGTATCTCATTTCTCCACTTGGAAGTCTTAATGTTGCATAGTTGCCATCTTTAGCCATAAGTTGAGCTGAACTTCCAGCTGCTCTTACAAGCTGACCTCCCTTTCCTGCTGATAATTCAACGTTATGAATTATTGTACCAACAGGTATATTCTTTATAGGAAGACAGTTACCAACTTTTATATCAGCATCTGCACCTGATACTATAACATCTCCTACTTTTAATCCAACTGGAGCTATTATGTATCTCTTTTCACCATCAGCATAAACTACAAGAGCGATATAAGCTGATCTGTTTGGATCATACTCTATTGTAGACACCTTTGCAGGTATGCTATCTTTGTTTCTCTTGAAGTCTATTATTCTATATTTTTGCTTTGCACCGCCACCGATGTGACGAACTGTTATCTTACCGTTTGCGTTTCTACCACCTGTTCTTTTCTTTGAAACAAGAAGAGATTTCTCAGGTACATTTGTAGTTATTTCTTCAAAAGTACTCATTGTCATTTGTCTTCTTGAAGGTGTGGTAGGGTTAAAACCTTTAACTGCCATTTCGGTATTCCCTCCTTTTTATAGCTTATCTGGTACTCAACCAATAAATGCTTTATTTAAATTACATGCCTTCAAAGAACTCAATAGCTTTACTTTCATCTGAAAGTTTAATTATTGCTTTTTTGTAATCTGGTCTTTTTCCAACATGTACTCCAACTCTCTTAGTCTTACCTAAGTATCTTGCAGTTTTTACATCTTCAACTTTTACTCCGAAAACTTCTTCTACTGCTCTTTTTATCATAGACTTATTAGCATGTATATCAACTATAAAGGTGTATTTCTTATCACTCATAGAAGCCATACTTTTTTCTGTTATAATAGGTCTTCTTATGATATCATAATTAGTTAGCTTCATTATACATACACCTCCTCAATTTTTGATACAGCATCCTTAGTTATTACAAGATTTTCGTATTTTAATAAATCATATACATTTAAGTTGTTTACAGGTAAAACTGCAACTCCCTCAATGTTTCTTGCTGATTTATATACATTTTCATTTGACTCAGCAGTTACTATTAATGTCTTTTTAGTGTTAAGAGCGCTTAACATTTTAACTATTTCTTTTGTCTTAGGAGCATCTAATTCAAGATTTTCTAATACAAAAATTTCGTTATCATTAACCTTGCTAGTTAAAGCAGATTTCATAGCTACTCTTCTCATTGATTTTGGAACTGACATTCTATAGCTTCTTGGTTTTACTGCGAAAACCATACCACCATGTATCCATTGTGGTGCTCTTATTGAACCCTGTCTTGCTCTACCAGTTCCTTTTTGTCTCCAAGGCTTAATTCCGCCTCCAGAAACTTCAGCTCTAGTTTTAGCTGATTGAGTTCCTTGTCTTTTATTTGCAAGTAAAGCAACAACTACTTGATGTAAAGCATATTGATTTACTTCAGCTCCGAACACGTTATCTGATAGTTGAACATCTCCAACTTTTTGACCTTCTTTGTTAAATAATCCTACTGTAGGCATTCTGCATCCTCCTTTCTACCAAAACTTAAGCCTTAACTGTATTTCTTATCACTACAAATCCTTTGTTAGGTCCTGGTACTCCACCTTTTATTAATATGATGTTTTTCTCAGGCATTACCTTAGCAACTTGTAGGTTTAATACTGTTGTATTCACATTACCCATATGTCCTGGTAACTTTTTGTTTTTAAATGTTCTTGATGGACTTGATGACGCTCCCATAGAACCAACTGCTCTATGGAATTTAGATCCGTGGGACATAGGTCCTCTGTGACCATTCCATCTCTTGATTGTACCTTGGAATCCCTTACCTTTAGATATTCCAGAAACATCAATTTTTTCTCCAGCTGCAAATACATCTGCTTTTATTTCTTGACCAACTTCATATGAAGTTATGTCTTCAAGTCTAAATTCTCTTACAAATCTCTTTAGTGAAACACCTGCTTTAGCAAAATGTCCCTTTCTTGGCTTGTTAACAAGCTTTTCTCTTATATCATCAAATCCTACCTGTATAGCATCATAACCATCTTTTTCAACAGTTTTCTTTTGAACAACTACACATGGGCCTGCTTCGATTACTGTAACAGGAATTATTTTTCCATTTTCATCGAATATTTGAGTCATACCAAGTTTTCTACCTAGTATAGCTTTTTTCATTATCTTGCACCTCCTCAACATATTAGCGGATCGACTTAACGATCATAATAGTTAGTAATAGTTATCTATTACAATTATAGTTTTATTTCAATATCAACACCTGCTGGTAAATCTAATCTCATTAGCGCATCAACAGTCTTTGGTGATGGGCTTATTATATCTATAAGTCTCTTGTGAGTTCTTATTTCGAACTGCTCTCTTGAATCTTTGTACTTGTGTACAGCTCTTAAGACTGTTATAACATCTTTCTCTGTTGGTAGAGGTACTGGACCTGCCACCTTTGCTCCAGTTGATTTTGCAGTCTCAACAATTTTCTCAGCTGATTGATCTAATATATTGTGATCAAAAGCTTTTAATCTAATTCTGATTTTTTGTTTTGCCATTACTATTTCCCTCCTTTTCATGCACGCTTTACTTCCTACGTACAACAGCGGATGTATTCTGTAAACTGTTCCGGGTGTTGCGTAATTTTTTTTAAAGCACCCCAATAAACAAAACCACCGTCGCCTGGTTCAAGACCCTAGCATACTCAGCTAAGAATTACCCGGAAGCCCGGCAACCTCTTGCCTCATCGCTGTTACCATTTTACAACTTCTTAATTATACAATATATTTTTATTTTTGACAAGCATAAATTTTAATTAATAAATAATTAATTAATTGCCAATTATTTATTAATTAATTTTATAAAAAGGAAAGAGCGTCCTCTTTCCTTTTATATTTTAAAGGCCTTTAAAAATTAAAAACAACTTATAATTACTCTTCTATTTTAGAAACAACTCCTGAACCTACAGTTCTTCCGCCTTCTCTTATAGCAAATCTTAATCCTTCATCCATTGCTACTGGAGTGATTAATTCAACTTTCATGTCTATGTGGTCTCCAGGCATAACCATTTCCATTCCTTCTGGTAATTTGATTGATCCTGTAACGTCTGTTGTTCTGAAGTAGAACTGTGGTCTATATCCATCGAAGAATGGAGTGTGTCTTCCACCTTCTTCTTTTTTTAGTACGTATACTTGACCTACGAACTTCTTATGTGGATGTACTGAACCTGGTTTTGCTAATACTTGACCTCTTTCGATATCATCTCTTTGAACACCTCTTAATAATGCTCCGATGTTATCTCCTGCCATCGCTTGATCAAGAAGCTTTCTGAACATTTCTACTCCTGTACATACAGTTTTGCCCTTTTCTTCTTTTATTCCTACGATTTCTACTTCGTCTCCAACTTTTAATATTCCACTTTCAACTCTTCCAGTTGCAACTGTTCCTCTTCCTGTTATTGTGAATACATCTTCTACAGGCATTAAGAATGCTTTGTCAGTTGCTCTTTCTGGAGTTGGAATGTAGCTGTCTACTGCAGCCATTAAGTCCATTATTGGTTTTATTGCTTCTTCATCTGTTGGGTTTTCTAATGCTTTTAATGCTGATCCAGCTACGATTGGAGTATCATCTCCTGGGAAGTTGTACTCGCTTAATAATTCTCTAACTTCCATTTCTACTAATTCTAATAATTCTGCATCGTCTACCATGTCAGCTTTATTTAAGAATACTACTATGTAGTCAACACCAACTCTTGATGCTAGTAGTATGTGCTCTCTTGTTTGTGGCATTGGACCATCTGCTGCACTTACAACTAAGATAGCTCCATCCATCTGTGCTGCTCCTGTTATCATGTTCTTAACATAGTCAGCGTGTCCTGGACAATCAACGTGTGCATAGTGTCTGTTTTCTGTTTCATATTCAACGTGTGCTGTGTTGATTGTGATTCCTCTTTCTCTTTCTTCTGGTGCTTTATCTATTGCTGCATAATCAAATGCTTCTGCAAATCCCTTTTTTGATAATACTGTTGTTATTGCTGCTGTTAATGTTGTTTTACCGTGGTCTACGTGTCCTATTGTTCCTATGTTTACGTGTGGTTTGTTTCTTTCAAATTTTGCTTTTGACATTTTATTATTCCTCCTTAAATGTAGTAATCTATTTTATTAATTAAGCATTTCTGCTTCCTGCTACTTGCTCTTGTATACTCTTTGGCACTTCTTCATAGTGATCAAATACCATTGAGTAAACACCTCTACCTTGAGTTCTTGATCTTAATGTTGTAGCATAACCAAACATCTCTGAAAGTGGTACGAATGATCTAATAACTTGAGCACCAGCTCTAGCTTCCATTCCTTCAATTCTACCTCTTCTTGAGTTAATGTCACCCATTACATCACCCATATACTCTTCAGGCACTATAACCTCAACCTTCATCATAGGCTCTAGTAATACTGGCTCTGCTTTTGCCATTGCATTCTTAAATGCCATAGATCCAGCAATTTTAAATGCCATTTCTGATGAGTCAACATCGTGGTATGATCCATCAACTAATTTAATCTTAAAGTTGATAACAGGATATCCTGCGATTATACCGCTGTCCGCAGCCTCTTGTATTCCATTATCAATTGGTGAAATGTATTCCTTAGGAATAGCTCCTCCAACGATAGCATTTTCAAATGAATATTCTCCTTCTGTTGGAATCATTTCTATCCAACAGTGACCGTATTGACCACGTCCACCAGACTGTCTAACAAACTTACCTTCAGCTTTAATAGCTTTTCTGATTGTTTCTTTGTAAGCAACCTGTGGCTTACCAACGTTACACTCAACTTTAAATTCTCTTTGAAGTCTGTCAACAATTATTTCAAGGTGAAGCTCACCCATACCAGATATAATTGTTTGACCAGTTTCTTGGTTAGTAAATGTTTTAAATGTTGGATCCTCTTCAGCAAGTTTTGCTAAAGCAATACCCATCTTTTCTTGACCAGCTTTAGTTTTTGGCTCTATAGCAACATCTATAACTGGATCTGGGAATTCCATGCTCTCAAGTATAATCGGAGCTGATTCATCACAAAGTGTATTACCAGTAGTTGTTTCCTTTAATCCGATTATAGCTCCTAAATCACCTGCACGAAGTTCTTCAACCTCTTGTCTGTGATTAGCGTGCATTTTAACAATTCTTCCTATTCTCTCTTTTTTACCTTTTGTTGAGTTAAGTACATAAGTACCGCTCTTAACTACACCTGAGTATATTCTCGCGAATGCTAACTTACCAACGAATGGGTCAGTTGCAATCTTAAATGCTAATGCTGACATTGGAGCATTATCATCTGCTGGTCTTTCGTCTTCTGCACCAGTATCTGGGTTAGTTCCTTGTATAGCTGGGATATCTAATGGTGATGGCATGTATGCAACTACAGCATCGATCATTGGTTGAACACCCTTGTTCTTATATGATGATCCACATACTACTGGTACTATAGCATTAGCTATAACACCTTTTCTAAGTCCTAATACTATTTCTTCTTCTGTGAACTCTTCGCCTTCAAGATATTTCATCATTAACTCTTCATCTTGTTCAGCTACTGCTTCAAGTAAAGCTGTTCTGTATTCTGCAGCCTTATCTTTTAATTCAGCTGGTATTTCAACTGAGTCCATAACTGTTCCTAAATCATCTTCGTATATTATGGCTTCATTTTTAACAAGATCTATAATTCCTTTAAATTGGTCTTCAGCTCCTACTGGAATCTGAATTGGAATTGCATTACAGTGTAATCTATCTCTTAATGTGTTAACACACATGTAGAAGTCAGCACCTGTAGAGTCCATTTTATTTACATATACCATTCTTGGTACTTTGTAATTGTCTGCCTGTCTCCATACAGTTTCAGTTTGCGGTTCAACTCCGCTCTTTGCGTCTAATACAGTAACTGATCCGTCAAGAACTCTTAATGATCTTTCAACCTCTACTGTAAAATCCACGTGTCCTGGTGTATCTATTATGTTTATCGCATAACCTTTCCATTGACAGAAAGTTGCTGCTGAAGTTATAGTTATTCCTCTTTCTTGCTCTTGAACCATCCAGTCCATTGTTGCAGCACCTTCGTGAACCTCACCTATTTTGTGAGTCTTTCCTGTGTAGAAAAGTATACGTTCAGTTGTCGTAGTTTTTCCAGCATCGATGTGAGCCATAATACCGATGTTACGGAATTTCTCTAATGGATATTCTCTTCCCACTTAAATTTCCTCCTTTTACGTATGAATTTTAAATTTGACAAAACTGTTTTGGTAACTCCAAAACAGTTTTGTGATATTAATATCTATAATGTGCAAAAGCCTTATTTGCTTCAGCCATTTTATGAGTATCTTCTCTTTTCTTAACAGCTGCACCTGTATTGTTAGCTGCATCCATTAATTCGTTAGCAAGTCTTTCTCTCATGTACTTCTCGCCTCTTTTTCTTGCAGCGATAAGCATCCATCTAATACCTAATGTCTGTCTTCTCTCTGGTCTAACTTCCATAGGTACTTGATATGTAGCACCACCTATTCTTCTTGCTTTTACTTCAAGAAGTGGCATTACATTATTCATTGCATCTTCAAAAACTTCTATTGGTTCTCTATCAGTTTTTGTACGAATTATTTCAAAAGCGTCGTAGCATATTTTTTGAGCTACTCCCTTTTTACCATCTTCCATTACACTGTTTATTAACTTTGTAACAACTTTGCTGTTGTACATTGGATCTGGTAACACATCTCTTTTAGCTATATGTCCTTTTCTTGGCACTTTTCTTCCCTCCTTAACAATTTTAACTTTTAAGTTCATCGGTACTCGGTTAAAATTTTCTATAACTTATAGTACATTTAACCGCAAAGTGCTTTGTACTTCTGCAAATTATCTATAAATCTATATATAAATGCTGAAGACGCAGCACTACTTTTCAACTTAATTTGACCAAATCTTATTTTTGTTTTGGTCTCTTAGCACCATATTTTGATCTTGATTGTAATCTGTTAGCTACTCCAGCTGAGTCTAATGCTCCTCTAACTATGTGGTATCTAACACCTGGAAGGTCTTTAACTCTTCCTCCTCTTATAAGAACAACGCTGTGCTCTTGTAAGTTGTGACCTACACCTGGAATGTACGCAGTTACTTCAAATCCATTTGTTAGTCTAACTCTAGCGATTTTTCTTAACGCTGAGTTTGGCTTCTTAGGCGTTGTAGTTTTTACTACTGTACAAACTCCTCTCTTTTGAGGACATTCCTTTAATGCTGGTGCTGTTGATTT
Organism: Clostridium sp. CX1; assembly: GCF_025398335.1. Classification (GTDB taxonomy): domain Bacteria; phylum Bacillota; class Clostridia; order Clostridiales; family Clostridiaceae; genus Clostridium_AM; species Clostridium_AM tanneri. Next base: position 249,536 of record NZ_JAODOO010000005.1, read on the forward strand.
TGTACCTATTGTCTTTCTGCCTTTTCTTACTAATTGGCTTATAGTTGGCATATCTACACCTCCTTTAAAGATATGAATTAAATTAGTATTAAACTAATTTAATAACTAAATTGTAACACTTTATTTATGTTAAATAATATCTGTAAGCTTCTTTATTAAGAAAACTAGTCGTTTAGCACTGCGGCTGTAGCCGCACCAACATCTATCCCGCAAAGTTTTCCTAATTCTTTCATCGTGTCTATATATAGTACACTTTGGGAATTCTCATCAACTAATACTTTTACCGACTGTATCAACTTATCATCAGCATCCTTAGCTATATAAACAGTTTTAGCAGCATTATTTTTAATAGCTTTTACTGTTTGTTTAACACCAACAACTTTGTTTCCCTCAAGTCTGCAAATCATAATCTCCGCTCCCCCTTACAGTGTTATAGAGACAAAGCTGAAACTTTGCCTCCATCAAAAACACACAGATGTATTTTATCACTTTAATACCAGTATGTCAACAAATTAAATGTTAAGCTTATGCTTCATTACTTAATAAATTCTCTTCATTTTCCTTTTCAGTGTTTATTCTTATTGATCTATACCTTGTCATTCCTGTACCTGCAGGTATAAGCTTACCAATAATTACATTTTCCTTTAATCCTAATAACGGATCAACTTTTCCTTTTATAGCGGCATCAGTTAAGACTCTTGTAGTTTCTTGGAAGGAAGCTGCTGATAAGAATGATTCTGTTGCTAACGCAGCTTTAGTTATACCAAGCAACGCAACTCTTCCCTCAGCTGGAACTCCTCCTTGAGCTTCTACTCTTGCATTTTCTTCCTCAAAATCAAATATATCTATCATAGTTCCAGGAAGTAATTCAGTATCTCCTGATTCCTCTATTTTAACTTTTCTTGTCATTTGTCTTACTACTACCTCAAGGTGTTTATCATTGATATCAACACCCTGTAATCTATATACCTTTTGAACTTCAGATAAAAGGTAGTTCTTAACTCCAAGAACTCCTTTGATTCTTAAAACATCATGTGGATTAATAGATCCCTCTGTAATTTCATCTCCGGCTTCTATAACGTCACCGTTAGATACCTTAAGTCTTGATCCAAATGGTATATCATAGGTAACTTCTTCTCCACCTGCTGTAATAACAGATACTATTCTCTTTTTCTTTGTTTCTTCCATTTTTACAGTACCAGAAACTTCACTTACTATAGCAAGACCCTTCGGTTTTCTAGCCTCGAATAATTCTTCAACTCTAGGAAGACCTTGAGTTATATCAGCTCCAGCAACTCCACCAGTATGGAAGGTTCTCATTGTAAGCTGAGTACCTGGCTCTCCTATACTTTGTGCTGCAACTATACCAACTGCCTCACCTATATTTATCTTTTGCGCAGTGGCCATATTCATTCCATAACATTTTGAACATACGCCATGCTTAGATTTACAAGTGAATACAGATCTAATTTTTACTTTCTTAACTCCAGCATCTTCTACTTTGTCAGCAACTGTTGAATCCATATAAGCATCTCTTGCAACAATTACTTCTCCTGTCTTAGGATCTAGAATATCTTCACTGGAGTATCTTCCTGTAAGTCTTTCTGCTAAACTTTCTATAGTCTCATTTCCTTCTTTTATTTCAGAAACCTCGTAGCCATCACGAGTTCCACAATCTTCTACTCTAACTATAACATCTTGGCTTACATCAACAAGTCTTCTTGTCAAATATCCAGAGTCCGCTGTTTTAAGAGCTGTATCGGCATTACCTTTTCTTGCTCCGTGTGTTGATATAAAGTATTCAAGTACATCGAGACCTTCTCTAAAGGATGATCTTATAGGTAATTCTATAATCTTACCAGATGGGTTAGCCATAAGACCTCTCATACCAGCAAGCTGTTTTATCTGACTCTTAGAACCTCTGGCTCCTGAATCAGCCATCATGAATATAGGATTAAACTTATCCAAGTTATTCATAAGTGCATCAGCTACATCTTCAGTGGTCTTAGTCCATTTTTCTATAACTCTTTCATATCTTTCATCTTCTGATATAAATCCTCTTCTGTACATTTTTTCAATTTTATCAACTGCAGCATCTGCTTCTTCAAGCAACTTCTTTTTATTCTCTGGAACAACCATATCTGATGTAGATACAGTAATAGCCCCTATACTTGAGTAGTGATATCCTTTAGCTTTTATGTTATCAAGCATTATAGACGTCTTAGTTGCTCCATGTTTCATGTAGCACTTATCTATAACCTTTCCAAGGTTTTTCTTAGTAACAAGGAAATCAACCTCTAACTTAAATTCATTTTCTGGTTTACTTCTATCTATAAAACCTAAGTCCTGTGGTATAGCTTCGTTGAATATGATTTTTCCAGGAGTAGTTTCTATTATTCCAGTAATCTCCTTGCCATCCTTAATCTTAACCATCTTCACTCTTATTTTTGCGTGAATACTTATTTCGCTAAGCTGGTAAGCCATGATTACCTCATCTGGTGATGAGAAACTTCTTCCTTCTCCCTTTTCGCCATCTTTATCTATAGTTAAGTAGTATGAACCAAGCACCATGTCCTGTGTAGGAACTACAACTGGTTTACCATCAGATGGCTTCATTATATTGTGTGCTGCAAGCATTAAAAATCTTGCTTCTGCTTGAGCTTCAACAGATAATGGAACATGGACAGCCATTTGGTCTCCATCAAAGTCCGCATTATATGCTGTACATGATAATGGATGAAGCTTTATTGCTCTACCCTCAACAAGTACAGGTTGGAATGCCTGAATTCCCAATCTATGAAGCGTCGGAGCACGGTTTAAAAGAACTGGATGGTCTGCAATAACTTCTTCAAGTACATCCCATACCTGAGTTTGAACTCTCTCTACCATTCTTTTTGCACTTTTAATATTATGAGCTACTCCGCTTTCTACCAATTTCTTCATGACAAAAGGTTTAAATAATTCAAGCGCCATTTCTTTTGGAAGACCACATTGGTACATTTTCAGTTCAGGTCCTACAACTATAACGGAACGTCCTGAATAGTCAACACGTTTTCCAAGTAAGTTTTGTCTAAATCTTCCCTGCTTACCCTTTAACATATCTGATAATGATTTTAACGGCCTATTTCCTGGTCCTGTTACAGGTCTTCCTCTTCTGCCGTTATCAATAAGTGCATCTACAGCTTCCTGAAGCATTCTCTTTTCGTTTCTTACTATGATGTCTGGAGCACCTAAATCTAAAAGTTTTTTAAGTCTATTGTTTCTATTAATTACTCTTCTATAAAGATCATTTAAGTCAGACGTTGCAAATCTGCCACCATCCAGCTGAACCATAGGTCTCAAATCTGGAGGTATTACAGGTATTACATCAATAATCATCCACTCTGGTCTATTGCTAGACTTTCTAAAGGATTCTACAACTTCTAACCTTCTGATTATTCTTACCTTCTTTTGCCCAGTACTGCTCTTTAAATCTTCTTTTAACTCTGCTGAAAGTTGTTCAAGATCTATTTCCTCTAAAAGTTTTTTAACTGATTCTGCTCCCATACCAGCAACAAAGTTCTCTTCACCATATTTATCAGCTGCTTCTCTATATTCCTTTTCATTTAGTAGCTGCTTCTTTAATAATGGTGTTTCTTTTGGATCTAATACTACATAAGATGCAAAATACAATATTTTTTCAAGTGCTCTAGGAGACATATCTAATATAAGTCCCATACGTGATGGTATTCCTTTGAAATACCATATATGAGATACAGGGGCAGCAAGTTCTATATGCCCCATTCTCTCACGTCTTACTTTAGCCTTTGTAACCTCTACTCCACATCTGTCACAAACTATACCTTTGTATCTTATTCTTTTATACTTTCCACAGTGACATTCCCAGTCTTTTATCGGTCCAAATATTCTTTCACAGAACAATCCATCTCTTTCTGGCTTTAGAGTTCTATAGTTTATAGTTTCTGGTTTTTTAACTTCACCTCTAGACCATTCTCTAATCTTCTCTGGAGAAGCTAATCCTATTTGCAGTGCATCAAAATTATTTAATTCAAACAAGGGTACATCCTCCCTTCCTAGTGTTCATCACCAAAATCATCTATTTCCAATTCACCTTGAAGATCATCTAAAGATAAATCTTCATAATCAATTTCTAACTCTTCATCACTATCTTCATTCTCGATATAATCATCAGTAGGAACTGGTGGAACCAATTCTTCATTTCCTTCAATATTAACACCTAAATCTTCTGCCTCTTCATCTACTGACTCTCTTAATTTTATCTCTTCATTGTCATCATTTAGGACTTTTACGTCAAGGCACAATGCTTGTAATTCCTTTATAAGTACCTTAAATGACTCTGGCACTCCTGGTTCAGGTATGTTTTCACCTTTTACAATTGCCTCATAAGTTTTAACCCTTCCAACTACATCGTCGGACTTCACAGTTAGTATTTCTTGAAGTGTATGAGCTGCTCCATATGCCTCAAGTGCCCAAACTTCCATTTCTCCAAATCTCTGTCCGCCAAACTGCGCTTTACCACCTAATGGCTGTTGGGTAACTAGTGAGTATGGTCCTGTAGATCTAGCATGAATCTTATCATCAACTAAGTGTGCAAGCTTTAATATATACATATATCCAACGGTTACTGGGTTGTCAAATGGTTCACCTGTTCTTCCATCATAAAGAACAGTCTTTCCATCTTCTCTATATCCAGCCTTTACTAGGCACTCTATTATTTCCCTTTCAGTTGCACCGTCAAATACAGGGGTAGCTATATGCCAACCTAATTCACTTGCAGCCCATCCTAGGTGAACCTCAAGTACCTGACCGATATTCATACGTGAAGGAACCCCTAGTGGATTTAGACATATTTGAAGTGGTCTTCCATCCGGTAAGAATGGCATATCTTCTTCTGGTAATACTCTAGAGATAACCCCTTTATTACCGTGTCTTCCTGCCATCTTATCTCCAACAGATATTTTTCTTTTTTGAGCTATATAGCATCTTACTAGTTTATTAACTCCAGGTGGAAGCTCATCTCCATTTTCCCTAGTAAATACTTTAACATCAACAATTATACCTGCTTCACCGTGAGGAACTCTAAGTGAAGTATCTCTAACTTCCCTAGCCTTTTCTCCAAAGATTGCTCTAAGTAATCTCTCTTCAGCTGTAAGTTCAGTTTCTCCTTTTGGTGTAACCTTTCCTACAAGTATATCTCCAGATCTTACCTCAGCACCTATTCTTATTATTCCTCTTTCATCTATGTCTTTTAATGCATCTTCTCCAACGTTCGGTATATCTCTTGTTATTTCTTCTGGTCCTAATTTTGTATCTCTTGCTTCAGCTTCATATTCTTCTATATGAATTGATGTAAATACATCATTCTTTACCAATTCTTCAGATATAAGCATAGCATCTTCATAATTGTATCCTTCCCAAGTTATGAAGCCCATTCTTATATTTTTACCTAATGCTATTTCTCCTAAGTCAGTAGAAGGACCATCTGATAATACTGTACCCTTCTCTACACGTTCATCTTTATTAACTATTGGTCTTTGATTTATACAAGTACCTTGGTTTGATCTTTTAAACTTAAGAAGTCTGTATACATCTATTCCTCCGTCAGAGTCTCTCTTAACTCTAACTTCGTTAGCACTTACATATACAACTGTTCCAGCATTTTTAGCCTTAGGTAGTACTCCTGAGTCAACAGCTGCCTTATACTCTATTCCAGTTCCTACAACAGGGGCTTGAGGCTTTAATAATGGCACTGCCTGACGCTGCATGTTTGATCCCATAAGAGCACGGCTGGCATCATCATTTTCAAGGAACGGTATCATAGCTGTAGCTACTGAAACTAATTGTCTTGGTGATACGTCCATAAAATCAACATCTTCACGAGGAACAACCATTATATCTTCCTTGTTTCTTACTGTTACCTTACTATCAACAAAATGTCCGTTTTCGTCAATAGGTTCGTTAGCCTGTGCTACTAGGTACTCATCTTCTTCATCTGCTGTTATATATATTAGTTTCTCAGTAACTACACCTGACTTTTTATCAACTTTTCTATAAGGAGTTTCTATAAATCCATAGTAATTTACCCTAGCATAAGTTGCTAATGAGTTAATAAGTCCTATATTGGGACCTTCAGGTGTTTCTATAGGACACATTCTACCATAGTGTGAGTGGTGAACGTCTCTTACTTCAAATCCTGCTCTTTCTCTTGAAAGACCTCCTGGACCTAGGGCTGAAAGTCTTCTCTTATTTGTTAACTCTGATAATGGATTTGTCTGATCCATGAACTGTGAAAGCTGAGAGCTTCCAAAGAATTCTTTTATGGATGCTGCTACTGGTCTTATATTTATTAACGCTTGCGGAGTTATAACTTCTTGATCTTGAATAGTCATTCTTTCTTTAACTACTCTTTCCATTCTTGAAAGACCTATTCTAAATTGATTCTGAAGAAGTTCTCCTACAGATCTAATTCTTCTATTACCAAGGTGATCAATATCATCTGTATGACCAATATTATAAGCTAATCCTAATTCATAGCTTACAGTAGCATATATATCATCTCTTATTATGTGTTTTGGTATTAACACGTGGATATTCTTTCTTAGTTGCTCTTTTATACTACTTTCATCACTGTAGTTATCCAAAATTTCCTTTAATGTAGGATAATGTACAAGTTCCTTTATATTTAAATCGTCTATATTAAAATCAATAAAGCTATGTATGTTTACAAAATTGTTTCCTATTACTTTAAGAACTTTATCTTCAACTTGAATATCTACTGCCCTTATACCACAATTTTGTATTTCAATTGCTTTCTCTCTATCAATCTTTTCGCCTTTTTGTACGAGAATCTCACCTGTTTGTGGGTTTACAATATCTTCATTTGATATTTGATTTGCAATTCTCAAATGAAGAGCTAATTTTTTATTAAACTTGTATCTTCCAACTCTTGATAAATCATATCTCTTAGGATCGAAGAACAAGGATTCAATAAGTGATTGTGCACTGTCAACTGTAGGTGGTTCTCCTGGTCTTAATCTCTTGTATATTTCAAGTAATGCTTCTTCACGAGTCTTTGTATTATCTTTCTCTATGGAAGCTTTCAATCTTTCATCCTCGCCGAAAAACTCTGTTATTTCAGCATCTGTACCATATCCCATAGATCTTATAAGTATGGTTATAGGTAATTTTCTTGTCTTGTCTATTCTCACATATATTATGTCATTTGAGTCTGTTTCATATTCTAGCCAAGCACCTCTGTTTGGTATTACAGTTGATGAAAAAAGCTTTTTACCTGTTTTATCAACTGCCATATCGTAATATACACCTGGTGATCTTACTAACTGACTTACAATAACTCTCTCCGCACCATTAATGATGAAGGTTCCTTGTTCTGTCATAAGAGGAAAGTCTCCCATGAACACTTCTTGTTCCTTTACTTCACCAGTTTCCTTGTTCAGTAATCTTACTTTTACTTTTAAAGGCGCTGCATATGTAGCATCTCTTTCTTTACATTCTTCAACTGAGTATTTGATATTATCCATATCTAACTTGTAGCCTACAAACTCAAGATTAAGATTAGCAGTATAATCCTGAATAGGATTAATATCATCAAACACTTCTTGCAAGCCTTCTCTTAGAAACCAATTATAGGAATCTAACTGCACCTCAATCAAATTAGGCATATCGCCAACTTCTTTAAGTTTGGAAAAGCTCATTCTCGTTCTCTTACCAACCTGGACAGGATGTACCATTGACTTTCACCCCTTGCATAAACTAAAAATAACCAAAAACACAACCTCTTTAAATGTGATTTTGGATTGATTACATTACCATCTTTTTAGTATAACCTTTTTTTTATAATTAATTCAATCTTTGATATAAAACTAAAATATTTGCATTATATTTAACTAATCAATGCAATTTATTATATTACCATAATAATAAACATTTGTCAATAAATAATGTCATTAAATTTTAAAAGAGGCACTTTTTATATAAAAAGTGCCTCTTTTTTATAAGATACTATTTTATTTCTACAGTAGCACCAACTTCTGCAAGTTTTGCCTTTATAGCTTCAGCATCTTCTTTGCTTACGCCTTCTTTTAATGTCTTAGGAGCTCCGTCAACTACTTCTTTAGCTTCCTTTAATCCTAAACCAGTTAATTCTCTAACTGCTTTTATAACCTTTATCTTTTCTGATCCAGCGTTAGCTAATACTACGTCGAATTCAGTCTTTTCTTCTGCTGCTGCACCTGGTGCTGCAACACCTGCAACTGCTACTGGAGCAGCTGCGCTTACTCCGAATTCCTCTTCACATGCTTTTACTAACTCGTTTAATTCTAAAACGCTCATTTCTTTTATAGCTTGAATTATTTCTTCTCTAGTCATTATTAGACACCTCCAAAATTTCTCTTCAACAAATTATTATTTATTCAAATTAAGCTTCTTCTGATTCTTTCTTTTCTTTAACAGCATTTAATAAGTATGCTAGGTTTGACATTGGAGCTTTGAAGCTTCCAAGTAATTGAGCAAGTAAAACTTCTCTTGGTGGTATTTTAGCAAGTTGTTGAACTTTATCAGTATCAAATATTTCTCCTTGAACAACTCCACCTTTTAACTCCATCTTCTTATGATTTTTTGCAAAATCATTTAAGATTCTTGCAGGAGCTGTTGGATCTTCATATCCGAATGCTACTGAAACTGGTCCTTCAAGGATGCTTTCAACACCATCAAATCCTAGTTCTCTTGCTGCTAATGTAGTTAAAGTATTTTTGTAAACTTTATACTCTACACCAGCTTCTCTTAATTGCTTTCTAAGCTCTGTATCTTCTTCAACAGTTAATCCTTGATACTTAGCGAAGATTATACCTTGAGCTTTTTCCATTTTTTCCTTTATTTCTAACACTTTAGCTTCTTTTATTTCTCTATTTTTTCCCACTGTGTGTCCACCTCCTCACAGTTTAAAATTAATGTTATACAAATTTAAAGGTCTCCCCGTAGACGTAGAGAGACCAGTTATAATCACTTATATCGGAACCCTCGGTAGGTTGGTATAACCGTTATGCATTCGCACCTACTGTCTACGGAATATTTACTTATTAACCTCTAATATTGTACATTAACTTTTAATCTATGTCAATATTAATCTAATGCTTTTACTGGATTTATTTTTATTCCAGGTCCCATAGTAGCTGAAACTACTACAGATTTTAAGTATTGACCTTTAGCAGCTGCTGGTTTTGCCTTTATAACAGCTTCCATCAATACACGGAAGTTTTCAAGTAATTTTTGCTCTCCAAATGATCTTTTACCAATTGGAACGTGAACTATAGCAGTTTTATCAACTCTATATTCAACCTTACCAGCTTTAATGTCTGCTACAGCTTTTGCTACATCAAAAGTAACTGTACCTGACTTTGGATTCGGCATTAAACCCTTAGGTCCTAATACTCTACCTAGTCTACCAACAACACCCATCATATCTGGAGTTGCAACAACTACGTCAAAATCAAACCAGTTTTCTTTTTGTATTTTATCAACTAACTCTTCTGCTCCTACAAACTCAGCGCCTGCAGCTTCAGCTTCCTTAGCCTTATCACCTTTTGCAAAAACTAAAACTCTAACTTTTTTACCAGTTCCGTGAGGAAGTACTACAGCTCCTCTAACCTGTTGATCTGCATGTCTTGGATCAACTCCAAGTCTTAATGCTAGCTCAATAGTTTCATCAAATTTAGCTTTTGATGTTTTTACAGCAAGCTCTATAGCTTCTGATGATGTATATAGAACACTTCTATCAACAAGCTTAACGCTTTCATTGTAATTCTTTCCCATTTTGTATCCTCCTTCGTGGTTTTAACGGTTATTACCTCCCACTATTTTGGTTAACTATTCTTCTACAACTATTCCCATGCTTCTTGCTGTTCCTGCTACCATGCTCATAGCAGCTTCAATAGTTCCTGCATTTAAGTCTGGCATCTTTGTTTCAGCTATTTGTCTAACTTGTTCTTTAGTTACTTTAGCAACTTTAGTTCTGTTTGGTACGCCAGATCCACTTTCAATTCCTGCTGCTTTCTTTAATAATACTGCTGCAGGTGGAGTTTTTAGTATAAAACTAAAAGATCTGTCCTGATATACAGTGATTACTACAGGAATTATTAGTCCTGCTTGGTTAGCAGTCTTAGCGTTAAATTCTTTACAGAATCCCATAATGTTTACCCCATGCTGTCCAAGTGCTGGTCCAACAGGTGGTGCTGGAGTTGCTTTTCCTGCAGGAAGTTGAAGTTTAATCATTCCTACTACTTTTTTAGCCATGAATTTACACCTCCTAAAATGTGGTTATACGGACTTTTGTCCTCCCACTTGTTAAGACTTACGTCTTACAAACTAATCTAATTTTTCTATTTGATTAAAATCAAGTTCAACAGGGGTTTCCCTGCCAAACATGTTAACTAATGCTTTGATTTTTCTCTTTTCAGTATTGATTTCTTGAATAATAGCCGGGAAGTTTTCTAATGGGCCAGATTTAACTTTAATGTTTTCTCCGACTTCAATATCTACATTAACAGGTTTTTCAGATATACCCATTGCCTTAACTTCTTCATCAGTTAACGGTACTGGTTTTGATCCTGGACCTACAAATCCTGTTACTCCCCTAGTATTTCTAACTATATACCAAGAATCATCTGTCATTATCATATGCACTAAGACATATCCCGGAAAAATCTTTCTTTGTGTTATTTTCTTCTTACCATCTTTAATTTCAACTTGTTCTTCTATAGGAACTTGAACATCATCTATCCAATGATATAAATTTCTATTTTCGATGGTTTTTTCAAGGTTTGCTTTAACCTTATTCTCATAACCAGAATATGTGTGTACTACATACCATCTAGCTTTATCTGCCATAATTCAAGGGACGGGAATCTTCTCTCGACCCCTACCTCCTTTTTATGTTATTTAAAGATTACTCCAATAAGATTCTTAAATCCAAAATCAAGTAATCCAACTATTATTACATATATAACACAAAATGTCATAACTGTTGCTGTTGCTTTTTTTACATTTTCTTTAGAGGCCCAAGTTATTCTCTTAGTTTCTGCTTTTAACTCTTTAAAAAAACTAATAACTCCGTTTCCGGATGCTGCTGATTTGTTTACTTTTTTTACATTGTCCTGTGCAGCCATTTTTTCACATCCTCATTATTTTAATTCAACGCCTCTATGTAATGTTATTTTGTTTCTTTGTGAGCTGTATGTTTATGGCAAAATGGGCAGTACTTTCTCATTTCTAATCTGTCAGGATCATTCTTTTTGTTCTTCATTGTGTTGTAATTTCTTTGTTTACAATCTGTACATGCTAATGTTATTTTTATTCTCATTGCTTCCACCTCCTGAAACATGCTTATCTATAATGTCAAAACATTGTTTGTTGCTATTTATAAATGTGCATTACTTAGATAATTTATCACAACTTAGTTATTATGTCAATTGAAATTAAAAGTATATATTAGCACTAATTTACATTAACCTTCTATACTTTTAAAAGGACTAGGTATAGAAACCCAGTCCTACAACTTATAATTACTCTTCTATTTTAGAAACAACTCCTGAACCTACAGTTCTTCCGCCTTCTCTTATAGCAAATCTTAATCCTTCATCCATTGCTACTGGAGTGATTAATTCAACTTTCATGTCTATGTGGTCTCCAGGCATAACCATTTCCATTCCTTCTGGTAATTTGATTGATCCTGTAACGTCTGTTGTTCTGAAGTAGAACTGTGGTCTATATCCATCGAAGAATGGAGTGTGTCTTCCACCTTCTTCTTTTTTTAGTACGTATACTTGACCTACGAACTTCTTATGTGGATGTACTGAACCTGGTTTTGCTAATACTTGACCTCTTTCGATATCATCTCTTTGAACACCTCTTAATAATGCTCCGATGTTATCTCCTGCCATCGCTTGATCAAGAAGCTTTCTGAACATTTCTACTCCTGTACATACAGTTTTGCCCTTTTCTTCTTTTATTCCTACGATTTCTACTTCGTCTCCAACTTTTAATATTCCACTTTCAACTCTTCCAGTTGCAACTGTTCCTCTTCCTGTTATTGTGAATACATCTTCTACAGGCATTAAGAATGCTTTGTCAGTTGCTCTTTCTGGAGTTGGAATGTAGCTGTCTACTGCAGCCATTAAGTCCATTATTGGTTTTATTGCTTCTTCATCTGTTGGGTTTTCTAATGCTTTTAATGCTGATCCAGCTACGATTGGAGTATCATCTCCTGGGAAGTTGTACTCGCTTAATAATTCTCTAACTTCCATTTCTACTAATTCTAATAATTCTGCATCGTCTACCATGTCAGCTTTATTTAAGAATACTACTATGTAGTCAACACCAACTCTTGATGCTAGTAGTATGTGCTCTCTTGTTTGTGGCATTGGACCATCTGCTGCACTTACAACTAAGATAGCTCCATCCATCTGTGCTGCTCCTGTTATCATGTTCTTAACATAGTCAGCGTGTCCTGGACAATCAACGTGTGCATAGTGTCTGTTTTCTGTTTCATATTCAACGTGTGCTGTGTTGATTGTGATTCCTCTTTCTCTTTCTTCTGGTGCTTTATCTATTGCTGCATAATCAAATGCTTCTGCAAATCCCTTTTTTGATAATACTGTTGTTATTGCTGCTGTTAATGTTGTTTTACCGTGGTCTACGTGTCCTATTGTTCCTATGTTTACGTGTGGTTTGTTTCTTTCAAATTTTGCTTTTGACATTTTATTGTTCCTCCTTGTTTCATAAACATTTTATTTAGGTAAACTCACCCTGGTGTGTTGTGAACTTTAAATATTATTGGAGCCCATGACCGGGATTGAACCGGTGACCTCCACCTTACCAAGGTGACGCTCTGCCGACTGAGCTACATGGGCAATTTTATCACTGGAGCGAGAAACGGGGATTGAACCCGCGACAGCCAGCTTGGGAAGCTGGTGTTCTACCGCTGAACTACTCTCGCTCACTTATTTCAAAATCATCGTAAAAGTTATATACCGATTATCAATTTTAATACAATTAAGTGATTTTGTCAATATGTATTTCTATTTATCGTTTAAACATTTTTCTAACTTTCTTTTAACTCTCTGCAGTGCATTATCTATTGATTTAGCGTGCCTATCTAAGTCACATGCAATCTCCTGGTAGGATTTACCATCAAGATATGACATTAATACTTCCATCTCTAGGCTTGATAATACTTCACCAATTTCATTTTGTATGTGATTTAACTCTTCCCTACTTATAATAAGCTCCTCAGGGTCTGCAACTCTGGCCTCAGATAACACATCTAACAAAGTTCTATCTGACTCTTCGTCATATATAGGTTTGTTTAGGGAAACATACGTATTTAACGGTATATGCTTTTGCCGAGTAGCAGTTTTTATGGCAGTTATTATCTGTCTTGTAACACACAATTCTGCAAAAGCCTTAAAAGAAGATAACTTATCGGATTTAAAATCTCTAATGGCCTTATATAAACCTATCATTCCCTCTTGGTATATATCTTCTTTATCTGCACCAATTAAAAAATACGACTTAGCTTTAGATTTAACAAAGTTTTCATATTTGTTAATAAGGTACTCTTGAGCTCTAATATCCCCTTTTTTTGCTTCTATAACAATTTCCTCATCTAACTTACCTTCAAAGGAGGAATTTTTAGCAATATAACCCCTTTTCTCCAAGGTATCCCCTCCACAACAAATATAGGCCACACAATTGATTATACATTAAACCTAAATTTACAGTCAATAGATTTCACTTGCTTCTTCGAATTTTTTCAAGTTCTTCCAATATATTCTCAGAAACCCTGTCTTGTAATGTATGTCTCTTTTCAGAATACTTTTTTCTTATTCTGCTTTTTATTTTTAATTCTACAGATTTTATTTCATGATAAAACTCTATAGATGACATCCTGACAGCCCCTCTTTGAAAGACAATCTGCTGTTCTAATGAGTCTGAAGTCACGACACATACCTCTGATTTTCGACCTATTCTGTTAACTTCTCTCTCAATGAAATTATCTGCAGTTTCTCCTTCTCTTGTAAATATAACTATAATATAATCACTAATCTTTTCTCTTTTCTCTATACTGCCGCTTACCATATGAGCGTCAAAAACTATAAAGATCTTATGGCCTTTATATGCTGCATAGTTACTTAAAGTCTCTATCAATTCCTGTCTAGCCGATTCGAAGCTGTATCCCTTCACATCTTTCAATCCTGGCCAGCTATTTATTACATTATATCCATCTACAAAAATATTTTTCACTTTTTATCACATTTTATTTTTTGTTTTAAAATTTCATACATTAATATACCTCCCGCCACAGAAGCATTTAAAGATGATATTTTCCCTACCATAGGTATTTTTATAAGAGCGTCACATTTTTCCTTTGTAAGCTTTAGAATACCCTTTCCTTCACTTCCTATAATGAGAGCTACAGGTCCAGAAAGATTAGCTTCAAAACAGAAGTCTTCTCCAGCCATGTCTGCTCCATACACCCATATTCCTTTTTCCTTAAGCTTATCTATAGTAGAATTTAAGTTGGTAACCTTTGCTATTTTCATATATTCAATAGCTCCAGCTGAAGTCTTATATACAGTAGGAGTAACGCCAACATTTCTTCTTTTAGGTATAATGATACCATGTGCTCCACAGGTTTCTGCAGTTCTAATTATTGAACCAAAGTTATGTGGATCTTCTATCTCATCAAGAATAACTATAAAAGGATTTTCCCCTTTGTCTTCCGCATATTTTAATATATCTTCTACCTCAAAATACTTGTAAGGTGTAACTTGAGCTACTACTCCTTGGTGAGCTCCAGTTTCAGACATCTGGTCTAATTTTCTTCTATCAACATATTTAACTACAACATTCTTTTCTTTTGCAAGTCCTAATATTACATTTACTGATCCAGAGATATCACCGTTAGCAATTAATATCTGCTCAATAGTTCTATCAGAACGCAAAGCCTCAATAACTGCATTTCTACCTTCAATTATATCTTCTCTAGCTTCTACAGTTATGGCTTTGTTGAAGTTATTATCTTTTCCCTTTGATTTTATAGTTTTTTCTTTTGAACCTCTTCTAGTTTCTTTCACACTATTACCTCTTTCACTTTATAGATTTAGTACGTAGACAAAATTAAAGTCTCCTAATAACTTCTTCTAACCACATCTATTAAACATATCTTTTTCTTACTTCTTCCGCTTTTCCACAAGTCATTTTTCCTTCTGGACACATCCCAGTGACACAGGAAGGGCCACACTTACTAAATAGAACAGGTGCAACTTTCTTAACTTGAATTAGCATTTCATTAGCTAACTCTCTAATTTCCCACTGAGCTCTGTTACAACATCTGTGCCTAAAGAAATTCATTAAACTTCTAGCATTCATTGTGAAAATAATTTTAGTTTCACATGCGTTTGGAAAAACATATCTGGCATCTTCAATTGCCATTTTTTCTGCCGCCAAAGGCTCTATGCCATTTTTCAGGTATTTATCCTTTAATTTATCCGTTAACTGACTATAAGCCTGCTGACTATTTTGCATCGCACTAATAAAAATCTCTTTTGTCTCGCCATCTTTTTCAATTTCAGGAGGAATGATATACTCGAACTGCTCAAGCTTCACATATCTTTGACTCTGTTGTGAATATGAAGCTATTCTATGCCTTACTAGCTGATGAGTTAAACTTCTTGATACACCCTCAACAGCAAATGTAAATGATACATGCTCTACTGGAGATTCATGCCCATATGACATAAGCATATTAAGAAATTTTTCAGCTCGTTCGTCTTGTAAATTCTCCTGTATCTGATCTATTCCTGAAGCACTGTAACACAGCTTTGCCGCTGATGCTATAACTTTCTCAGGATTAGGCGTATATTCCATTAGCTTCACTTTAAGTTTCATCTATATTCCCCCATTTGCATGTAAATCTACAATAGTGTTAAGCAGATATTCTAGTCTTTCAGATTGTTCTGTTATGTACAGAAATCCTATCAAGGATTCAAAACCAGTAGCAAATCTATATTCTTGAATATCTGCATTTTTAGGAGTTGTAGCTGATTTGGAATTTCTTCCTCTCTTGAAGAAATATATTTCTTCCTCATTCAGTTTATCCTCTAGCTTCTTTATAAACTCACTCTGTGCATGTGCTTTAACAAATTCTATAGCCTTTTTATGAAGTTTATGTACGGACATATCTCTATTCTTTTCTACTAAATATGCTCTTACAAAAACTTCATAAACAGAATCGCCTACATAGGCCAGCACTAAAGGATTTATTTGTCTAGCATCCTCTATAGTAAATTTACCTTTTATTAAGTTAAAATTCATTTGAATTCTCCATTCTAAATTTGTATCATGCTAAATTCTTTTCCATCTCACACCTTGTGGGGTGTCTTCGAGAATAATTCCTTGAGCCTTTAAATCATCTCTTATTTTATCTGAAAGTGCCCAGTCTTTATTTTTTCTTGCTTGCTGTCTCTGCTCTATAAGTCTCTCTATTTCCTCTTCTAAATTACCTCTTTTTGAAACTTGTAATATTCCTAAAGGTTCACCAAGTTCTCTTATCAAGTCTAGTGAATACTCAACTAATTCCTTTGATGAACTTGTTCCAACATTTGTATTAATCTCTCTTGCTAAATCAAAGATAACAGATATAGCATCTGCAGTATTAAAATCATCATCCATCTTTTCTATATATTTTTCTTTATATGAGTTAAGCTTCTTAATATACTCTTCCTCAGTAGAAGTCATATTATCTAAGGAAACTTCACCTAATAAATTTTCTAAATTTGCAATTGAATTATATAATCTATCTACTGCTGCTTTAGTAGAGTCTAATAACTCTAAGCTGAAGTTTATCTGAGTCCTATAATGCCCTGATAACATAAACATTCTTACAACATCTGAATCATATTTCTCTAGTATTTCCCTTGCGGTAAAGAAGTTGTTAAGTGATTTTGACATCTTTTGATTATTTACATTTACGAATGCAGAATGCATCCAGTATCTTGCAAAAGTTTTTCCTGTTCTACCTTCACTTTGTGCTATTTCATTTTCATGGTGTGGGAATGATAGGTCTGAGCCTCCTGCATGTATATCTATAGTTTCTCCTAACAAATCATGGGCCATACATGAGCACTCTATGTGCCAACCTGGTCTTCCCATTCCCCATGGACTTTCCCAAGCAGGCTCTCCTGGCTTTTGACTTTTCCATACTGCGAAATCCATTGGATCCTTTTTTCTTTCATCCACATCTATTCTTGATCCTAATTGCAACTCCTCAAGATTTTGACCTGACAACTTTCCGTATCCTTCAAACTTTTTAGTATTAAAGTATACGTCTCCGTTTACCTCATAAGCGTAGCCTCTATTTATTAATTCTTTTATAAAATCAACTATTTGATCTATATAATGAGTTGCTCTTGGATTTACAGTAGCTCTCTCTATATTTAAAGCATCTGCATCTTTATAGTACTCTTCTATAAATCTATCACCTAATTCCTTAACAGTAATACTTTCTTCATTAGCTCTCTTGATCATCTTATCATCAATGTCTGTAAAGTTCTGTATAAATCTAACTTTATATCCTCTATACTCGAAATATCTTCTTACAGTATCAAAAACTACAAAAGTTCTTGCATTACCTATATGAAAGAAATTATAGACCGTAGGCCCACATACATACATCTTAACTTCTCCCTCTTTTAGAGGAACGAATTCTTCTTTTTTTCTTGTCATTGTATTAAATACTTTCATACTAATCTATACCCCCTAATTAGGCTTATTTTTTCATTTATCTTTAATATTATCCTTAAAATAACAAAATAGTCTAAATACTTCATCAAAAGTAAAAATTTAATTACCTAAACATTTTAACATATAATCAAAACTTATTTAACCCTTATTTTAGTATTTCCATTAGTATCTAAAAATATAGTATAAACAACCTTGTATAACCATGTTGAGGTAATTAATAAACCTAAATATTTAACTAAGTCTCTTACCGCATAAGCAATAAGAGACTTAGTTACTAATCTAAAAATTTTCAATTATCTTCTCAGCTATATAAATATCCCCTGGTGTGGTGATTTTTATATTATCATAACTTCCTTCGTATAGGTATGCCTTATTACCATATAACTCAGCTACTGATGTATCATCTGTAACATTAATATTACTCTGTGACAATTTGCTATGGCAATCAAAAATTAGACTATACTTGAAACATTGCGGTGTTTGTACAGAGAACAACTTGTTCCTATCAGGAGTTTTATATGAAAATCCATTTTCATCTCTAATTTTTATTGTATCTTTAGGAACTACACCACAAGCACAGGCACCGTACAATTTAGCATTTTCTATGCCATCTCTTATAATCCTTTCAGTTACAAAAGGTCTTGCCCCATCATGAATTAATACAATTTCACAATCCTGCAATTCCTTTAAGCCATTATATACCGAGTTATATCTTTCCTCTCCACCGGCAACAACCTTTAATACCTTCTCTATTTTATATCTTTCCACTATTTCTTTTCTACAATATTCTATCTCATCTTTTGCACATACAACAACTATTCCGTCTATAAGTTTACTCTTAGAAAATGTATTTAGCGAGTAGTATAAAACAGGATTATTATTTATGTTTAGGAACTGTTTATTTACATTAGCCCCCATTCTTTTTCCTTTACCCGCTGCTACGATAATTGCATAATTTTTTCCCATATTAAACTTCCTCTTTCTGCTTTGCAAAAATCATCCTGCCGGCTGCTGTTTGAAGTACTGACGTAACAATAACATCCTTAATCTCTCCAATATGCTTTCTGCCGCCTTCTACAACTATCATAGTTCCATCATCAAGGTATGCAACTCCTTGGCCTGACTCTTTACCATCCTTAATTATCTGTATTCTCATCTCTTCACCTGGAAGCACTACAGGTTTAACTGCATTAGCAAGTTCATTTATATTTAGAACAGGTACTCTTTGAAATTCTGCAACCTTATTTAAATTGTAATCATTAGTCACAACTTTACCATTTAAGACTTGAGCAAGTTTTAATAGTTTGCTGTCCACTTCTGATATTTCTGGAAAGTCCTTCTCATATATCTGAACTTCTACATTTAATTCGTTCTGTATCTTGTTTAAAATATCTAAACCTCTTCTACCTCTATTTCTTTTTAATCCATCAGAAGAATCTGCTATGTGTCGTAATTCTTCTAATACAAAGTTAGGTATTATTAAAGTTCCTTCTACAAATCCAGTTTGGCATATGTCAAATATTCTTCCATCTATTATTACAGATGTATCTAATATCTTTGGATACCCCTTATACTCTGCTTTAGCTTTCTTATCCTTACTGGAACCCGCCTTTTTAATGCTTATATTAGAAAATAAAGCTATTAGTTCTTCTCTCTTTCTTATAGCTATGTTTCCACCTAATGCTGCCATTACTACTGCTACAACTACGGCCAAAACAGCCCCTATTATAGGTATTCGAGCTAGTAAATCAACAAATAGTGCTGCGATTGCAAGTCCAATGATACTTCCTAAAGTACCAAACAAAATTTCAGTTGCAGATAGCTTTTGGATATTCTTTTCGATATAGTCCATAATTTTCATAATAACTGCATTAATCCAGGGCGAGATTAAAAATAATATAATTCCAAAAAATACAGTTGATAAAATTAAAAATAATACCGTTTTTATAGGACTAGTACTGATATATCCTAAGTTTGTAAAATATTTAGTATGAATTATTTCATCACCTACTAAATAGCCTAATAATAGGCCTATTATTGTAAAAAGCCCCCTCAATATTTTTTTTAACAATAGTATCACCTCCTCTTTAATTGTTAACAAATTTTGCATTTTTAAATCCTGTTAATATCTAATATATATTAATAATCTATTTTTTTCAATAAAACTTAGTTTATTTAATAAATTGTTCACCTTACATTTCTTATTTTACTCAAAGCATCTTCCATAGAAATATCAAATATTAACATAATTTCACTAGCTAGCATAATTTCAGCCTTGTATAGTATTTTTCTTTCTCCTGGAGGCAAGTTCCCCATAAGTTTCAGATAATATAAATCTCTTATAACCTCACATATTTTTATAGTATTGCCACTTTTTATTTTATCATTATTGTTTCGATATCTCTTACCCCACTTTTTTTCAATTTCATTTGGATTGTTTTTTATTATATTTAATGCTTCTTCCATTTCTTCCTTAGTAATAACAGATCTTACTTCATATTCTCGTATATTATCTTCAGGCATATATAGATTTATATTATTAAGTAATAAGCAAATGCTTATATACTTTCTACTTTTATCATATTCATTATCTTCTACTTCTGACATAATGCCAGCACCATATTTTGGTACAAAGACTTTTGGTCCATTATTTGGCATGCTAATCCCCCTATTCATATAATCGTTCTTGATTTATTATATAGAAGGAAAGTAAAATTCGTACTATATTTATTGACAAAATTGTCTGAAAAAAACTATAATTAATCTGTAGATGTTAACTTAATCTATGTAAGGAGTTGAACCTGATGAAAGATGTAATTTTTGATGATTTTCAAAATGCAGTAGATGACTCTCTAATTAGACATAAAAGTATTTTAGATATAATGACAAAACTTCAGGAGTCAAATGGGAGAGTAAATAGGGCAGTTGCAAAGTCAATTACAAACTGTGGCTGTGTCCAAGTAAATGGTAAAAAACAACATTTCCCAGAGGATGATGATGCTATAAATATAGAGTCATTAAAGGATTCCTTTACAACCCACATTGATGGTAAACTATGTGATAATTGTAGAGATGTGATTGAAAGAGAACTTGGAAATAATCTTTTCTATTTAGCTTCTCTTTGTAACACTTTAGATTTAAATCTATATGATGTACTCCTTAAAGAATATGACAAAATAAATACATTAGGTAAATATTCCTTTAGATAAAAATTAGCACAAAATAATGGTTACATTATTTTGTGCTAAAATTATTATCTATCATAATCTGTTCCCTTAATCTTCTAAGTCCATTTTTTATAGCCCTAGCTCTCGCTTCACCTATGCCTTCAACTTTATCTAACTGTTCGTAAGATGCTTCCATTACGCCCTTAAGTTCTTTAAAGTTTCTAACTAAATTTTCTATTACATTTGTAGGTATTCTTGGGATTTTATTTAGCATCCTATATCCTCTTGGCGATATAAGCGTATCAACTAATGGTACTCCCGCATACCCCAAAAACTTTGAAATGAAATCTAAGTTTAGCAACTCTTCAGATCCCATAGTCTGCATTTGTTTGTATATATCATTATAATCCATATCATTCTGACAATAATCTCTTATTAGCAATATTCCATCCTGCTCAACACTTTTTACCAGTTCATTAAGCTGCATAGAGATAAGTCTACCTTCATTACCTAATTCACATGTATATCTTTCAATTTCTGATACTATTCTCATTACCATCTCGGTTCTTTGGATTCCAGTTACAACATCAAATAAAGTTACTAGATCCTGAAATTCTAGTATGTTTAAGTTGCTTACTACTCTATCTAATACCGCTACATACTTCTCTAAAGTTTGTAGTGCCTGATTTGCTCTTCCAAGTATTACACTACTATCTCTTAATACGTATTTTATACTGCCTTTATATACCGTTATTATATGTCTTCTTTGAGAAATAGCTACCACTATCGCCCCTGTCTGTTTGGCTACCCTATCTGCTGTTCTATGTCTAGTGCCAGTTTCAAAAGTAGGAATGCTAGAGTCCGGGATCAGCTGGGCATTAGCATAAATAATCCTCTTTAAATCGCTACTTAGTACTATTGAGCCATCCATCTTAGCAAGTTCGTAAACATAGGAAGGACTATATTCAGAATTAATAGTAAATCCTCCATCAACTATCTTTAATATCTGTTCATTGTCCCCTAATACAAGTAGACCTCCTGTTTTGGCTCTTAATATATTTTCGAGTCCATCTCTAAGCTGAGTGCCTGGAGCCATCAACTTAAGTATATTCATAAGTTCTTTATCTTTTTCTAATCTCAAAATAATCACCCTATACTAAAAAACTTTGTTTACCGCTTCCTTTAGCGAAGATACCGCAATTATGTTTATATCTTTATTTTTTATTTTTTCCTTATTTCTGAAAGGTATTATTATATTTTTAAATCCCATTTTTTCTGCTTCATTTACAAGCCTATCACAAAAAGCTACAGGTCTTACCTCTCCAGTAAGTCCAATTTCTCCCACTACCAATAGTTTTTCTAAACTTATCTCTTTAGATTTTATACTAGAAACAAGTGCTAAAGCAACCCCTAAGTCCCCAAAAGTCCCTCCAATATTAAGCCCACCTACTACATTTACGTATACATCACAATTATAAAAAGGAACTCTTAACTTTTTTTCCAACACTGCTAAAATTAGATTTAGCCTTGAACTCTCTACTCCAATAGTAGTACGCCTTGGCATAACAGCCTTAGTTTCACTAACTAGGGCTTGTATTTCCACTAAAATTGGTCTAGTTCCTTCCATTATTCCTATAACTAAAGACCCCTCTTTTTGAAATCCTGCTTCCTCTAAAAAAACAGCGGATGGGTTTGGTACTTCCTCCAATCCACTCTCCCTCATCTCAAAAACACCAATCTCACTCGTTGTACCAAAACGATTTTTTATAGTTCTTAGAACTCTAAATTCTTCAGTTCTTTCACCTTCAAAGGATAGTACGGTATCTACCATGTGCTCAAGTACCCTAGGCCCCGCAAGTTCACCCTGCTTAGTAACATGTGCTACTATAAAGAATGATACATTTTTACTTTTCCCCATACGCATAATATCGTTAGCACTTTCACGAACTTGAGACACACTTCCTGGTGCCGAAGAGATAGATTGTTTGAAAAGTGTTTGTATAGAGTCAATTATTACAAATACCGGTTGAATACTCTCAATATGTTCTTCTATTTTATCCAAATTAGTCTCGGAAACTATATACAAATTTTCAGATATAACCTCTAGCCTATCCCCTCTCATTTTTATTTGTTCTTCTGATTCTTCTCCAGAAATATATAATATCTTTCCATATCTTTTAGCAATATTATTAGCAGTTTGCAGAAGCAACGTGGATTTTCCTATACCTGGTGCTCCAGATATTAGCGTAAGTGATCCCTTTACTATTCCTCCTCCCAATACTCTATTTAACTCAATTATTCCTGTATCAAATCTATCATATTCACTAGATTTTATATTTACTATACTTTTCGGTTCACTATTTGAACTTATAGATATTCTTGATGAATTACTTTCAACTTTCACTTCTTCAACTAAACTATTCCATGTATTACAGCTGGGGCATTTTCCAAGCCACTTTAACGATTCATATCCACACTCTTGACATACAAAAGTGGTTTTATTCTTCGCCATTAAAACCACCTCCCTCTATACAAAATATAATTATACAGTATTATAGTAATATGGTGTTAATAATAATTAAAAATTTTTAAAAATAAAACAATGTATAAACATATACAATTTATACATTGCTTTATCAAAATAAATAATTTCATTCTAATGAGCCTTATTAAATACCAGCTCATTATTCTCTACACTGACTGTTACTTTATTCCCCTTCTTAACATTTCCTCTTAACATTTCCTCTGAGAGTTTATCTTCTACTACCTTTGTAATCGCTCTTCTTAAAGGTCTTGCACCATAGGTTATATCATAGCCTTCCTTGGCAAGCAATTCTTCTGCTTCATCGGTAAACTCAATTTCTATATTCTGATCTTTTAACCTCTCTGACACAGAACCTAACATTAATCTAACTATATGTCTCAAGTCCTCTTGTTGAAGCTGGTGGAATACAATTATATCATCTATTCTATTTAAAAATTCTGGTCTAAATGAACGCTTTAACTCATCCATTACATTGTCCTTCATTTTTTCATATTCATTCTGCTTTTCATCATCGCTGTCTAAAGCAAAGCCCATAGACTTTTGCTTTCTAATAGTGGAAGCACCTACATTAGACGTCATTATTATTATAGTGTTTCTAAAGTCTACAGTTTTACCTTTACCATCAGTAAGTCTTCCATCTTCAAGAATTTGAAGTAAAATATTAAAAACCTCTGGATGTGCTTTTTCTATTTCATCAAACAGTACAACAGAATAAGGATTTCTTCTAACTTTTTCTGTTAGCTGTCCTCCCTCATCATACCCTACATATCCTGGAGGTGAACCTATGAGTCTTGATACTGTGTGTTTTTCCATGTACTCTGACATATCAATTCTTATCATATTACTTTCGTCACCAAACATTGCTTCAGCTAATGCCTTCGATAACTCAGTCTTTCCTACACCTGTTGGTCCTAGGAATATAAATGAACCAATTGGTCTTTTAGGATCCTTAAGTCCTACCCTTGCTCTCCTTACAGCTCGTGATATAGACTTTACAGCTTCGCCCTGTCCTATTACTCTTTTATGAAGTATTTCTTCAAGTTTCAATAATCTTTCAGATTCTTTTTCAGTTAGCTTTTCTATAGGTATATTAGTCCACTTTGATACAACTGCAGCTATCTGAGGTTCTGATACAGTAAGGGTTGAAACTTCCTTTTGAGTCTTCCAGTTATTTTTCAATCCCTCTAATCTATCCTTTATTTCTTTTTCTCTATCCCTTAGCCTTGCAGCCTTTTCGAAATCTTGAACTCTTATAGAATCTTCTTTTTCCTTAGTAATCTTTTCAAGTTCTCCTTCTAACTCCTTTAAATCTGGTGGAGTAGTTAAGCTCTCGATTCTAACCTTTGCAGCTGCCTCATCAATTAAGTCTATTGCTTTATCTGGAAGATGCCTGTCAGTTATATATCTATCAGATAAAACCACTGCAGCTTCAATGGCATCATCAGTAATTTTTACTCTATGATGAGCTTCATATTTATCTCTCAATCCTTTCAGTATAAGAACAGCTTCCTCTTTAGTAGGTTCTCCTACCATTATAGGCTGAAATCTTCTTTCTAGAGCTGCATCCTTTTCAATATGTTTCCTATACTCATCTACAGTAGTAGCTCCTATACACTGTATCTCTCCCCTTGCTAGGGCTGGTTTTAAAATATTTGAGGCATCTATAGCTCCTTCTGCAGCTCCAGCACCTATAAGAGTATGAATTTCATCTATAAATAAAATTACATTTCCAGCCTTTCGTAGCTCTTCCATAACCTTTTTTAATCTATCTTCAAATTCGCCTCTATACTTAGACCCCGCTATCATTGATGATAAATCTAATGTAACTACTCTTTTATCTTTTAGTAGTTCAGGTATGCTAGCAGAAACTATTTTTTGCGCAAGTCCCTCAGCTATAGCAGTCTTACCAACACCAGGATCTCCGATTAAACATGGATTATTTTTTGTTCTTCTTGATAGAATTTCAAGAACCCTTTGGGTTTCTTTATCTCTTCCTATAACTGGATCTAATTTTCCTTCCCTAGCCATTTCAGTCAAGTCCCTGCCAAATTGGTCTAAGGTAGGTGTTGGTTCTCCATTACCCTTATTGGTATCAACAGAATTTGTTGATTGTTCTCCTGATAATGCATCTACTAATTCTTTTCGGAGCTTGTTAAAGTCTGCTCCTAAGTTGTTAAGAATAGTAAAAGCTACTCCCTCTGCTTCTCTAATTAGGGCCAATAGTATATGCTCAGGACTTATATAATTATGATTTAAAGTTCTTGCCTCAAGCAGGCTCATTTCTAAAAGTCTTTTTGTTCTTGGAGTGAGGGGAATTTCCTTTTTATAAAGTTCCATATCTCCCTTTCCCTCATATTCCTCTACTAAATTCCTAACATTTTCAACAGTAATAGTCATGCTATTTAACAATTTCTTAGCTATTCCATCTTCTCTTAAAACCCCAAGCAGAATATGCTCGGTTCCTACATATCCATGCTTAAGAGATTGTGCCTCCTCCTGAGCGTAAAAAAGAACTTTTTGTGCTCTTTCTGTAAATCTTCCAAACATCATAAATAATTCACCAACCTCACCTTATTATATTACTTTTCTACTAATCTTTCTCTAATCAATTTAGCTCTACTAAGATCTCTTTCTTTACTAGATAGCTTTTTATCATAGAGCTGCTGTATAACTGCATTTTGAGTATCTACTAAAAGATTGTTTAGCACTACTTTACTTACATCTTTAATTATTCCCATTTCTACACCTAATCTTACATCTGATAAAAGTTTTAAACATTCATCCGGATTTAAAAGCACCGCTGACTTTAATATTCCTAATGCTCTATAGATCCTATCCTCTGTTTCATATTTATATTTTCTTATAAGGTTTTCTCTTGATAAATTCTCCTCATTAATAATTTGACTTACAACTGCTTTCAAATTACTTATGATTTCTTCTTCACTTAATCCTAAAGTTATCTGATTGGATACCTGATAAATATTACCCCTTGCCTTTGAACCTTCTCCGTATAACCCTCGTACAGTCATACCAACTTGAGTAACTGCGTTTAACACTCCATTCATCTTGTTAGTTATAGTAAGGGATGGTAAATGAATCATTACCGATGCCCTAAGTCCTGTACCTATATTAGTAGGACAAGTTGTTAAGTATCCAAGGTTCTCATCGAAGGCATAGTCTAATTTTTCTTCTAAAAGGTTATCTATCTTTCCGCATAAGTCTTGTACTTCCTCTAAATCCAGTCCTGATGTTATACCTTGAATTCTGATATGATCCTCTTCATTTATCATAATACTTACAGTTTCATTTTCATCTACAATAAATGCCGCTTTACTAGTATTATCTAAAAGATTTTTGCTTATAAGATGTTTGTCAAAAAACACTTCATTGTCAATAAAATCATTTTCCCATAAGCGAATGGTTTTAAACTTATCCTCTGTGTGAGAAGAAGTGTAGAAAGCATTTTCTACATCCTTTATTAGTTTTTTTCCACCTTCCTCATCCATCTTGTGAGGAAATGGTATTTTATTTAAATTTCTTGCTAACCTTATTCTGCTACTTAATACTAAATCATCATTTCTTCCCTGTGATTTTATCCAATTTTCCATACTTAACCTCCTATTTTTCTTTCTCTTGCATTGACCTTATCTCATCTCTAATTTGTGCCGCTTTTTCATATTCTTCATTGGTTATTGCATTTTGGAGGTTTTCCTTTAACTCTATTAATTTTTTTCTCTTAATTATACTTTCTCCAGCCTTTCTAGGAAGTTTTCCTGTATGCTCCCAGTTTCCCTGTACTCTTCTAATAATAGGCTTTAAAGTTGATGCAAAGCTTTTGTAGCATTCACTACATCCTAATAACCCTGTCCTTTTAAACTCACTGTAAGTATTGCCACAATTACTACATGAGATATCAAAGGTATTTTCAGTTTGGTTATTAGGACCTATATAATCCATTATTCCACTCAATATATTTTGAAATGTAAAAGGTGATGATAAGTCTATTTGACTACTGAAATTAAATTCACCTTTTTCCTTTGCACATTTCTCGCATAAACTAAATTCATGCTTAGTACCATTCACTATTTTAGTTATGTGAACATTAGCATCATTTTTCTTGCAAACCTCGCACAACATTTTATCACTCCCATAAAATATAAAATAATATGTTTGAATTTAAATCGTCCGGTTTTAATGTAAATATTTTACATATAATATTATAACATAACTTTCAATTTGCTCAATAATTTAAGCTTTATTCAGGACTACCATTACAATAGACTTCAAAATATCAGCTCTTAATTTATTTCTATTCTCTAAGGAGCTACTTAATGTTCTATCGTTTATAGCTGCCTTTGAAATATTAAATTCACCTTCACTAATAATTCCCGATTCTAATAATCCTTCTATTAACTTGACGCCAGTACTATAGGTTATACTATCTCCAATCTTCTCATTTAAAATCTCAACTAAAGACTTATTTTTATAAAATTGAATCTGCTTTATTAAAATACATCCACCGCCGCCTCTTCTGCTTTCTATATAGTATCCCCTATCTACTGTAAATCTTGTTGTTAAAACATAGTTTATCTGTGATGGGGCACATTTAAAATAATTAGCTAATTCGTTTCTGACAATTTGAAGCTGGTTTCCATCACTATTTTTTAACATTTCTTTTATAAATTCTTCTATAACATCCGATAATCTTGTCATTATAATACTCCCTCGACTTTGACTTTCTTTGACCTTTACTTAATATTAATATTATTTTTTTATTTATTCAATCTTAATAATACTTGAAATATAAACATTTATGAGTAAAAGATAAAATTACATAGTTCTATCTCCTAATTTCAAATGTTTTTTATCAAATCGATAGTTACTTATTATTTTTTATCTACTAATAGCAGAGGTTTTAAACTTAATATATAAATTTAAAACCTCTTTATTTTTATATTTATCCATAATAAAAATGACTGCCTTATAATCTTGCTAAAGGCAGCTATTACTAAGTGTTAATATCCCTAGAAGCTTTAATAAAACACTTTTTAGTGTCGTAATCTTTATTTAAGTCAATCTTAAAGTTACTTTTTTCTAACATGTTACATATTATATTAATGCTCTCATTTTCTACATCCTCTATAGAGATCGTAAGATTATCAGTATTATTAACTATAGCTATATAATCATAAATACTACTATAATCAGCTAATTCTATTGTTCCAACTATATCCATACGGTATTCTGACATAAAATCTCCCCTTATTGAATTAATACAAAGATACTACTACATTATTTTCTCTTATATTTTATTAAAATATGCAAGATATTATTCCAATAAAAACCCAATAGCAATTAGCTATTGGGTTTTTAACCTTATACTTCCTCTTTAATTTTTAATTTCTTAGCCTCTTCTATTATTTTATTTACTTCAGTAGAAGGAACTTCCTCGTATCTTTCAAAATTCATTGTAAAGTTTCCTCTTGCTTGGGTCATAGACCTTAAATCAGTAGCATACTTAAACATTTCAGACTGTGGTACTTCAGCTATTATCATTTGTTTATCTCCATAAGGTTCCATACCTAAAACCCTACCTCTTTTCTTATTTATATCGCCAATTATATCTCCCATATAGTACTCCGGTACTGTTACCTCTACATGAACAATTGGTTCTAATAATATAGGCTGAGCTTCCATTAATCCCTTTTTATACGCTAAAGATGCAGCTATTTTAAAAGCCATTTCTGATGAATCTACAGGGTGATATGATCCATCATGAAGGGTTGCTTTTAATCTTATAACAGGGTATCCAGCTAATACTCCATGTTGTATACACTCTTTAAGTCCTTTCTCTACTGCTGGAATATACTGTCTAGGTACAACTCCTCCAACAACCTGATCTACAAACTGAAGATCATCTTCTCCATCATTTCTAGGTTCAAATTTTATCTTTACATCCCCATACTGACCATGTCCACCAGATTGTTTTTTATGCTTACCTTGTATATCTGACACCTTTTTAATAGTCTCTCTATAAGGTACCTTCGGTGTTTGAAGTATAACATCCGCTCCAAATTTACTTTTTAACTTACTTGCTATTACATCAAGATGAGTTTCTCCTAATCCTGAGACTATTGTTTCAGCATTTTCTACGTCTCTAGAAACCTTAAAGGTAGGATCTTCTTCTAACAATTTGTTTAATCCATTAGATATTTTATCTTCATCATTCTTAGACTTTGGCAACACAGCCATAGATATTACTGGATTAGGAAAATCTATTTTTTCAAAAATTACTGGATTTGATACATCACATAGTGTATCTCCTGTAGTGGTAAATTGAAGTTTAGCAACTGCTCCTATATCGCCGGCAATAATTTCAGCTGTAGGAATCTGCTGTTTTCCTCTTAAGAAATACATAGTTCCTATTTTTTCATTCTTGTCTTTGTTTGCATTATAAACAGATGAATCTGACTTAATCTTTCCTGTTACAACCTTGAACATTGATAGTTTTCCTACAAAAGGATCCGCTATCGTTTTAAATACAAAAGCAGAGAAAGGTAGCTTTTCATCAATTTTAATATTTGTTTCTAAATCGCCTTTTAAGTCTTTAGCTTTAAGTAATTCTGAATCTTCAGGTGATGGAAAACACTCGATTATGTCTTCAAGTAATGTTTCAATTCCAACGCCATTTAATGCTGAGCCACACATAACAGGCGTTATTTCGCCTCTAGCACACCCATTTATCAATCCATTATATATCTCTTCATCAGTTAATGTACCGTCACTGAAATATTTATCTAGTAAAGCTTCATCTGTTTCAGCTACAGCCTCAATAATCATATTTTTACATTCATCAACTTTATCTATAAGCTCTTCTGGTATATCTGCTTCCTTCATACTGTTGCTTTTAGCATCAAAAATTCTAGCTTTTCTTGAAATTACATTTATAACACCTTTAAAATTTTCTTCAGTCCCTATAGGATATTGTACTGGAACTACTGATATACCAAAGCTATCTTTTAATCCTGTCAAAACCTTGTCAAAGCTGGAATTTTCTCTGTCTAATTTGTTAATGTAGAGTGATCTTGGTAGTTTATATTTATTTACGTATTCCCAGGACTTTTCTGTCCCTACTTGTATACCAGATACTCCAGAAACAACTATCATTGCTATATCCGAAGCTCTTAAACCTTCAAAAACCTCTCCAACAAAATCAAAATATCCAGGCATATCAACTAAATTTATTTTAACATTTTCCCATTCACATGGAGTTATAGCAGTTGATATAGATATTCTTCTTCTCTTTTCCTCAGAATCATAATCACTAACTGTGTTTCCTTCTTCGACTTTTCCAAACCTATCTGTAGTTTTGGTATAATAAAGTATTGCTTCTGCTAAAGTGGTTTTACCTGAACCGCTATGTCCAATTATACCTACATTCCTTAGATTTTTAGTTGTGTAGTTTTTCATAAGCAATTCCCCCTTACTTTTAGGCTTAATTATATAGTTCTACTTTAATTTAAAAATTCCTTTCAGAATTAAATAAATTTTCAAAATAGTTCGATTATATATTTACCACTTATTCCATATTTTATGCTCGTAATAATAGAAATTATTAAAAATTTTTTCTACAGAGTTTTTGCATAATAAAAAAACACTAACTATAAAATAGTTAGTGTCTATATACTAA
>NZ_JAODOO010000050.1 GCF_025398335.1 Clostridium sp. CX1
CTCTCCAAATATGAAGAGGAACTCCAAGTGCAGTTAGTTATGCAGCAGGAAAAAGACAGACGTGCTCTTCACTGGCCTAATAGAAGCACTAGAGAAAGATTTATATGGGAGAGGATTTCAGAAAATATTATTTCAACCTATAATAATGAATTGAATTGGGTCCGAGAAACCCGTCAAAAGTTATTTGAAAATCTAGATATAAAGGAGAAAGGTAAAATGAATTATCAAATTATAGAAATGAATAATAAAAAATACATAGAGTTGATTTCCGCTACCAACCCTTTAAGTACTGAGAATGATGCACTTGACCTAGTAGCTTTAACCGGTGAACATGACACATATCTGCTTATGATCCACTATGCTGCTTTATCTAAAGACTTCTTCAAGCTTAAGACCAGAGTAGCAGGTGATATGCTTCAAAAGTTTATTAACTATGGTGTAAAAACTGTGGCTGTCATTCCCCAGGAGATCATGGAAAAAGGCAGATTTAGAGAAATGGCCTTAGAAACCAATAAAGGCAATCATTTTAGAATGTATGGAAGTAAAGAAGAAGCTGAGGAATGGCTTCTAAAATAAAAAGCTAGGCCTCCCCTTTCTCCTCTTGAGCCTAGTGGGGAAGCGGAGGCAGCATTATTTCTCTATCTTTCGGAGTAGCTTCAAATATTCTGTAGAGCCTCTGATATATTTTCTTTATATTCACCTCCATGGTAGCAGATTATTTTTTCTATATCATAATTTAGCAATTTAAAAACAGATTTTTGCTTCCGTCATATCCAAGGTAAATTGTGGCACTAATCAAAATACACATTAATTAAAAGAGCGATAATCATAGTTTAATCCACACTCCCATGCAGGGAGTGACACCTACTAACCTCGTAAGACAAATCTTGCCCTTTGATTTCAATCCACACTCCCATGTAGGGAGTGACTAATCACTCCAAGGAGACATATCGCCATTACTATTATTTCAATCCACACTCCCATGTAGGGAGTGACCAAGATATAATCCTGAGTACATCCAATTGGTAAATATTTCAATCCACACTCCCATGTAGGGAGTGACTTATAAGCAAACTTCCTGCACCGATTAAATGAAAATTTCAATCCACACTCCCATGTAGGGAGTGACGATTTTTGGTTAACTGCTGATAAATTTAACATACTATTTCAATCCACACTCCCATGTAGGGAGTGACCTTATAAATCTGTTTTGCTCGCTGCAATTTAAGAATTTCAATCCACACTCCCATGTAGGGAGTGACATTGTAGAAGTTAATGATAAAATACATAAAAAGGGTACTAAAAAAATACAGAGAACTCTTTAAAATATTCATATCACTTCGATAAGAAGATTGAGGTGGTAAGAGTGAAAGGAGATCTTTGGATGGAAATTAGAAACGAATATTTGAAAGGAGTAAAGATATCAGAGATAGCTAGAAAGTATAATA
>NZ_JAODOO010000051.1 GCF_025398335.1 Clostridium sp. CX1
TTTAGTTATAATTCCTTAGAAAGGAGGTGATCCAGCCGCAGGTTCTCCTACGGCTACCTTGTTACGACTTCACCCCAATCACTGACCCCACCTTCGGCCGCTGGCTCCTTACGGTTACCTCACGGACTTCGGGTGTTGCCAGCTCTCATGGTGTGACGGGCGGTGTGTACAAGGCCCGGGAACGTATTCACCGCGACATTCTGATTCGCGATTACTAGCAACTCCAGCTTCATGTAGGCGAGTTTCAGCCTACAATCCGAACTGGGATGAGTTTTTTAGTTTGGCTCCCCCTCGCGGGTTTGCATCTAATTGTACTCACCATTGTAGCACGTGTGTAGCCCTGGACATAAGGGGCATGATGATTTGACGTCATCCCCACCTTCCTCCCGGTTAACCCGGGCAGTCTCACTAGAGTGCTCAACTTAATGGTAGCAACTAATGATAAGGGTTGCGCTCGTTGCAGGACTTAACCTAACATCTCACGACACGAGCTGACGACAACCATGCACCACCTGTCTCCCTGCCCCGAAGGGCTTCCTCCATTACGAGTAATTCAGGGGATGTCAAGTCCAGGTAAGGTTCTTCGCGTTGCTTCGAATTAAACCACATGCTCCGCTGCTTGTGCGGGCCCCCGTCAATTCCTTTGAGTTTTAATCTTGCGATCGTACTTCCCAGGCGGAGTACTTATTGTGTTAACTGCGGCACAGAAGGTTGGACCCTCCTACACCTAGTACTCATCGTTTACGGCGTGGACTACCAGGGTATCTAATCCTGTTTGCTACCCACGCTTTCATGCCTCAGCGTCAGTTACGGTCCAGAGAATCGCCTTCGCCACTGGTGTTCTTCCTAATCTCTACGCATTTCACCGCTACACTAGGAATTCCATTCTCCTCTCCCGCACTCTAGATATCCAGTTTGAAATGCAGCTCCCAAGTTAAGCTCGGGAATTTCACATCTCACTTAAATATCCGCCTACGCATCCTTTACGCCCAGTAAATCCGGACAACGCTTGCCACCTACGTATTACCGCGGCTGCTGGCACGTAGTTAGCCGTGGCTTCCTCCTTTGGTACCGTCATTATCGTCCCAAAAGACAGAGCTTTACAACCCGAAGGCCTTCATCACTCACGCGGCGTTGCTGCATCAGGCTTTCGCCCATTGTGCAATATTCCCCACTGCTGCCTCCCGTAGGAGTCTGGACCGTGTCTCAGTTCCAATGTGGCCGATCACCCTCTCAGGTCGGCTACGCATCGTCGCCTTGGTGAGCCTTTACCTCACCAACTAGCTAATGCGCCGCGGGTCCATCTCAAAGCGGATT
>NZ_JAODOO010000052.1 GCF_025398335.1 Clostridium sp. CX1
TTGGCGCCCGTACCGCAAACCGACACAGGTAGGTGAGGAGAGAATCCTAAGACCAGCGGAAGAATTGTTGTCAAGGAACTCGGCAAATTGACTCCGTAACTTCGGGAGAAGGAGTGCCTGCGCAAGCAGGTCGCAGAGAATAGGCCCAAGCAACTGTTTAGCAAAAACACAGGTCTCTGCTAAAGCGAAAGCTGATGTATAGGGGCTGACGCCTGCCCGGTGCTGGAAGGTTAAGGGGAACACTTAGCGCAAGCGAAGGTGTGAACTTAAGCCCCAGTAAACGGCGGCCGTAACTATAACGGTCCTAAGGTAGCGAAATTCCTTGTCGGGTAAGTTCCGACCCGCACGAATGGCGTAATGACTTGGGCACTGTCTCGACAACAAATCCGGCGAAATTGTATTGCGAGTGAAGATGCTCGCTACCCGCGATTGGACGGAAAGACCCCGTAGAGCTTTACTGCAGCTTAGCATTGAGTTTCGGTATTGTCTGTACAGGATAGGTGGGAGACTGAGAAGCAAGGGCGTCAGCCTTTGTGGAGTCAACCTTGGGATACCACCCTGACAGTACTGGAATTCTAACCGGCGGCCATGAATCTGGTCACGGGACATTGTTAGGCGGGCAGTTTGACTGGGGCGGTCGCCTCCTAAAAAGTAACGGAGGCGCCCAAAGGTTCCCTCAGAACGGTTGGAAATCGTTCGAAGAGTGCAAAGGCAGAAGGGAGCCTGACTGCGACACAAACAAGTGGAGCAGGGACGAAAGTCGGGCTTAGTGATCCGGTGGTACCTCGTGGGAGGGCCATCGCTCAACGGATAAAAGCTACCTCGGGGATAACAGGCTGATCTCCCCCAAGAGTCCACATCGACGGGGAGGTTTGGCACCTCGATGTCGGCTCGTCGCATCCTGGGGCTGAAGTAGGTCCCAAGGGTTGGGCTGTTCGCCCATTAAAGCGGCACGCGAGCTGGGTTCAGAACGTCGTGAGACAGTTCGGTCCCTATCCGTCGCGGGCGTAGGAAATTTGAGAGGAGCTGTCCTTAGTACGAGAGGACCGGGATGGACTGACCTCTGGTGCACCAGTTGTTCCGCCAGGAGCACAGCTGGGTAGCTATGTCGGGAAGGGATAAACGCTGAAAGCATCTAAGCGTGAAGCCCACCTCAAGATAAGATTTCCCATGGCGTAAGCCAGTAAGACCCCTTGAAGAACACAAGGTTGATAGGTCAGAGGTGTAAGCATGGTAACATGTTCAGCTGACTGATACT
>NZ_JAODOO010000053.1 GCF_025398335.1 Clostridium sp. CX1
AACTCAGATTTTATTCTGAGTTTTTTTTATATCAATTTTTATACGTAAACTTACATATAAAAGAAGAATAAACTAATATTATATAGAAAAATAGTAAAAATTGTGACATAATTAATTGTGTCAATAAAATAAAAAGCAAGGAGAAAAGATATGGAAAACAATGTATTAGCTATTGTAAACGGTTTACAGATTACAGAAAAGGAGTTAGAAGATACTATAAAAAGATTTCCAAGAGAAAGACAGGGGTATCTGCAGACAGAACAGGGGAAAAAACAGTTACTAGATGAGATAATATCTTTTGAATTAATTTATAACTATGCTAAGGATGCTGGAATAGAAGAAGATAAGGAATATATTGCACAATTAGAAAAAGCAAAAAAAGAAATATTAACACAGATTGCAATATCAAAGGTTATGAGTGAAGTTAAAGTTACAGATGAAGAGATTAAATCCTACTATGAAGCTAATAAGCATATGTTCAACAATCCAGAGATGGTAAGTGCAAAACATATATTAATTGAAAGTGAAGAGAAGGCTGAAGAAATTATTAATAAAATAAATAATGGAATGGCTTTTGAAGATGCTGCTAAAGAGTTTTCTTCATGTCCATCAAAAGCTCAAGGGGGAAGTCTTGGAAGATTTGCAAGAGGACAAATGGTACCTGAGTTTGAAGAAGCTGCTTTCACTCTTGAATTAGATGAACTAAGCAAACCTGTTAAAACGCAATTTGGATATCATATAATAAGAGTTGATGAAAAGGTGCCAGGTTCTGTACAGTCTTTTGACGAAGTAAAGGATATGATTAAAAATAACCTATTACAACAAAGACAAACATATAGATATTCACAGTTAAATAGTGAGCTTAGAGAAAAATACAATGTTGAAATAATGAATCAATAGTTTTTAATATAATTCTTAAGTATTAAGAGTTAACTAGCAAATAAGGTAAACCACAGTATTAAATTTTTATTCTGTGGTTTATTTTATTTAGTTATTAACTCATAACTAAATTGTATATCTACTATTTGCAATAAGTTAAAACTTATTATAGCGGGAAACACTACCTAGTGTATCAATATAAGAATAACTGAGATAACAGCATAGATTCCTAGTAATATTAAGCTGATAACAAATAGAATAACATTTAATATTAAATACATATAAGAATTATGATAGAATAGTCAATGTTGTTACAAGAAACAACAAGACTTAACAAGAACAACTTA
>NZ_JAODOO010000054.1 GCF_025398335.1 Clostridium sp. CX1
GGAACAAATTCAAGAACTCCTCCACTTTTATCCTTTATGGTATAACTTCCATCTGTCCCTTTATTAAAGGTTAAATCTGTACCCATTTGTTGTTTATAGGTTTTATCTGAACTATCGTAGTAAAAATAGTGCTTAGTTCCATCTTCGTCAGTGTATATATAATACTGGATATCCCCTATCTTTGATTCCGTTACCCTTTGACTTAGGTTTAACCTCCATCCATTTCCATACCCAGAAACAATGTCTTTTTCATTACTGTTAAACACATGATTTAGAATAATTGGCATTTTGCTGCCGCTCATACTTATATCATTATGGATAAAGACAAGATTTCCATTAAAGTCATTAACATACCCAGTTCCTGCTCTTCCTACATCTTGAGAATGGTAAGTCCAGTAGTTTTCTAATCCTGAATTGTTAACATACTGTATTGCTATTACTGGTCTAGCTATTGCAAGATTATTACCGTACTCATCATAATCACTTACATCTGAGGAAAAAAACTGATTATAGCTAGCATTTTCATCACTGTTTCTAAGCATTAATCCATAGTTTGCACCATCTCTAAGCCATTCCTTTACCACTCTTGTTATGTCCCATGCAACCCATTTGCCTGCAGTATCGTTAACTAGCTGGTAATCCTTCTATTCTTTTATCGTTTACTGCCGGTGCATTGCTCCAATTTATACTTGCTGGATCCCAAGGTGCCAGCACCTTATAAACATTAACCTGTCGTTTATCATAGTTTGATATTGCCAAGTTTAAGTTTAGATAAGCTCCTACTACTAAGTCACCGGACGTTAACTTATCTGTTGGCAGTGTAAACCTAATAAAGCTTCTTGTGACACCAAAATCATTAAATTTTCCTACTCTTAGAGCAACACTTTTTCCATAGTTTGAATTTGAGTAGTTTGAGGAGATATAGCTATCAAAAATACTTTTAGCTTCCTGTGGTGTTGAAATTGTTGGATCTATAATAATAGGATATTTTCTATTAGCATCCTTTAACCATTGGTTATTTGGAATCCATGATAAATTATAGCCCTTTTTATCTTCAATAAGAGTTAC
>NZ_JAODOO010000055.1 GCF_025398335.1 Clostridium sp. CX1
AGATCTGATCCAGAGTACCACGAGACACGTGAAACCTTGTGGGAAGCAGGGAGGACCACCTCCCAAGGCTAAATACTAACTGGTGACCGATAGTGAAGCAGTACCGTGAGGGAAAGGTGAAAAGAACCCCGGAAGGGGAGTGAAATAGAACCTGAAACCGTGTGTCCACAATCAGTCGAAGCAGTTTTACCTGCGACGACGTGCTTTTTGTAGAACGAGCCAGCGAGTTACGATATGTAGCAAGGTTAAGTATTTAAGATACGCAGCCGAAGGGAAACCGAGTCTGAATAGGGCGAAAAGTTGCATGTCGTAGACCCGAAACCGGGTGACCTATCCATGGACAGGTTGAAGCGGAAGTAAAATTCCGTGGAGGACCGAACCACGTTGGTGTTGAAAAACCATGGGATGAGCTGTGGATAGCGGAGAAATTCCAATCGAACTCGGAGATAGCTGGTTCTCCTCGAAATAGCTTTAGGGCTAGCGTCTTGAATGAGTAATGGAGGTAGAGCACTGAATGGGCTAGGGGCTGACAACAGTTACTGAACCCTATCAAACTCCGAATGCCATATACTTGAATCAAGGCAGTCAGACTACGAATGATAAGATCCGTGGTCAAAAGGGAAACAGCCCAGACCATCAGCTAAGGTCCCAAAGTGTAAGTTAAGTGGAAAAGGATGTGGGATTTCTAAGACAACTAGGATGTTGGCTTAGAAGCAGCCACTCATTTAAAGAGTGCGTAATAGCTCACTAGTCGAGAGATCCTGCGCCGAAGATGTCCGGGGCTAAAACTTACCACCGAAGCTATGGATTGATACGTAAGTATCAGTGGTAGAGGAGCTTCCTGTATGGATTGAAGTCGTACCGAAAGGAGCGGTGGACTGTACAGGAGTGAGTATGCTGGCATAAGTAGCGAGAAATAAGTGAGAATCTTATTGGTCGAAAACCTAAGGTTTCCTGAGGAAGGCTCGTCCGCTCAGGGTTAGTCGGGACCTAAGCCGAGGCCGAAAGGCGTAGGTGATGGACAATCGGTTGATATTCCGATACCGCCAATTTGCGTTATTACA
>NZ_JAODOO010000056.1 GCF_025398335.1 Clostridium sp. CX1
CATTACTTGTTTTTGTAATATCCTTGGTTTTAACATAGGCTGAAAGGACATAGGATTTTTTTCTTACAAGACCACTAAGCCACTGTTGATAAAAATCTCTGCTGCTGTTAGTATCTTTAGTGATTTTAAGGCTTTTTGTTCCCATATAAGCTTCTTCAGTAGTAATGTTACCTTTTATTTGATCAATACTTACACCTCTCCAACTAGCTTTTTCCCAATGGGAGGTATTTAGTTCTACGCTATGATTTCTTATATAGTTTTTGCTAAACTTCTGAACTCTTGAAGCTGCTGTAAGCTTATTGTACAAGTTCTTATTGCTGTCATCATACCTGTAAACTTCAGCACTTTCATCACTGTTTTTAATACTCTTAGTCATGCCATAATCAGTAAATTGATATAAATTAACCCTACTTTTATTATCTGTAAAGGTAGTTGTGTTATATCCATAAGCAATTGCTAAACTTTCTCCTGCCACTCCATCTGTACCAAATTCCTTTATGCTGCTGACTCTGTAAGGAGCTTGAGTATAATAGTCATAGTTTATATTGTAACCATCATAATTTAGTACCTTTTTAAGATTATTCTTGCTATCATAAGTAAAAACAGTGTAAGTTCCATCAGGATAAGTTACTTTAGAAAGCTGTTGTCCATTATAATCAAAGCTGGTTCTGCTGCCATCTGACTCTATTATCCCTACAAGATATCCATTACTTAATACATCTAGGGTAGTTACTCTTCCTGCTCCATCAGTTATTTTCTTTAATATGATTCCATCATAACTTAAGGTTAAGGTGTTATCATTCTTATCTTTTATTTTGTGTAAATATCCACCA
>NZ_JAODOO010000057.1 GCF_025398335.1 Clostridium sp. CX1
AGGTGGATATTTACAAAAAATAAAAGATAAGAATGATAATACCTTAACCTTAAGTTATGATGGGACCATATTAAAGAAAATAACTGACGGAGCAGGAAGAGTAACTACCCTAGACGTATTAAGTAATGGATATCTTGTAGGGATAATAGAGCCAGATGGTAGCAGAACCAGCTTTGCTTATAATGGACAACAGCTTTCTAAAATAACTTATCCTGATGGAAACTACACTGTTTTTACTTATGATAGCAAGAATAATCTTAAAAAGGTATTAAATTATGATGGTTACAATATAAACTATGATTATTATACTCAAGCTCCTTACAGAGTAAGCAGCATAAAGGAATTTGGTACAGATGGAGCAGCAGGAGAAAGTTTAGCAATTGCTTATGGATATAACACAACTACCTTTACAGATAATAAAAGTAGGGTTAATTTATATCAATTTACTGATTATGGCATGACTAAGGGTATTAAAAACAGTGATGAAAGTGCTGAAGTTTATAGGTACGAGGACAGTAACAAAAATCTATATAATAAGCTTACAGCAGCTTCGAGAGTTCAGAAGTTTAGCAAAAACTATATAAGAAATCATAGCGTAGAACTAAATACGTCCAATTGGGAAAAAGCTAGTTGGAGAGGTGTAAGTATTGATGAAATAAAAGGTAACATTACTACTGAAGAAGCTTATATGGGAACAAAAAGTCTTAAAGTCACTAAAGATACTAACAGCAGCAGAGATTTTTATCAACAGTGGCTTAGCGGACTTGTAAGAAAAAAATCCTATGTCCTTTCAGCCTATGTTAAAACCAAGGATATTACAAAAACAAGTAATA
>NZ_JAODOO010000058.1 GCF_025398335.1 Clostridium sp. CX1
CACCTACAATTCTGGATTTTAGAATGAAGTTTATTAAGGTTATATCCAAAACATAAAAGAAGGAACTCTGTTTTTACATTTCTTTTACCTCTGGATAAAAATCTTCTAAATCCGTAATCTTCTTTTAGTACTCCAAATGCACCTTCAACTTGAATTGACCTGTTAGTTCTTAAAAGTATTCCCTCTTTACTTGTTATATTTGTTAAAGATTTAGATCTTTTTTCAACAAATACCTTTGATACTTCCATTTTTCTATTTCCCTTTGCTTTGGTACACTTTTCTTTAAAAGAACAGTTTTCGCAGCTTTCACATTCATATACTGTTACTGATGCTTCGTACCCAGTCTTCGACTTCCTAGTTTTAATGCCGATAGGCTTCAGCTTTTTATTGTTATAACAGGTGTACTCATCTTTTTCACTGTCATAATTCATATTCTCCCTTTTACTGATATTCTTCTTGAACTTTGATTTCTTCATTCCTTCATAAGCTTGAGGCTTTATAAAAGATTTTTGATTATTCTCTTCTAAATATACATAGTTTTCTTCGCTTTCGTATCCGGCGTCAGCCACTATATTGGTATATTTTCTTGGAAGGTTCTCTTTTAGATTTTCTAAAAATGGAATCAGGGTAAGCTGATCAGATCTTTCACTAGAAATATCTACTCCTACTACATATTCGCCTTCAACACCTATTTGTACATTATAGGCTGGTTTTAATTGTGAGTTTCTCATATGGTCTTCTTTGAGATGCATAAATGTAGCATC
>NZ_JAODOO010000059.1 GCF_025398335.1 Clostridium sp. CX1
TTGTGAACATTTATGTTTACAAGCTTTTTTATATTCATAACTATAGTTTTGGCTTATTAGTTGTTGGGTATTTTATTTGAAATCACCAACATAATCATTAGGCAGAACTAATGAGAAGTAGCCTGTATAATTCCTTCTCGTAAAATATATCTTCTTAAGGTAAGTGGCAGTTGCTTTAGCATTGGAGTATAATAATTAGAAGGGGGGATATCATGGTTTTAGTTTTTTTCTCAATGACATTTTTTATAATTCTTATTATATATAGAGAAAATAAGAATCATAAAAAAATAAAAAACAAGAGAGAGAGAATATCTGATTCAAGTAACTTTAATAATAGTATTTTATATGATTATAGTGTGCTGAATCATAGTTATGATAACAATGATAGCATTAGCAGTAATGACAGCTGTGCAGATAGCTGTGATTGTGGATGTGATAGTGGTAGTTATGATTCAGGAGGAAGTTGTGACTAATAAAAAAACTCAACATAAAATGTTGAGTTTTTTATTTGGTGGCTCACCGGGGAATCGAACCCCGGACACCATGATTAAAAGTCATGTGCTCTACCGACTGAGCTAGTGAACCAGATGGCTGGGATAGCAGGATTTGAACCTACGAATGCCAGAGTCAAAGTCTGGTGCCTTACCGCTTGGCGATATCCCAATTTTAATGGTCGGGGTGACAGGGATTGAACCTGCGACCTCATGGTCCCAAACCACGCGCGCTCCCATCTGCGCCACACCCCGATATA
>NZ_JAODOO010000006.1 GCF_025398335.1 Clostridium sp. CX1
TTTGTCTCATCTTGACTACCTTAGATATTTTAACATCTTCGTTTTTTACTGTCAAGAACTTTGTAAATATTTTTTGTTTTCCGTCGTTTCCGACGACTTTATTATAATATCATAAACATATTTTTACGTCAAGTACATTTTTACTGTTTTTTATTGATTATTTTTCAGATATTATAATTTTATCTGCCACAAATCTAAGTGACGAACTTAATAATATCATTTATAATTCTCTCCATCACATCAGTTATTCAGTTATATGTTACAATATATTAAAAAATCAGCTTTATTCTCACCAAATCTCTCGCTTATATATGTAAGCACACCAGGATAAGTTTACTGTATAGCTAAACATATCTCTCAGAATATACGAAATTGAACTCCTTGTTTTTATTACAGAAAAGAAATACTTTATTCAATTTTAATTTTAAACATAATATAATTAAAATTTACCAACAAAACTGTTTAGCATTTCTATAAGAAATGTTATAATATTTGTGGAAAATTAGTATTTTTTGTTTAATCATCCATGTTATAATAAATACAAGGTTGATCAGCGGGAGGATTACAAGTGAAAATCACAGAAGATAAAATCATTCAATTATCTAACCAATACATAGCAGTTGATAAACTTAAACGTGAAGTTTATAGAGGACTATTCTATAATTCAAATAGTGGTGCAATCATCTATGAGGTTAAGGATGAAGATAGTTCATTTGTAATACGGGATGTAAACTATGCTGCAGAAGAAATTTTGAAAATAAAGAAAAAAGATTTAATTGATAAGAACATGTTAGACGCTTTCCCTAATTTCGGAAAATATAAGCTTTATCATACACTCCAAAAGGTATACAAAACAGGAATTCCTGAACAAACTCCAATTTCATATTATAAGAAAGGAAATCTAAATCTTTGGAAGGAAAACTATGTTTTCAAGCTCAATTCAAAATACATAGTTTCAATTTTTAAAGATCTAGTTAGGGATAACGAGATAAAACAATCTTTAGATAAATTTAATGCACTTTTTGAGAACTCTAAGGATGTCATATTATTCTTTAATATGGATGGAAGTATTATAGATGTTAACAATGCAGCTGTCATAGTATCCGGTTATACAAAAGAAGAACTATTAAACATGAAAATTAGTGATTTGAGAGATGAAAGAACAGTTGATGTAATGGAACAGCAGTTGCAAAGTTCTATTGATCAGGGAGTATATTTTCAGACCTTTCACAAACGTAAAGATGGTAGTATATTTCCTGTAGAAGTGAATTCTATAGGAACTGAATTAGATGGGAAGTTAGTGCGTTGTGCCATAGTAAGAGATATTACTGAAAGAAAAACATTTAAGGAAAATTTAAGAGCTAGTGAAGAAAGATATAGATTATTGTTCGAAAATGCAAATGAGATTATTTACACTCATGATTTAGATGGAAAAATAACTTCTGTGAATAAAGCCTGCGAAGAAGTTTTAGGTTATGAAAGAGCCCAATTATTGGAGATGAATATCAAAGATCTTATATCTCCTGAATATATGTCAATGCTTCCCTGTCTAAAGAATATAAGTTTTTTGGGTAAGTCATCAGTTACTAACTTAGAACTTGAGTTTATTCACATTTCAGGTAAAAAAGTTATTTTGGAAATAAGTGAAAATATCCTCTGGAAAGATGGAAGACCTTATGAATTCCAAACTATTGCAAGAGATATTTCAGAAAGAAAAGCTGCTGAGGAAAAAATTAAATACTTAACCTATCATGATAAATTAACTGGAGTATATAATCGTTTGTTTTTGGAGCAAGAGTTAAATAGGCTTATAGCCGAGAACAAATTCCCTATTAGCATAATTATTACTGATGTAAATGGATTGAAACTAGCTAACGATGCCTTTGGACACCTAATTGGAGATAAACTTCTTAGGGAATCTGGTAGAATATTAAAAGCCAGTTGCCAGCATAACTCTATAATTGGTCGATGGGGTGGAGATGAGTTTATAATTGTTACACCTCTTTCATCAGAAGATGAAACAAAACATATAATTAGCAATATTAAAGCTAAATGTGAAGAAAGTACTCTTAATCCAATAAAACCAAATATGGCTATAGGATATGCAGTTATGGATAGTCTTCATCAAAATATTGACGAGCTTTTTAAAGAAGCAGAAAACTTTATGTACACAAATAAACTTCTAGAAAGTAAAAGCTTAAGAAGTTCAGTTATTTCATCACTACAGGAAACCCTGCACGCCAGTACCCCTGAAACTAGTGATCATTGTCAAAGAATGAGAGAAATGGCTATTAAATTTGGTCATATAATCAAGTTATCTAATGTAGATCTTGATAAACTCATACTACTATCTCTTTTACATGATATTGGCAAAATTGCTATTCCTAAAAATATTCTAGAAAAACCTGATAAACTTACGGATAAGGAATGGGATATAATGAAAAGACACTGTCAGATTGGTTATAATATTACTAACTCTAGTCCTGATCTCAGCAGTATCTCAGAGCTTATACTATATCACCATGAAAAATGGAATGGCAGTGGATATCCTCACGGTTTAAAGGGGGAAGAAATTCCTCTTCTATCTAGAATTATATCTATTATTGATGCTTATGATGTTATGCTAAATGAAAGACCTTATAAAAAACCTATGTCAAAGCAAGCAACTATAGATGAGTTGAAAAAAAATTCAGGTACTCAATTTGACCCAAGTCTTATAGATACCTTCATTAAAATGATAGAATGATT
Organism: Clostridium sp. CX1; assembly: GCF_025398335.1. Taxonomy (GTDB): domain Bacteria; phylum Bacillota; class Clostridia; order Clostridiales; family Clostridiaceae; genus Clostridium_AM; species Clostridium_AM tanneri. The sequence goes on from NZ_JAODOO010000006.1 coordinate 2,749, forward strand.
AGATGTCCGGTAAGTTACCGGATGTCTAATCATTCTATTTTGTCTTCACTGAGAATTTGGAAGTTTCCTAAGTCCTTCAATGCATCCTGATAACACTGTTATAAGCGGTAAAGCGTAGCATAATACTGCATATGGAGCATAAGTAGTTGCAGAAACCCCTGTAAGCATTAATATAAACAAGGAATTTACATTCCAAGGAATAAGTGGTGCAATAATAATTCCTGTATCTGATATAGTTCTAGCTAGTGTTGCATTGTCTATTCCTAACTCTCTATACTTGTTTTTTAGAAGTTCACCTGGCAATATTACTCCTACACTTTGGTCACAAATTAAGGTTAGCGTAGAGCTTATAACACTAGTTTTAAAAACTATTTCCCATTTTGACTTTACCCTAGCAATAATTCTATCTACTAGAGGAGCTATTAAGCCCGTTCCCCGGAAGAGGCTACTTAAGGTAATGGCTCCTATTATTATTAATAAAATTTCAACTATAGAAGTAATCCCTCCACAAAGGAGTATACTGTTTAGTTCCTCTAACTCTGTATTCCCTTTATATCCAGCTAGAATAGACCAAAAAATATTAGCCAAACTTATTTTCTGAGTAGTAACAGCAATTACTACTCCACTTATTAAAACCAAGGATATTGCCCTGATTATTTTTATTCCTAAGAAACATAATATGAACATGCAGACAGGCAACAACAATAATGCTGGAGAAATATAAAAACTCTTTTTTAGCACCAGTTCCATAATAACAAGATCAGAACTATTTAAAACTAAATTATATCCCTTACCAAGATAAAAATATACTGCTCCTGAAAAAAAGTAACCGGGCAATAAAGTTCTAGACATGGATAATAACGCATTCCTGTACGAGGTTTTAGTAGTGATCAATGTAAGATTCATCAACCCAGATATAGGAGAAATTTTATCTGCTAAGAACGCACCGGAAACTATAGCCCCTAAAAGGATATAGTCAGGAATTCCGAATACCTTTCCTACTCCTAATATTGCAATTCCTACAGTGCTAATAACTGCAAAGGCTGAACCCATAAAAACTGAAACAATAGAAGTAAATATAAAGACCATAAATAGCAGGTTAACTCCCTGCATATATACAAATCCATAATACATCATAGTTGGTATAACACCAGCTGAAAACCATATAGGTACTGTAGCACCAATTAGTAATATTAGAATAAATAGCTCTTTACATTCAACTAAGCTATTTTTAATCATATACAATAGTTGTTCTATGGTAAATCCGCCTTTTAACAATATACTTAAAGAAAGCACTATACTACTAAAAAAACCATAAAATAGACTTATTCTAAAAATCACACAACTTATTATCGATACAAGTGTAAAAACACCAATAATGTATGTATTCTTTTTGCTAACTTTATTTTTATTCATACCCCACCCCAAAATTCCAGCAAAATCCATTTACCTTTATAATATCACATTTTTACAGTATTATATAACTGTCTATAACAAAAATATGTTATTATAGTACTATACTAAAACTTGAAAAAAGGACGGATTTTTATGAAGGATAAACTATATTTGATTTTTTACAATGGTGAACTATTAGTTAAAGTAGAAAGTGAAAATATCATAATACCTAATGAAAAAAATATGAAAGATTTCAACATTGATTTAGATGTATTGGATTCTTCTTTATCAAGAACTAACCAGGAAATTTTTTTCGGAGAAATATCAAAAATAGACAGTATTCCAATTGGATTTGAGTTTTACGGGTTGCGTCCTCTAGCTAACCTAATAGAAAACTCTCTTTTCAATCTAGTTGCGAAAGCATTTCATTTAATACGCTGGAATAATACATACAAATATTGCAACAGATGTGGAACTTTAATGAAAGAAAAAGAAGATGAAAGAGCAAAAATCTGTCCCCAGTGCGGTTTTATTAATTATCCTAGAATATCTCCTGCAATCATAACTGCCGTTACTAAAAATAAAAAACTACTTCTAGCTCACAATACAAATTTTGCTAATAAAACATACAGTGTAATCGCAGGCTTTGTAGAACCTGGTGAAACCTTTGAGGATTGTGTTGCTAGAGAGGTCTTTGAGGAAACAGGCATAAAAGTTAAAAATATAAAATATTTCGGAAGTCAACCCTGGCCTTTTCCTGACTCTTTAATGGTAGCCTTCACCTGTGAATATGATGATGGTGAAATTAAAGTGGATGGTGTAGAAATTGACGAGGCTTACTGGTATGCTGTAGATGAATTACCTAAAACACCTCCTAAGGGCAGTATAGCTGGTAGGCTTATAGAATGGTTTATTCATAACTATGCATAAATTCAATTAGTATTTTTAATATACTTTACCAAGTTGATTAGCTATCAATTTTGAATTACTAAAAAACCTGCACTCATACAGAATGCAGGTTATCTTTCTATGTTCTATTTAATGTTAGTCTTTACTTTAATCCTTGTTCATAAGCTTCAACCATCTTTTTAACCATGTTTCCACCTACTGATCCTGCTTCTCTTGCAGTTAAATCCCCATTATAACCTTCCTTTAAGTTTACTCCTACTTCTCTTGCTGATTCCATTTTAAATTGATTTAATCCAGCCTTTGCTTGTGGTACTAATACTCTATTACTTCTATTTGCCATAGTTAAATTCCTCCTTTTAATTTTCTATAATTCAATATTTACATTTAAAGTTTGTGTAATTTCAGGATTATTACCCTATGAAATTGGATGAAAAAATGATAACAATTGTCATAAAAATTCTAGTGTATTAATAAGATAAATTGTATATACATTTACTGGAGGTTTGTATGTTTAATCAAATAGTATTAGCTGGTGCTGCTATATGCGGTATTTGTTTATGCGTTCCAAAGTCCTCTCTACAAACACTCAGAGAAAAAAGAGCAATAAAACTAGCCTGGAGAAAGCTAATGCAGGAAAAAAACTTGAAAAATAATTTAGGAGAATACTATGCTATAGGAGACATTAAAAGAATACCCAATGGATATGAACTAAGAATTATAACTCCTATAGGCTTCACAGATGAAAAAATCAAACTTTTAGAAGAAGAATTAGCTCATACTTATAACTCTAATATTTTAGTTGACTACAATAAGCGAACAAACAGACAAATATATATATATCTAATAGATTAATTATAAAGGAGAACCAGTCTTGCCGGTTCTCTTTTATAATTAACAGTATTTTCAGCTCAATTTAAATCTTCTGAAAACTACATTGACTTTTTCCCATCATTATGATATATTGACATTATATTGATAAAAAAATAACATATCTTAAGACTCGGTTGGGCGATGCATTAAAGAATACATCGTTTTCAAGAACTGACTTCTAGGGAGGGAAGTCCTTTTAGGATTTTCTCGCCCTTTTTTATATATTTAAACACTATATTTATAAATATCATAGTTATTTATTTAACTTTTAAGGGGGAATTAATCATGGAAACTCATTCTTTTAATCTCATCATGGCTTGCGCAATATTTCTTTCTAACTACACATTAATAATTTTTGAAAAACTTGATAAGGTTTTGCTTGCCTTTATAGGAGCATCCCTTATGATAGTTACAGGAATAATAAATCAGGAAAATGCCTTCAGTCACATCGATTTTAATACTATAGGACTATTAATTGGGATGATGATTATGGTTATGGTTATTAAAAGGACAGGTTTATTTGAATACTTAGCAATCAAAGTGGTGAAGCTTTCAAAGGCTCAGCCTCTAAGATTACTAATTTTATTATCTATGATAACCGGTGGTCTCTCAGCTATATTGGATAATGTTACAACGATACTTTTAATAACACCAATGACCTTTGATATAGCTAAGGAACTAAAAATATCTCCTGTCTCTTTAATAATAGCTGAGGTTTTTGCTTCTAATGTGGGAGGAACAGCTACATTAATAGGTGATCCTCCTAATATTATGATAGGAAGTGCAGTAGGCCTAGATTTTATAAGTTTCTTAAAAGTTAATGCACCTATTGCTCTACTTACCTTAATAGCAACTACTCTTATCTTTGCTGTTCTAAATAAAAAAGGGTTAACTACAACAGAAGAATCAAAAGAAAAAGTTTTAAAAATGGATGAAAAGTTAGCAATAAAAGATGCACGACTTCTTAAACAAAGCCTGTTAGTACTAGGAGTAACCCTAGCTGGCTTTATGCTTCATGGTGTTCTTCACTATGAATCTGCAACTATAGCTATTATAGGTGCTGTTGTACTTCTGACTATATCTCGCATAGGACCAGAAGAGGTTCTACATGAACTTGAGTGGAACACAATATTCTTCTTTATTGGTCTATTTATGTTAGTAGGCGGTCTTAAGGAAGCAGGAGCAATAAAACTTCTCGCTCAGTGGGTATTAGACCTGACTAATGGAAACCTAATCTTATCAACTATGGCAATACTTTGGGTTTCCGCTATTGCTTCTGCCTTTGTTGACAATATTCCTTTTGTTGCAACAATGATACCTATGATTCAAGATATGGGAACAATCTCAGGTATGAATCTTACTCCTCTTTGGTGGGCACTTTCACTAGGAGCCTGTCTAGGTGGTAATGGAACTATAATCGGAGCTAGTGCTAATGTTATAGCAACGGGTATGGCAGCAGATAGAGGCTATAGAATTTCCTTCAAAAACTACTTTAAAGTGGCCTTTCCTATAATGATTTTTACAATTATACTTGCTACTATTTATTTATACTTGCTTTATTTTGTATAGTGTGAATATAAAAAATAAAGGAGCAGTGCACAATCTAATCGCTAGAAGGTGCTCTACTCCTTTATAGTATTAACTTAATTTAAAACTTTTCAGTTCAAGTTCTAATTTACTGGACAAATCCTTCAACTTGCCAGCATATTCTATAAAATCATCCATAGTAGCGGAAATTTCTTCTGCAGAAGCGGATACCTCTTCTGTTCCTGCTGCGGTTTCTTCAGATATAGATGATACATTAGTTATTTCCTGTACAATTTCTTCTTTTCTATCATTCATTTCTACGGTAGATAATCTGATTTCGCTTACTTTGTCTATAAGACTATTAATAGACTTTAATATTTCAGTAAAAATCACTCTAGTTTGTTCAACTGCCAACTCCTGATCCTGAACAAATTCTTCTGCTCTATTTATAGCATCTACTGCTGATTTAGATTTACCTTGGATTTTTCCAATAATATCACTTATCTCCTTCGCTGAATCTCTGGATCTTTCCGCAAGCTTTCTTATCTCCTCAGCAACAACTGAAAAACCTCTACCAGCTTCCCCTGCTCTTGCAGCTTCAATAGCTGCATTTAAAGCTAATAAATTTGTTTGTTCTGTTATTTGTGTTATGGTTTCTGTTATAGAACTTATAGCCTCGGTACTTATATCTACTTCTTTAACTATTTCATTAACTTCAAATGTAGATAGTTTAGTATTGCTGGACTTCTCTACTAATGTATCTACCATTTCTAAACCTTTATTGCTTAGACTATTGGTCTCTGAAGATATACTATCCATTTCCTTTGTTGACTCTGTAATAACCTCAATTCTACTTGCCAACTCATTAATTTGTAATGCTCCTTGTTCTGCGTTCCTTGCTTGCTCTACAGTACCTTTAGAAATCTCCTCCATTGCTTGGCTAACCCCATTTATAGAAGCAGAAACTTCCTCTGTCATAGCATTTAGAATACTAGAGGTTTCCAAAACAACCTTAGAGGATTCTTCTACATTCTTAGTCAAGGCAGATATATTTTCCATCATTGCGTTAAAACTATTTCCTAATTCCAAGAATTCATCCTTCGAATTTATAATTACCCTTGTGGTTAAGTCTCCATCTGCTGCTCTTTCAAAGGAACCCTTTAGTTTAAGTACATTTTTGCTTATCCCCTTACTTATGAATATCGCTATAATTATAGAAAAGATTCCTGCTGCAAAAATAAATAAAAAGGTCAAATTTCTAATGATATTAGTATCACCTAGTAACTCTGATTCTTTCATAGAAGCAACAATCTTCCAGCCTGTTTTCTTGTTTGTAGTATAACTTGCAAATTTATTTGAATTATCCTCTGTGTATTTATATTCTACAAAACCTTTTTCTTTACTCTTTACTTCACTCCAAAAGCTTTGTTTTGAAACCACGTCTGTTCCAACCAACTTTTTATCTAAGTGGGCTAAAGCAGTACCTTTAGAGTCAGCAATAAATACATATCCTTCTTTTCCAATTCTTATTCCAGATAGTTGCTGAGATAGTTTATCTAAATTTAAGTCCATGGAAACTACACCTACAAGTTGTCCATCCTTTTCTACAGCTTTAGATATAGAAATAATTATGTTACCTGTAGCTGCGTCTTTATAAGCTTCACTGAAAATTAGCTTTCCTTTATTTTTAACTGCATCTGCATACCAAGGTCTTGTTGTAGGATTAAAATCTGCTGGCAAAGCAACTTCAGGATAGGTAATCGTTTTTCTTGTTTCAGTTCCATAATATACAGTAAAAATTTCTTCATTGCTTTCTTTTACATTTTGGAGCAAATACCTTGCAAAAGACTCAAACTCTGGCTTTGCTTCAATTTCCTTCAAATCCATATTGTTAGATAGCATCACTATCTGCTTTGACATTGCTTCGAAATAGTTATCAAGTCCTCTATTTACTTCTGTAAGAGTTTGTTCTGTGGTTATTTTGAATTTATTATCAAGTATACTATAAGCTTGATTATATGAAACTAGTCCTAAAAGTAACATTGGAATTATACATATAGCTATTAAAGCAATAAAAATTTTTGTGCCAATTTTTCTAGTTATCGTTACTTTTATACTACTTTTTTCAACTTTCTTCTTACTTTTTTTCATTTTTGACACCTCCGTATATAATTCGATTAATTACAGTTTATCATCTTTGTCAAATATTGTGAATAAAAAATTTTCAGAAATATTTAATTTAAAGTAAATAAAAAATAGTACGCCGGAAGTTAGCGTACTATTTAGATGATAAATAGACAAAATATAGACATAACAATGACACTTTTTGTAAAAATATAAACAAAACTTCTTCTATTTATAAACTTATAACTTTTTTTGAAATATTACACTTTAAACTTTTGCACCATTTCATTTAATTTATCTGCCAATTCAGATTGAACTTGAGTTGATTTAACAACTTCCTGAATAGACATAGTAGCATCCTCTATACTAGCTAGTATCTCCTCAGAACTTGAAGCAGAACTCTGTGCCGTAGCTGCCACATTTTGAATAGCTTCACTTACTTCTTTTATAGAATATAACATAGTTTTAGTTGATAATGATATTTCCTGAGACATGTTCTTTACAAATCGAGCATCTTCCTCATATCTAAAGCCTGCATCTAGAAATAATTGATAATCCGTTCTTACATTCTCTCCAATATGTTTTAAAATTTCCTCTGAGGTACTTGAAAGATTTATAAAGGCTTCTTCTACTTCACCTATAAAACTTTGAATTTTTGAAACTGATATGGAGGAATTCTCCGCAAGCTTTTTAACTTCATCGGCAACTACAGCGAAACCTTTTCCATGCTCTCCTGCCCTAGCAGCCTCTATAGCAGCATTTAATGAAAGAAGATTAGTTTGATTTGCTATAGCAGCAATAACATCAGACATAGATCTAATTTCACTTACTATCTTTCCAGCTTCTATTGCCCTTAAAATGTTACCATACTTTTCCTCATATACTCTTTCTGTTACAGTAATTGCCTCTTGACCCTTATCCCTTATCCCTAAAGCACGGCTTTCTATTTCTATTGAAGAACTTTCTCCCTCTTTAGCCCTAACAGCTAATCCACTTGCAGAAGAAGATATCTCTTCTGTTGATGCATTTACTTCTTCTACTGTTGCACTTAATTCTTCAGAGGAAGCAGATATTTCTATTGTACTTTGATTTATAAGTTCCATCTTAGAGGAAACTTCCTCAACTGTAGTTGAAATTTCTTTAGTTGAAGAAGTTATTTTACCAGTACTATCAACAATTTCGTTCACTAATTCCCTTATATTTTCTATGGCCCTATTTAGTGCTTTTGACATATCACCAATTTCATCCTTTGTGTCTATATCAATATTTTTAGTTAAATCCCCCTGTGCTAACCTCTCTGCAAAAACCACAACCTTTTTTAAATTTTTACCTATCATGTTACCTATAACAGCACCTAGTAAGCTGGCTGTTACCAAACCTAAAATAGCTAAGCCAATCATTATACTAGAAGAGCTTTTATACACTTGCGAACTATTCGTTACTCGTTTCTCCGCTTGCTGTATATTGGATTCTACAATTTTCTGGATTGAATCCTGAATCTTACTTTGAGTATCGTAATACTCCTTGAATACTTTCTTTGCCTCAGCATAGTTATTTTCCTTAACAAGAATAAATAACTTGTCCTGTTTTTCTCTGTAGGTTGGAAGTAATTTTGAGAACTCATCATATATTTTATCCTCCTCAACTTCTATTTCAAGTTCAGGTAAACTATTATATTCTTTCAACAATTCATCATCAGCTTTTCTCAACTTCTTTACAGCTTCCTCTAATCTCTGAATATCTCCTTTATTCTCTTCATTAATAACTAGAAGCATATCATAATTTATCTCCATTATGTTACGTCTAATAGCTGTTATTTGCTGCAAAGGTTTTAAATTATGTACTACGATTAAATCGCTGCTTGAATATATTTTTTTCATGTTCATTACGCCAATAGCTCCCATAACAGCAATAAATAATGCTCCTAAAATACAAGAAAATATTAGTTTGTGTGATATTTTCAAGTTTTTAAACCACTTCATAAAAATCTCCCCCATTCTTAGTTTTATATTCTCTGAATGAATGTTCATTCACATTATCTTAAAAAATTATTTTTTTAACCCATCCATAATAAAAGATATTAACTGTTCATTATTCTTCTTATAATCATATTCTTTTTCACTAAAAAGACATCCATTAATAGCTCCATGGATTACATAAAGAATTATAGTTGTAAAAAAACAGGTGTCTACATCCTTTATTTCTTCCTTTCTCTTTCCTTCCTCTATTAAACTTGCTACCTTAGCTATCAATTCATTAATAATTTTATTAATCTTGCTGTTAAGGCTCATAAGCAAGCTTCCCTCTTGAACAATTATCTTTAAGGTATCTGGAGCATCTTCTAAATCTGTGATACAAAATTCAATAAAAGATCTTATTTTAGTAGTTGTATCTATAGCAGTCATATTGATCTCATCAATATAGTTTGATATTTTTTTACATTGTGTATAGAAAATATATTCAATTATTTCTTCTTTGCTACTAAAATAATTATATACTGTGCCAACAGATATATTTGCTTCTTTAGTTATTTCTTGTATTTTAGTATTATGGTAACCTTTTTTAGATATCAGCTTTTCTGCATGTTTACGAATCAACTCTTTCTTATCCATATGTCCTCCAATAATGCATTATCAATTTCTACAACAAATACATTATATAATAACTTGATATTAAATTATATAATATTTCGCTAAAAATTTATCCTTATCTACATTGCTATATGGCTAATAGTAACTCAATAAAGAATATCTAATGAAATATTGGAGAGAATTATTTAATTTAAACTTATACCATAAATAAACGGCTAATACTGAACCTATAGTAAAAGTAGTTCAGTATTAACCGTAAGTCCTTAGTATTTATATGAGAATTTTATTCACTTATTTTACGTGAAACCTCTGACAACAAATCTGCAAGTACTACTAGCAATAAATAACAAATTAAAAGCAATGTTATTTCTGTGTATCTAAAATAACTCATACTAAGCTTAAATTGCTGACCTAATCCGCCAGCGCCTACAAACCCTACAACAATAGTAGTACGAAGTATTACTTCTCCACGATATAAAATATATGTGAGAAACTTAGGCATTACCGTTGGTATTACCCCGTAAATAAGTATTTGCGAGGAATTTGCCCCACAGGAGGCGAGATTTCTTATAGGTCTTAAATCTAAGTCTTCTACTACCTCTGCACAAAGCTTGCCCAGTATTCCAAAGTTATGCAGTGCTAATGCTATAGCTCCTGGAAGAATACCTGGTTTAAAGATAAAAACTATAATCATAGCCCAGACTAACTCTGGAACTGCTCTTGAAAAAATATATAAGCCTCTCATTACTCCAAATAGAATCCAGCTATACCATTTCTTCGATAAGGTCAATGTACCATCGGCAGTATTTCTTGCAGCAGGAATTACTGTTAAAAGCATCCCTATTGTTGCAAAGCCAATAGCCATAATACTCATTTGAAGAGTTTCGTAAGTAAGCTTTAAGGCATTTGTCCAACTTTCACCACTGAAAAATGCAGGATTTTCTTCTCCAACACCTAATAATCCATTTAAAAACTTCTTTCCATAATTAACATTACTTTCAGAGAATAATCCCCAAAAATCTGCATTATCTACCTTATATATAAATATCCAGGATCCAATGGTTATTATAAAAATAAGAAGAATGGAGAACTTGATAAAATCAAATTTTATATTTTTCTTAGGTATATCTATTTCATATTTCATATTACAAGCCTCCTTCTAAGCATGTTGCTCCAGAGGTCAATAAGAACTACAAGCGCTGTTAAAAAAAACATATATGTCCACATAACATTATAGTTTAAATCTTGCAATGCCAATTGAATTTGATAGCCTAATCCACCAAGTCCAATAAAGCTCATAATCGTTGATGAGCGAACGGCGCACTCCAGCCTGTACATGGTATAGCTTAGCATATCAATCTTAGCTATAGGAAAATATCCGTAGATCAAAACCTGTAACCTAGAAGCTCCTGCTGCCTTTAAGGCTTTTATAGGTTCTTTTGGAACATCATTTAGCATATCCGCATAAATACGTCCAAGAGTTCCTCCATAGGGTATTGCCAAAGCAAAAATTGCAGCGTAAGGAGTTAATCCAATGGCAGCAACAAATAACCAAGCCCAGACTAGCTCATGAATAGCCCTCATAAATCCAAGTACACCTCTGAATATAGTCTTAGAAACCCTACGATTAACTTCACTATATGCTAAAATACCAGAGGCTAGTATTCCAAAAACCATTGCAATGATAAATGCTAGTGTCATACCTGCTACAGCATAGGCAAGAGTCCTCCAAGCGGCAATCAATGCGGACTGTAAAGTTTCAGAGGATAAGTCTGGCTTAAACAATGATTCCACAACCTGAACTATAGTAACCTTTCCACCTGGATGTAAAAGCTCTGGTCCCCAATGGATTGAAAATAGACTCCATATAAAAATTAAAATGAGAATTAAAGTAAGTATGTTTTTTTTATGAAATTCTAAATAAGATTTAATGTTATGCATCCTTCCTCAGCTCCTTTAAATCATAGAGCATAGCTAAATCTCTCTCCGTCACCTTTTCTGTTGGAAGATCAAAGTAAACTTTTCCTTGCCTTAGTGCTATAACACGTGTGAAATACCTTTTAGCATACTCGACGCTGTGCATACTTGCCACAAGCGTCTGATTTTCTTCTCTTACAAGCTCTGTTAACATAGATAAAACATCCTCCGAACGAGCAGGATCTAAAGATGCAACTGGCTCATCCGCTAGTATAACTTCTGGTTTTTGCACTAACAGTCTAGCTAAAGCAACTCTTTGCTGCTCTCCACCAGATAAAGTAGAAGTCTTTTCATAGATTTTTTCTAATAACCCTACTCTTTTTAAAGCCTTAGCCGCTAGCTCTTTCTCCTGTGGGAAAAGCAACGATAAAAAGGATTTAAAAAATCCCCATTCAGACAGTCTGCCAGCCAAGACATTTTGAATTACTGGTAACTGACCTACTAAATCAAACTGTTGACGAATAATCCCAACCTTCTTAGCTAGCTGCTTACCAGTCTTATATTCAGCAGCTGGAATTCCATCAATAAGTAGTTTACCGCTATCTGGCTTAATAATATTAGCTAAAGCATTCAGTAGAGTTGTTTTTCCTGCTCCACTTGGACCTATTAGAGCAACTATCTCACCTTTTTTTATAGTAATAGAAAGAGGTGCTAGTGCTGTTTTATTACCATAGATTTTAGATACATCCTGTAATTCAAATATATTCTTCATAATGTCACCTTCTGTTCACATAGATAAATAGATACTTAATAATAAATTAAGTATCTATTTATCTATTAGTATATTAAATTATTCTACTATTTAACCATACCTAGTTTTTTAGCAACTTCTTCTATTGCTTTATAGTTGTCATTTTTAGTTTCAACAAACTTGTCTGTTTGGAAGAACTTTAAAGATTGTGCTTGATCTCCACCTTTATCAAGGCTCATGGAAAGTAATGCATCCTTAACCTTTTGTTTAGTTCCTTCTCCGTATACTTTATCTATATTTTCATCTTTATTAATTGTCCAGTGATAATCAAAATACTCTGGTGTTGTATAGAAAACTTTAACTTTATTTAAATCAACTTTATTCTCTTTAATAGTTTTTTCCCATACAGATATATTTAAAGCTCCTGTTTGAAAAGCTCCTGATTCTACAAGCTTAATTGTTTTATCATGGGAACCTGAGTAATTTGGTTTGCCGTTAAAATCTTTTTCAGGATCTATGCCTTCCTTTGTTAAGAAATAACGAGGCATTAAGCTTCCTGATGTTGAACTTTCACTACCAAACGTAAAAGTCTTTCCCTTTAAATCTTCTAACTTAGAAACATTTAAATCCTTTTGGGCTATAAAAACTGATTGGAATTTAGCATCCCTTGGTCTTTGTGCAATAGCTTCAGCACCTGGCGCTACCGCTCTTGCCTGAACTCCTGTAAGACCACCAAACCAAACCAATTGAATCTCTCCTCTTTCAAAGGCAGTAACTAAGGCTGCATAATCATTGGATGGAACAAATTTAACCTTTAATCCTGTCTTCTCGCTAAGATATCTTGCTGTTGCCTCCATATTTGGATTTAGTTCAGCAGCACTTTGATCTGGAATTGCTCCTATTTTGAACTCCTTTTGTTCCTTTGTAGTTTCTTTTTTAGCAGTATCACTAGTGTTTTTTTGTCCACAAGCTGTTAATGAAAACATCATAAGTCCTGCTAAGAAAACTCCCATAAATTTTTTCATAGTATACCTCCAATTTATCCTTAGTATGTTTTTTAAAATTAATATTAAATAAAAACGATAACGATTATCATTTTGTATTCATAGTTATTTTATATCATTCTGTGCACTTGGTAAAATAACATTTTGTAATAGTTTCAATCTTAACTATAATTTTTTCTTATACAAAATGATTTTATAAGTAAACTCAATAATATACTCCTATTTATTCTTCATTTTATCAACTATGATAAGGAACAAAGGGATAAGGATTGCATTAGTAAAGACATAAGGTATCCAAGTAGTAGTATCCCAATTCATTTCATAAACTACATCTGGGTATATCACCTGAGAAAGAATAACTATAATTACTCCTAAAGGTAAAGTTAATGCCTTATAGTCTTTCAAACTTAAAATCTCGCTAAAACCTATAACAGCTCCATAAAAATATAAAACTGTTTTATAGAATATAGCAATAATCCATACCATAGCTGTAATTGCCTCTACTCTCTCCAGCGCATTAGCTAATTGTATATTTCTGGCCAATGCATAGCTGGGGTACATACTTCTACTGGCCCACTGGGCGCCTAGAACTAAAACAGTTATATTAGTTAACACAAAAAGTAAAATCCCTGCAAATATTCCTCCTTTATAAAAAGATTTTTTTCCTTCTTTAATATTCTTTATTGATGCTGGAAAAATCATCAAGAAGACTACAAAGGTTAAGGATACAAAAGCTTGAAAAAGCATTACTGCATGGAATACATCTATTAGCTTCACCTCAAAAAAAGGCTTAAAATTGGTCAATTTTATACTAGGCAGTGTAAAAGTGATTAAAATAATATAGCCTGCAATTGCCCAAGGATATAAAACTTCTGCTGATCTAGTAACTACCTCTATTCCTAATCTGCACCCAAAAATAACTACTATCATAAACAAAGCATTAACTACAAGTGTGGGAGTGTCTGTTAAAATCTCCGTTGAAATAAAGTTTCCTACTATCCATAATATTGCTGCACAATTAAGGATTAAAAATAGAACAAAATATACAGAGATTATTTTTCCAACTCTTTTTCCCATAACTTTATGAGCATATCCTACTAAAGTCATGTTACCAAGCTGAACCGCTACCTTATTATAAAAAGCTACTATTAGTAGGGTGATTATAATACCAATTATAGTTGCAATCCAAGCATCCTGCTTAGCTTTTCCAATTAAAGCTCCTGGAACATTTAGCACCGATGTTCCAGTAAAGGTTAGAACTACGAAAACTTTGAACCCGTGTTCACTTATTTTTTCATTCTTTGCCATTACTTTTTCACCTTTCTTTTTTAGACTTAACGAAAGTAATTATACCTAGTAATAATGGCGTTACTATTTGAAGTGGTATATGTATATATTTAGGCACTAGTTCTAAACCTATTTGGATATGTTCTGAGTAATTAGATGCCATTTTTAAAGAACTAATGAGAATAGCAGCACAAACAGGAATTATTATTATCCTATAATTCTTAAACCTAAATATATCTTGTAATCCTATTACCACAGCATAGGCAAAAACTGCAATTTTTACAAATCCATTAATAATTAATATCAGCACTACAATTGAGTCTAAACGAGTTACAAATTCTCCAATTTCTACTTTTTCTAAGGTCTCCAAAAGAGGAAAGTTAGACATACCAGCTCTTCTAGGGCCGAGGACACTAATATTCACTGCAGTAATGAAGCTTAACAGTAATCCGCTGAAAATTATGGAATAAGCTCCATATTTTATACCAGCCTTTGGTTTATTTAAATTATAAAAAAACATTGTAAATACAATAGTTTCACCAAAGGGAAATGTTATGGTCAAAGGAAATGCTGTAGCAAAAATCGGCTTCAACCCATTTTCTAATATCGGTAAAAGATTCTTAATTTCAGGGTTAGCACCACTTATAACTAAAACTACAAGCAGCAGGGTAAGAAGGAAGATTACTATAAACAATATTTCAGTTGTTCTTGCTAAAACCTCAATTCCTAAATAACAGCTGTAACCGACAACTATTATAATAATAAAACTGACTGCAGATAAAGGTGTTCCTTCTAAAATACTAGTTATAACAAGCTCAGTAAAATCTCTTAGTACTCTTGCAGAAATATAACCAAAATATAAAATATAAACAACTGCAACAAAACCTCCTAAGTACCTACCTAACAGCTTCTTGATAATACTGGTGAAAGGTAAATTGCAATTTTTAAAATAAATATAAAAATATAATATAAATAATGTCAATCCACCGATCATCCCCAAAAGGATAGCTATCCATGCATCCTGTTTTGCCTTCATTCCTAATCCTACAACTACTGCACTGCCTTGCTGAAATAATACCATCATGGCAAATAGCTGTCTTAAGCTAATTTTGTATTTTGTCATAGATAGCGCTCCTTTACCTTTTGTTTGTATAGAATATACTTAGGTCTTCTTACCTTTTATTTTACCAACTACCAAAAGCAGTAATGGAATAACTAATCCATTTGTAAGTGCGTAAGCTACCCAGGTTGTAGTATTCCATTGAAGGGCATAGGCACTGTTTGGAAACCTAATTTCTGTAAGAATAATTACTATGATACCTAAAGGTATAGTTAAAGCCTTATAATCCTTTAAGTCTAGCAATTGGGCCAATGCTATCAATGCTCCATAGAAGTACAATACTGTATTGAAAAAAATTGAAATTACCCACACCATGGCTATTATTGCTTCTATTCTCTCAACAAATTCACCTATACTTATCATCTTCGCTAATGCGTAAGTAGAGTATAGGTTTCTAGAGGCCACATTAGCTCCCATTACCAGCACTGTTGCTAGTATTATAGTTTCAAATAATAATCCTGCAAGTATCATACCAGTGAAAAAGGATTTTTTCGCATTCTCTACATTGTTAACAAAGGCAGGAAAAATCATCAAAAAAGCCACAAATGTAAGTGAAATAAAACTTTGATAAAATAATGCTCCTCTAGCTATAGGTTTTATGCCCACTTCCAGTATAGGCATTAGATTTCTAACTTCTATTGAAGGAGATACAAGTATGGTTAGAATCACAATGCCACCTACCGCCCAGGGATATAGAACTTCCGCTGTTCTTGCTAATACTTCTATACCAAGCCTACTTGCAAAAATTACAACAGTCATAAAAAGTATATTTGTGGCTAATTGTGGTGTTTCAGTTATAATCTGTGTAGAAATAAAATCGCCCTCAATCCAAAGAAAGGCGGAAGTGTTAAGTATTAGAAACAAAATAAACCAAAAGGATATCAATGTGCCAAAAATCTTACCAAGTAGTTTTCTAGAATATTGAACTATGGTCATTCCCTTAAACATCATTCCTAAAGCCGTGTAGAGTTTCATAAGTGCTAATCCAATTATTAACCCAATAATGCCAACAATCCAAACCTCTTGTTTTGCCTCCATCATTAAGGCCCCTGGTGCATTTATTACAGCTGTGCCTATAAAATTTAACATTACTAAGACCTTAATTTGGTGTTCACTAATACTTCCACTTTCTAGCATTATATTTCCTCGTTTCTAAATTTAAAATACTGATTTCTATTTAAATATATTGCTTACAATTTTAATTATAGGACTGTATATAATTGTTAATAAATCAAAAGGATTAGGTATATTCATGTTTAAACCTTTTGCTATACTTAAGGACATTGAAATAAAAAGCAGTACAAAAAAAACCTTTAACTCTTTCTTTAGTCCTTTTTTTATCAGTGCTGGAACCTCTATCAATATGATAACTACAGTTAGTAGCAGTATAAGTAAAACTATTTTCATATTCCTTACTCCTTAATTTCCCCTGGAATAGGTTTTGTTGTAGTTCCAATTTGTTTAATAGTTACTGTCGTATTTATATCTACAGATAAATCTTTAAATTTATTATTCCAATTTCTCTCAACTTTTTTCCATTCTTTAGGGTTGCTTCTACGAATAGCTTCTCCAAAGCCAAATATGTCACTCTGAAACTCTTTTTGCGCTCTCTCTATCACCTCCTTCATGTTTTTTTCCATATTCTTTTCTGTTTCCGCTTCTAATTTTCTTATATTTTCTGTCTTTGTTACATCTACAGTACTTTGTACATCTCCCACATTTCCCGATGCTTTAAAATCTATATATATCTTGGGTTTACCATTTTCAACCTTTCCTTTTACTGAGGACTTTGAATTCTTAATTTCAATACCTACGTTACCACCTTCAGGACTATTAACGGTAACAACTGTGCTTTTAATCTTTCCTGTTATCTGGTTATACCCTATGCCCTCTTTTTCACTTAACCATCCAATTAATTTATCTTTTTTAAATACCCCTATGTTGTCTATGGCCAAAGTTGCAGGGGGTTGGGAGTTTTTTATATTCTCATTTGTGCTGCCAATTTCTAAATTTCCCTTTACTAATACCCCATTCATCACCGCGTCTCTTCCCTTACTACTAATACTATTTATTAATTCATCTAACTTGACAACACTAGTTGCTGCCCAAGACTGTTCTGAGCTTCTAAGAGATAAGTATATTTTATTGGCTGCAATCTTTTCAATAACGGATAATACGCTTAAAACATCTTCAGCTCTAGAATTTTTTGCCGTCAACATATATACATTGGATCTCATTTCATGATCCCTTGACAAAAAATCTAGCAGATCTTTAATGCCTTCTCTAGATACTTGTTCTCCAAATATAATTACTCTAACATGGGAAACATATATTCTTCTGGAAGTAGACAAGGTCATTCTTCTTAAAGCTTCAAATATGCTTTTCCCCTCTGCTTTATACACAACTGAAGCCGCCCGTTGTCCAGAGGATTTTTGGCCAGCAATTTCTGATGGATTCATAAGTTGAACGCTAACGGTGTATTTGTCACCACTTTTATCAATACCAATAGCTGTCGCAATAGAAAGTTCATTCAGCTCTCTTTTGCTCCAGCATCCCGTAAGTAGACTTGCCATTGATATGAAAATCAATATTATAGCTATCCTTCTCTTCATAACCATTCCCCTTTATTCAATAGGATTCTCCTACCTTTATGGTTTACTATTCTACTGTTCGTCGCCTTTATCCTGTGTTTCCTTTTGTAGACTTGCACCTTCACGGACAACATCGTCTTCGTTAATTAAACGAGAACGTGTAACCATATTTCTCCGATTAACACGAATTACTGAATCTTCCTGATCTTCTAAATTGAAAGGCCCCATAGGATATAAATAAGGAATTCCAAAGGAACGGAGACTACAAAGGTGAAGTACCATAGTAATTAACCCTAAAGCAATTCCAAATAATCCAAAGGTAGCAGCTAAAAGCAAAAATGCAAAACGGAGCATTCTTATAGACATTGCCATATTAAAAGATGGAGATACAAAACTGCATATAGCAGTAAAAGATACTATAATTACCATTATAGGTGATACAATTCCTGCTTCCACCGCTGCCTGCCCCAATACTAGCGCCCCTACAATAGATATAGCTGATCCGATAGCTCTTGGCATTCTAATACCTGCTTCTCTAAGAACTTCGAAGGTAACTTCCATAAGCAGAGCCTCTACAGCTGCAGGAAAAGGCACTCCTTCACGTTGGGATGCAAGACTGGTAAGCAGTGTTGTTGGAATCATCTCTGGATGAAAGGTAGTTATTGCCACATAGGTAGCTGGAACAAGTAGTGCTAGCATAAAGCAAATAAATCTGAGGATACGTATAAGAGTACTTATATCAGCTCTATTGTAATAGTCCTCGCTAGCCTGAAAAAATTGAACAAATAGTACAGGTATCAGCAAAACAAAAGGAGTTCCGTCTACTATTATTGCTATTCTCCCACTTAATAATCCTGCAGCCACTACATCTGGCCGCTCGGTGTTATATACAGTAGGAAAAACAGTGAAGCCTTCATCCTGAATAAGCTCTTCTATATATCCACTTTCTAATATTCCGTCTATATCGATTTTATCTAATCGTGTATATAGCTCCTGAATGATTTTATCATTTGCTATACCTTTTATATAAGCAACAGCTACATCTGTTTTTGTTCTCCTTCCAATCTGCTTTGTTTCTATCCAAAGATTAGGATCTCTAATTCTCCTTCGAATAAGTGCTGTATTAGTTCTCAAAGTTTCTGTAAACCCATCCTTTGGACCTCTGACTACGGTCTGAGAACTTGGCTCTTGTACACCACGATCTATCCATTTCTTTGAGGTTATAGAAAGGCATTGATTGAATCCGTCTATTAAAATAATAGTTTCTCCAGAAAGCAGATCTGTAAAAAGATTATCTATTTTTTCTATTACCTTTATACTAGCTACAGGAAGGTCTACTCCTTTTAGAGCATCAAAACAGTTCTGCTGATTTAGACTGTTTCCTTTTAGTCCCTCTGCTATATTTTCTAGCACATAATCTACTATGTACTCTTTATCTACCAAACCTTCTGTATAGAGCACTGCTATCCTTACACTATTATCTGCTCCACCGGTTAGTTCTCTTATAACTATATCTGAACTGCTCCCTGTCTTCTTATTAATACTATTGATATTCTCCTGTATATTACAACTTAACGGGTCCGCTTGAAAAACTGTATCTGATTGAATACTATTAGATGTCGACGAACTTTTACTCTTATTTATAAAATGTTTAATGATATTCATAGGCAAAACCCCTATTTACTTTTTTATAGTTTTTTCTAATACTAGAAGTTTTATTCAACTGGAATTTTCTTAAAAGTTGTAACCTTTTTTTACCTTCAGAATAGTATAATAGTGTAGTTAATTTTATGGAGGTACTTATGTATTATAGAAATGACAATATGGATTTTGATCAAAACTTTAATGAGGCAGTAGACGATCCTCGTAAGAAAAAACATCAAAATAAGTGCGGCTGCACAGATCATACTACTGATCATCATCATCATACTACCGACCATCACCACCACACTACTGATACTACTACTGATAAAACTACTGACGGATTTGAAATGATGCCATTTGAAATGCAGCCAATGCATTATTCACCATGTATGCAATGTCCTATGATGCATGGACAGCAGATGATGCAATGTCCTATGATGCATGAACATGAAAATATGCATTGCCCTATGATGCACGGACAACAGATGATGCACTGCCCTATGATGCATGATCAGCAAATACAACCTGCTGCTATGATGCCTTGTAATATGACTCGTGAAGATTTTGATGATGTTTATGAACATGATGATGACGATATGGATAGACAGCATCATCACCATCGACCACGCCGTCGTCGCCGTCCTCCTTACTATCCTCCTTATCCTTACTATCCTCAATATCCTTATTATCCTCATAGACCAAGACCTTGGTGGATGCGTTAATAATATTTTACAACACAAAAATAGAGCGGTAAGCTAATTTACCGTTCTATCTTTGTATTGTAAAGCACCTTAGTTATATAAAAGAATATAATATTAATGTAACCATAATTAAGGAGTGTTTAAGTTGCCAATTTACCTAGATAATGCATCTACCTCTTACCCAAAACCTAATGTAGTTATAGACACAATGGCTAGTTATATGAAAAAGATAGGCGCCACCGCTGGTAGGGGAGCTTATAAAAATGCAAAAGAAACAGATAATCTCCTCTTTAATTGTCGTAAAATAATATGTAAATTATTTAACGGCAGTGACCCGAACAAGGTAATATTTACATCTAATATTACAGAATCTTTAAATCTAGTAATCACTGGTCTCTTAAGATCAGGGGATCATGTTATAGTCAGTAGTCTAGAACACAACGCCGTAAGAAGACCTTTAAAGACTTTAGAAAGAGATAAAAAAGTTCAAATTTCCATAACTGCTTGTACTACTACTGGAATTACTGATCCTATCGACGTAGAGAAACTAATAAAACCAAATACCAAGCTTATAGTATTTACTCATGCCTCCAATGTAATAGGTACAATCCAGCCTATAAGAGAAATTGGCAAAATAGCTAAAACTCATAAAATTCCACTGCTTGTTGATTCAGCTCAAACTGCAGGCGCATACCCCATAGATGTTGTAAAAGACAACATAGACTACCTAGCTTTTACTGGTCATAAAAGTCTTTTAGGCCCTACTGGTACGGGAGGTCTCCTAATAAATTGTGATACTCGCATGTCACCGCTAAAATCTGGAGGTACCGGTGGTGATTCTAAAAATCCATATCAACCAGAGGGTTTCCCAACTAAATATGAAACAGGCACGCCAAATACAGCGGGTATTGTAGGACTTGGTGAATCCTTAAACTACCTTTCTTCCATCGGAATAGATAAAATTAGAAAAAAAGAAGAAGAACTAGTAGACTATGCTCTTAAAAGGCTAACAGAAGTAGAGGGTATAAAAATTTATGGTCCTAGGGATACAAAGAAAATAGTTGGCGTTATATCTTTTAACTTAGGCAACCTGTCTGTAGAGGAAATAGCTCGTGAACTTGATAGTAAATATGATATTGCAGTAAGGGTTGGTCTTCACTGCGCACCAACAGCCCACACTGTTATAGATACTTTGGATAGAGGGACAGTTAGAATTGGTATAGGATACTTTAATAGAAAGAAAGACATAGATATACTCGTAAAAGCTTTAAAAAGTATATCTATTGAAGCATCTAAAGGTAAAATATCTTAAGACAATCTTGAGCAGTAAAAAGGGCTCCAAAAGGGAGCCCTTTTTACTGCTCAAGATTTCTGTTAGTTACTTATAAATCTCAACGGGAGTCTTAACAGGAGTATACTGTTTAAGTAAATTTATATCTTCATTTGTCATTGCAATACAACCATAGGTCCAATCATATTTATTTCCTCCACCATGAATTCCTACTGCCCCGCCCAGTGGAGTATTCCATGGTGGCTGCTGTTTTAACTCTATAGAATCTTTTATTTTATTATATGTAGCTTTATCTATAAGACCTTTATCAAAACCTTTTTGTGCATCCTTAGTGTTTGGATAGCTTAGTCCCATAAAATAGGTGTACTTTGTTGCTCCATTTCTAGAGCATATGTAATAGGTTCCTATTGGTGTTCTATTATCCCCCTCCTTTTCCTTATCATCCCAAGGAGATCTTCCGAGGCCTATCTTAAATCTTGCTATGAGCTTTCCATCTCCATAAAGCTCTAGCAATCTCTTTTCCTTATAAACTTTTACTAAAGTCTTGCTTGGTGTAGTCTCCGGTTTACTAAAAAAAAGTTCAAGTTCCTGAACTTTACTTTGATTGCTATTGTATGTTTCCGTAGATTCTTTATCCTTACTGGTATTTACTTGTTTATATGATTCAATGTTTTTATTCTTTACATGTCTTTTTATAGATAATCCTGTAATAAGAGAAATTAAGACTATTCCAAACACAAAAAATAATACAGGAGAAAGATTCTTCTTTCTTTTCAAGATTATCACTCCTCTATACACATCTATATAGAAATTTTAACACAAATTACAAAAATGAGCCATTAAAAATTTAATTATTTTTAACAACTCATTAAACATTCTATATAACCAGCTGGCATTGCTCATTATCTATTAATTTTTCAAATTCCTTTGCGTTAACAGGTCTGCTGAAAAAGTATCCTTGTATTTCATCGCAATTGAAACTTCTTAAGATGTTTATTTGGTCTATATTCTCAACACCTTCTGCAACAACTCTTATTCCTATTCCATGGGCTAAGTTTATTAAGGAAGAAGCAATAAGATTTTCTGTAGCTCCTGGTTGAAGTCCATCAATAAATGATTTATCTATTTTTATAGCATTAATAGGAAGCTTTCTCAAATAGTTTAGTGATGAATATCCGGTTCCAAAATCATCTAGAGATATATGTATTCCCATAGATTTTAGTTCAGATAATACATCAATAGCTCTATCAAAGTTTTCCATGACAACACTTTCTGTAATTTCTATCTCAAGCCATTTGGCTTCTAAACCTGTCTCCTGCAATACTTGTTTAATTCCCTCTACTATATCATTCCTCTGAAGTTGCTTTACAGATAAATTTACCGCTAATCTCAAGGGCTCTTTGCCAGATTCCTGCCAAGCCTTACTCTGCATGCAAGCGCTTCTAAGAACATACTCACCAATAGGTACTATTAGACCAGTTTCTTCTGCAACAGGAATAAATCTCCCTGGAGAAACTAATCCTTCCTTAGGATTTTGCCATCTTACTAAAGCCTCAACTCCTACGATAGTACCCTCTTTAGCAGAGACCTTTGGTTGATAAAACACAGTAAATTCTCTATTAATAAGTGCATTACTCAACTCGCTTTTCATTTTTATCTTTTCTACTACCTCAGAGTTCATATGCCCATTAAAGAACTCAAATTTATTTCTTCCAGTATTTTTAGCATAGTACATAGCAGTATCTGCATTTTTTAGCAGTTCTTCTAGATCTCTTCCATCACAAGGACTGATAGCAATTCCCATACTAGCTGTAACATAGAGAATCTCATGACCTTTTATATTAAAGGGCCTTTTAAATATATCTAGTATTAATTCTGCAATTTCAGTAATTTCTTTTGCTTCCTCACAGGAGGAAATTAAGAATATAAATTCATCTCCACCTAGATGACATACCTCATCTCCTTCCTTTAAACAACTTTTAAACAGTTCAGCGGCCTTACTTAAAAATCCATCTCCAACATCATGACCATAACTGTCATTTACTGTCTTAAAGTTATCCATATCTAGAAAGAATAGGGCAAAACTTTTATTATTAACTGCTAAATCTTCCACATGATTGTATAGTTTTTTCATAACATAGGTTCTATTAGGTAAACCTGTGATTTCACTGTAATAAGCCATATTACTAATTATTTCCTCAGCTTTCTTTCTTTCAGTTATGTCTGTAAGTGAACCTGCCATATGCGACACATATCCTTTTTTGCTTTTTATAGCTTTGCCTCTACATAAAACATATTTGTATTCACCAAAAGGAGTGCACACAGGAAATTCAAAACTATAAAAAGATGTATTTTCTTCAAAGTTTTCTGTAATTTTATTCATAATATATTCTCTATCGTATCCAAATACCATTGTAAGCCAGTAATCCAAGTTATAGTTATTCCCTTTAGATTGAAGTCCCATAATTTCTTTGCATCTATCTGATACAAAAATTTTATTATTTACAAAGTCTGCATCCCAAATACCATCATTTGCCCCATCTATAGCCAGCCTATACCTCTCTTCACTAAGCATTAGTTTTTCATGCATATTCTGCAGCTCACTCATCTGCTCTCTTAGCTCCTCTTCTTTAGCAGTAAGCTCTTCTATGAGTTCTAAAGTATTTTCCGCTGCCTTATTTAATTTTTTTGATAACACACCAAACTCATCTTTAGTGTCTATATCAATAACTCCATTTAAATTACCTTCAGCTAATTCTTCAGCAAACTTTAATTCCTTTTCCAACTGTGTGGACATATACTTGGAAATATAAATTCCTAGGAATACTGCTGTAAATAATTCAGCAACCATTAAAAGCTTAATTGCTAATGATACTCTATTATATACCTCATCACTTCTTATGTTGCTCTGCATTGCATTATTCATATTAATACTTATGAGTGTATCTAGTGACTTAAACACACTATCTTTAATTTTCGAAGCCTTTTGAACTTCTATTTTAGCTTCTTCAAAATTTCCTTTTTGGATAAGTTTAATTATCTCATTTCTTTCTGCTATATAACTTTCATATTCCTGTTTGAAATTAGAATAGATATCCTTCTCATGATTAGTGGATTTAGTTCTTTCATATTTACTCATAAGGGCTTTATTTACTCTATCTAAGTATTCTATTCGATTTAAAGTCCTATATATGTTATCTTCATCAAAGTTTGTGTTTATAATAGTTAGTATACTTGAACGAATATCTAAAATATTTTCGTTTAATACATCTAAATCATGTATTGAAACGAGATTATTTGCATAAACACTTTCCGAATTATATTTTATTCTCTGCATACTGCTTATAGATATAAAATCAACAGCTGCTATAAATAAGGATACAAGTAAGAATGCACTTAAAAGCTTCTGCCTTATCTTCATATTTTTTATCCACTTCATAATCTTACCTCTTGCCTATAAATTTTTACTGTATATAAAAAATCAAGCATTATTTAACATAATTGTACTAAACATACACCTAGTAATTTAAATTTTACTCTAATACAGAGCTATTTTCAATTGGTAAGGACTATTTAGTACTGAGATAATTCAAAATATTAGTACAAGTATAAAAATAAGACAAAGCCTATTAACTTTGTCTTATCATATTCCTATTAGCGTCTTAACCCATACTAGGACACTTTCATTTTTTTCTCCAAGTAATGTATATTGACTATAGATTTTATTATGTTCTTCTATTTTCTTGTTATATTCCTCCATATCTTTTTTATACTGAGTTAACTTGGTGTTGTAGGTTATTATGCTGCTATTCCAACTTTTAGAGTTGTTATTGTCCTTCATGCTATCTATCTGTTTTTTTAATTCCTCAAGTTCCTTAGTTTCTTTAGCTATTTTATCTCCCATAGTCTTAATATCATTATTATACTTTTCTAATTGCAATCCTATTTCTTTTTCTATAGGTGACCCTTCATTAGATTGTGATGTCCTTATGTCTATTAGTCCTGCTACAGATACGACTGAAAGTATAATCATGAACATAAGAATGTCCAATATAAATGATTTTAGTTTTTCCATAATATCATCCCCAAATAGTTTATTATGTTTACATCATTTCTAACATATAAATAGTAAACACACTTTACCATATGATGAGTTATGGAATAATATTACTTAAATTAAAAATATTTTTGAATAATAATTAACATATATTAAGCTCTAAAGAAAAGGCTTTTCTCAGTTAAGCTGAGAAAAGCCTTTTTGTAGTAATTAGCTATCTATTCTACTATTAATTATAACTAATGGTTAATTATGAATCGGCACAGCCATATACTTTTCACATTTTCTAGTAAAATACTCTATATTTTCATGTATTTCTTTCACTTTTTCTGGAGTTATATTACCTCTGCCAAGTCTATCACATAAAGAAAATAATCCTATCTCTTTAATACTAACTTCTTTTATCATGGTATTAACATCTGCAAAAGGTAAGTTTTTAACTACAAATAAAGTATGCATATGCCACCTTACTATAGAAGATACCTTTTTTATAAAATCTTCGCTGCAATTAAACTCTCTTAAAAATTCTATAGAAAGTTTTTTACCTACCCTATCATGATCATAGGAAGTTATTCTTCCCTTTCTCATTTTTGTGGTTGGTGCCTTTCCAATATCATGAAGAAGAGCTGCCCACATAAAGGCTTTTGAATCTTCACTTTTGTTCTTTCTCTTTGCAGCTTCATTAATCACAAGCATAGTATGATTCCATACACTTCCTTCTGGATGATATACTGGTGATTGGGGAGTTTTAATTAAATCTCCTAACATAGTAAGGGGGTAAGTATTTTCAAATACTCCACTTTTTATTAATTCATTAAAATATCTTGAAGGCTCTTCATCTGACATCAAATGTTTATCAAAGTCTTTAAATATTTCCTGTAAATCTTCCATCTAGTTCTCACCTTCTTTTAAGAATTAGTGATATTATTTTCTCCAAAAATCATTTATATTATTTTGTATATCTCTAGCACTTCTGACAACTGTATTAGGATGCCATTCTTTTGGAAAAAGATTCTTATATGCTCTATTTCCGAACCTTTCATCTATTAATAAAATAATACCTTTATCTCTTTCTGTCCTAATTACTCTTCCTGCAGCCTGTAATACTTTATTCATGCCAGGATACATATAAGAATATTCGTAGCCAGAACTATTCTTTTTGTTAAAGTAGTCCATTATTATATCTCTCTCCAAAGAAAGCTGAGGTAGTCCTACTCCAACAATAACAGCACCAATTAGTCTGTTTTCCTTTAAATCTATGCCTTCTGAAAATATTCCTCCCAATACGGCAAAGGCTACTAGCGTTTCTCCATTACCTTCCTGAAAATTTCCTAAAAAAATCTCTCGTTCTTCTTCTACCATATTGTTTTTTTGTATTATAGTGCCATATCCAGGATAGTTCTCACTAAAATCCTCATAAACCCTTTCCATGTAGCTATAGGATGGAAAAAACACTAAATAATTTCCTACTTTATTGTCAACAGCAGCCTTTATATACTCTGATACTGTAGAATAAGTGTTTTCTCTATGCTTATATTTTGTAGAAACTCTATCTGCAATTAACAGTTTTCTATTTTCTACAGAAAAAGGTGATAACAATCTAACTGAATAATCATCTTTAGTTCCACCTAATATCTCTTTAAAATAATTCATAGGTGATAGTGTAGCTGAAAACAGAATAATAGCCTTTGCTCTTTTCATAGCCTCCCTTAGAAGATGAGAAGGGTCTAGGCAAAATATTTTCATTTTTACATCACTATTGATTTTTTGCAAGTAATTAACAAAGTGTTCATCATATAATTCTGCTATTCTAGTATATGTAAGCACGTTAAAATATAATTCTAACAGTTCCTCTTGGTTTTCTATCTTTTCATTACTAGTAAGAAATTCTTCAGCTTCAGAGGAAAATCTTCTTAAAAGGGGATATATTTCTTCAAATTCTTTTTTTTGTATATACACATTCTTATCTGCCATCTTTAACTCTGTATTTACATCACTATATCCATCTATGGAGTCTTTTTCCAAAGCCTCCCCTTCACATAGCTTTCTAAACCCTAACATACAAGAATTTATTTTTTCAAGAGCTCTAGCAACCTTAGGCGCTACTTTCTTCATAACCTTTTTCAACTCTAAAAAGGAACTCTTATTAAGTTCTGCTGAAAACATTTCTCTAGCTCTATCTACTAAATTATGTGCTTCATCAATCAAAAATACATAATCCTCTTCTCCGCTATCAAAAAACCTTCTCAAGTAAACTCTTGGATCAAAGGCATAATTGTAATCGCAAATAACACAATCAGCTAATAGTGCTAAATCTAGTGAAAATTCAAAGGGGCAAATTTTATATTTATCTGAATACTTTACTATCACTTCTCTACTCATAATGTTTTCTTTAGTCAAAATTTCCTTAATAGCTTCATTTACCCTATCGAAATGTCCTTTTGCATATTGGCAGTCTTCAGGATTACAAGAAGACTTTTCTTGAAAACATATTTTATCCTTAGCTGTCAGCGTTATTGTTTTTAGTTGTAATCCTGCAACACCCATTTTTAATACCGTTTCTTCTACAACAGTTCTCGTTATTGTTTTAGCTGTTAAATAGAATACTTTTGTAATTAACCCTTCTCCCATTGCCTTTACAGAAGGAAACAGTGTGGATATAGTTTTTCCTATTCCTGTAGGTGCTTGTGCAAAAAGTTTCTTTCCTTCCTTTATAGTCCCATACACTGCAACAGCTAGTTCCCTTTGACCCTTTCTATAAGCTTCAAAGGGAAAGGACATATTCTTTATTGAAATATTCCTCTTTATCATCCAATCTCTAGTGAAGTTAGCCCAAAAGTAATAACTATCTAATAAAAAAAATAAAAATTGCTGTAGTTCCTCTATATCAAAGCCTTTTACCAGCCTTTTAGTCGTATTACTATTTAAATTATAATATGATATTTGTACATTGATATGTGATAGGTTATTTTGAACACCATAGATATAGGCATAACATTTAGCCTGAGCCCAGTGAAGAGGATTATAATTTTCGTCTATAAACTCTAGTGGTCTTGTTACACTTTTTATTTCATCTATAGTTACCTCCTCATCTTTTACTATTATTCCATCTGCACGGCCTTCAATTACAAAGGAGAAATCTTTATATTCAAAGGTATGCTTTAAACTCACCTCTGCATTGTATTCAATTCTTATATTTTTAGTTTGATCAATCTCCTCTAACTGTACCTGTCTTTCCTCAGAGTATTTATCTTTATATTCTTTTTGAAGCTTTTGATGAGCCTTAGTACCTTCTTGTGCTCTACTAAATCCCGTAAATCTACTATCTAAATCTCCACTTCTTAAAATAAATTCTACTAAATTTCTTACGGATATCCTAATTATATTACTTTCCATAAAATCACCTATTTACATTCTAAAGAATGTTCTTATATTTTACAATTGGATTTTTATGTTAGACTCACAAATAACTATAGGGTTCCACTCTTAAAGCTTGGAACCCTATAGTTATTGAATTATACTTATCTTCTATATTATCTTGTTATCTAGTTCATTTGATTCATTAACCTGTTTTTTTTTCCCAAATTTCTCTTTTAATACTCCTATTACTGCTGGAAGTAACGAAATGAAAATTATAGCAAAGATAACCACAGTGAAGTTTTTCTTCACAATAGGAATATTTCCAAAGAAATATCCACCAAATACAAATAAAGCAACCCATAATACTCCACCAGCTATATTATAAGACATAAACTTAACAAAATTCATTTTTCCAATTCCCGCTACAAAGGGCGCAAAAGTACGTATTATAGGCATAAATCTTGTTACTATTATAGTTATTCCTCCATGCTTATCGTAAAAAGCCTGAGTCTTATCTAAATATTCTTTATTAAGAAACTTAACATTTTCTTTACTAAATACTTTAGGTCCAATAGCTCTTCCTACATAGTAATTTACTGTATTTCCAAGAATAGCTCCGATGACTAAAAGTGAAAATAGCAAGTAAACATTTAGTGATCCAAGAGCTGCGAAAGCTCCTGCTGCGAAGAGCAAAGAATCTCCTGGAAGAAAAGGAAGTACTACCAATCCAGTCTCACAGAATACAATTAAGAATAAAATTAAATATGTTCCTGTTCCGTAGTTTTGTATTACTATGTTTAAATACTTATCAAGATGAATAATAACATCTATAAAACTCTTTAGTAAATCCATTTACACTTCTCCTTTTATACATTATTTAATTATTATATTTACGGATATAGTATATACTACTTTCTCCTCAAATTCAATGAAGAGAGTATTAACAGGTTATAAACCATAAAAGTAATAATTATTACTTTTTAATAATTATTACTTTTATTTCAATCCAAAATCTGTTATAATTCACTTATGATAGATATAACTCTTGCAACTAACTTAGTTCTAACATAATTATAAAGTCCTTATAATAAGTTGTGATAATATTCTAGCCTCTTTATAGCATAAATATATACTATCGATAAATAATATTAGATTTTAATCCTGAAAGGAGTAAATATATGAATATGAAAAAACTTAGTGTAAAATTAGTAATTTCAATCGTTTCTTTGATTCTAATTACATTAATAGCTATTGCAGTACCTAGTTACTTTACCATTGTTGGTGAATCAAATAAAACTCTAAGAATTCAAATGGAAGAAAGGGTTATGTGCGCCTGGGATGTTGCAGATGGACTAAATTTTAACTCTAAAACAGAAGAAGAAGCTAAAATTGCTTTTTCTAAATACATAATCTCTCGTCAAGTTGGAAATAATGGATACGGATACACCTTTGACTCTAAGGGAAAATTTATCTTTCATCCTGATACAAAACTTATAGGCACTGATGGAAACCAATATGATTTCATAAAAGAAATGATCAAAAATAACAGTGAATTTTCAAATCAAAAGTATGGACATGCAATGGTTAAAGAACTTAAATACGATTGGCAAGGGAAGAAGAAATTTGCTTACTATACTTACTATGAGAAATGGGACATGTATGTTGTATTAAGTGGAGATATTAAAGATTTTACAGGAACACAAAACAAAGCATTACTTGTTGTATTTGGAGTTGGGTTTATTATATTGATTTTAACTTCTATAATAACCTTCTTTATGTCTAAAAAGATATCAAACCCTATAGAAAGAATTGCTGAAGCTATGAATGAAGTTAAGTCTGGAAATTTAAAAATTCAACCTATTAAGTTAAATAGACAAGATGAACTAAAGGAGCTTTCAGATAACTTTAACTCTATGGTTTTAAATATATCAGGAATGATTAAAGGAATTCAAGCTAACTCTAGTATACTTCACGAGCAAGCAGAAAGCTTATCCGCTATATCAGAAGAGTTAAGTTCTTCATCTCAGGAAGTTGCAAACGCTATACAAGAAGTTGCTCAAGGGGCTTCCGAACAGGCTGAGCAGCTAGGGGCAGTAAATGATAGAACCGCTAATTTCGGTGATGAAGTAAATAATATTAGCAGAAAAATAGATGACGTTGATGACAGTGCTCTAAGAATAGATTCAATGGCAAAGGACAGCAGTACTGAACTGCAAGCAATGTCAAACTCAATAAAAGAATTAAATAATGCTTTTTCAGGACTAATTAGTGAGATATTAGGGTTTGAGAAAGATATGAAAAAGATTAATGAAATTACTACTGTTATTAACAATATAGCAGATCAAACAAATTTACTAGCTTTAAATGCTGCCATAGAAGCAGCTAGAGCTGGAGAGGCTGGAAGGGGTTTCTCTGTAGTTGCAGATGAAATTAGAAAACTAGCTGAACAGTCTAAAGAGTCTTCTCTTGACATAAATAAACTTCTAAATGATATAACAGGAAGGTCTAGTGTAGTTACTGATTCCACTAAGCAGGTTAAAGATGTACTATTTAATCAAGTAGAAGGAATTAAGGATTCAATAAATTCTTTCAAGGAGATTGTAGCAGCCATCCAGGTAATACTTCCTCAAATGAATGCTATAAAAGATTCAGCTATGACTATTAATGTAGAAAAAGACCAGATAGTAGAAAAGATAGAAATTGTATCTTCTGTATCTGAGGAGACTTCTGCTGCTGCAGAACAAATCTCTGCCTCCAGTGAGGAAATGAGTGCAAGTTCGGAAGAGGTATCAAATTCCGCACAGAAGCTAAATGAAGTAGCACAGAAGATCACATCCCAACTTAATAGATTTAAAATATAAAAAAAGGGAAAGCTTGTCTTCTTAATCAAGCTTTCCCTTTACTTAAATAACAACAAACAAAATTAAGTTTAAAAAGGAGATATTTTTATTATAATATATGTTTTATCTCTTTCAAACCGGAAATTGCAACCATTAGAGTTTAGATGCCTATGAATTAAATTTTAACTCTAAGGGCATATTAACTTTAGAGCAATATCATATAATTACAAATAAATATAGATAATAGAGCAGGAATAAAACTACATCTCCTTATCTTGCTCTGTTACCTAAAATTTCAAACTTTTAAATTATAAACTTATCTACTTGTTTCTCTAAATCCATAGCTATATTGCTTAACTCATTGGTAGATTTAAAAAGAAGTTCCATACTTGCAGATTGTTCCTGAACAGATGCTGAGATTTCTTCAATAGTTGCTGCAGTCTCCTGAGAAATTGCAGATATGCTATCCACAGAATTAACTACTTCGTTCTTATTTTCACCTATGCTGTTAATATTCTCTATAAGCATGTCAACTTGCTTTATAACATTAGAAACTGATTTATCAATAGCTGAAAAAGCTTTTTTTGTATTTTTAGAAACTTCATTTGTTTTATCAATAACAGTTTTCGCTTCACCAACTTGTTGTTTAGTATCCTCAATGTTTGACTTAAAATCTCTGACAATGTTCTCAATTTCCTTTGTGGACGTAGCCGTTTCGCTAGCTAGTTTCCTAATTTCATCTGCTACTACCGCAAAACCCTTACCCTGTTCTCCAGCTCTGGCAGCCTCAATAGCTGCATTTAAAGATAACAAATTAATCTGATCTGTAATAGATTTAATAGTATCTGTAATTTTACCTATCAATTCAGACTTATTATTTAGTTCACTAACCTGGTAAGTTACCTTCTCTATAACTTGAACATTTTCCTTAACTGCAGTCTCTAACTTATTTACATATTCTATACCTTCTGCGTTAACTTTGCTGGTTTTATCCATATTAGTTCTGATTAGGTTTGAGTTTGTTACAGAATTATTTATCTGTTTAGCTAAATAGTCTAGCTTTTCTACTCCAACTTCTACGTTTTTAACAAGTTCAGTAGATCCTTGTGCAATTTCGGATGTGGCCTTTGCAGCTGCATCGATAGAATTAGCATTTTCTTTAGATATAATTGATAGTTCCTCAGCGCTAGTGGCAGTATTTCTTGAACCACCTTTAATGCTTCCCACCATAGTCTGCAAGGATTCTCTCATTGCTCCCAGTGCATGAGCCATAATTCCTATCTCATCTTTATTTGTTGCTAACTTTTCGTAACTGATATCATAAGTTAGATCTAGTTTGGAAATCTTATTCAATAATCTTATAGCTTCCATAAGAGGTTTTGAGATTTTATTAGCAATAAGTACCGCAACTATTACAGCTATAATCATACCTGCTACTACTATAATAGGTATCAGTAATTCTAACTTATTAATACTTGCTAAAACTTCATTATAAGGAACGCTAGTACTCAGAATATACCCGTTAGGCATAGTATAGTATCCTGTCATCTTTTTTCCATTATAATTATACTCTGTTACTCCTGATTTATTTTTCTTAAATTCATCCCATACATTTTTAAAAGTTCCGTTTTCTACTGAGAATATAGTATTCTCTCTCTTGTATTTAGGATGAACTAACATATTTCCTTCTGCCGACACTAAATATGAGTAGCCTGAATCATATAGCTTTATCTTGTTAATGGCATTTCGAAATAAATTGAAATCAACATCCATACCAGCAACAGCAACTAAAGTATTATTTATTAAAATAGGCTTACCATAAGAAATCATTTCTACCTTTGAATGCATATCTACGTAAATATCACTCCATGTTCCAGCTCCTTTTTTCACTGGTCCATAAAACCAATCCATATCTTTATTGTCCTTCTTAAAGTTATCAATAGTATAAGAAGTCTTCCTTGTAAATTTTTTATCCTTATCTGTATCATCGTAGGAAACATAATTTAATACATTTACAAGTTCAGGATTAAAGTATATATAGCTTCCCATTGCCCCATCTGTAGTTTCTCCTAATTTTCTAATAAGAGGTTCTATCTTATTTTCATATTCCTGTAGATAAGCGGGGTCCGACTTTGCTTTTTCTAAATCAAAATCCGACAAAACTGTATTAGATACAAAATCTACAGTTTTTTCTATATCTTTAAACATTGCGCTGAAATCCTTTGACTTACTCTCTGTAATAGAAAGAAGCTTATCTCTAGCCTCCTTATCTATTGCTCTTGATGCCTCGTTTATACTAGTTACACCAATTAACAGTGCCATTATAAAGGTACAAACTAATATTCCTAGAATGATTTTGCTTCTAATTTTCTTCATAACAATATTCCCCTCCTGCAAATTTTAAAGTGCATTAATAACAATAACCTAATCCCCATATAAATTCTGTTAACTCAACAAAAAATAAATTCTACGTCAGAAAATAAATTCTACACCATCTTCCAAATTCCTCTTTTTTTGTGAAAAAATCTACTAATTTTATGTCGTAAAACAGAATTTACAACCCTTAACAAGTGTAACTATTTCTAGTGCCTTGTTTTCTTATAATTACATCTTACTGAGAAAAAAGTAAGTAAAAGATTTCTAATAAAAATAAGAATAAAATAGTAAAGTAAATTACTCCCAAAGTACTGGAAATTGTGATAAAATATAAATATATTGAATTTATCACTAAATTATTCCAAAGAACTATAAATTATTTTAAGTTATTTACGATAATACTTTTGTATTCATAAACTTTAATTGAAACTTTAATGAAAGTTAATTTCATATCATATAATTCAAGGAGGCTCCAGCATGAAAAGCTCTAAGAAAATAATTTTCGCTTTTTTTATATCTGCAGCTCTTATGAATAACAAATTGTTATTACATAATAGTGTACAAGCTGCTGAAACTACACCTAATCCTCAGAGCAGTGCCTACACCAGTAGTGCTAATGTTTTTACAAAGTACGGGTATAAAGGGCAATGTACATGGTTTACATATGGAAGAGTGCTTGAAAAGCTAAACCTGTCATTACCAACGGAATTTTACGGAAATGCAGTAGATTGGTGGTATGCTAATGCTCGGGATAAAGTATACTCCTATGGTACTGAGCCAAAAGCTAACTCTATTGTTGTATGGTCTGGCGGTAATAAAGGCTACGGCCATGTTGCCTTCGTTGAGAAAGTAGAAGGCAATACAGTATACTTTACAGAGGGAAACTTTAGTGTTCGTGGTGATTATGATGGTAAAATCAAAACCCTTTCTAAAGAAGAAATTAAAAAAAGAGGAAACCTATATTTAAAGGGATACATTTACTTAGGTGATGGTAAAAATCAGTCTTCTAATAACGGTACACCGAGTAATGGAAATGTACAAGCTCCTAGTAATAATGAGCCTGTAATTAACAAAGGAACAGTTAATATTTCAAGTTCCAGTTCTGTTCTAAATGTAAGAAGCAGTGGAGCTGCCTCCTCTGAAGTTATAGGACTGCTTAGAAAGGGAGAAACCGTTAACATAGTTGGTACCTACGGCGACTGGTATAAAGTTAAGTATAATTCCTCCTATGGCTATGTAAGTTCTAAATATATAAGTATATCAGGACAAAATACTACAACGCCGTCAACTTCAACCGGAAACCCTTCTTCCATATCTTCCGGTAGTGGAACCTCTGCAGTAGTACAATTGAAGAATACATCATCTTCCTTAAATCTAAGAACTGCGCCAGGTGGGAATGTGCTAACAGCTTTAAGTCATGGCACAAAAATTAATATTTTAGAGACTAGTGGTAGCTGGTATAAGGTACAGGCAAATGGAAGTATAGGCTATGTTCATTCTGACTTTGTAAGTGTTTCTCAAGCAGCAAAAACTAATACCGCAAATAACACTTCACCAGATTCTAAGATCGGAACAGTTGTACTAAGCGATCACTCCTCCACTCTAAACTTAAGAAATAATCCATGGACTGGACGAATAGTTTCAACTCTCTCTTACGGAACGAAAGTTGAGGTTTTGGGGACTAACGGAAGATGGCTAAAGGTAAAATCGGGATCAGAAGTTGGATATGTTCACTCAGATTACATTAAAATATAAGTATAATGCGACATAAAGGTTTAGATGCACTGAACACCGGTGTTCAGTGCACCAAACTTTTGTTACGCAATAAAATGCTATTTAACTCCTTCTCTTAACTTTGAGGCTTTCCCTACCTCTCCTCCCAGCTTCTTCCAAACAAAATTATGTTCTTCTACACAATTACTAAAATCACTGCTTTTCCACCTATTTAAGATTTGTAATAGCTTGTCTTTATCTTCATAATTAGAACTAGAAACTTCTTTTATAAGCAAGTCAATTTTTTCTGCCGTAGGCTCTATTTCACCCCATATTAAACCATCTTCTGCAATAATTTTTGTATTGGCCATTTCATGAACCTTTTGATACGCTTCTAAGGTTTTTTTGTCTTTGATTTCATCTTTCTTAAATACCTTTGTGATTTTGTCAATGTTTTCTGAAGTATTACTATCTTTACTAAAGCCCTTATTAATTGCTGCAAAACCAATTACTCCAGATAAAACCATTATCCCTATGAATAATCCAATTAATAACTTGCTATTCTTTTTCAAAACATAACCTCCTATCGTCACGAAAAATAATGAATTTTTTCAAATCATTTCCTAATTAAAATTATATCATAGTTGCGTTATTATTATATGTAAATTTTTGTAATTTTTTTATAATTATCTTAATATATGTTTTATATAAGTATTAATCAAATAATAATATAAATAAAAAGAATATAGGAGTTCAATGCTTAAGTAGCAATCAACCCCTATATTGTTCAATATTTATTCTATTGTTCGGCACTTTTTCTATTTAATTTTGCAGGACTACTATTTATCCTCATCCCATTACTATCAAAAGTCTTTTTTAAATGTTTATCAACTGTAAATATAGTGAAGTATAGTACTGGCAAAAAACCTATTAGTGGAACTAGATATCCTTTAGTTCCTAAAAAAGCATACCCTATTCTACCTATTATTAATAAAATAATTCCTGCAATTATATATTGATTTGTTGAATATCTGTTTCCTTCATCCCATATCTCTTGATTCTTCATTGACAAAGGTGTACGATAACCGTACCATGAATTAATTTTTTTAGGTTTTACTATTTTAGGAATTATCCCAAACGCTAGTGTTACTAGTCCAAAAATTAATGAGTTTATCATAATGCCACACCCCTTTTAAATAATTATGCTTGTCAAAGTATTATGTCATTATGATAAAACAAATTCTCAGAAAAATCTAGTCTATTTTGAATAATTACTATATTTTGAATTTATTCAAAGCATCAGTTATGCTATCTGCTGTATTTTTAAGATCTTCTGCAGAAGCTGATAGCTCCTCAGTAATCGAATTCTGTTCTTCAACAGCAGCAGATATTTCCTGAGAAGAAGCTGTTATATGTTCTGATAAATTTGCAATAAAGCTAGATTGCTCTAATAAATTATCTTTTTTGTTCATCAAGCTGTTTAATTCACCATAAACATTGTCCATCTGCGGAAGTATTCCATCTATTTGCTGAAGAATATGACCAAAGGATTCTACTGTTTTCTTTACAGAGTTAACTTGGTTTTCCATTTTGCCTGACACCTCTTTAGTCATACTGGAAACATTTTCTGTATTATTTGTAATAGTACTAACTAAACTATTTATTGTCTTGGAGGATTCTAGTACCTGTTCTGCAAGCTTTCTTATTTCGTCTGCTACTATAGAAAATCCTCTTCCTGATTCTCCTGCTCTTGCAGCTTCAATAGCCGCATTTAAAGCCAGTAAATTTGTCTGCTCAGCTACAGAATTTATTACGTCAGTTATTTCTGATATCTTACCTACATTTTGATTTAAATTACTTATTCTTTTTTCCGTATCCTCAAATTCTCTTCTTACCTCATCTATTAAACTTACCAAGTTCTCTAACTCTACAGCTCCCGTATCTGCAGATACTTTTATCTTTTCACTTCCATGAGAAACCTTTGAAAGCTTATGGTTTATTAAATCTAAAGACTCTGCAAAATCCTCTATAGAGCCTTTCATCTTCTCTATCTTATCATTCTGGTCTGCAGTATAATTGCCCACATTCATAACGGAAGCTGCCACCTCTTCACTTGATGCTGCCGCTTCTTCACCGGAAGCTGATAAGTTGTTTGACATGTTATCTAAGTTTTCTATAGCTTCCTTTAGCCTAGCCATCATACTTCTTATTTCTCCTATTACAAAACTTAATGTAGTCATCAGAGATCCTATTTCATCCTTAGATTTTGCATGAAACTCTACTGTAAAGTCCCCTTCTGCCAGCTTTTTCATTTTATCTTGTATTTGTACTAACGGCTTTGAAATATTATGAGAAATGATAGCTCCTACAATAATTGAAATAGCTAATATTATTAAGGATAATACTATATTCAACATAAAACTTTCTCTAGCTATACTAGTCATAGCTTCTAGTGAAATACCAACAGAGACAGCCCCTACTATTTTCCCCTGCTCCTTTAAGGGCATGGACACATTGTAAACTCTATCTCCTGTAGGTCTTAAAAACATAAACCCATCATTCTTACCATCATCAAGAACCTTGCTAAACTTGCTTCTATCTGAACTTTGACCTAACATACTATCATCATTATGTGCTATTATTTTGCAACTAGTATCTATTACGGAAACATATGCTATACTGTTACCACTGGCACTTTTAGTATCTTTCAGTACTTTTGTTATTTTATCCAAATCTTTAGTTACACTATATGTACTTATGCTTTGATTAGTTAAAGCCACAATAGTTTCTCCATCATTTTTCATCTGATTTTCTGCTGTTTTTATTGTCTGATATACAGACAGAGAGGTTATTGACAATATACACAAAAGTGTTACTGCAATAAAGCCAAAGTTTATTCTTTTTTTTAAGCTTCCAAACACCAATCACAACTCCTTCTTCTTTCTCTTATCTAAACACTCTTTACTTGACCTAAAAACTTAAGTTCTTCAAGTCTTGTACGCACTTTTCCTTCCTAAGTTTATAATAACTATAATTAAATCATACCACCGTCTATAGTTAATACCTGTCCTGTTATATATTGAGATTCCTTGCTAGCTAAAAATACCACTGCTCTACCTATATCTTGTACACCTCCAAACTTGCCCATAGGAATTTCCTCTTCTAATTGTTTTTTCTCTTCACTACTTAACCAACTATTCATTTCTGTGTCTATAACTCCTGGTGCCACAGCGTTAACTCTTATACCTGAAGGAGCCATTTCTTTTGCAAGGGATTTAGTAAACAAATTTACAGCTCCCTTTGCAGCAGAATAGATTACTTCACAAGATGCTCCTGAGTTTCCCCATATTGAAGATATATTGATTATATTTCCACTTCTTTGAGAAACCATATACTTGAGAGCGCTATGAGAACAATTTAGAACTCCTTTAAAGTTTATATCTATCATCTCATTCCATTCAGCTTCTCTCATATCCATAAATAATCCTACACTGGATATTCCAGCATTGTTAACTAAAATATCAATTTTTCCAAAGGTTTCTACGGCAGTATCTATAAGTAACTTTGCCTGACTATAATTACTTATATCAGCCTTAACTTTAATAGCGTAACCACCTAAGCATTTTATTATATCTAAAGTTTTTTGTGCTTCTTCCTCACTATTTTTATAGTTAATAATAATACTTGCTCCACAACGAGCTAACTCCACTGCAATTCCTCTCCCTATCCCCCTCGATGCCCCAGTAACAACTGCAACTTTGCCATTTAAATTTTCCACTTAACTATTCACTCCCTGCTAAAATATAAGCTGCTATTAATGTATTTTAAAACTTACATATTAATATATTAATCCTATGAAGAATTAAATTCAACAAATTAATTTCTATCAAATTAACAAACTTATAACTTATTACCAAATACCTTAATAATAATTGAACTTTTGTACTGCAGGAAGTATTAAATTTGTTAATTAATTTAAAATAATATTATTATAGCTGCATTTATATCAATTTTTTTCATAATATAATACTATTGCAAAATTCAGCAACGTTACACTTTGATTTACGCTTATTTTTAGAGAAAGGATGTTTTTAACATGCTTGAATTTAAACCTTTAACCATTAATGATAAAGACCTCTTTGACAAATATCTAAAACCATATATCTTCGAAACCTGTGAATATTCCTTTACAAACCTTTTTATATGGAGAAAAGCTTTAGACATACAATATGCTTTATATAAAGATGTATTAATTATTCTTAAATCTGATTTTGAAGGTGAACTTCACTTCATGCAACCTATAGGTTATAAACGAGAAAACTTAGAAGAGATTATTAACTTCTTAATAGAATTAAAAAGCCAGTTAGGCCTCCCTCATCTTTTTAAGGATGTTGAGGAATGGTTTGTTGAAGAACTAACGTCAGTCTATGGCGAAGGTAAATTTGCTATATCAGAAGATAGAGATAACTTTGATTACATATATGA
The DNA here is from genome assembly GCF_025398335.1 of Clostridium sp. CX1. GTDB lineage: Bacteria > Bacillota > Clostridia > Clostridiales > Clostridiaceae > Clostridium_AM > Clostridium_AM tanneri. The sequence goes on from NZ_JAODOO010000006.1 coordinate 43,302, forward strand.
AAGCAAGGCTCTTTCTAGCCTGTCTGGAAAAAAACTTCATAAGAAAAAAAACCATTATAATTATTTTATAAAAAATTATAATTATGAAGTGGCTCCTATTACCTCTGAATTAATTCAGCCTTGTATAAAGTCTGCGCGGGAATGGTGTCATAAACATGTTTGCAAAGGATACTTACTTTACGAACTAAGATCTATAGAGGAAATGTTAAGGAATTCATCAAATTTAGACTTTATAGGTATGGTAGTTTATGTAGAAGGTAAATTGTCAGCCTTCACCATTGGGGAAAAAATGAATGAAAACATGGCTATAATTCATATAGAAAAGGCTGATCCAGACATTAGAGGTTTATATAATTTTATTAATAAAACCTTTATTGAGGATCATTTTATGGAGGTGCCTTATATAAATAGAGAACAAGACTTAGGAATAGAGGGGCTTAGACAAGCAAAACTTACTTACGTACCCACTAAATTAGCTAAAAAATTTACTATAGATTGATATTTCCATTATATATGGAACAATTAATTTTTTTAGGAAAAAACTAGTTGAATAACATTAAAGATAATGTTAAAATATTATTAGATAATAATTACTAAATAATATAAACTATTGGAGGCGTGTAATATGGAATTAAAATTTCAAGGAAATCCAGTAAAGGTTTTGGGGAATGAAGTTAAGGTAGGCGACATGGCACCAGACTTTACTGTTATAAATAACTCTATGGCACCAATTTCTTTAAAAGATACAAAAGGAGTAAGAATAATACTTACCGTTCCCTCTATAGATACACCTGTTTGCGATTTAGAAGCAAGAACTTTTAACGAAAGAGCTTCTGAAATTCCTGACGTTACTGTTTACACAATATCTATGGATTTACCTTTTGCCCAATCAAGATGGTGTGCAGCTCATGGTATAAAAAGTGTAATTACTCTATCTGATTATAAAGATAGAACAGTAGGCAAGAATTTTGGAACTTACATTGAAGATTTAGGACTTCTTGCTAGGGCTGCCTTTGTAATTGATAGTAGTAATAAGGTTGTTTTCGTAGAATATGTACCTGAAGTCACAGATTATCCAAACTATGAAGCTATTTTAAAAGCTGCTAAAGAAGCTAAGTAGATTTTTTCACTATTAGGTTAAGTTTTATAGCCAAATTAAATAATTATTGAAAATCATGTATAAATTAATTACTATTGGTAATAATAAATTTAAAATAAAATAGCCACATAAATAAACAAGGATGAGTTTTTAATATATAACTACTTTCCTTGTTTATTTGTTTTTAGTATTAAAACTTAAAATATCTTCATTAGTTATAGATAACTTTTTATAGCTTCTACTTTATTGGTAATACTAATTATGAGGTGATGGCTAATGACTAAAAAATTATTGATAGTCTTAATCTCTTTAATACTATTTTCAATAAATGTTTCAGCAGAAGAACTTACAAATATAGAGATTTTTGATGTAAGAAAAGAATCAGTAGTAAAACGAATTAAATCAGATCCTGAACTGCAAAAAGAAGCGGAAGGTTACTTGAAAAATATAAATGGTGTAATTACTAAATTTAATCCTATTCCTAATAATGGTTATATGATTAAAATTCCTTTTGATACTCCTGTAGAAGTAGAAAATCCACTACTTAAATCCTTTGTAGATGAAGTGATTATAATACTACCAAAGGATGAAACGCCTTACCTTATGGTATTTGATAATAAAGATAGAGCACTATTCTTCACTTTTAAAGGCAACCTTGACATACTTTTAAAAAAGCTTAAGTTTTCACCTTACTTACCCCTAAGTCCCCAAAAGAGGATTTACTCCTCTTTTGGCAATATAGGCTAAGTCCAGTAATATCCATTAATTTTCACATAGTCATAAGTTAAATCACAGCCCCAGGCTACTGCATCATGAATCCCATCATTTAAGTCGATTAATATATTTACATAATCCCGTTTTAATATTTCCTCTACTAGTTGTTTATTAAATATAGCTGCCGCACCTTTGTTAACTACCATTATAGTTCCTGAATTATTTTTAAAGACTATGTCAACCTTTTGTGGTGTAAAATCAGCTCCTGAATACCCTAGGGAACACATAATTCTTCCCCAATTGGCATCACTTCCAAAAAAAGCAGATTTAACTAAACTAGAAGAGATAACAGACTTGGCACAAATTCTGGCATCTTCTTTGCTTCTTGCACCTTTTAAGCTTATCTCTATAAGCTTTGTAGCACCTTCTCCATCCTTAGCTATCATCTTTGAAAGTTCTTTATTTACAAAATCTAAAGCTTCTTTGAATTTATAATACTGGCTATTTTCCTGATCTATTAAGTTATTTCCAGCAGTGCAATTAGCAAGAACTATAGCCATGTCATTGGTACTAGTATCACCATCTACGGATATCATATTATAAGAATCAGTAACGCTATCTTTTAAAGCTTTGGTTAGCATCTCTTTAGTTATATTTATATTAGAAGCAATAAACCCTAAGATTGTACCCATATTAGGATGAACCATACCGGAACCTTTAGCAATACCACCTATATAAACTTTTCTATTATCTATATTAAGTTCAACAAAGATACTTTTTGTAAAGGTATCTGTAGTTAAAATAGCCTCTTCTGCATCCTTTCCTCCATCATAAGACAGTTCGCTGCAGCCGCATCTTATCCCTGGAATAACTTTATCCATAGGTAATGACACTCCAATTCTCCCTGTGGACGCAACTAGCACCTCCTCTGGCTTTAGCCCTAGGCAATCCGCTGTAACTCTTGCCATTTCGTAAGCATCTTCGATCCCTTTGCTGCCTGTACAAGAGTTAGCATAACCACTATTAACTACAATAGCTTGAGTATTTCTTGAACCAATATGATTCATATCTACTATAACAGGGGCTGCTTTAACTTTATTCTTTGTAAACACCCCAGCTGCCACAGCTTTTTTCTCACTATATATCACACATAAATCCTTTTTTTCTTTCTTTCTTAATCCTATGTGAATTCCTGAGGCTTTAAAATAAGGTACATCAGTAATAGTTTTATTGTTTATAACTTCCACGCTAATCATCCTTTCTTATAATATTTTCATTGAACAAAGGTATACTTATAAATAACAACCCTAGATAAAAAATTTTTTTAACTTTATTTTAGTTAAGGGAACATTGCTACAAAATCTAAACCTTTAGTTTCTTCTATACCAAACATCACATTCATATTTTGAACTGCCTGCCCAGCAGCTCCCTTTATTAGATTATCTATTGCAGATACTACAATTACCCTATCCGTTCTGGAATCCACTTCTATTCCTATATGACAAAGATTAGACCCCTTAACCCATCTGGTTTCAGGAAGACCATCAATAATCTTAATAAAATATTCATCCCTATAAAAATTCCTGTATAATTCCAACACATCTTCCTTTGTAATTTTATTTTTCAATCTGCTGTAACAGGTAGCAAGAATACCTCGATTCATTGGTACTAAATGGGGAGTGAAAGATAAAATTATATCTTTTCCTGAAACTTTACCTAATTCCTGTTCAATTTCTGGAGTATGCCTGTGTTTTCCTACAGAATAAGCCTTTATAGATTCATTACATTCTGAAAAAATATTTCCTATGGTCGCTGCTCTTCCTGCACCGGATACACCTGATTTTGCATCAATAATTATTGATCTGTCATCTATTAAACTATTTTTTAAAAGAGGTGCCAGCCCTAATATACTTGCAGTAGGATAACACCCTGGATTAGCTATTAAGGAGCTTTTCTTTATTTCTTCTCTTTTAACTTCAGTTAGGCCATAAACTGCATCCTTTAGTACTTCAGGATAGCCATGCTGAGCTCCATACCAAGTTTCATATTCTTCTTCTGAATTCAACCTAAAATCAGCCCCCAAATCAATAACTTTTACTCCTAATTGCAAGGCCTTTCTAGTTATCTCAAAGGACTTACTATGAGGGAGAGCAATAAATAATACATCTATAAGTTCTAATTTATTTAATGCTTCTTCTGTATCAATACAAATTTGCTGAAAGAAACTATAATAATTATTATAAATTTCACTATATCTCTCATTTGAATAATTATAGGAACTTATAAACTCTATATTCACCTTTGAATGATTATTCAGTATCCAAACTAATTGTTCTCCTGCATAGCCTGTAGCTCCAATTATACCAACATTAATCATAAATACCACCTCAGATTTGCTAATTTATTTATAGTATAATTATGCAACATTTTTAGAAAAAATACAATAACTTATTGAATTTTTATTAAATAACTAGTATAATTATTCATATATTATACATCAGAGTGGAGTGATGAAATGGTTGTCCAACATGGTTCTGTAGACATAGAACTTTTATCAAAGCTTAAAGTATATAGTGGAAAAACTTTTGTTATTAAATATGGTGGCAGCATAATGAACAATGAACTCTCTAAAACTGCCTTTGTCAATGATGTATTACAATTAACAAATTTAGGTATTAAAGTTGTCATCATACATGGCGGCGGACCTGAAATTTCTAAGTGGCTTGACAAAATAGGTATAGAAAGCAACTTTATTAAAGGATTAAGAGTTACAGATAAAACTACAATGGAAATTGTTGAAATGGTATTATCAGGGCACGTAAATAAGGAACTTGCATCAGATTTAAGTAGAATAGGAATTAATGCTATTGGTATAAGCGGTAAAGATAGTAATTTGATCAATGCCAAGAAAAAATACCTTTTTGAAAATAATGAGATGATAGATTTAGGTTTTGTAGGAGAAATTGTAAATATAAATAAAAAAGTTCTTTTAGGCCTTCTTGAGAGGGGATATGTTCCTACAATTTCTCCTGTAGCCTCAGATACAGATGGCAATAGCTATAATATAAATGCAGATTATGCAGCTTCCTCTATAAGTAGTGCTTTAAAGGCTGAAAAACTAATAATTTTGACAGATATCGAAGGGGTATACACAGATATAAATAATCCCTCTACCCTCTTATCATCTATAACAACTGATGAAATAAAACACCTTTCAGAAATTGGTGCTATTAGCAGTGGTATGATTCCAAAGCTAGAATGTTGTATCAGTGCTCTGGAAAAAGGAACTAAAGATGTTCATTTAATTGATGGTAGAAAAGAGCATAGTCTTATCTATGGTATAACTAGAAACTGTGGAACTAAAATTATTAGTGAAAGAGGTGTAAATCAATGGAAAAAAATAATTTAATGAATACCTACGGAAGATTTGATGTTATCTTTGAAAAGGGTATTGGAACTAAAATTTATGATACCAATGGAGTAGAATACCTGGATTTTGTTTCTGGTGTAGCCGTCAACTGTCTGGGACACAGTCACCCTATTATGGTTAAAGCTCTCTCAGAGCAAAGCAAAAAAATAATTCATGTATCAAATTACTATTGGAATACTGAACACATAAAGCTTTCTGAAAAGTTAATAGAGCACTGTGATCATAACAAGGTATTTTTCTGCAATAGTGGAACAGAAGCAATAGAAGGGGCTTTAAAATTAGCTAGAAAATATGGAAAATCTCAAAATACTAATAAAGATATAATTTTATATATGGATAATTCATTCCATGGCAGAACTATGGGAGCCCTTTCTGTAACAGGTCAAGAAAAATATCAACAGGACTTTTTTCCTTTAATTCCTAGAGTGAAGAAGATTAACTTTAATGATATAGAAGACTTATATGAAAATTTCACCAATGAAGTCTGCGGCATAATTATTGAGCCAATTCAGGGTGAAGGCGGCATTAACGCTGCAAGTACTGAATACCTGAAAGAAGCCAGAAAACTATGTGATAGATTTAATGCTCTATTAATATTCGATGAAATACAATGCGGCATGGGTAGAATAGGGAATCTATTTGCCTATAAACAATTTGATGTAATTCCTGATGTAATTCCTATAGCTAAAGCTTTAGGAGGTGGTTTTCCAATAGGAGCAGTTATTGCCAATGAAAAAGCTGCTAAAGCTTTTGTACCTGGTGACCACGGCAGTACTTTTGGAGGAAATCCTCTAGGCTGCGCTGTTGCTTTAGCAGTTATAACGGAGTTAACTGATGGTGGTGTTATCAATTCTGTACAGGAAAAAGGAAGCTATCTTGAAGAAAAGCTAAATGAATTAAAAAATAAGTATAGTTTAATTAATGAAGTTAAAGGTATGGGATTATTATTAGGAATAAGTATTAATACAAGTCCAAAGGAATTTACAAACTTATGCTTTAAGAAGGGTTTGCTAGTAGTCACTGCTGGAACAGATGTTATAAGACTTCTTCCACCACTTAATGTTACTGTAGAAGAAATTGATGCAGCTGTTAAAATACTTGAAGAAGCAATTAAGGAGTTAAGTTAATGGGTATCAAGGAAGTAGTAAAGGAAAATATGAACCTGTTAATAAACTTAAGAAAAAAACTTAACCTTAATGGAGAATTAGCCTTTCAAGAATATAAAACTAAGGCTATTATTCTAGATTTTTTAAACAAACTCCAGTTAGATGCTAAAATATTTGCTAAAACTGGAGTTGCAGCTACTTTAAATAGTGGTGATGATTGTATTGCAATTAGGGCTGATATAGATGCTCTCCCTGTCAATGGCATTTCCCATGCCTGTGGACATGATTACCATACTGCAATCTTATTAGGAACTGCCTTAGTTCTTAAAGAGCTTAAAATAAATAAAACAGTAAAATTTATTTTCCAGCCGGCAGAAGAAGCTTCTGGTGGTGCTGAGACAATGATAGCAGAAGGAGTTCTTGAAAACCCTAAAGTTAAATCTATATTAGGGTTTCATGTATGGCCTAATTTACATGTTGGTAAGATAGAAGTTTCCAGCGGTCCTTCTATGGCCTCAGTGGATGATTTTTATATAACCTTTAAGGGAAAAGGTGGTCATGCAGCCATGCCCCACCTTTCTAAAAACCCATTATATCCTGCTATAGATTTTATTCAAACAATTAATGTAAAATCCCAGATAGAGAGCAATCCTTTAAACTCTCATGTGATCACCTTTACTTCAATTCAGTGTGGTAATGCACCTAATATAATTGTAGATGACTGTAAAATTTGTGGAACCGTTAGAACTTTTGATAACAATCTGAGAAAAAAAATACATGAAGATTTTTTAGAGAACTCTTATATATGTGCTAAAAAATATGATTGCAGTGCTGAGGTAGATTATAAATTTCAATATCCTCCACTTGTAAGCCATCCTGACTTAACGGATGCTTTTATTAAAACTGCTAAAAAATTAGTTGGGGAACATAATGTTCTTCCTCTAGAGAGAACTTTTGCTGCCGAGGATTTTGCTTTTTTTGCTGAAAAAGTTCCAGCAGTTCACTTTAGGCTTGGAATATCAGATGGAGTTAAAGGGACTCATCCCCTGCATTCCTGTGATTTTGATGCTTCTGATGAAGCTATCTTTCATGGCATTTGCACATTAGTGAACTTTATAACTACAGTAAAGAGGATGTAACCTAGGGTACTGTTCCCTAGGTTACATCCTCTTCACTTATTTTATTTTCCTAAAAGCAGTGCCATAACCGCCTTCTGAGCATGAAGTCTATTTTCCGCTTCATCAAAAACCAAGGACTGTGGCCCATCAATAACCTCCTCTGTTACCTCAAGACCTCTGTAAGCAGGAAGACAGTGAAGAAACACTGCATCTTCCTTTGCCATTGAGAAAAGTTTTCCATTAACCTGATACTGTTTAAATATATTTATTCTTTCCTTCTTTTCATCTTCCTGTCCCATACTTACCCAGGTGTCTGTGTATATCACATCTGCATCTTTAACAGCCTCTACAGGATCTTCTGTAGTCACTATTTTGGCTCCTGTAAGCTTTGCATCTTCCTTTGCACTTTCAACCACATCGAAATTGCACTGATATCCTTTAGGTGTAGCTACTGATATATCCATTCCTACCTTTGCACAACCATAAAGAAGAGAATGTGCTACATTGTTTCCATCTCCTACATATGCAAGCTTAAGTCCTTCAAGCTTTGACTTGTGCTCATAAATAGTTAATAGATCTGCTAATACCTGGCAGGGATGAAGGAGATCTGTAAGTCCATTTATAACTGGTATAGATGAGTATTTAGCAAGGTCTTCTACATCACTGTGTTTATAAGTTCTTATCATGATTCCATCTATATATCTTGAAAGTACGTTAGCTGTGTCATAAATAGTTTCCCCTCTTCCAAGCTGTATGTCATTAGAACTCAAGAATAGGGCATATCCCCCTAGCTGAGCCATTCCAACTTCAAAAGAAACTCTAGTTCTAGTGGAGGACTTAGTAAAAATCATTCCTAAAGTTTTACCCTTTAATATATTATGAGCTATACCATTTTTAAGCTCATACTTTAACTTTTCAGCTACCTTTAAAATTTCAAAAATTTCCCCCGTACTTAGGTAGTGTAAGCTTATTAAATCCTTCATTGTAATAACCCCCTCTGCATTTTTAGTACTGATCTAATGAATAAATTTCAATTTCATCTTCTTCTTTGTAAACTGTAAGGGCCCTAATAACTGCCTTTATAGTGTCTAGGGAAGTTATACAGGTCACATTATACTCCATGGCAGTACGTCTTAGTAAGAACCCATCTCTTATATTTACCTTTCCTTTTGTAGGAGTATTGACAATCATAGTCAACTTATTTTCCTTAATCCACTTGTTAACATCCTTCATAGGAAGTAAGCTAATATTAACTCCTTGTTCCTTTAAATAAGAATATGTGTTATCTGTAGCAAACAACTTATACCCTAGGCTGAGCAGTTCCTCTGATAGTTTAATACTTTCATCTCTATCTCTTTCTGCAATGGATAAAAGCACATTACCATCCTTTGATAGCTTCATACCAGAGCCCAATAAAGCTTTATATAGGGCCTTATCTATTTTTTTATCTACTCCCATAACCTCTCCAGTAGACTTCATTTCTGGACCTAAGAAAGTGTCCACCATTGTAAGCTTTGAGAAGGAAAAAACAGGAGCCTTTACAGCTATCAACTCTCCTATGTCTGCAAGACCTGAAGCATACCCCATATCTTTAAGAGTACCTCCCATAATAATCTCAGTAGCTAGTTTCACCATAGGTATACCTGTAACCTTTGTTAATAGGGGTACCGTTCTGCTGGCTCGAGGATTCACTTCAATTACATAAACCTTATTCTCTTCATCTATAACAAACTGTATATTAAATAATCCCTTTACTCTTAATGCAACTGCTAATTTCATAGTATAGTCTACAATGGTATTTTGGATGTCTTCGCTTAAATCCCAGGGTGGATATACAGCCATACTATCTCCTGAATGAACTCCTGCTCTCTCTATATGCTCCATTATTCCTGGAATCAGTACATCCTCCCCATCACAAATTCCATCTACTTCTACCTCTTTTCCCATAATATATTTGTCTATAAGTATTGGGTGCACATTAGACACATCTACTGCCAGCTGCATATACTCTCTTAATTCTTTATCACTATAAACTATTTCCATAGCTCTTCCACCTAACACATAGGAAGGTCTCACTAAGACTGGATAGCCAATTTCACCAGCAATTTTCAGAGCCTCTTCAATAGAATAAGCAGTACTTCCTTCTGGAATTGGGATCTGAAGCTTCTGCAGCAGTTTTAAAAATTTATCTCTATCTTCCGCAGTATCTATACTTTCTACATCCGTTCCCAGGATTCTAACACCAGCTTTTTCAAGACCTTCTGCAAGGTTTATAGCAGTCTGCCCTCCAAATTGAATGATTACCCCTTCTGGTTTTTCTCTTTCAATGATGTCCAGTACACATTCAATGGTAAGAGGTTCAAAATAAAGTCTATCAGAAGTATCAAAGTCAGTGCTTACAGTCTCAGGATTATTATTTATAATTATTGCCTTTATGCCTTTTTCTTTAAGAGACTTAACTGAGTGAACACTACAGTAATCAAATTCAATTCCCTGGCCTATTCTTATAGGGCCAGAGCCTATTACTATAACCTTTCTTCCTTCATCTGCCTCTACATCATCTTTTTCTTCATAAGTTGAATAATAGTATGGTGTAGCAGCTTCAAATTCTCCGGCACAGGTATCTACCATTTTATATACAGGGCGGAGATTAAATTTCTTTCTCTTTTCAGTTACAGCCTCCGTTGAAGTGTTTAATAAGTTTGCTATATAGCTATCTCCAAAGCCTATCTTTTTAGCTTTATACATAAGCTCATAATCTATATTGCAAATATCACTATTTTTTATCTCTTCTGCCAGTAGAACTATTTTTTCCAATTTACTAATAAAAAAGTAATCTATTTCCGTTATTCCTACTATTTCTTCTACAGATACTCCTTTCTGAAGAGCCTTTGATATAGCAAATACTCTTTCGTCACTGGCACTTTTTATAAACTCTTTAAGTTCTTCTACAGATTTATCTTCAAATAGCTTTAATCCTAACTGATAATCTAGCTTTACATCTAGTGAATCTATTGCCTTTAGAAAGGACTCTTCAAAGTTTCTTCCTACTGCCATAACTTCACCGGTTGCCTTCATTTGTGTACCTAATGTACGATTTGCAGTTATAAATTTATCAAAAGGCCATCTAGGAACCTTTGTCACCACATAGTCCAGTGATGGTTCAAAGCAAGCATAGGTGTTTTCAGTAATAGAATTTTTTATTTCATCAAGATTTAAACCAATGGCAATTTTAGCAGTAACCCTAGCTATCGGGTAGCCAGTAGCCTTTGAAGCTAATGCACTAGAACGGCTTACTCTTGGATTTACCTCTATAACCACATATTCAAGACTATTAGGATTTAAAGCAAACTGGATATTACATCCTCCATTTATTTTAAGGGCTCTGATTATCTTTATTGATGCAGAGCGAAGCATTTGATATTCAATGTCACTAAGGGTTTGACTAGGTGCCACTACAATGCTATCTCCAGTATGAACACCCACAGGATCAAAGTTTTCCATATTGCATATTACAATACAGTTATCTACATTGTCTCTCATAACCTCGTACTCGATTTCCTTCCATCCCGCAACACTCTGCTCAAGAAGAACTTGATGTATAATACTAAGCTTTAATCCACGACTAGCAATATCCTTAAATTCTTCCAGGCTATTAGCTATTCCACCGCCAGTACCTCCTAGGGTATAGGCAGGACGAATAATTATAGGAAAACCAACTGCCTCTGCGAAGTCAATTGCATCTTCTAAGTTAGTTACTATTTTACTATGTGGAACCTTTTCTCCGATTTCCTTCATGGTGGATTTAAATAATTCTCTATCTTCTGCCCTCTTAATGGATTCTAGTGATGTTCCCAGTAACCTTATATTAAACTCCTCTAGTATTCCATCTTCAGCAAGCTCCACAGCCATATTCAGTCCTGTCTGTCCTCCTAAAGAAGGAAGAATTCCATCTGGTCTTTCTTTATAAATAATTTTTTTAACAAAATCTAAGGTTATAGGCTCTATATATACCTTATCTGCTATATCCTTATCTGTCATAATAGTTGCCGGATTGCTATTTATAAGAACAACTTCTATTCCCTCTTCCTTTAAGGATCTACAGGCCTGGGTACCAGAATAGTCAAACTCTGCAGCCTGGCCTATAACAATAGGCCCTGATCCAATTACTACTACTTTGTTTATGTCCTCTCTTTTCGGCATTATAACTATACCTCCATCATCTTAATAAATTGATCAAAAATGTAATTTGAATCCTGTGGACCAGGAGTTGCTTCTGGATGATATTGTACACTGAGAATTGGAAAACGCTTGTGCCTGAAACCTTCTATTGTTCCATCATTAACATTTAAATGTGTAACTTGAATTTCCTCATTAGAACTTTCCTGAAGAGCGTAGTTATGATTTTGAGATGTAATATATATTCTACCTGTAGTTAAATCTTTTACCGGATGATTTCCTCCATGATGACCAAATTTTAATTTATAGGTTTTTATGCCAAGAGACATTCCTAAAAGCTGATGTCCAAGACAGATTCCCATTATAGGCTTTTTACCGATAAGTTTTTTAACATTCTCTACAACATCTGTTAAATCCTCAGGATCTCCAGGGCCATTAGACAACATAATTCCTTCTGGATTAACGGATAAAATACTATCTATTGATGAATCAGAAGGAAATACGTATATATCACATCCTCTTTCTTTTAAAGACCTTAGTATATTACGCTTAACTCCGAAATCAACTACTGCCACCCTTTTACCGTTACCTTCTATTCTATACATTTCCTTAGTGCTTACTTCTCTAACTAATTTTCTCTTTTCTAATGCTTTTTCTTTTATAAGCATAATGTTTTTCTTTATATCAAAACATTCCGTTGAAATTATTCCAAACATACTTCCAAATTTTCTAATGTGTTTCGTAAGAGCTCTTGTATCAATATCTTTAATTCCTACAATTCCACTTTTAATCAGGTAATCTTCTGCACTCATGCTAGCCCTCCAATTACTTGGAGTATCACAGCCTTCTCTAACAATAAATCCCTCTGCATGGGGTTTATATGATTCTTTGTCAATATCGTTGAAGCCATAGTTTCCTATAAGGGGGTAAGTCATAGCAACTATTTGACCATTGTAGGATGGATCTGTAAGAATTTCTTGATATCCAGTCATACAGGTATTGAAGACTACTTCCCCAAAGGTTTCACCTTGAGATCCAAAAGAATTTCCTGAAAAATAGGTTCCATCTTGAAGTACAAGTATTGCTTTCATTTATAATCTCCTTTCTATTCTATAGATAAATATTCTCTTTTCCTTGAGTTTTGCTTTATTGTTTTTTACAAATCCTTGTGTATAATTATAATCCTCCATTACTCTGCATACCTTTTTCATAATGACATGAAAATATATAATAATATGAGTATTGAATTACCTAATAACTATGTGTAGTTGTATAATTATAATAATATACTACAATATATTTATAATTATACATATTAATGAATATAAATGCAATACACCTTTCCATTATTTTAAGTAAAAAAAAAAGAGGCCTAGGCCTCTTTTTGTATACATAATCTTAGTTTTTCAATTCTTTTTTCAGTTACCTTTTCAATCTTAAAAATTAAGTTTTCATACTCAATTACATTTTGATCATTATCCTTAGGTATACTTCCTAGCAAGCTAACAACAAACCCTCCAATGGTATCAGTATTATATGACTCTATGTCTAGGTGAAGGTGTTCATTTACCTCATCAATTGGTAATAATCCATCTAAGATAAAAGTATTGTTATCAATTTTCTTTATATCCTGCTGAACTTCATCATATTCGTCAAAGATATTACCCATTACCTCTTCTATTAAGTCTTCTATGCTAACAATACCTGAAAAACCACCATATTCATCAATTAAAATTGACATATGGTTTTTAGTATTTTGAAGTTCCTTAAATAAATCATCAATATTTTTAGTCTCAGGAACAAAATAAGCTGGTCGTAAAATTTTCCTAATATCTACCTTCTCCATTCCCGTTTTTCTGCCCTCAACAAAGACATCCTTTATATATAAAATACCTATAATATTATCAATATCACCTTCATAAACTGGTATTCTAGAAAATTGTTCCTCAAGTATATCATCAATAACTTTATCTATTGGTGTATCAATATTAATTAAAAATACCTCTGTTCTTGGAGTCATAACCTCCTTTGCAAGCTTATTGTCAAACTCAAATATACCATTTATCATTTCCTTTTCTGTTTCATTAATAACTCCATGTTCTTGTCCTACCTCAATTAATGACTTAATTTCCTCCTTAGATACTTTTTCTTCTAGATTATCTATATTTATTCCGAAGATTCTAAGAAGTAAGTTTGTTGAACCTGAAAGCAACTTTACAAAAGGCAGAGTTAACTTAGAAACAACTATAATTGGTTTTACTGCAAACATCGCTAGTGTCTCTGATTTTTGTAATGCTATTCTCTTAGGAAACAATTCTCCAAAGACAAGAGTAATGTAAGAAAGAACAATAGTAATTAAAATCACAGAAATTTTCTCACTATATGGTATACCTAGTTCATTAAGCAAAGGTGACAGGTTGTCAGCTATACTTGCAGACGCAGATGCACTTGCGAAGAATCCTGCAAGAGTAATTCCAACCTGAACAGTAGATAAAAACCTACTTGGCTCTTCCGTCAACTTTAATAATAATTTTGCCTTTTCATTTCCTTCCTCTGCAAGAAGATTTACTTTATTTTTATTTAGCGATACGATTGCCATCTCCGCTGCAGCAAAAAAGGCATTAATTAAAACTAAAAATAGTATTAATAATAATTCTGGTAATATACTACTACCAGGGTCTCCCTCCATTGATATTCCCCCTTAGAAATCATAAAAAATATTAGTACTAAGAATAATATCACAAAAATTAGAATTTTTCAAATTAAGTATCTGTAAAGTTTTTATGAGGCTTATATAAAGTATATATTTTAGCCTACATTTTTATAACTAGAAATCAATTTAAATACTATGTCTTTATAACATTGTGCGAAGCACTGTATATAACATATATATTAAAAGAAATATAAAATAAATTGAAATTATTATTAATAGTGATGACATTACTTTCTGCTTTTTTCTCTTAGAAAATGCAATAATAAAAAGTGGTATGAATATAAACAATCCTCCTGCCAACATCATTATAGTATTAAGCTTTGAAACAAAAATAAAACCTTGAATATAAAGAAGTAATCCTAAAATTATAATTGTAGGTAGAATAGGCTTTTTTGCATCATCTGTTCTTTTATTTACGGGAAAATTTTTTCTCATAGATAATTCTCTCCTTAATCTTCAGTATTTTAAAGTTCATTTAATATTTTAAGCTAAAAGAGTGAATTATGCTACATTTATATTAAATATAAATAAAGGTTTATCTATTTTGCCTTTCGGCAACAAAATAGATAAACCTTTACTGCTTTCTTTAGTTAACCTTAAACTTATTCATCTCTTCTTGTAGCTTTTCAGCTAGCTCCTGTAGATCCTCTGCATATTTTGTCAATTCATCCATTGTGGAGTTAACTTCCTCTGTAGCCGCTGAGACTTCCTCCGTACCTGATGCAATTTCTTCAGATACTCCAGATATATCCTGAATTTGAGATGCCACAATATTCTTGTTTCCATTTATATCTGTTATTGAATATTGGATCTTGCTTATCTTATCTGTTAACAATATAACTCCATTTATTATGTTATTAAATATTTCTTTTGTTTCAATTACAGCTTCTTCCTGTTCCTTTATTATACTTTCCGAGTTTCCCATAGCACTTACTGCTGTCATTGACTTACTTTGTATATCTTCTACAATTTTCTTAATTTCCTCAGTAGAGTTTCTCGACTGTTCAGCAAGTTTTCTAATTTCATCAGCTACTACTGCAAATCCTCTTCCTGCTTCTCCTGCCCTAGCTGCTTCAATAGATGCATTTAGAGATAATAAATTAGTTTGTTCTGTAATCTGTGATATAGACTCTGAAATTGATGTGATTTGACTTATACTATTGTTTACCTCTTCAACAATTCCACTTACATGCTCAGAAGACTTCTTTGCTATTTCAGATTTTAAAGTGAGGGTTTCAACCATTTGCAGTCCTTTTGAACTTAATTTTTGCGTCTCTGAAGAAATCTCTGATACTTCAATAGTTGATTCGGTTATTTGATCCAATTTCTGGGCTAATTCTCCCATATTACTAGCACCTTGCTGAGCATTTTGCGCCTGATTGGTGGCACCTTGAGATATCTCTCCTATTGCTTTGGAAACTTCATTAATAGATGCAGTAGTTTCTTCCGACATACCTGCAATATTGGAGGATGCCTCTAGAATAGTTTTAGAAGATAATCCTAGGTTTTTCATTAAATTAGATATGTTTAACATCATCAGATTAAAATCATTACCTAGTTCTCCAAGCTCATCCTCTGACTTAATATCTACCACAGTAGTTAAATCTCCTTGTGCCGCTTTGCTGAAGGAGGTCTTAATTCTATTTATATTGTTTCCTATCCCTCTACTTAAAAGAAATGCTATAATGGACGCTAAGACTGTTACTACTAAGATTGTTACAAAAATCAAGTATTTTATAGTATTTACATCCTTTAGAAGTTCACTTTCATTCATTGTGCCCAGCAGCTTCCATCCTGCTACCTCATTTGTAGCATAGGACGCAAACTTACTTTGTCCTTCAAAGCTATAAGAAATGAACCCACTTTTATTTTCTTTTACTTCCTTCCAAAAACTTTGCTTTGTTGGAGTATCTGTACCTATAAATTCTTTATTAGGGTGGGAGATTATAATTCCTTTTTTATCAAATATAGATATGTAACCTGTCTCTCCTACTTTTGACTTAGAAAAGGTATCAGAAAGGACATCAAGAGATAAGTCCATGGCAGCTACTCCTACCAACTTGCCATTAAGTTCTACAGCTCTAGCTGCAGTAATAGTTATTTTGTTTGTTACTATATCTTTATAGGGATCAGTAAATACTGTTTTACCTTTATTATTTACAGCTAGAGTATACCAGTCTCTGCTCTTGTAACTAAAATCATTACCTAGTTCTACTTGTGGATATATTGCAAATTTACCGGATTCCGTTCCATAAAATGTTCTTATAATGGTTTCGCTGCTTTTCTTCATATCCTCAAGATATTTCTTCGTAAATTCTATTCGTCCCTCAGATAAATCTATTTCAGAAAAATTCACATTATTAGCTGCCATTTTCATTTGTACAGAAATACCTTCAAAATAATTGTTTAAGGAACTATTTACTTCTGATAAGGTTTGTTTACTTGTAACCTCTAATTTTTTCGCTAAAAGAGATTTAGTCTGAAGGTAAGAGGCGATTCCTAAAGCCAGTACTGAAATTACACAAATAGAAATCATACTTACAGTAAGCTTAGACTTTATGCTTTTAACTTTTATAGCTTTCAATTTCATGTATAACACCCTTCCTAATATAGATTTAGTACAATTGATTCTAAGCTGAATATGCTGATCCCAGTGCCCATACCATATGTATCGAGTATTTTTATTCATTTCTTTATTAGTAAATAATACCAATAAAAAAGGACTATATCTCCTTCAAAGAGATATGGCCCTTCCTTAAACTTACAACCTAATCTATTAAAATATCATATTAAGTTTTGGTCATATGAATGCTGTTATTAAATCTATAGTACTCCTGCTTGCTGCAACAAACTTTGTAATTTACCAATATCAATACCTGCTAGTTTATTTGAAATGTCCTGTTTCTCCTCATCAGTTAACTGCTCATATAGCTTGTTATACTCATCTAATTCACTTGTTAAGTCATAATTAGGATCAGATATACCTTTGCTTAAAGAGTCGATTAGTTTTGTAACTACCTTCTTTTCATTGTCTGTAGCTAATTCAGGTATTTTAGCGTTTACTTGGTTTACAAACTTTTGTACTTCCTCAGTGATTTGCTTCACTAGATTAACTTTTTCTACTTTCATCTCTTCCAATTTAGTTATAATACCTTGAGGAACTACCGCTTCTCCTCCTAAGGCAATAAAATTACTGTCTTCTCCTAGGACAAATTTCATAAAGCTTTCAGTATTCTTTGGAACTATTCCATCTGTTAACACTATGGGAGAAGAATTTTTTGCTGCTAAAGCTGAACCAGACAGAGCATCTGCAAAGGCTTTACCATTTAACCCGTCACCTTTTACAACGTAAAGATTACTAAAATCTATTTTGTCACTAAAGTATGTCATTACTTCAACATTAGTTTCATATCTGTCATCTCCGCTAAGTCTTACGGCTTCTGTAGGCAATTTTGAAGCCACACCCTCGTTTATGACACCTACTCCCCCTACAACATAGGATTCTTCTATAGAATCCTTAACACCATCTAGATACTCTTTTACCTTATCCGGTAACTTATCTTTTTCAGTTAATAAAATTGGCATGCTTTCTTTGCCTGCCACAGGTGCTATTGATAAAGCATCTGCAAAACCATTTCCTGATGTAAGTACTATCTTACTTACTGTTCCAAGTGCCTTCGCTACATCTACTGAAGTTTCGTATCTATCAAGTCCACCTAAACGTTGTACATTAGGTATTAAAGATGATATTTCCTGAGCTGCAGCCTTAGATACAGAAGCATTGCCACCTATTATAAAAGCATGGCTTGGCTTTAATCTTTCTATCTCTTTTTTAGCATTTTTATCTAAGGCCCCTGCACTTGTCAATAATATTGGAGCATTATATTTTTTAGCAAGTGGTGACGCACTTAAAGCATCTGGATAATCTTCTCCATTTGCAATTACTACATAATCAGAGGTTGTCCATCCACTGTTAGAAATTGCCGCAGAAGTTTCATATCTATCTAATCCTGCAAGTCTTGAAGATGCAGCACTAACATAAGTGGACATTGCTCCACTTAAAGAAGCTGTCATAACTACTGATAATATTAGTGATGTAATGTTCTTTTTTCTTTTTAGCATAAATTTATCTCCCTTTATTTTACAAAATTTATTATTACCTAAAATTATTAACTAACTATATATCCGTTGAAGAAATTAATCTTTCCATTTTTGACTTTATAATTTAAAAAGAATTTTTTGAAAATACAATTTTAAAGTCAATTAAAACTTATTAAGAATATTTTTCCATGACTTGATATGTTGAACATCTTCGATGGTTATATTCTATCTGTTATAAAACAAATTTACAATACTGAAATACTAGTAGTTGTTCATAGTTAGGCCTAATTTGTTGTTTTTAACCATAAACATTATTTACATAGATGGAAAAAACATCTTTTTTGTAATATAATATACTATATGTAAAATTTTGTTGTAATTGCTGTAATCATTTATTTGATTAATTGGACATTTTTTAGTTGGGGGAATATAAAATGGATTCACTTGCTGACATTAATAAGAGATTTGACTCAAGAGAGCTTCAAATAGAGATAACTAAGGATGGTATTATAACAGATGTTTCTTGTAATTGTTATCACATATTAGGTTATAATGATTATGAAATACTTAATACTAGCATATCAAATTACTTTAATTATAATTTTGATAAATTGCTTTCAATTAATAATTTTAATGCTGAATTTTTAAGAAAAGATGGAATAAAAGTATATTTTGATATACAGGCTACTCCTATAGTAATTGGTAATAAAACCAAATGTATTTACCTCTCAATTTTTGATATTAGTAAATATAAAGAGTTGGAAAACTTGAACAAGATGAAATTAAAAATGTTTGAACAAACTAAAGATATTGTGTGTAGATTAGAGCTAATACCTAAACCAAAGTTTACATATCTAAGTACATCAGTGGAGAAAATCCTCGGTTATACCTTAGAAGAACATATGAAAAATCCTATGTTGCCTTTTGATATGACGCACTCTGATGACAAAGAAATACAGTACTCAAAAATCAATAAAGACACAGACTTTTCAAAAGTATTCCAGGTAAGAATGAAGCATAAGGATGGCTATTATATTTGGGTAGAAGACTATGTTATACCTCAATTTGATGAAAACAATCAACTTGTTGCAGTTGAGTCTATTACTAGGAACATTCAAGATAGAAAAGAGTTAGAGCAAAGACTTGAAAAGTTGGGATATACCGATACTTTAACTGGATTATTCAATAAAAACTACTTTTTAAGAGAAATGAACTTGTTAAATACTGAGATTAATGTACCAGTTGGTATTCTTGTGTGCGATTTAGATAGATTAAAATATACCAATGATTCTTTAGGCCATTCAAGTGGTGATGCCCTTATTAAAAGTACTGGGCAGGTTTTAAAGCTAGTATTCAATAGTGAACATGTTATTTCAAGGACAGGCGGAGATGAATTTGTTATTATTATAAAAAACAAATCATCTCATGAATTTCAAAAGCTTTATATAGAACTTCAAAAAGCTATAGATATATTTAATAAAGAAAGTAAAAATATCCCTATTCAAATTTCAGTTGGATTAGCATATTCAGAAACATCAATTTCGAAGATGCAATCTACGTTAGATATTGCTGATAGTGATATGTATAAGAAAAAAAATTATAAGAAACGAACGACGGTAACATAAGCTAAAAACTTACTACAGTTTTTAGCTTTTTATTATATATCTTATCCTGCTTATTTCCTTGCTTCTATTCACTCTTAACCCAAAATTGGTTGATAAAAAATCCACACCTGAAAGCTGTGTTTAGCTTCAACTGTGGATATCTTCCTTCAAAACTTTATTTGTAGTTTCAAGAGTTTATTTTGATTTTCAAATCATTATTTTGGGGTTACAACAACTTAGCTAACAAAAACATAGTCTTCATTCCAAGTGAAGTAAACTTTTCCTCATACTCTGTAACAATATTTCCTTGGAAATCACTTTTGTGCAAATCATAAGTTAAATACTCTATGCTAAAACCACTTTCTCTGAAATAAACCTGTGAATCTTCAAAGAGCTCTGTGTCATCTGTCTTAAACCATATTTCGCTCCCTGGTTTTAAGAATTTCTTGTATTCTGTTAAAAATTTCGGGTGGGTTAGCCTTCTTTTGTTATGTCTTTCTTTAGGCCATGGGTTACAGAAGTTTATATATATTCTGCTTACTTCATCTTTATCAAATATTTCTGCAATACCAGCAATATTCATAGGAATAATTCTGCCATTTTCAAGTTCTGCCTCAACTAGTTTCTTTAATGCATATATTATTACCTCATCCTTTAAGTCTACACCTATATAGTTTATATTAGGATTTTGCTGTGCATGGTTGGATATAAATCTTCCTCTTCCACAACCTAATTCTAAATATATATCATTATTATTTTTAAATTCTTCACTCCACTTACCTTTGTACTCCTGTGGTTTTGTTATTGTTAAATGACTTGCCTCCATTTCTGGTCTGGCCCACCACTTTTTTCTTAATCTCATATGTTTCCTCCTAGTTTATAATAATTACTACTCCAATATTACAACTTATAGTTCTCCAACCTGTAACTTGATCTGAAGATTTTCACTCAGAAGAACAATAGCTACCTCCATTGTGAATTAGTATTATATAATAGTTCCTGCAATTCTAGTAAATACATTATATAAAAATGCTGTAGGAATTCCTACTATATAACTGGACAAAGGTGTTGCTATGAACACTAAAAGTATTATAAGCTGATATCTATAAATTTTATCCGAAATTCTATAATAAGCAGCTGGAAATAAATCTCTTAAAACATGAAATCCATCAAGTCCTGGGATTGGTATTAGATTAAATACAAAAAGCATACAATTTATGCTGATAATAGCTCTAAATATACTAATCAATATACCGTAAAGAGTTGGATTTGCACTTAAACTATTGTGTCCAAACTTCAGAGTTAATGCCATAAGCACAGCTCCAAGGAAAGCAACTATTAAGTTAGCTATAGGCCCTGCTATGGACACCTTTAAATCATCCTTATATCTATTCTTGTAGGCACTTGGGTTTGTTTCTACCGGCTTTGCCCATCCAAAACCTACTATCAATATCATTAAAAATCCCATTATATCTATATGAACAAAGGGGTTTAATGTAAGCCTTCCTTGAAATTTTGGAGTCTTATCTCCAAGTTTGTCTGCTACAATTGCATGAGCATATTCATGAAATGTAAGTCCTATTAATATAGCTGGTATTATAAGAATTTTTCCTAATAACCAATCATTCAAATATAATCATCCCTTCTCTAATAAAAGTAACTTAATTATAACAAAACAGTGTTTAATACTCAATAAATGCAACTTATAATTAAAGAAACTTTCACAGTTGTATATTGAAAAAGGATTGATGCATGTTACCATCAATCCTTTTCTGCTAATTAAAGATCGTTTTTACAAGCTTACCATCGCTTATTGACACTACTCCACCTTCATACATCTGAACAAAAATTCCAGGATATATGAATTCTTTTCCACTTCCAAATTCCCTTACGGTTCCTTTAAGATTATCATTGGTATAAATCTTTCCTTGTGAAGCCACAAATATATCATCTTTATTTACAGCCTCTCTTAGATCTACAGACTGATACTTACTTCCATCGTCACTTACATTACCATAATAAATCTTGGTAACCTTACCATCTTGGGTATCACCAATATAAACATTATCGTTATCATCAACAGCTATAAGCGATGGAGTCTTCACTCCGTCAATATTTATAGATCTATTTTTTCCAGTTACTGATATTCTATTATAAGTTAAATCTTCATATACTAGTTTATCTTCATGAGGTACTACTCTTATTTTTCCTATTACATAGGAGTTTGTATCAGCCTTCTTCATTTCCTTCATTATGTTAATCCAGTATATGCTGCTTCTTTTGCCGCTATTAGCCACCTTAACATATATTATATTTGTTAAAGGTGATGCCTGTATATCTTCAACTTCTGCGTTTTTATCTGCCCAATCTAATTCTTTAATTTCTTCCTTTATGTCTTTATCCACATCATAGTATGCTAATTTAAAATTGGAACTGCGTTTTGATGTTTCCTTTTCTGCTATTAACATCCTGTTTCTGTCTGAAAGCCATTTATAAAAGGATACCTGAACTCCATCATCAAATTCTACATTTTTTTCTTCACCGGTCTTAGTATCTACTACCTTTAGTACATCTCCATCATAGTAAGCTAAATACCTTCCATCAAAGGATACTCCCACATGTTTTGCACCTTCAGGAATCTTAACTTCTGCATCTGGTTTCTTCGTATCGCTTTTTACTACCTTTTTAGTTTTTATAGATGTATCTGAAGACAGAATATAACTATTTGCATAATAAAGCCCAGCAAATTGTACAGTTAGGGATATCATTATCCATAAAAATATTCTTTTAAAAACCTTCATTTCACCCTCCCCTTCTAATGATCATCTTTAGTGTATCTCTAAGGCTTTACATATATTGCTGAAGGTATAGATCTTTCCCCAAGAGGATCAGAAGGATTATTTATTACTTCTTCCTCATAATACATAGTAGAAGAAGATCCTCCATCTAGATTTGTGGCATTAACTGCACCATACTGAAGCATTATATTTTGCACATCCTTTAGTGTAGCACCAGCACTTTTGGTTTGTCTTCCGTCTATAACAAGCATAAGTATAGCTCCATCTTTTCTCTGACCTATAGCTGTTCTAGGAGCAATCCCCCAGCCTCCATCACCAGACTTAATTGTTCCTCTACCATTTACTACCAAGCTTGGTCCAAAAGAAATAGCTTCTGTTACACCTAGCTTCTTCATTTCACTCAAACTATGAGGTCCTACCAAAAGTACCCCATCTTTAGTTATAGCCATTATTTCTACTTTTGTAGTTTCATCTTCCATATCGCTATAAACTGTTTTTCCATCACTCATTATTATACCTACTGGCTTTCCTCCAGTACCTGTCCATTGACTTCCTTCAGAAGAACTATCTACAAAACCGCCTCCATTGATAGCTGCTACTGCACCATTACGTTTGGCTATCTGGCTTGTTAACTCACCAGCCTGTCCTATCTTCTGACTGTATCCCACTTTTACCCTAGTAGGATCGTGTATAATTAGCATGTAACCTTTAAACTTTCTTCCGTCACTAATATCTTCTCTTTCTATGCTGCTATCATGTTTATTAGCAATCTTAATATCTGGAGAGTCATCCTGCTGAATAGTCTCTATAGAATTTTCACTTAAAATTTCATTTATTTCTTCATCAGACAAAAATGCTTTAGCTATATACTGATGACTAAGTGTGGTCATAGCTGCACCTACAATTGTCCTTTTTACATTTTCAAAAGGTCCATAAAACACTACAAGAGGAGCCGTTACTCCGGTAAATATAAATTGAAATATTAAGAAACCTAAAAATAACTTCCAAAAGGAACTCTTTTTCTTACCTTCGGTTTTCTTTTCATTCATACGTTAAAACCTTTCCTTTCTAAAACTTTATCTTTCAATATTGTACAATAAATGATATATTTTTTAAATAGAAATAATTATAAATAGATTAAAAACTTTTCTGTAAAATATTAAAATGTAAAATAACCTCAACTTTTATAGAATACTGGAATGTTAAAAATTTACTAAATACCTAAAAAAAGCACTAAAGCTCAATAGATGTCTTTAGTGCCCTTATAACTTTAATTAAATTATAACCTCTTAGAGGCTTCGTATGCAAGTGGTGATCTTTCACATTCATCGTATTTTAAGGTAACTTGATAGCATAAATGGCTGCCCTTCATTTTTTCGGAAGCGTAGCAAAGTCCGTTAGATCTTGAGTCAAGAAAAGGTTGATCTATTTGATCTGGATCACCGATTAGTATAAGCTTTGTTCCGGATCCTACTCTAGTTATGATTGCTTTAACCTGCTTAGGGGTTAAGTTTTGTGCTTCATCTATAATTACCCAGTTCTTTACTATAGACCTTCCTCTCAAGTAGGCCACCGCTTCTGTAGTTATGATCCTTCTATCAAAAAGCTCTCTGATTTTATCTGCTAGTTCTTTCTCATTTTTGTACCTTTCTTTTTCATCAGAGTCTACTAATATTTCAAGGTTATCTAGAACTGGTCTCATAAATGGTGATATTTTCTCTTGTTCTGATCCTGGTAGAAACCCTATTTCTTCATCCATGGTTACGTTTGGTCTACAAACAAGAACTCTCCTATATTGTTCTGTTCCTTCTTCTATAATTTTATGAAGTCCTACAGCCAAAGAAAATAAAGTTTTAGCAGTGCCTGCTGGCCCCTTTACTATTACTAATGGTGCTTTATCTGCATCTATGAATAGTGCCTCCATCATAAATTTCTGTCCTACATTTCTGGCGCTTATACCTAATGGAATAGCATCCTTATAGAACAACTGAACAATTTTTTTTCCATCAAACCTTCCTAATGCCGTTTGCTTTGGATTTTGAAGACAATGAATTATAATAAACTGATTTGTATAAAGCTCCGGCTTCAAATATCTATTTGTTTCATTGCAGTAGTATAATACATCCTCTACTTTTATAGATTTGTTTTGATAAAACTCTGATATTTTTTCTGCAGCAGCATAAAGTTCTATTCTGCCAGTGTACTGACTTTCATTTTCAGGAACTACTTTTTCATAAAAATCCTCTACATCTATGTTAACTGTATCTGCTTTAATTCTCTCAAAGGTGTCCTTTGTAATAAGACACACATCTTCCCCCTGTTCCTTTAGACCTTTACATACCTGTATTATTCTGTTATCAGGTTTACCTTTATCCCAGGATGGAGGAATTTCAGTGTCATAATGATTCATTTCTACTCTAAGCTTTCCACCGCCTGGAAGTACCACTCCTTTATTGAGCTTTCCCTGCCTCCTTAATCTATCAATCAATCTTGCTGCGTGTCTCGCATTTGCACCGAGGTCTGACTTGTCTTTCTTAAAGCTATCTAGCTCCTCAAGTACTACCTCTGGTATAACTACATTATTATCACCAAAAGTAAAAATTGCTCCTGGCGAGTACAGAATAACATTGGTATCAATAACATAGGTCCTCTTCAAATCTATTCCCCCCCTCTTCCATTACTACTATTATATTCATTTATTTCCACAAATGAATTAATTTTTATAAAATTATAAATCCAAACAAAAAGAACAACAGTTTTTATTATCCTGTTGTTCTTAATCCTATGCTTTTAAATCTTCTTTATTCCTAAAAATCTTATCAATAGTTCCCCCACCAAGACAAACATTTTCCTGATAGAATACAACTTCCTGACCAGGTGTTACTGCCTTCTGAGGTTCATCAAAACCTACTAATATTCTTTCATCATCTATAACAGTTAAGGTTACTCCTTGATCCGGCTGTCTATACCTAAATTTTGCAGTACATTTAAGACTTCCTTTTATTCCTTCGCCACTTACCCAATTTAACTTGTTAGCTTCTAATCCATAGGAATAAAGTTCTGGACTGCTCTCACCCTGTACTACATAAAGTATATTATTTTTCAGGTCTTTTTCTGCTACAAACCAGGGTTCTCCTGTGCCTTCTCCGCCTATACCAAGGCCTTTTCTTTGCCCTAGGGTATAATACATAAGGCCATTATGAGTACCCTTTACTTCTCCTGTTAAGGTTTTTATAGGTCCCGGTTTTGCCGGTAGATAATTGCTTAAAAACTCTGTGAAATTTCTTTCTCCAATAAAACATATACCGGTGCTGTCTTTTTTCTTGGCAGTAGTTAATCCTGCTCCAAGTGCAATTTCTCTTACCTTATCCTTAGGAATATTTCCTACTGGAAATATTGTTTTGGACAATTGATATTGTCCTAGCTGACATAGAAAATAGGTTTGATCCTTATTCTCATCTCTTCCTCTCAGAAGCTGATACTTTCCATCTTCAAAGCCTATCTGTGCATAGTGTCCAGTAGCAATATAGTCTGCTCCAAGCTTCTCAGCATACTCAAGAAAGGCTTTAAATTTAATTTCTTTGTTACATAGCACATCTGGATTTGGCGTACGTCCTCTTTTATATTCTTCTAGAAAGTAAGTAAAGACTCTATCCCAATATTCTTTTACGAAATTTACAGTATAGTATGGAATACCTATATGATCGCAAACCATTCTAACATCTTCATAGTCTTCAACTGCAGTACAATACTCTTCGTCATTCTTTTCATCCCAATTCTTCATGAATATACCAATAACATCATACCCTTGCTCTTTAAGTAAAAGAGCTGATACTGAGGAATCTACTCCTCCAGACATTCCAACAACTACTTTTCCCTTTGAATTCATTCCTCTTTTGTGCTCCTTTCCTAAGTTAAAAACTATAAATCTTCGTCTAATTACTTAAGACTGTTATAAACCTTATCTAAGTTTTCCTTCATACTTTGTATATAGTCTTTTCCATCTTCCTCATTTTCAGTAGTATATATTTTTTCTACCTTTGCTCCTACCTCTTTAGCTAAAGTTTCTGAAACCTTAGGACTTACCATATCTTCCATAAATACAACTTTAACCCCATTTTCCTTGCAGTAGTCTATAAGCTCCTGCATTTTCTTAGGTGTTGGTTCTCCTTCAGCAAAAACATTTTCCACACTATTTTGCTGAAGATTGAAGTCTCTGCAGAAATAAGCAAAGGCTGAGTGTCCAGTTACAAAGTTCTTATTTTTTACTTCACTAAACTTTCCATTGTATTCATTTAGCATAGTATCTAATTTAGCTGCAAACTCATTGTAATTGCTTTCATAAAAATCTTTATTACCAGGATCTACTTTAACTAATGCATCTTTGATATTCTTAGCTTCTATTTTAGCCCCACTTAAACTTATCCACACATGGGGATCATACTGTCCATGTTGTACTTCACCTTCATGACTATCAGAAGATTCTTGATCTACGTTCTTTATAGGATTAACTCCTCTAGATGCTTCAACTAAAACTAATTCCTTGTTATCTGCTGCTTTTATAGTTTTATCAACCCAAGACTCCATTCCAAGTCCATTATAAACAAAAATCTTTGCTTTGCTTAAACTTGTTAAATCCTTTGGCTTAGGCTCAAAATCATGGGCCTCTGTTCCCTTTGGTATTATTGTCTGTACATCAACCTTATCCTTACCAATAGCTTTTGTAAACTGTGCAAGAGCATTAAAGCTTACTACTACTTTCACTTTTCCATCATTAGCTTCAAAGTCACTATTGCTGCTTGTAGAAGTACCTACATTTTTATTGCCACAAGCACCAACTGTCACTAATAAAAGCATACTTATTAATGACAAAGTTATTTTTTTTAACATATATTCTTTCCTCCTAAAATATTGTTTATTTTGCATACTATCATAACTTTTTCAATAGAATATAATAAAACTTCTATATTTCAACAAAATATTTTTGGCTATAATATTTTAAAATTATATAACCATATTATTTATCATTGTATGCTAATCCTAAATTTTTACTATGTTGTTGCAAATTATTCGCAACTAGATATATAATATTATTATACTTTAACTTTTTTTTGTCAATGATATTTATATAGAACTATTGTTTTAAATAAGCATTATGTATATAATTTATCTGTTATTATTGACAGTTTTACTAAAATTATATAAATTCGGAGGAAAACTTTTCATGATTCAAATTAAGGATTTAACTTTTTCATATACGGGAAATCCACCTTATGTTCTAAATAATTTAAATTTAAACATCCTAAATGGCAGTTACGTTTCAATCTTAGGTGAAAATGGTAGTGCAAAAACTACTCTTTTAAAGCTAATACTTAACTTACTGAACCCTTGCAGCGGGAGCATATCTTTAAATACAGATAGAATTGGTTACGTACCTCAAAGAGTTGAAAATTTCAATTCTGAGTTTCCAATTACTGTTTACGAGATGTTAAAATGCCATATGAAAGTTTTAAATTTAAAAAGTTCTAAAGCAATCTCTCACAGTCTAGATTCGGTAGGCATGAATAATTTTATAAACAACCTTATAGGGGATATGTCTGGCGGACAGCAGCAAAAGGTTTTTATAGCACGCGCTTTAATGGGAAACCCAAAACTTTTAGTCCTTGATGAACCTTCTACCGGTATTGATATTCAAAGTCAGAAGGAAATATACAGTATAATTAAACATTTAAACCTTCATCTAGGAATTACAGTAATTGCTGTAGAGCATAACCTAAAAGCTGCCTTAGAAAACTCTACCCATATATGTCTAATGGAAAGTGGAGTGGCAACCTTATATACAATAGATGAATATAGAAAGTTCATAAGAGTTTCTTAGTTTATATAAATGATATTTATCAAATCTAATACTTGTTCTGGAGGATAACAATGTTACAATATGGTTTTATGCAAAATGCAATTATTGCAGGAATATTTATTTCAATTCTATGTCCTGCAGTAGGTGTATTCCTTGTGCTCAGAAGATACTCAATGATGGGAGATGCTTTATCACATGCTTCTTTTGCTGGAGTTGCTGTAGGTCTTATTCTTGGTTATAACCCTATAATATGTGCCTTTATTTTCACCTCTGTTTGCGGACTTTTAATTGAGTTTTTGAGAGGATACTATAAAAAATTTGCTGAGCTTATTCTGGTAATTGTAATGACTCTTTCTATAGGAATAGCCATTACATTGATAAGCACTGGTAAAACTGGTGCAAATGTAAATTCCTATTTATTCGGAAGCATTTTAACTGTATCTAAGAACGAACTTTATACTGTATTTATTTTAAGTATTTTATCAGTTATAATACTTTCCATCCTTTATAATCAACTCCTTTATATTACCTTTGATGAAAATGGTGCCAAGATAGCGGGAGTCAAGGTTAAGGTTATTAATTATCTATTTGCCCTGTTAGTAGGTGCAACTATCTCTGTTTCTATAAGGATTATGGGTATCCTTGTTATATCCTCAATGATAGCAATGCCTGTAGCTGCAGCTCTTCAATTGAGGAAGGGTTTTAAAATAACCTTTATATTTTCCATAATATTTGGATTTATAGATATAATAGTTGGATTAATTTTATCTTACTATATCAATAGTGCCCCTGGCGGAACAATAGCACTAACTTCTGTTGCTGTACTTCTCATAGTGCTCCTGTTAAATAAAACAAATAAATAACTACTTTAATAAACTCAATTTTCAACCTTCTTGAAAATTGAGTTTTACTTTTAAAATTATATTTTATTTTTGAATATTTAATAACCATATGATTAAAAATAATATATAAGTTACAGGAATAAAAATAAAGGAGTGTATCTATGCGAAATATTATAAAAGAAGATAAAACAAGAAATAAAGAAAAGATTGCTTCAGCTTCCGGTATTTTATTTCACGAAGAAAACTTAACATCTGCCGGTAGGATAATCCAAGATGCTATAAAACAAAGAATCAATAAATAAAAATAACTTTAGGGTAAAAGTCTGGAAGTTTTTACCCTAAAATTATTTTAGTCTAATGAATTATATATTAAAACCAACACTTTTTCTCCATACCTATGCTTCTTGTGGCTCTTTTCTTCATTGTTAGAAATAAAGTTACAACTACTTATTATAGAACTAGCTATCAAGAGAGAAACTATAATTTTTCTCATATCTGTCCCTCCTTGCATATTTAAGATTTATAATAAAATGCTGTTGAACTATCCTTAGTTTATGCAATAGTACAGATAATACTTTATGATTATGATAGTACTAATTCCAATAAAACTAATATAAAGTTGTAACTTCAAATCCTTCAATATTTTAATCATACTAAATTAGTATATTTTTATCTATATAATATCGCCAAAGAAAACTTAACTTAATTTTTAAATCTCTAATATATTTTCATTTATATCTTTAAGTTGAGACTTATTGTAATTTCAAACACAAATTATCAATTTTAGAAATTAGATAATTTGTTACTATTTTATCCCCACCAAATATGCTTACGTCTACTTTGTTGGCTCCAGTTACTCTATTAATGGATCTTGCCCCATTTACAAAGGCGTAATCTGATACGAGTATTAGTGGCTTACCTTCTATAGCTGCCGCTGCACTTCCGCTTAGTGAATCTGGAAAGTTCTCACCATAAGCTACAAAGACCTTGTTCAAATTATTTGCATAAAAATAGTTGTTTATAGCTTCTCCAGTTTGGTACCTGTCACTTCCACCTAATCTTACTATTTTGCTGTTATCAAGCCCTGTAATTTGCTTGATTTTATTTTTAACATTATCAGTAATAACCCCAGTTCCACCTACAATATAAACAGCAGAAGGTTGAATATCCTTAATATATTCTTCTACCTCTTCATGAAGTTTATTTGAAGATGTTAGAAGTATAGGCCATTGGCTAGAACCTGCCTTTGGTGAAATACTTAAAGCGTCAGCAAAAGCTGAATCATTAGATATTACAATAGGAGTTCCTTTTTCTAAGGATAGACTCTCAGCAATTTTAACACTAGTTTCATTTCTATCTAGCCCGCCAATTCTAATAATATTGCTATCAGAATATCCTTTTTCCTTAAGATATTCTACATATGAGTTATCTACAGAACCCTCTCCACCTAAAATGTATATTTTTCCATCCTTGTTTAGAGTATTAGTAATATATTCTAGTATATTACTACTTCCTTTGCTTTCTAAACTTTTGTCTACAAGAAGTAGAGGAGCATTAACCTTCTTGGCCAAGGTAACCCCTGCCAATCCATCTGGAAAATCATTACCACTAGCAATAACTACACTATCTAAACTGCTGCCAAAGTTCTTTTCAGCTATCAATCTAGAAGTTTCATATCTATCTTGCCCACCAAATCTTTCAATTTTATCAATTTTAGTTTGGACATTATTTATATCACTTACTATTTTGAAAGGAGTAACAACTGGATTAGACCAATATCCTCTGCTATTTTTAGTCTCTAGTATATAGTAGTAATTGCCTTCATGCATTCCCTGTAGTTCTACAACTTTCTCTGTGGCGGAAGTATTTTCTGATATCTGGGTAATAAATTTTGAACTTCCTTCGATATCTCCCTCATATATTCTAATTCTATAAGCTGTCTGATAACCACCGTTAGCTGTGTCTGTAAAGTCCCACTTAAAATATATTTTGTTCTCATTATTATTAACAGCTTGTCTATATAGGGGAGCTTCAATAATAGGTTTAGAGGCATTGTTCTCTATAAAATCATTGCCTATATATTTGTACCTTCCTAAGGTAAATCTAGAAGTTAACTCACTTTTAGATCTATAGTATTCTTTAACCTTTTGTCCACTACCATCCCTATTTCCATCTGTAGCCTCCAAGGTAGTAGCTCCTATTACCTGTCCATAATCATCATATACCCAGGACTGAAAAAAGGCTACATGGCTGCCTTTATCTAAAAGCACGTCCATGTTTCTTAAATCATCAATGGATATAGGATTTAAATATTGACCTAAAGTACTAGTTGACTGTTTCCATCCTGGAATCTTTAAAGAGCTTTGCACAAATCCAGAACAGTCTAATCCTGCAGTTCCAGCTTTATATCCACCTTCTGTTTGTACATTTCCTGCCGTAGCCCCTTTATTTATTCCATCTAAGAAGCTGCTCCATTGTTTCACGGAGGTTGTATCAATTCCGTCTAGTCCTCCCCAATTATAAGGCACACCAAATTCCTGTGATGTTTCCTTTCCCTTTAGCTGATCCGGTAATTCAGTACCACTATTAACATTTCCATTTAAGCCCCTGGCATAATTCCAAAGAACATAGGCCATATCATATCCTCTGCTCTGCGCTTGCTGCCTAGTTATATTTGTTGGTGCAGCTGCATAGGTTTTATATGATAAACACATTGTACTTACTACTATTGTTGCTATAAATGAAATAAACTTATTTCTTCTTTTCAATAATACACCTCCAAAAGTTAAACTAGATCTCTTTCCTAAATAAAGTCTCATAAAATTCAAGTTTTCCTTAATAGGTAACTCATAATTATTAGAGCTTGACCTTATATTATAAGTTTAAGGTATAGATGTGCATAATTTCAATGTGATACTTATTCCTGTGTTGGAAGCCTATCTCGTTAAAACATCTTATTTCCAATAATAAATTAATAATTATTACTCATCAAAATAATATAGTATAATTATTTTATAAGGTGTATAGTTTAGACTTTATATATGATATAAAAATCATATAATTTAAATCTGTCATCAGACAGCCTTTAAAGGCAGGAAAAATAGCTTGAAAACACTAAATATAAAACACTTTTTTGTTTATACTATTACTAATAAGCCTATAGGAAAGGCTGTAATATCTATGTAATAAGAGAATAAGGAGAAATTTTTATGAAGCATAAGTTCACAATATTTTCAGATAACATTTGACCCTTTTGCTATATTGGCAAAGGTATTGTCGACAAATTAAAGGAAGAGTTTGATATCGAAGATGAATGGCTTCCCTTTGAAATTCACCCTGAAACTCCAGAAGAAGGGGTCCCTATGGCAGAAAAATTCCCATCAGCTTCAATAGATAGGATGTTTGACAACCTCAAAAGTATGGGTATGCCCTATGGTATAGATTTTAATAAAAATGATATTTTGTCAAATTCCCGTAAATCTCTAGAAGCAGGAGAGTATTCAAAGGAAATAGGCAAATTTCATGAATTCCACCAAAATATATTTCGTGCTTACTTTAGTGAAGGTAAAGATATAGGTGATATAGAAGTAATAAAAGGTGTTGCCCAAATCAGTGGGTTAAATATAGATGAACTCACAGGCAGGCTTCACTCAGGTATTTATGAAAAAAACGTAAGAGATGTTCAAAAGAGAGCTCAGATGTATGAAATAAATAGTGCTCCAACATTTATAATAGATGATAAATTCGTCATTGTAGGTGCACAGCCATTAGAGGCTTTTAGAAAAACCTTGTTAGATATTGAAAAACAACAATACTAATCTCAAGCTGTATCAAACTAAATGGGGCTATGGCATTAAGAAATTTACATACAATATATTGGTTTGCAGCTCAATAACAAACGCAATATGTTGGGAACTTTATTCTTAGTGCCACAGCCCCTTTTGATGTATAAACTTAAACTTATTACCTAAAAATACTCTTTTAGTTCACTGATATTACGGATAACAACATCAACTTCTTCTAACTCACCGGGCTGTGCAAAACCATAATCACACCCAATAGTATATATATAATTTTTCTTTCCTGCTTCTATATCGTGTTTTCTATCTCCAACTATAACCATCTCTTCTGAATACTTATCTTTTACTTTAGCTAAGATTTCATACTTGGGAATAAAATCATATTCCTCTGAGCATATCATATCTTGAAAATAGTTATGCAAGTTAAATAGCTTTGCATGTGAATCTCTATAGTATATTCTACAATTACTGATGAAAACTAAATTATAGCCTTTATTCCTTAAGTAATCTAATGTTTCTACTGCACCTTTATACAAAACTGCCTTTCCCTGTTCTATAAGTGACTTCATTTCATCTCCAACTATTTGCCTACCTTTATCCTGTATTGCCTTTGGTAAATTAGGCATAAAGTTTTCCCACATCTCCTGGCTGTTATAGCCTAACCAATAGCTAATTTCTTCATCCTTCCACTGTCTTGGCTCTGCAAATTTATTTTCCACAAGATAAGCGTAGGCTTTCTTAAAGGCAGGGCCATAGATTTTCATACTGTCATGCAAAGTTCCATCATAATCAAAAAAGATAGTTTTTATATTCTCAAAATTAATCATTTGCTCTTCACTTCCTTATATTTATTTATAAAGTGAAACTTGGATTAGATTCGGATAAAGAAATTCAGATAGATTTTATCTACCTGAATTCCCATCCTGCTCTATAGAGTTCTACATATTAAACTTGCTTTAGTAAATTAGCCATTTCTATTGCAGTAACTGCAGCATCATATCCTTTATTTCCAGCCTTTGTTCCTGCCCTCTCTATAGCCTGCTCGATAGTATCTGTAGTTAACACACCAAAAACAACTGGTACTCCTGTTTCTAGAGAAACGCTTGCAACCCCTTTTGATACTTCAGCAGATACATACTCAAAGTGTGGTGTTGCCCCTCTTATTACAGCTCCTAAACATATTACAGCATCATATTTTTTTGTGTTTACCATCTTTTTTGCTACAAGGGGAATTTCAAAAGCTCCTGGAACCCATGCAATTTCAATATTTTCTTCTTCAACACCATGACGCTTAAATCCATCAATTGCACCAGATAATAGTTTTCCTCCTATAAATTCATTAAATCTTCCTACTATAATCCCAAACTTTAACCCTTGCGCTATTAAACTTCCTTCATAAACTTTCATCTTATTGTTCCTCCTTAAAATTTAACATATGACCTAATTTTTGTTTTTTAGTTTTTAAATAATATTCATTTCTCTCATTATGATTCATTTGAATTGGTACTCTATTTAGAATTTCTATTCCATATCCCGAAAGACCAGCTATCTTCCTTGGATTGTTTGTCATTAGATTTACTTTCTCAACCTTAAGATCAGCTAATATTTGTGCTCCTATACCATAATCTCTCATGTCAGCTTCAAACCCTAAAGCTAAGTTTGCTTCTACAGTATCCATACCTTGATCCTGAAGAGCATAGGCTCTTAACTTATTAATAAGTCCAATTCCTCTGCCTTCCTGACGCATATATAGAAGAACACCTCTTCCTTCTTCTTCAATTTCTTTCATTGCTGCTGCAAATTGTTCTCCACAATCGCATCTTAAAGAGCCAAAGGCATCTCCTGTAAGACACTCAGAATGAACTCTTACTAAAACAGGTTCTTCACCAGCAACTTCTCCTTTAACTAAAGCAACATGATGTTCACCATTTAGCGTATTTTCATAACCAATTATTTTAAATTCTCCATATTTTGTAGGCATTTTAGCTTCCGTTACTCTTTTTATATAAACTTCATTTTTTCTACGGTAAGCAATTAAATCTGCAATGGTAACAATCTTCAAATTATGTTCTTTTACATACTCCATAAGTTCTGGAGTTCTTGCCATTGTTCCATCTTCACTCATAATTTCACAGATTACTCCAGCTGGATATAATCCTGCAAGTTTTGCAAAATCCACAGCAGCCTCTGTGTGACCTGCTCTCTTTAACACTCCACCTTTTCTAGCCTCTAGTGGAAAAACATGACCTGGTCTTTTGAAGTCCTTTTCTTCCGCCTTTGGGTCTAATACTTTTCTAACTGTAGCTGCTCTTTCATAGGCTGATATTCCTGTAGTAGTTTCTGCTGCATCTATTGACACCGTAAAAGCAGTCTTATGTGGATCTGTATTCTCTGATACCATTGGATGGATATGTAGTTCATCTAATCTTTCGCCTGTAATTGGCATACAGATTAATCCTCTTCCGTACTTTGCCATAAAATTAATGGCTTCAGGAGTTACCTTTTCTGCTGCCATTAGTAAATCTCCTTCATTTTCTCTATCTTCATCATCTACAACAACAATTATTTTACCTTCTCTAATATCTTCAATAGCTTCTTCAATAGTATTAAACTTATACACTTTTATTCCCCCTATCTTAATTCTTTAAATTTTTATTGTATTTTTCGTAATTTTACTATTTCGAAAATTAAGTCTATACAAATCCGTTTTTACTTAAAAAATCCAGGTCAATACCTTTTTTTATCTCCGGCTCTTCCTTAACAAAGATTAGCTTTTCAATATACTTACCAACCATATCACATTCTAGATTAACCATATCGCCTGTTTTCTTCCTTAGCAATGTTGTGGCATCCCTTGTATGTGGTATTATAGATACTTTGAATATTGAATCGTCTACATAGGCCACTGTTAAACTTACTCCGTCAATAGCAATAGATCCCTTCTCCACAATATATCTTAATATTTCTGGGGAGGTACTGATGGTAATCCAAACAGCGTTATCTTCATTTTCATATTTAGCTATTACCCCTATCCCATCAATATGACCACTAACCATATGACCTCCCAGTCTATCTCCTACTCTTAAAGCCCTTTCTAAGTTAACTTCATCTCCTGAAGACAAATTCTTTAGGTTGCTTCTTCTCATAGTTTCTGCCATTACATCAACGGTAAAATGATTTGTACTAAAGTCTGTTACTGTTAAACATACTCCATTAGTACTTATACTATCCCCCAGCTTTACTTCTTCTAATACTTTCTTTGCTTTAATAGTAATCCTGGCAGATTTTGTAGATTTAATTATAGCCTGTATGATTCCTACTTCCTCTACTAACCCAGTAAACATAAAGGAGTCCTCCTTTCCTTCTATATTGGTCAATCTCATATATTAAATCCAATCTAGTGTTTTTTTACATAGCCCTCTAACATTACATCCTCCTTAAAGCTGTGTATTTCAATATTTTCAATTGAAATGGCTTCACTCATAAGGGCTTTTCCTAATCCTCCAACTGGTGTTTTTGCCTCTCTGCCACCTATAATCTTTGGGGCTATAAAAGCATTAACTTTGTCAACAATACCTTCCTCAATAGCGGAATAGTTCAATTCGCTTCCACCTTCTAAAAGCACACTATCTATAGCTCTTTCTCCCAGGGCTTTCATAAGATAACTTAAATCTACTCTATTATTTTTTAATGGAGTAATAATAATCTCTACACCAGCACTTTCTAAAGCTTTTAACTTATTTCCATCTGCCAATTCCGTGGTGGCAATGATTGTTTTTGCTTTAGACTGTACGTGAAGTACCTTAGCTTCTAATGGAATTCTTGTATTACTATCAACTATAATCCTTATTGGATCACTTCCATTGCCAGTATCAAGCCTTGTTGTTAGGAGAGGGTCATCTGCTAGTATTGTCCCTATGCCTACCATAATAGATGAAACCCTATGCCTTAGTTGATGAACAAATTTTCTAGAAAATTCGTTTGTAACCCACTTTGAATCTCCAGTATAGGCTGCAATTTTACCATCTAAGGTCATGGCTGTTTTTAAAATACAAAAAGGAAGCTTTGTTGTTATGTATTTCAAAAAGATTTCATTTAGTTTTCTCCCCTCTTCTTCCATAACACCAGTAACAACTTCAATATTGTTATCCTTTAGTATCTGGATGCCTTTTCCGCTTACTAGAGGGTTTGGGTCTTTTAAACCTATAACAACCTTCTTGATTCCTTTTTCAACTATTGCCTTTGCACAGGGTGGAGTTTTACCATAATGTGAACAAGGCTCCAGTGTCACATACATGGTTGCACCTTTAACGTCTTCGGTGGCATTTTTAAAGGCATTTACTTCTGCATGATTGCTTCCGTAAACTTCATGATATCCTTCTCCAATAATCTTTCCATCTTTGACTATTACAGCTCCAACTAAAGGGTTAGGGTTAGTATATCCAATTCCCATAGCAGCTAATTCTAATGCCCTTTTCATATATTTAGTTTCCATTTCACACCGTTACCAAAATATTATAAAACTTTATAAAAAGATTATAAAAGTTTATTATTTTGTTTCTTTCCTACTTCATAGTGTTCCATTTTGCCGAAGCTACTTTGGTTTGTATAACACTTCATAGGCCTTGCTACTTTTCAGTAGTGGGTTGCAACGAATACCCAATTTAGAATATCTTTTAAACTGATATTTCTAAACCATATTTTGCAAGGTTATATGAAGCATTCTTATCCCTATCAGCTACAAATCCGCATTCACATTTGTAAGTTCTATCTGATAGTTTTAAGTCTTTTTTTATCCTACCACATGAGCTACAAGTCTTTGATGAAGGATAAAAAATAGGTACTTGGATAAACTCAATTCCATATTTAGCACATTTATTTTTCATTTGAGTAATAAACATACTAAATCCTTGCTCTTGTATTGCCTTTGACAAGTGCTTATTTTTCATCATATTAGATACTTTTAAATCTTCCATGACTACTCTAAATGGCTTGGCTTTCGCTATTTTACAAGTAGCTTGATGTATATGATTTTCTCTAATATGTGTGATCTTACTATGAAGTCTTTTAATCTTCTTTTCAAGTTTTGCAATGTTCGCAGTCTTTTGGTAACATACTCCTTTCTTATTCATCTCATATTTTTGTGAACATTGTCTTTGTAATCTTTTTAACTTTTTTGTTATTCTTTTAACCTTTGCTGTCTTATTAATATTCTTTGTATCCAATTCATCAATATTAGTTACTGCAAGCGTCTTAATACCTAAATCTACTCCTACAGTAAAATTATTTAATTGCTCTTTTCTATTTTCTTCTTCGATCTCAATAGCAGCAATCAGCACCCACACTCTGCCATTAAACCTTACTCTTGGATTACTGAATTTATTTACTTTTGATAAATCAATGTCGTAGTTATACCTACATTGTATCTTACCTATTTTTTCAAGATTAACTATGTTTTCTTTAAAGTAGATTTTATCATATCTTGAATAAAACTTATCCTTAGACTTCTTCTTACTTTTGAATTTAGGAAAACCACTCCCACTAAAAAAATTCTTGTATGCCCTATCTAAATCTCTTAATGCTTCTTTTAAGGTAGCGTGGCTAATATCATAAAGCCATTCAAATCCTTCTTGATTTTTAAGTTTGGTAAGTTCTACACCTAATTCCACAACTGACAATTTCTTTTTAGTGGTTTCATAGTGTTTAATTTGCTTATCCAATCCCCAATTAAACACATATCTCATTGACCCCACATGTTTCCACATAAGAATTTCCTGCTCTTTAGATGGAAAAAGCCTAATATTAATCGCCCTTTTCATCTTCTAAC
Organism: Clostridium sp. CX1; assembly: GCF_025398335.1. Lineage (GTDB taxonomy): Bacteria > Bacillota > Clostridia > Clostridiales > Clostridiaceae > Clostridium_AM > Clostridium_AM tanneri. The sequence goes on from NZ_JAODOO010000006.1 coordinate 82,490, forward strand.
AACTCCTTAATCATTTTCTTTGCTTTATTAGCTCTTTTACCTTGTAACTTACAACTATCCACTTTCTGTTACATGGCGTGGTTTTAGTGTACCATTTTTATCCCAATTTCTTAATGTTTGTTCTGTTTTACCTATTAGTTTTGCAAATTCACCTGTTGAATAATATTTCAAGTTAATCACTCCTTGAAAATATTATTCAACAAACCTTATAAAACATCAGCATATATTTATATTTTTTTATAAACTTGCTTTAACTGTTGTCAGCCTCCAAACCTTTTAACTAAGTTTCTTTCATAATTAAATAAATCCCCAATTATTGAAAAAGAACACCATTTTACAAGTAATTTAAAATTACCAAAAAATACAGCGTACCAAATACTTCTTAATTATCAATACTAATCTTGATGAAAACCTGCACTGATAGGAGGTATCTGGTACTATGATTAGTATTGACGAAAAATCAATAATTAAAACAATAGAAAATTATTTAAGTGAATATCGCTACATCTTTAATAAGCGGAGCTTTCATATATTTATTTTACTTGTTACTGCTATTCTTTCAATTCAAGAAGTTCGTTCTATAAAATTTTTGTATGACAATTTAACAAGTAAGCGCACATGCTGGGCGCACATAAAAAACGCCCTGAAAAAATTCAGAGCGTTAACTTTCACAAATATAGAGTAACTTTTATAGTATTACATTTAATATATCCACTTATGCATATATCTTCTAATGTAAATTAAGCTATCTCATATCTATCTTCTTTCATCCAGACTTTACTGTCGGCCTCGGAGTTTCACCGAATCATACCTTACGGCTCGCGGGCTATACCGCCGGTGGGGAATCTCACCCCGCCCTGAAGATTTATTTTTTTATGATTTCATAATACCACTATTTTTTTATAATATCAACATATATTTTCATTGTCAACCTCTCATAACCAATGAAGGGAGAATTCCTTGTAAAACACAATTAATTACAGTGTTTTTGTCAGTATCATACTTTGAGAAACTTTCCTTAGCATATTCAACATTGTTATAGACCTTCCAATAACCACAAAGCAGACATTCTTTATCTGGTGATTCTATAAAACAAATCACATCTTCTAAAGGTATTCCTAAAAATAGCCCTATCTCATGAGGGAAAGATTCCTCAAATCTTAACTTTAAAACCTCTAGATTTTCCTCTAAACTAAAATATGCCCTATATCCAAACTTGTATAAGAACTTCATGTTTTCCTCTTCATAAATCACCTTTGTCAATTGATTACTATCATAAAATAGTAAAGTTATTACATTTTCCGTTTTTTTAATCTCGCAGAATTCCACCATCCACTCTGACAAGAACTCTTTTTTATATTTTTCCCATAATGAATATAAGTTACCCTTATCCCTACTTAAGGTAATTATGGAAGCTGGCTTATGACCTGCTACTGTAGGTGCTGCACTATATAATATCACTCCAAACAAGTACTCTTTTTTATCCATAGACTTTATTCTATTCATATACTCTTCCAGTAATACTCTTATCACAATCACCATCCTTTAATCCCTAAAGAAATTTAACTTTATTTTCTGCATAAGTTAGGTGAATTATTGATATATGTTTACTGTTAAATGTTTTAAATAAATCAAAAACCTTCCTTAGTCCATATTACTAAGAAAGGTTTCTATCAAATTAATCTATTTAAGCTGCTATATAAACAACATTGTTTATAGGTCTGTATTAAGCTTTTTAAAAGGCCGCTGCCTTAAAGCCCTTTCCACGAACTTCTGCGGTATCCATTACCGATACTACTGCAGTGGAGTCTATATCTTCAATTAAGCTTTTAGCTTGTTCAAGTTCTCTTGAGGTTAAAATACAATATATAACCTTTTTCTTATCTCCAGTGTAAGCACCTTCTCCATAGAGATAAGTTACTCCTCTACCTAATTTCTGTAAAATAACTTGCTTAATTTTATCACAGTCACCAGTAACTATGAATACTACTTTTTCCTTATCAAAACCTTGAATAGCCTTATCTACCACCGTTGAACTCATATACATAGCTATTAAAGTGTACACTGCTGTTTCCAAATTTCCTATAAACATTCCAATAGCAACAATTATAGCATTTATTATAAATCCAATATTTCCTATTGATATTCCATATCTTTTTTTAACTACTACAGCTACAATATCGGTACCGCCTTGTGAGGCTCTATTTCTAAATATTATACCTGCTCCTACTCCCATTAAGATACCTCCACATAGTGAAGAAATCAAAGGGTCACTCATATAATATAAACTTTGAAGTTGTCTTGTTAGTATTAACGAAAGAGACATAGCGATCATACCTATGAAACTAAAAACACCAAATTCCCTGTTAACAGCCTTAACTCCAATCAAGAATATTGGAATATTTATAAGTATTACAAAATAACCAGAGGATATACCTGTTATATATTGAAGGATTATTGCTACACCTGCTACTCCTCCACTAAGAAACTTATGAGGTATAATAAAGGTATTGACTCCAATGGAGTAAATTAAACTACCTATTATCACCATTAAAATTCTTAATAAACTTTCTTTCTTCATACTCATATATCCCATATGCCTCCTATACAAAACTAAAGTTCTACTGTAGTTAGGAGGATATCCTCTTAGGTTAAACTAGCTAAACTTACTCTCCTTCTACCTACTATCTAAATTCTATTACAGCTTTGCATCTATGTCAAAGGACCAATCTATGGATTAATCCATGGATTAGTCCAATTATAGGTCCATTTAATTATAATTGTAAAATAAATGGACTATTTCTCCTGCTATCATATGAATTACTAGTGAATTCTCAATTTCCGTGATATAGAAAATTCAAACTTCTTTCCTATTTAATGTCTAAATAAATACTGCTTGAACCCAATAATACAATAGATATAAGGTAAATACTACCGTTAACGGGATAACTATAATTGTCACCTTCAAATACTCCCTCCAGGATACATTAATAGCACTTCTCTTTAAGATATACATCCATATTAAGGAGGCTAAAGTTCCAATTGGAAGGAGAAGAGATCCGATATCAGTGCCAATTATAGTAGCTACATAAATGGTTTTTAATATAAGTGGACTTAAACCCATATTAGTTAACGTAATGGTACCTATCATTAATGCGGGATGGTTATTAAAAATATTAGATAGAAGAGACATTAGTCCTCCCATTACGAAGCTTGCGTAAAATAAACCTTTACTTACAATAGGTTCACAAACTTTGACAAAGTATTCTGTTAGTCCAATATTGTTCAAGCCATAAATAATCACATACATTGAGAAGGCAAACAATAAAATATGCCAAGGTGTTTTCTTAAAAATATCCAGGGGGTTTGTCCTTAAATAATACCACCTAAGTGCTAAAAGTATAAGTGAACCTGATACTGCTACAATTTCTATTGGAATTCTATAATAAGATGCAACAAACAGTAAACAACGTATACCAAATACAAATGCCAAAATTCCTAGCATAAAATATACTCTCTTCTCTTTGTTATTAAGGGCAATATTTTCTTCAAATGGGTGAAACTCTCTTGCAAAGAATTTTTCATCTAATTCCACTATTGGCTCCGGAAGAGTCCGAGGAAGTCTCTTTTTTAGTAAAAGAAACATCAAAACCGACATAAATAGAAGTCCAAATAAGCCGGGAATAAATATCATCTCTGTATACTTATAAAGTGTCAAGTTGATAATATTTAAGGAAATTAAGTTTGTAATGTTACTTACTCCTATGGGTGTACTTGACCCTGTTGCAATCAATGCTCCACTTAATAGGTAAGGCAGTTGCTCACTTGTCTTTAATTGTAGGTTTCTTAATAATAATATAATAATAGGGGTAGTTATCAGAATACTGCCATCATTATTAAAGAGCATAGTCATGAAAAAACATAACAATTGTATATACCAATATAACCGATATCCTGACCCCTTCGCTAAAATTGACAGCTTAGCAGCGGCCCAATGAAAAAATCCAAAGCTTTCTAGTATAACTGCCATAATAATAGTTGCAATAATAGTGATAGAAGCTCCACCAATTTTATGAGTAATCTCTACTAAATTGTCATAACCTACAACTCCTATAAATAGTATCATTATAGCTCCTGCTGCTGCAGGGTATGCTTCATTTATTCCCGCCGGTCTTAAAAAAATAATTATCATTGTCATAAGAAATATGAAAATCGTTGCTATTACTATATTAAAAAAAAATATTATTAAAGTTCCAAGTATTAATATAGTAAAGAGAACAATCACCTTTCTATCTTTCCAAAACTTTTTTCCTTGAACTGTTTGTGAGGGTAGTGCAGGTGTTTCAATTTCTCTAATAACTTTAATCCTTTCATGGGGTGGTTCTGGATGTTGTAGATGGGGCAGTTTATCTCTCTTTTCCTGTGGCGGTCTCGGCCCTCTATAAAGATCTGCAAGATTTTTTTCAGGTTTTTCAAATAATTCATCTTCATGTTCATAGCACCAAATAGTATATAATATTATCAAAATTATTATCAGTGTGTTGCTCATAAAAGTTTACTCTCCTCTTTTTAAAAATTAATAGTATCTCTCATAATTACTTTTTCTTTAGATTAATTTTCATATATAATATGCTGTAGGAAAGTAATTTGTACACCACTGAGGAAAACCTTATTATTAAAAAATTATTATATATAACAAAATTACACTATTTAAATATAAAAAACTCCTTTGCCTTATATATTACAAAAGCAAAGGAGCTGTTATCCAGCTTATTAATTGTATTACTTCCTGGATGGTTTGTTGCTATCTTTTTTTACCATCTTTTCTGCCGTCTTTCTTGTCGTCCTTCTTATCGTCTTTTTTGCCATCTTTTTTATCGCCTTTTTTATCTTCTCCCTTTTCTTGTTGACTTCTTAAAATTTCTTTTATAGCATCTACTGCTCCATCATCTGCTACAACATAGGCAATATGAGGTATTTCGATAAATAGTATCTTTCCGTGAGAAGAAGCTACCAGCACATTCCCAACTACAGCCTGAATAACTACGCTTTCAATATGATCCCCTGACTTGAAGAAAATAGCAACATGATTTTTAACTAGCTTGGATAATAATTCTTTCATTTGTCTACCCCCTTTTTATCTATTGTTAGTAATATATTATGCTAGTCTACTTACATTGTTACTATAGACTTACATAGGGGGCTTTCTAAACTTATTAATCCTCTATACCTTTTCTTGCAGGAACTCCTTGTGTATAGTAGTGTTTTATTTGCTTCATTTCTGTTACTAAATCTGCTTTTTCTATAAGCTTGTCATTTGCGTATCTTCCAGTTAAGATTACTTCTACCTTTTCAGCTCTCTTATCTAAAAGCTCCATCACTTCTTCTACTTTAAAAAGTTCATAAAAAATAGCTATGTTTATCTCATCTAAGACTACAACATCATATTCTCCAGAAGTTAGGACCTCTTCTGCTCTTTTTAATCCCTCTGCAGCAACCTTTATATCTGCTTTGGTAGGATTGCCAAAAATAAAAGAATTTCTTCCAAACTGCTCTAATGTAAAGTTAGGTAAATACTTTACTGCATTTAATTCACTGTACTCCATTCCCTTTACGAATTGTCCAAAGAAAACTTTTTTTCCAGCACAAACTGCTCTAAGAGATAATCCTAAAGCTGCAGTAGTCTTTCCTTTTCCATTTCCTGTATAAATTTGAATATATCCTTTGTTATCCATATTAATGCCCTCTTTTCTATATATCTATATTTTCTAAAGTCTTTACTGGGTATATCTTACATAGATCCAACCCTCTAGCCAATTTTTCAGCAAACTTAAGACTTTCTAAATCCTCATATATAATACCTAATACACTTCCACTATGAGCACCTATTATACCCATACCAGAAGTTTTATCCTTTATACTCATTACCTCTTCCAGGAAATCATACTTTAACCTCTTCTGATTTCTTAATATACTTTCGGTAGCTGCAAATGCAAGCTTTTTCAGGTTATTTTCCGCTGCTGCTTCTTTTAAGGTTGTAAATAAATCTTCTACATCACTTAAAGGTGGTAGATTTTTATTGTTAAATTCCACAGTGTCTACTATATTGTTTCCTTCAAAAGCAAGAATATTATAGGTCATATACTTACCAATAGCTTGCTTAAATAGTCCTTTTTTATAATCAAAAAGGGTCATTTCCTTAAATATGATGCTATCTGTTGGCTCAATTTTTATACACTGTTCTACTAGTTCCTGTTCATTAAACTCTCTTCTAAACATTTTAAGCAGAGCATAATATACTCCACACAAATCAGCAGTGCTGCTTGCTAATCCCTTACCATAGGGTATATCAGAGTTAATTTCTATATCAATATTTTTGTAATATTCTTCATATCCCCAAAGCTTTAGGATATTATAAAGAAAATCCGCTGATTTTTTATTATTAAACTTTTTATCAGCTTCATTACATTCAAATAATCTAACCTTAGTATAAATGTTAACAGGGCAAGATAGTAGCAAGTCTTTATCATTTATTCTTCCCTGCAGCACTTCTCCAAAGCTGCCTGGGTAGTTTACTGTAAACTCCATAAGCTACACCCTTTGCAATTTATTTTATTTATGTTTCAATACTAAATATCTAACTAGTTCTTCTATATCAGTAAAAACATTTTTGTATTCTACTGACTTTCTTTCTATGACAAACCCATATACACTATTATCAATACAAGCCTTAAGCTTCTCTTCTGTGCCGCCCTCAATACCGCTGTCCTTAAGAATCATAGCTTTAGCAGCATACTCTTTAATAAAGGCACAGTTAAGTTCATAGCTTATAGGACCTTTTATAGCAATTAAATCCTCAAGTTTTATCCCTTTATCAAAACATTCCTGCATCACCTTCATAGAAGGCAATACTCTATGTACTATTCTGTTTTCCAGATTCATCGAAAGTATCTTGTCCAAGTTCCTGCTTCCGGTGGTGTTAAGTATTGTTCCCTCTATAGTTTTTAATTTATCATAGAGTTCATCATAATCATTTACTCTGACGATATATTTTTCATTCATAAACTTTTGAATAGAAGAAGGTCTATCATATCTTATGTATTCAATATCTAAGGCTTCACAGGCCTTTATGGCATTTTTAGTAACTTCTAATGCATAGGGATGAGTTGCATCTACTAATTGCCTTATCTCCTTTTCTCTAAGGGTATATATTAATTCTTCTAAAGGCAATGGTTTTGTGTTCAAGTAGGAATACTTATAATCTTTTAAAATTTCACCACCATAATCTGTAGCTGTAGATACAAATATATCTTCGGTATAATTATTTAAAAGAGATAGTATTTTTCTTCCTTCTGAAGTTCCAAGAATTAAACCTATCATTGAAAAACCCCAATCTACAAATAATTTTTATCCTATCATTAAAGGATTTCCATCTATACAGTCCTTAATATGTTGAACATATATCTGCTGATATGCTCCATTTTCCCCTAAACCATGAAGATATACGTTAACCTTAAAGCCTTCTTTTTCTAATATGCTTTTCCATGAATCTTCCTCATCACTTGCCATATCGTTTATAGCATGATCCCCTGCTACTAACATGAACGGCATTAAAGTAACTTCCTCTATATTATCCTTTTTAAGCTTTGGAATAATATGTTCTAGCATAGGATAGCCTTCTACAGTTCCCACATAAATCTTATCTGACACATTGTCATGTAGTATAGATTGAAGCAGTGTATAACTTGCATTGGCTGGATGGGTAGATCCATGGCCCATTAAAACTACTGCAGAATTTCCTTCTAACTGTGGAAGCTGAGTCTTTAGTGCTTCTGCTGCTATTAGATAGTCCTTCTCTCTATATAATATAGGTCTTCCTAAAACTAATTTATCAAACAACTCTTTATACTGATTAACTCCATTGATTATTTTATCATACTCATCACCAGGCATAATATGAAGAGGCTGAACGTAAACTTCTGTAAATCCATCAGATTTCATTTTTTCTAATGCTTCCTCTGTTGTGTCTATAAAAATCTTATTCTCTTCTTTTAACTTTTTAATTATCATATATGAAGTAAAGGCTCTTCTTACTTCATAGCCTTCAAAAGATTCTTTAATTCTATTTTCTGTACTTTCAATACAATCTCTAAAGGTTTCTAAAACACTTGTTCCAAAACTTACTACTAATATTCCTTTTTTACTCATTTCCGTCACCTCTTGTTTTTTATAATTTGCCTTTCTGCTTAGACAGTATATCCTCTTGGAGTTATAAATTGTCCACCTTTAATAAAACTATTACTATTTCCTATAATTACTATAGAGAACATATCAACTATACTATCATCAAAAGTATCTAATGTAAATAATGTTACTTCTTCCCCTTCTCTTAAAGCGTTTTTAACTACTGCTACTGGAGTATCTCCTTCTCTATGCTTTTTTACAATATCAATACATTCCCTTAAATACAGAGGTCTGCCATTACTTTTAGGATTATATAGAGATATAATGAAATCCCCTTCCGCTGCAAGTTCAACTCTCTTCTTAATTAAATCGTAGGGAGTCATGAGATCACTTAGGCTTATGTTACAGTTATCATGCATAAGCGGTGCCCCAATCCTTGACGCTGCTGCTGAAGATGCTGTTACACCTGGAATTACCTCAACATCTTCTTCAGTTCTCATCTCCAAAATAAGTCCTGCCATGCCATAAATACCAGCATCACCGGTACTTACTATTGATACTATATTATCTTTAGATAGTTCTAGGGCTTGTTTACATCTTTCTACCTCTCCGCGCATACCAGTAGAAACTACATTCTTATCTTTAACTAATGGTTTTATCATTTCTATATATTTTGTATATCCTACAATAACTTCACTTTCTTCTATTGCTTTTACTGCCTTTAAGGTCATATGGTCAAGTCCACCAGGCCCGATTCCTACAACGTATAGTTTTCCCATGTTAACACTTCCTTTTCTTTATGTAAGTTAAATGTACTTATTAAATCTCTCCTATACATACTGTCATACCGTTAATTTTAATCTTATCCGTAATAAGTTTAGCTCCTAAAAGTTCTACACAGGGTTCTGAGACTGCCCTTACGCCTATGGTCTTTTCTACAAAATCACTGCCTTCATACTTGTTGTGCACCTTTTTTATTTCATCCAGTGAAAAAATCTTAAGTTCACAATGAAAATACTCAGCAAGCTTTAATATGGCTTCCTCATCCTTTTTAACTTCAACGGTAGCTATAGTTTTTACTGCTCTTTCATCTAAATTCTTATCTTTTAGCAAATCTACTATATTTTCTTTCATTTTCTCTGTATCAAAATTTTTTCTACAGCCAATTCCTAGTACTATATCTTTTCTTATCAATTTTAGAACTGGTATTTTCATAGACTTATATTTATCTTTTAAGCTATGGTCAATAAAAACAAGTCCATCTATGTCCTCTAGTTCACTAGTATATCCTTTTGGTACAGATATACGGCCCTTTGGATCAAGAAAAGCTACTCTTTTATTATCTACTAATAAAGCAGCTATCTCCTTGGCATTCTTGAGACTGTCTATTACTAAGCCATTATTTTTAGCAATCATATCTGGTGCAACAACACCTAGGTTATCTGTTGCTGTGGTAATTACAGCAGTACTGCCCAGTATTTCAGCTATCCTCTCAGTAAGTTCATTAGCTCCTCCTAGATGACCACTTAAAAGACTTATAACAAAATTACCGCAGCTATCTATAACTATCACCGCTGGGTCTTTATCTTTTCCTCTTATATATTCTGCTATAGCTCGTACAGCTATGCCAGTGGAGCTTATAAATACTACTGCTTTATATTTCTCCATTGCCCTTTTGGCAATTTCTTTTATACCAAGTTCCTTTATAAGTTCCCTAGGATAGAAATCTATATCTAAGTTATCTCTTAGTTTTTCAGTAATAATCTCTCCTGACTTAGTAACATTAATTACTGCTATTTTCATCTTTAGCTGTTCTAAACATGTGAGTAAAGCTTTCATCATATAAAAGGCTCTTATCATACTCACAGTTTATAAAATCTCCTACAAGTATTTGAGCTGTTTTAGTGATATTTTCTGCCTTAACCTTTTCTGCAATGTCATCTAAAGTTCCTATAACAGCCTTTTGATCTTCCCAGGTAGCCCTTTGTATAACTGCCACTGGTACATTTCTTCCATAGCCTTTTCTAAGTCTCTCAACTACTTTATCTATCATATTCACTGAAAGGAAAAGAGCCATAGATGCTCCTATGCTAGCTAGTCTCTCTAAATCTTCTTTTTCAGGTACAGGAGTTCTTCCTTCAACTCTTGTAAGTATAACTGTCTGACTTACATTTGGTAAAGTAAATTCCTTTTTTATGGCTGCTGCTGCCGCTGTAAAGGAGCTTACTCCTGGTACAACCTGATAAGGTATGTTTAATTTCTCAAGCTCATCCATCTGTTCTTTTATAGCTCCATATATAGCAGGATCACCAGTGTGTAATCTTACTATTTTTTTATTTTCCTTGTAAGAGTTATTTATTACTTCAATAACTTCCTCTAGTGTCATTGAAGCTGAATTATGAATTTCTACATCACCTTTACAGTACTGAAAGTGTTCCTTACTTACTAAAGATCCTGCATAAATTATTACATCTGCCTCTGATAAAATCTTTCTTCCCTTTACTGTTATTAAATCTGGATCCCCTGGTCCTGCTCCTATAAAATAAACTACATTTTCCATGTGCTTCTCTCCTTTTAATCTCTCTGTGCTATTATAAGTGACATATAGTCTCTGCCAGACAATATTTCCTCTCTATCTCTTAGAACTTCCTGTCCCTCTCTGTAAGCCCTCTTTACAAAGGTATACCTGAAGCCCTTCTCTTCTAGAACATTTAAAACCTTTTCTTCAAGTTTATAAACCTTCATTATTACCACAAATTTTTCATCTGTTATTTTATCCACTTGGTTTGCAGGAAGAATCAAAACTCTTTCATCTCCAATTACTAAAGTTTCCCCTGCAAGGCTTGCAGCGGCACAGAAGGATGTAATTCCTGGTACTGTTTCCGTCTTATATCCCTGCTCTTTTATGTATCTTAAAAGATATATATATGTACTATATACAAAAGGGTCTCCTATGGTAAGAAAAGCTACATCCTTACCTTCCTTTAATTTCTCCTCTATAGCCTGGAAAGCTTCATATATCTTTCCTTCCTGCTCCTCTCCCCCCATTGGAAAATGTTTTATCATAACTTCCTTATCTTCACCTATGAAGTTCTTAGCAGTATCTAAAGCTATACTACTGCCACCTTCCCTAGCAGACGGTGCCACTATTACTGGACACTTTTTTAGGACGTTCACAGCTTTAAGAGTTAACAATTCTTCATCTCCTGGTCCTACACCTATACCGTATAGTGTTCCTAACCTTTCCATACTTCTTTCCTCCAGTCTCATATATCTTCTTTTCTTAATATATTAATACTTCACTTTCTATGAAGGTGTACTTCTTTCTTATTGTTTCTTTCCTGTTACTATAAATATGCTATTATTAGAGGCCATCATATAGCTTTTCCCTCTAGCTTTACTTATTGAAACCTGCATGCACTCTACTTCATAATTTAAGCCTTTTAATGTGTTCATAGCTTTATAAAGGTTATCTATAGTAATAAAGTTTAAAACCATATTATGCCCAGTCTTCAGTTTTAAATCGTAGCATCTTATAATGTCTTCAATATTGCCACCGCTTCCTCCAATAAATATAGCATCAAATAAAAGGTCTATATCCTTTTCTACAGCTAGTGCCTCTCCTTCAATTATGGTCAGATTACTAGCACCAAATTTCTCTCTGTTTAATTTAATTACTCTTAATGCTTCCTCATCTTTTTCAACAGCTATTACCTGTCCACTTGTACACATTGTAGATATCTGTATGCTTATAGAACCTGTACCAGCGCCTATATCTATAACTCTGTAATTTTCTTTTAATTCAAGCTTTGCGGTGCTTAAAATCCTAACTTCCTCTTTAGTCATAGGACAATCTCCCCGTATAAACTCTTCATCTTTTATATAAATCATATAATTAACTCACCTACTTAAATAAAATTAGATTTAAAGCTTGTTACTCATATCTTCATTCTCTATTGTTACAACGCAGAGATTACTAAATTCCATATTTTTTATTTCCTCAGCAGTTCCTTTAGTTATTTTTTCATCCTCATAAGAAAGGTTTTCTCCAACATAAACTTTAACATTAATATTTTTTTCTTCTAGAACCTCGCACAAATATGAAGGAGAGTGCTTGTTATCAGTAAGCCATATAGAAATTCTATTCTCTCTTACAACTTTATGGAAGTTATCTTCTCTTCCATGAAGGCTTCCTAAAAAACATCCTTGCCAACTCTTCCCTATTCTTGCCATCATATATTGAAAAGAACTTAGTCCCGGAATAACTTCTAAGTTTCCTGAATAATTCTTTTTTAAATAATCCGTTACTCCATAGAAAAGAGGATCTCCAGAAGCTGCAATAGATATTCTTTTATACTCACTTGAATTTATTATATTAATTATTTCTGAGAGCTTTTTTACAATAATTTTGTTCCCGTCAATAAAAGCTAAGCTTTCAATAGCTCTTTCAAATCCAAGTATTAAATCAGATTTTTTTAGAGTATCAACTGCTTTAGGTAATATATAATCTTTATGCCCAGGGCCTATACCTACAACATATACTTTACCATCCATACTATAAACCTCTATTAATAAAATTTCTTTACTATAAATAATTTAATAAAATCCTTACTGACTTAGCTTTATCAGCTAATTAATTTATTCTACACTACTGTATAATATTCCTTTATCCATGGAGTACATAATAACGTCAGCTTTTATACTATCATAAGCATACTGCTCTATTCTCTTTTTCACCTTCAGTCCTATATTCCTATACAGCTGCTCATATCCATCACCCAGAAGCCTTACTGCCCCTTCTGTAGTCTCTTCATTATAAACCTTTTCAACTAGCTCTCTATCTTCTCCCATAAGAGCTAACTCTAAGGCTAAGGTTTCTAATCTAACATCGCAAACTCTACTGTGAGTGTTAAAGCATCCTGAAGCTATTTTACAAAGCTTTCCTATGTGGCCTACCACAAGTATTTTTTTAATATTCTTAGACATACAACAGTTTAGTGCAAAGCCGACATAGTTGGACATAACAACCATCTTACTAGTGTCTAAGCCTATACTTTCTCCAAATTTTTCTCCCATATTTCCGAATATAAGTATGATGTCTTTATGCCCTTTAGCTATTTTTTGGTTCATTTCAAGTTCTACAGACTGCATAAGCGCCTCTTCTGACATAGGCATTACTATACCTGTAGTTCCAAGAATAGATATACCGCCTTGTATGTTAAGTCTTGGATTAAAAGTCTTTTTAGCTACTTCTTCTCCCTTTGGTACAAATATAGTAATTTCTACTCCCTTATCCCTTGGAAGAACTTCTTTAACTTCCTTCTCTATCATCTTACGAGGAACGGGGTTAATAGCAGGCTCACCTTTTTTTACATAAAGCCCTTCCCCACAAACTGTTCCTACACCCTTTCCACCTTTTAGGGTATACCCCTCGCTCCTTTTATCCGCTCTAGCCCATATCTCTAATCCATGGGTAGCATCAGGATCATCTCCTCCATCCTTTACTACACAACATTCAACGAAGTTATCTCCCATATTTATCTTTTCTATAGGAAGATTAAGCTCTATTCCTTTTGGAGTATCTATCTTTATCTCCTTTAATTGCCCTCCGTTATAAAGCATCATAGTTGCTGCCTTAGCTGCTGCTGCTGCACAGGAACCAGTAGTATATCCACATCTAAGCCTTTTACCATCACAATTTACATACATATCTAACATATTATCACCTTATTATCATATACATTAGTGCATTTACTATGGCTGCAGCAATATTGCTTCCACCTTTTCTTCCTCTTATAGTTATCATAGGTATATCCATTTTTTCAATTTCTTCCTTAGATTCTGCAGCTCCTACAAATCCCACAGGAGCCCCCACTATAAACTTAGGAGTTGCCTTTCCCGCTAAGGTAAGTTCTTTAAGCTTAAATAAGGCTGTAGGAGCATTACCAAAGACAAAGAACTCTACCCCTTCCTCAACTGCCTTTTCCACAGCTGCCATTGAACGAGTTATTCCCCTTTCCTTAGCTATCTCAGCAATATCCTCTCTACCTACGTAACATTCCACCTTGCAGTTTAACTTTTTTAGAGTTGTCTTACTTATACCAGATGCAGCCATATTAGTATCTGTATATATAGTTACACCTTTTTTTAATAGTTCTAAAGCAGCCTCTATTGCACCTTCTCTAATATATGTTAAATCCTTCAATTGAAAGTCTGCGGTGGTGTGTATAACTCTTTTTATTATTTGAAGCTCCCTATCTGAAAAATTGTGGTCTCCCATCTCTTCTCCTATTATTTCAAAGCTCCTTTTTTCTATATCCATAGGAATTTTTATATAATCCATCTGTGATTTTCCCTTCTATGATTTTTTATTATTATTTTTCTCTTATGTCTACAAGACAACTTCCATCTATAGTTGCCTCTTCAAGAGTAGCCATGTTATCCATGGTATAAAGTGCAGATTCTATTATATTAAAAGCAAGTGGACATCCTGATCCCTCACCTAATCTCATTCTTAAATTAAGCATTGGGTTTACCCCTAACTCTTTAGCTATATAAACTACACCTGGTTCTGCAGATAAATGGGAAGGGAACATAAAATCCTTAGCATAATTATTTAATCTATAAGCACATAGTGCTGCTGCTGAAGATATAATACCATCTATAACAATAGGAATTCTATTTTTAGCAGCGCCTAAGAAACATCCACAAAGTCCTGCTATATCAAAACCTCCCACCTTAGATAAAACATCTATCACATCTTCTTTATTAGGCTTATTTACATCTATAGCCCTTTGTACTACTGCTTTCTTATTTTGAAACTGTTCCTCTGTTAATCCTGAGCCTTTACCTACTACAGCATCCGCAGATAATCCTGATAAAGCACTTAATACTGCTGAACTTGTTGTAGTATTTCCTATTCCAACTTCACCTGTGCCTAACAGGTTATATCCTTCTTTAGCTAGCTTGTCTACAATCTCAATACCTGCTTCAATAGCTTGTATTGCCTCTTCTCTTGTCATAGCTGCTTCCTTAACAATGTTTTTAGTTCCATATGCAACTTTTTTGTCTATTATCTTAGGATTGTTAAACTCTCCCTTTACCCCAACATCTACTACAGTTATATCGGAATTTGCAAAACGTGCTAAGGTACATACTCCTGTTATGCCTCTTGTTAGGTTATTAGTTATTGTTACTGTAAAATCCTGAGGACAATTACTTACTCCCTCATCACATACTCCGTTATCAGCACACATAATCACTACACTTTTCTTATCTATCTTATTATGTATTTTACCTGTAATGCCAGCCATCTTTGCTGCAATTTCTTCAAGTTCTCCTAAACTTCCTAGGGGCTTTGTAAGACTATCTATTCTAAGCCATGCTTCCTTAATAACATCCTCATATGCTGGCTTTATACTTTCTATTGTTTCTTCAATTAACCTCATTATTTTTCCCCCTTAATATTAAGTTTTATGTGATTTTCTAAAATCCATAGTTTTTATCTATATAATAGCTTTTTCAGCATCTCTATATTTCCAAAAAAGTGAACATGTCCATAAGCTGCTAAAGTATTGTTCTTTACGAATCCACAACTCCAGTTTTTTAATGTACCATCGTAAATTTCCTTTGTAAGAAGATAAACCTTTTCTTCTTCCAAGTCTACATAGGACTTATGAAACTCATGACAGTTTATTTCTGTACCTTTAGGTAAAACTCCGTTATCCTTTTCTACCTTTAATTTAGCATACCCAAAATTTTGAAGTTTTTTTGTCATATAAGTCTTTCCCTTTAAAAAACCTACAGAGTTAAGTACTTCATAACTGTCTAATCCTTGAATACCTTCTGTAAGGTACATCAGCCCTCCACATTCGGCATAACATTTAAGACCTTTTTCTAACTCCTCTTTAATGCTGCTGAGCATGGATTTATTTTTATTTAATTCCTCTATAAATACTTCTGGGTACCCACCTCCAATATAAAGAAAATCTATATTCTCTGGTAGCTTATCATCCTCTAGTGGACTAAAAAAAACTACTTCTCCAGCCTCTTGTAATAGTTCAATGTTCTCCCTGTAATAAAAGCTAAAGGCTTTATCATAAGGTACCGCTGTTCTTATTCCTCTATTTTCTAAATGATATTTATCATCATAATTTTCAGTTTCTTTAAAATAACCTATAAGTTTTTCTAAGTTAACATGCTGCAAAATCAATTCGCTGCACAGATCAATTTTTTCCTTTAAATCGTCTATTTCACTACTTTGTACCAGCCCAAGGTGTCTACTCTTTAAAGAAAGTTTTTCATTTTTAGGTACATATCCAAATACAATAGTATTGCAGTTCTTCTCCACTGCTGCTTTTAGTAATTTGTAATAACTTTCACTTATATTATTAAATACTACTCCCGCAATATTTACCTTTTCAAAATTCATAATTCCATTAATTTCTGCACACAAAGTTGCACTTTGTGCTTTAGGTGTAATCACCAATAAAATAGGAAGATTTAAAACCCTAGATAAATGGGCAGTTGAGTACTGTGAATCTATTCCCTTGCCATCGTAAAGTCCCATAACACCTTCAACTATTCCCATATCACCTTTTCCTCTGGAAAAAGAAGCCTTAACCCCCTTTTCTCCCATAAGATACAAATCTAAATTTCTGGAAGGCTTTCCTGTTATATAGCTGTGAAAAGCAGGATCAATGTAGTCTGGTCCAACTTTATACCCCTGAACATCAAAACCCTTCTTCATCAAAGCCTTCATAATACCTAATGTTACAGTGGTCTTTCCCCCACCACTGCTATTTGAGGATATAACTATACTTTTCAAGTGTATCACCACTTTTCTTAATGTATTTTATATAATTGCCAAGCTCCAAACTTATACTTATCCTCTAATATTTCTATGTCCAGAATAAGTTTAAGTTCTAAACTACTTGTCCATATTAGATAAACAAACTTAGAAACTTAATTTATACAGAGGGATATATTGCTATTAACAACATATCCCAGAACATAAGTCTAGCTTTAGATTTCCTTATCTATAAGTCAAGCTTCAGTTTAAAATTTTCTCATTAAGTCTATAAACTTTTCTATATCTTCTTCTGTATGTCTTACACCTATAAACATAGCTTCAAACTGTGCTGGTGACATAAACATTCCACCCTTTAACATATGCTTAAAGAACTTTCCATACAATTTAGTGTCACAAGCTCTTGCCTGCTTATAGTTAGTAACTTCTCCACCTTCATTAAAGAACAGAGTCATCATATTTACACGTCTATTTATAACTAAAGGAAGACCTTTTTCCTTAGCTACCTCTTCCGCTCCCTTTTGAAGCTTTTCTGCTATTTTATCCATATACTCATAGTACTGTGGATTACTATGAAGCTTTGTAAGGGTTGTATATCCTGCTGCCATAACTAGGGGATTTCCAGACATAGTTCCTGCCTGGTAAACCGGCCCCATAGGTGATAGTTGTTCCATTAAATCTCTTCTTCCGCCATAAGCCCCAGATGGAAGACCACCGCCCATAATCTTAGCAAAAGTTGACAAGTCCGGTTTAACTCCATAAAGGCTTTGTGCCCCTTTGTAAGCTACTCTGAAACCAGTCATAACCTCATCAAATATTAAGATAGTTCCGTATTGTGTACAAAGTTCTCTTAAATCTTCCAAGAATTTCTTGTGAGCAGGTATAACTCCCATGTTTCCTGCAATAGGCTCTATGATAACTGCTGCTATCTCTTCGCCGTGCTTTTCAAAAAGTACTTTTACACTTTCTATGTCATTATACTGAGCTATTAACGTATTCTCTATGATGCCCTTTGGTACTCCTGGTGAACCAGGAATATTTGCTGTAAGAACTCCTGAACCTGCTTCTACTAAAAATCCATCAAAATGTCCATGATAGCAGCCAGCAAACTTTATAATTCTATCTCTCTTAGTGCAGCCCCTTGCAAGCTTTATAGCACTCATAGTAGCCTCTGTACCAGAATTGACCATTCTAATCATATCTACATTATCTATTGTGGTACAGATATGTCTTGCTAATTTTAATTCAAGCTCTGTAGGTGCTCCAAAGGCTATTGCATTTTCTGCTGTATCTTTTATTGCCTTTACTACATCCTCGTCACAATGGCCAAGTATCATAGGCCCCCATGCTCCAATAAAATCTACATACTCTTTTCCATCTTCGTCAAAAATATGAGCTCCTAATCCCTTCTTAATTACAGGTGGAGTTATATCTAATCCTGTATATGCTCTAACAGGGCTGTTTACTCCTCCTGGCATATATATGTTAGACTCATTAAATATATCTGAACTTCTCACAACTTTCATCTCCTAAGGGTTTATTATATTTCTGCCTATGAGCTCTATTACTTTTCTCTAAGCCATCTAGCTGCTTCCAAAGCATAGTAAGTTATAATCATTTTTGCTCCAGCTCTCTTTATAGATGTAAGCATTTCTAAAGCAACTCTCTTTTCATCTATAAGTCCTGCTTTAGCTGCTGTTTTAACCATAGCATACTCACCACTTACATTATAAGCAGCTACTGGCACATCAAATCTATCTCTAGCTACTCTTATTACATCTAAATAAGACATTGCTGGTTTAACCATTATAATGTCTGCACCCTCATTTATATCATCTTCAATTTCTAGCATAGCTTCTCTTACGTTAGCTGGATCCATTTGATAAGTTTTTCTATCTCCAAATTGAGGAGCTGAGTCTGCTGCCTCTCTAAAAGGACCATAAAAAGCTGAACAGTATTTAGCACTGTAAGCCATGATAGGAATATTTTTATAGCCATTTTCATCTAATATTTCTCTTATAGCATCTATTCTGCCATCCATCATATCTGATGGAGCTATCATATCTGCTCCTGCTTTAGCATGAGATAAAGATATTTTAGCTATGTATTCTAAAGTTTCATCATTCTCTACATCCTCACCATGAATTATTCCACAGTGTCCATGACTTGTATATTCACACATACAAACGTCTGTAATAACATAAATATTCTTATTTACTTCCTTTATCTTTCTTATAGCCTTTTGTATTATTCCGTTTTCATCGTAAGCTCCACTACCACATTCGTCTTTATGATCTGGAATTCCAAATAATATTACACTTTTAACTCCTGCTTCTGTAATTTCTTCTACTACTTCTTGTAATCTATCTACAGAAATATGATAATTTCCTGGTAATGATGAGATTTCCTTCTTAATATTTGTTCCTTCTACTGCAAATAGAGGATATATAAAATCTGATGGATCAAGTATAGTCTCTCTTACCATGGATCTTACAACTTCATTTTGTCTAAGTCTTCTGTGTCTTCTAAACATTTGTCATTACCCCTTTATAATTTATTTTTAGTTGACAGTTAAATAATTTATTATCAACTTTTATATAATTAATTTTAATTATAAGCTTAAAGTATTGATTTATCGGGTTACTAGCATTCTAATAACTTTTTAATAACTCCCTCAGTGGTATATTCCTCACATATTTCATAGGTTATATTATTAATTTCCAAGGCTTTCCCAGTTATAGGTCCTATGGAAATAGCTTTCTTCTTTTTTACAGCTTCCAGACCTACAAGTTCTATCATATTATTTACTGTAGTTGGACTTGTAAAAATAACTGTATCTACTTCCTCAAAAGAACTAGGATCTATCAATTCTCCTGTTATAGTTTCATATGTGAAGCATTCATCTACATAACATCCAACCTCTTTCAGAACTTCAGCTAAGTAAGGCCTAGACTGTTTTGATCTTGGTAATAATATTTTATCTCCTGCCTTTACAAAGTTCTTCATTTTATCAAAAAGACTTTCAGCAACAAACTTTTCTGCGATTATTTCTGGAATAATCCCTCTGTCCTTTATTGCTTTTTCTGTAGCAGGTCCTATAGCTGCAAAGGTTCCCTTTATATTTCTTATATCATAGTCCTTCTGTCTCAGGTAATCAAAAAAGCTATTTACTCCATTTACACTAGTAAAAACAATGTAATTGTAATCAGCTAAATTATTTATAAAATTATCTAGGTTTTCAGAAGTATATTTTATATCAATAGAGTTTATCTCTGTAACCTGTGCTCCTAAGTCTATAAGTTTTTCTCTTATCTCCTTTGATTGTTCCTTTGAACGTGTAATACAGATATTCTGTCCAAAAAGAGGCTTCCTCTCAAACCAATTTAACTTATCATTAAATTCAACAACTTTTCCAACAACTATAATACAAGGTGAGTGGAGCCCAGCTTCTATAGCTTTGTCTTTTATATCTTTTAAAGTTCCTACAACCTTTTTCTGCTTAGAAGTAGTTCCTCTCATCACTACTGCACTAGGAGTATTCTCATCCATACCATTTTCCAGTAGATTCTTTGATATCCCTCCCAAGTTCTCAAATCCCATTAGGAATATAAGTGTGCCTCCAACACCAGCAACTGCTTTCCAATCTACCTCTAGCTTATCAGCACTCATTCCAGTGAAAACATGAAAGCTTCTAGCTATCTTTCTATGAGTTACAGGTATTCCTCCGTAATTTAATACAGAAATAGGCGAGGTGATTCCTGGAATAACTTCAAATTCAATCTCTTCCTCAATAAGTCTTAAGGCTTCTTCTCCACCTCTTCCAAATATATATGGGTCTCCCCCTTTAATTCTCCCAACAATATGGCCATCTTTCGCCAGTTTAACTAGCATATCATTTATTTCATCTTGAGTTTTATAATGGCAACCTGGTTCTTTTCCACAATAGTATATCTTGCAATCTTTATTTAAATACTTTAGAACTCCTGTACCGGACAGTCTGTCGTACATTACCGCTGTACACTCACTAAGCTTTCTTACCGCCTTTAATGTTATAAGTTCTTCATCCCCAGGTCCTGCACCAATAAGATAAACCTTACCCATCTTTATCCTCCTTATTATGTCCTTTATATTACTACAATTATCTTCTATCCATTTAAAATTTTTCTAGCTAGTTCTTTGCCTAATTCTATATGATCTTCTCTTTTTCCCGTTACTTCTTTTTTTATTAATCTTCCATTTACATTATATATGCCTAAGATATTCATTAAACTTCCTTCTGTTTCAGCGTAAGCTCCTATAGTGGAATGACAATCACCATTTAGTTCTCTCATGAAACTTCTTTCTGCCTCAACGCATATTCTAGCTTCTTCATGATTCAGCTTTTTAAACAATTCACCATTCTTACTTCCCTTTTTGATCTCTATACCTAAAGCTCCCTGACCAACCGCTGGAATAATTCCATCTACTGAAAAATAGTCAGTAATTATATTCTCCATTCCTAATCTCTTAAGTCCTGCTGCTGCAAGTATTATGCCGTCTAAATTTTCTCTTTCAATTTTATCTATTCTAGTCTGAACATTCCCTCTTATTGGTACTACTTGTAAATCTGGTCTTAATATCTTTAGTTGTTCAGCTCTTCTATTACTACTTGTACCGATTTTCGCTCCTTCTTTCAATTCAGTAAAATGAACGCCATTAATAGATACAAATACATCTCTTACATCTTCTCTTATAGGAATTGCTGCTATTTCAAAGAATTCAGGAATTTCAAAAGGTACATCTTTCATACTATGCACAGCTGCATCAGCCTCATCTTCAAACAGTGCCATTTCAATTTCTTTAACAAAAAGCCCTTTTCCGCCTATTTTATCTAGGGTAACATCTAATCTTAAATCTCCTGTGGTTTCTATAAGGAGCTTTTCAGCTTCTACGCTTTGCTGTTCCTTTAACATAGTTATTATAGTATCTGCTTGAACCTGAGCTAGCTTACTTCTACGTGTTGCAATTTTTAAAGTCACAATATATCACCATCCCATTTATATTACTTAGAGTAAGAATTAGTCTAAATCATAAAACATGCTGAAAATCTCTCTTTCCTTTCCTCTTTCACAGAAAAAGTAGAAATCATCACTGCATATAAAATTCATTATTTCTTTTTTGTTACTGCTATTTTTCATCCTATTTCTTATACAAGCTGTAAATTCTATAAAATTATCAAAGTCCTCTAAATACTTTTCAACCTTATTTGCTACATAAACTGATGTTTTAGGACTTCCTGCTTTAGTGTGAATTCCAAAGGAGATATTCTTAGAACTCCTTTGACAAGGGGTTATGCATAATCCATCTTTGGGACTACTGCAGTCTATGTATAATTTATAAACCTTATCGCAATCCTTTCTTATTTCATCATTTAAACTTGCACAGTTCGTTGCAATTATTATTAAATGATTTTTATCTATGTGATTGCTGTTATATTCTCCTTCTATAAGAGTTATATTTTCTTTATTTTTCAACTCTATAAATTCTTCTATAAAATCCTTTGCCACTACAGAAACATTACATCCTTTTTTTAAAAAGGTTTTAGCTTTTATTAAAGCTGCTCTTCCTCCACCTACTATGAGAACCTTCACTTTATCAGATATTAGAGAAAGAAAGGTATATTCTATTCCACTACATAAAATATCCTCTGTATTATTTTCATACAATCACTGACACGTCCCTTCAATTGTTCTTCTTTTAATACCTCTATAGCCTTATTTATAAAGGCGTCAGATGTACTCTTTAGTAGTACTTCCGCTAATTTATCAGTGTCTTTTGTATCCTTTTTGTTTCTAAAGGTTTTGTATCTTTCTTTATATACCCGTTCTCCTGCTTGTTTTAATTTCACTATTTCCAGAGAAATACTCTGCAAACTTTGCCACTGTTCAAATTCCTTTATATATTTCTCTAGTATAAGTCTATTTTCTTTCATTATGTCTTTTCTCAATTTTCTGTTGTTATCGTCCATAAGGCTTACTGTGTCAATATCATAAACCTGAACATTTTTTAAGTCACACACATCTCTATCTAAATCTCTCGGTACTGCTAAATCAAATAAAAGCATATTCCTATTGTTAGGCAAATCATCTTTCTTTATTACAGTATGAGGTGCTGAAGTACAGGATATTATACAATTTACATCTTCATAATACTTTAATCGTTTTTCAAAAGGTATCACCTTAACTCTGCTATCCTCTATATTTACCATACTAATATCCCTAACTGCTATGTATAAAACCTCAAAGTCACCGGACATTATATACTTTGCAGTTAGCTTCCCTACCTCACCGAAACCTAATATCATAAATCTATTCATGGCTTTTTTTCTACTTTCACTAACTGCTATTGAAGAAGATGATACTGGTATCTTATATAGATTGGATTTCGTTCTAAACTCTTTTCCACAGGTTATTGCAGTAAGAAAAAGTTTCTGAAGTTCCTTATGTACTGTTTTTGCTGTTCTAGCAGTTTCATAAGCTTCTTTTACCTGGGCCAATATTTGATCTTCTCCTAATATTAGAGAATCAAACCCACAAACTACGTCCATAAGATGTCTAACAGCCTTTTCTTCCTTATGGTGGCAAATATATTTCATTAAACTTTTATCCCAATTTAAAGTTTCAAATATCTTTTCTACTATACTCAAATCGTCATAGGAAGAATTGAAGTATATTTCTGTTCTATTACAGGTACTTATCATAACTACTTCTTCACATATTTGAGACAATTTTTTCAATGAACTTTCGCATCGCTTTTGTATTACAGAAAATTTCTCTCTTATTTCAATTCCTATGTCATTCTTTAGTGCTATAAGCTGTATCATACTACCAACCCCTAATTATACTTGAAATTAAAACTTTAACTTTAGGATAAAAAAACTATTATGCAGAATTAAATATTAATATATATAAGTGTAGATAACCCTAACAGATAAATACATATACCTCCAAATCTTAGATAAGAAAAATTGAAATCTTTGTTTAAATAGGGCATGTATCCTTTATACCCCCTACTGTCTATACCATCCTTTATATTCTTCCATCTGTGCATTGTATTTATAAATAACAAACCTGTCATCTTTCCAGTATTCTCAATCTTTAACTTTACTCCGTCAAATCCACCTCTAGACTTGATAGAATTATATAGAATTCTCCACTCTTCATCGATTAGTAATATAAATCTTTCCATACTCTTTGCTATGTCACATATATCTCTAAGGTAATTATTTTTAGAAAGAATAAGCAGCACATCATCTATAGCTGTAGTTAAAGAAAAAAATGATAAACACAGTCCCGCTGATAAACTTTTTAACAAAATAATTACAGAGTAGTTCAATCCATAATCAAAAACAAAAGTAATGGATGAAATTGCAGCAAAAATTGTTATCCCTAAAGTAAATTTCACAACTATCTTTTTATTGTTTTCACATATTAAGTGAAGTATTATAAAAACCATTATATTTCCAATAATAGGAATAGCCCTTTGACAAAATCCTATAACTATTATTGGAAATATACTTAAAAGTATTTTTTCCACTGGATGTATCTTTGAAATTTTATTAATTCTTGATAGTGCCATTATTAGTTTTAGCATGTTTTTTTCTTCCTAAATAATATATTATAAAAGTTATACCTATCCCTGCTTGAAGTGCAAATATAGCCTCTTCAACTTTATCTGATGATGGTTCCCATACACTGTTAAACCAAGGTTTGTAATTCTCATCTAAATGTGCTACTGCAGCTTGCGCCTGGTCATCTGTGCCCTCAAGAGCTTTACTTCCAATTGAACCTGCTATAAATAACATCACTAGTAAAGCTACAAAGACAATTCCTATACTTATACTTTTCCTTTTCAACACCTTACACCTCTCTTAAATCACTTATTTCTTTAGCTGCATAATTTTCAATGAATTTAAATATTACAACTGTTAAAATACCCTCTATTATAGCAAGAGGTATTTGAGTTATTCCAAATATGGAAATAAATTTGGTAAAGGAAGTTAGGAATCCCCCATTACTAGCTGGAAAAGCTAGCCCTAGTTGAATTGCTGTAGTTATATAAGTTGCCAAATCACCAAGCATCGCTGCTAAGAACACCGCTGCCTTCTTATTTTTCTTCTTAGTTACTGTAAAGACTAAGTAAGAAACTATAGGTCCAACTATTCCCATAGAAAATACATTTGCTCCTAATGTTGTTATTCCTCCATGTGCTAAAAATATGGCCTGAAACAAAAGCACAACTACGGATATAACAGCCATAACAAAAGGTCCAAATAATATGGCTCCAAAGCCTGTACCTGTTGGATGGGAAGAGCTTCCTGTAACAGAAGGTAATTTTGTGGCAGATAAAACAAATACATAAGCAGCAACAAGACCTAAAAGCATTTTTAAATCCTTACTTTTTTCTGTTTTTACTCTAATATGCTTTAGTCCAATTACTACGAAAGGTAGCGATAACAGAAAATATACACCACACCATATAGGAGGCAGGAATCCTTCCGATATATGCATCGCGTAAACCCTTGGCGAAAGGCTTAATACTAAGGCCATTACCATGAGCAAACTATATCTTTTTTTCATAATATATTCCTCCGTAAACTTTCTTATTTGTAGTTTTCTAGGATTTTCATTTTAGCCCTTAAAGATTCAAGGAGTTTAAAACCTCTAAAACTCTTTCATTACTTTTTCTATCTTTAACTGCTAGTCTTATGTAGTTTTCGTTTAAACCTTTAAAGTTATTGCATTTTCTTATTGCAATTTCCTTTTCTAAACAAAGCTCATATAGCTCATGGCAGTTTGTGTTTTTTAATTTACAAAGTATAAAATTGCTGTAGCTGTTATACACCTTTTCTATAAAACTTACTTTTTCAAGGTTACAGAGCATAAACTGCCTTTCCTTATCAATCCATTCTATAGACTTTTCTATATATCCCTTATCTTTTAAAACATATTTTACTGCTAATTCTGCAAAACAGTTTATATTCCATGGATTTTGTTTATCTTGTATTTTATTTATTAAAGTCATATTTTTAGTTATACCATATCCAAATCTTACTCCTGGCATAGCATAAAATTTCGTTAAAGCCCTTATTATAAATAAACAGCTATATTTTTCTACTTCCTTTAAAAAGCTAAAACCTCTTTTTCCAGTAAACTCAATGAAGGCCTCATCTATGACAACTACCTTACAATTCTTCTCGCAGTAATCCAATATAGATTTAAACACTTCCTTATCCAATACCATTCCATTAGGATTATTGGGGTTTGCTATAATTAAAGCCTCTGATTCCTTTAATTTTTCTAATATATCTTCATAATTATAAGTCATATCCTCCTTCATAAGAGAATATGCAATACTACAGCCCCATTTTGCTGCACTTTTTTCATACTCTATAAAGGAAGGTATAGGTATGCATACTTTACTGAAGCAGCTTATAACTAGATCTATAATTTCTGCAGCACCATTTCCAAGAACTATATTATCCTCACTTATCTGCAGTCCGCTACCAAGACCATATGTACTTTCCTTATGTTGAGATATAAAATAACTTTCACTAAATTTTATATACTCCTTTAAGGATTTTCTTAACTCTCTATACTTTATATCAGGATATCTCTCCATACTTTCCAAGGCTTCATTTACATGTTCCTTAAAGCTTTTAGGTATTCCTAAAGGGTTAATATTTGAGCTAAAATCTAAAAGCTCTATTCCCTTTAATATTCCCTCTGTGTATACATCTCCTCCATGCTCCACTGTTATCACCTCCTATACTCTTATTTTGAACTAATATCAGCTTCTTTTATTTTCTAACAACAGATAGTTTATGAGCTGATAGTAGTTAAAACTACAGCTGCATATAAAATCATCATCAGAGTTTCTGCTGCATACATAAGTTTTACAGAGTCATTTATATGTTCAAAGCTTAACTCCTTTATCTTATCTCCAATGGTAGGCTTATAGACCACTTCCCCAAAATACACGTTGGTGCCACCGAGCTGTACTTTCATAGCTCCTGCAGCTGCCCCTTCCGGATAAGCACAATTAGGA
This sequence comes from Clostridium sp. CX1, assembly GCF_025398335.1. Lineage (GTDB taxonomy): Bacteria > Bacillota > Clostridia > Clostridiales > Clostridiaceae > Clostridium_AM > Clostridium_AM tanneri. Next base: position 109,569 of record NZ_JAODOO010000006.1, read on the forward strand.
CTTTTATGATTTTTTCTGTCTCTAATCATTATCTTAAAGCTTTCCACCATATTTCCTTTTACCACAAAAGCAACTACGCATATAAGAAAACCAGTAATTCTAGCAGGTATAAAATTAAAAACATCATCTACCTTAGCTGGAAAAAAGCCTATATGTCTATATTTTTCATTCATATAACCAAGCATTGAATCCATAGTGTTAATGCCCTTATACATCATAGCCAGTGGTGCTCCACCTATAATGGCATAAAATAATGGTGCTATTACTCCATCTGCAGCATTTTCTGCTACCGTTTCTACATCTGCTCTTATTATCTCTTTATCACTAAGTTCTGTTGTATCCCTTCCCACTATATATGATAGCTTTACTCTGGCATCTCCTAAATTGTTATCCTTTAATGCATAGTAAACCTTTTTAGCTTCCTGTGCTAGGCACTTAGCAGCTAAAGTTGTCCATATTATAACTGTATTTATAATAATATATAGCCAAGTAATATCCCCTATTAACTTTAATAATATAAATGGAATCATAAAGCTTATGGATGCTACAATGACTACTATCAATCCTCCAAAAAACTTAATTCCTTTATTTGTTTTACAAAACTTTCTTCCCCTCTTTTCTAAGAAGGATATAAGCTTTCCTATATATATAACAGGATGAGGGAACCAATAGGGATCTCCTATTATCCAGTCAAGTATAACTGCTAAAAATATAGCTATTGTATTAGTGATAAAAAAAGATGTAATCAAACCGTTCCCTCCAACCTTTTTAAATTATTTTTTTATGTTCATAATTTCATAAATTTTGTTCATATCTATATTAGCCCTTACGATATCTGCCAGTTTATCTAGTTCTAATTCCCTAAGACTCTCATAGGTACCGGATTTTTTTGTTTTCATTCCCTTTTTCACTCTAATTCTATTTAACATATATTCTCTAAAATCTACTCCGTCGAAAATTCCATGTATATAAGTTCCCATTATATTTCTGTCTGTATTAATTGCTCCGTCAAGAATTTCAACCTTTTCTCCATTTTTATCTAGTATTCTAAATAGAGGCTTTGCATTCTTTCCATAGGTGCATATTCCCATATGAATTTCATATCCATAGGTTTTTAATTTTATATTTTCCATGGAATTATCCTCATTATACACATTGAAGTCTTCTATACTTTCAGCATTTACTCTAGTAGTTACCTTTTCTTCTTCAAAAATTGTTTCTATATCTAAAAGTCCCATAGCTTCTACTTCCTTAACCTCAGTTTCAACGCCATAAGGGTCCTTTATGAGCTTTCCAAGTATCTGATACCCACCGCAAATTCCCATTACTAAACCTGTTTTGCTATATTCCTTAATAGCTCTCTCAAGACCGCACTCCCTTAACTTAAGTAGATCTTCAATAGTATTCTTACTTCCTGGAATTATTAGTAAATCAGGGTGACCAAATTCTTCTAAGGAATTTATAAATCTCACTGAGACATCTGCTTCACTTTTTAGGGCATCTAAATCTGTGAAATTAGATATATGAGGAAGTTTAATTACAGCTATATCTATAGGTGCTGTAACCTTAGTATTAAATTGTACTGCACCATCTTCATCTTCAAGAGCTAGATTAAAATAAGGGACTACACCTAAACAAGGCACTTTTATTATGTCCTCAAGCATAGTAAGCCCTGGTTTTAATATCTCCACATCTCCCCTAAACTTATTTATTATAGTACCTTTAACCCTCTTTCCTTCATCTTCAGTGAAAAGCACCATAGTTCCTGCAAGAGATGCAAATACTCCTCCTTTATCAATATCTCCTGCCAAAAGCACAGGAGCATCTACAAGTTCAGCCATTCCCATATTTACAATGTCTCTATCTCTTAGATTAATTTCTGCAGGACTCCCTGCCCCTTCCATAACAATTATGTCAAATTCCTTTTCCATCTTTTCGAACTGTTCTTTAAGCATATCCCTAAACTCTAACTTCATGTTGTGATATTCCATAGCTGTACTGTTACCATAAACCTTCCCATTAACTATGATTTGACACTTTTTATCTGAAGTAGGTTTTAAAAGTATAGGATTCATATAAGCCTCTGGTTGAAGTCCCGAAGCATAAGCTTGAAGTACCTGAGCACGTCCCATCTCTTTTCCATCTAAAGTTATGTAAGAATTTAAAGACATATTTTGTGATTTAAAAGGACAAACTGAATATCCATCCTGCTTAAATATTCTACAAAGTGCTGTTACTAATATACTCTTTCCTACTGATGATCCCGTTCCTTGTATCATTATCTTAGCCATGACTATCTCCCCCTTATAAAACTTCCATGTAGCATTTATACCACTCTATGTTCTATTTATTTATAGTTAAACTTTAGTATTACTAAAAATAAAAGCAGTAAACCCTGAAAGTTTACTGCTTTTAACATCACTGAAAAACCGGCTAAAGCCAGACATCATATTAAAAGTACTCTCCCTCCGAAAGTCCATAAAACATATTAGGCAGGTCTCCTGACTTATGATTCTTCCTCCCCTTTACCTTCCTCTAAATAGAGTGGTTTAACAAAGGTTCGTCCTCAAATACAGTAGCGGGGGCTGTAGCGGATTCTAACCGCATTCCCTTTTCACCTTTTTTTAAAAGGCACCTATATAAATTATTTTATTTTACACTTTTAGTTTATTATAAGCTTCATTATATGTCAATGGCTTCTAAGGTATCCATTAACTCCATATCAGTTACAAATGCAGAAACTACAAGCTCTATTTATTTTATATTATATTGAACTAAAAAATCAGTATCATTAATTACTACCTCATAGTTATCGTCTCTTATTATTTTATGATCTTCTGAAAACACCAATGCTCTTTTAAATACTCCCTCTACATACTGAAAATCATGAGTAGAACATATTATGGTCTTGCCGCTTTCATTTAACCTAGTCAAAAGGGTTCTTAAAAAATTTTTTCCCTTTGGATCTATGCCATTCATAGGCTCGTCCAAAACTAAAACCTCTGGATTTAAAGCAAGTACACTAGCTATAGCTACTCTTTTCTTTTCTCCACCACTTAAGTTATAAGGCTCTCTATCCTTTAAATCCTCAATATCTAAAAGTCTTAAACAATCACCAACTCTTCTCTCCACTTCTTTCTCATCCATACCCATTTGTCTTAATCCAAAGGCTACTTCTTCATAAACATTAGAACAGAAAAGCTGAGCATCAGAGTTTTGGAATACAAAACCAACCTTTTTGTGAAAACCCTTTGAAAAATTGTTATTTCCCAGTACCTTACTGTTTATTTCTTCTCCATTAAAATAATATTTTCCTTCAGTTGGAAATATTATGCCATTTATCAACTTTAAAAAAGTTGACTTTCCACTACCATTTGGACCTATTAACGCTACTGATTCTCCTTCTTTAATGGTTACATTTATATCTCGCAAAACTTCAATATCCTTGTATTTAAACCAACTGTTCTTAACTTCAATCATTTTCTCACATCCTACTTAAAGTAAAAATACATCATTATTATTAATACATTTACAAAAGAGTATAAAATATCTTTAAAAGTAAAACTAAATTTTGAATAAGCCTTGTATTCTCCAGTAAAACCTCTACATTCCATTGCAGAATACATTTCATCTCCAAGCTCCTTTGACTTTAAAAATAAGTTACCCATTATTTTAGTTAAGGAAGAATATTTACTGCTATTTCTCCCCACAGACCTCAGCTTTAAAGCATAAAACATTTCAAGGGAAAACTCACCTAATATATAAATGTATTTTATTGTAATGTCAAATACTAATATAAATATATCTGGTATAAAAAAAATCTTTAGACACTTAGTGATATCATGCCATCTTGTGGTATAAGATAACAGATTTATAGATATTATAGTTCCTGTAACCTTAAAGAGTAGTAAAATACTGTTTCTAACGTTTCCCATTATTATAGAAGGTGTCAACATTACTATAGTAAATAATGGCACCATTAAACTTAAAGCTAATATTTTCTTTATTTCTCTTACATCTAATAAGGCAACTAGTAATAATAGATATGCATCAATAATTAAAACATATGTAAACTCTTGAGATAACGCTATTAACAATATATTTAATACTGTAAAGATAAGCTTAATAAGAGGATTTAGCTTGTATACAAAACCATTGCCAGTTATACCATTTCTCTTTATTAGAGACAGTATATGAATAATAGACATTATGCTTTTATCTATAAAGCTATCTTTATCCTTCTTAGGTATGTAATCATCTTTTTTATAAAGCCAATCTTCCATAGTATACACCTTCACATTTCATCATAGTCTTATAACGTTCTTATGGATAAATACAATGTCGATTTATGTAAAAATTTATAAATTTCTGAATTTAATATTTTGTAAAAAAATTACTCTTATGTGCTTATGTTAAAAATATATCATAAATCTCCAATTAATGCAATTAATTTGTCCTGCGATTCCTTAATAGACAATAAAAAAACTATGGACAGAACCTTTTATTCCCGCCATAGTTATTTTTTTCGAAAAAATATTATAAAAAACACCAATAACACAACTATAGTTAATATCACAGCCACTATGCTGCACATTAATATCATAGCTTCTATCATTTAATCACCTCGAAATATTATTTAATGTTGCAAAGTTCAAGAGTCAGAAAAATTATACAATCTAATCCTTCTGACTCCTCCAATAATGTCAGGTTAAAAAGTTGTTAACTAGCATAATTATACACTAGCAGAACTGTTTGAACTAGTATCTTTATTTTTTATATACATATAAACAGGTAAGCCTATTAAAGTAACCCCAAGACCAAATAAAGCATTTTCAGTTCCTGTGATAAGTGTACTAATCACAACATAGAGAGCCCCAGCTACTCCAATTATCGGTACTATAGGATAAAAAGGAACCTTATAAGAATCTTCACTGATAAGCTCTTTATGATTTTTTCTTAGTACAAACACCCCAAATATTCCTAAGATAAAGAACAACCACATAACAAATACAGCTAGATCCGTTAATGTATCGTAAGAACCTGATAAAGCATATAAGCAAGCCAATATTGACTCAAATATTATGGCATTAGCAGGAATTGCTTCCTTTTCTGTTAACTTACCAAAGAACTTTTTAAATACAAATAGGTTGTCTGCAGCCATAGCATAAGGAATTCTTGCCCCAGTCATTATGAATGCACTTATGCACCCAGTTATGGATATTAGTATACCTGCTGCAATAAGCTTTTCTCCTATTGGTCCGAAAAGTATAACTGCTGCATCTGAAGCTGCTTTTTGGGAAACTGCAACATCCGCTGCCGGCATAGTATTTATTATTGCTAAGTTGACCCCTAAATATGCAATTGTTATGATTGTAAGACCAAAGACTATAGCTTTTGGTAAATCCTTTGCAGGATTTTTCATTTCTTCAGACATATTAGCAACGGCAATCCAACCTTCATAAGCAAATAATACTCCTAGCAGCGCAGCTCCAAATCCAGCGCCGGTACTCACTTCAGTGGACATAGGCGTAAAGTTGTGAACCTTTCCCATAAGTAAACCAAATACTATTATAACACCAATAGGTACTAGCTTGCCTATTGTAAATAGAACGGCAAACTTAGTACCAAACTTGGTTGATACTAGATTTACTATAGTCAAAAATATAATTAGGCCAACAGCCATTCCCTTTTGCTGTGCTGGTGTTAAATCTATAAAGCTAGTACATTGTGTTGCAAATACAACAGCAAGTGCTGCATCAATTCCTGGATAGTATATCAAGGTCTGTACCCAACCAAGTAAAAAAGCCCACTTTTCACCATATAAGTCTTTAAGGTATGCGAAAAGTCCTCCTGTTTTAGGTATAGCAGAGCCAATCTCTGCAATTGTTAATGCCCCAGCCATAGTTATTAGGCACCCAACTATCCAAGCTAATATTCCAAGTCCAGGTGCTCCTGTATTTTTAAAAACCTGTGCTGGTTTAAAAAACACACCACTTCCTATAACTATACCAACTACAAGCATTGTTGCCTGCCCCAATTTAATTTCTCTCTTTAAAACTGGCATATTACCCTTTTTCTCCATATAAGCCCCCCCTAATACACTTACACTATTTCCACAGCTAATTCCCTAAGGGTTTCTATTACAAATTTTCTATCGGACCTAGTATCCTCTATTAAAAAACTAATATCCTTTTCATTTGCACTTGAAGCATTAACATGCTTAACAGCATTCTTAATATATGACTTTCTTAATTTACTCATATCCTCAAATCTAGTATTTATGAAAGATGGATGCTGTGGAAGTATAATATTTACTCCTGGCTTTTCCTCTTCTGGATCTCCGAATTTTATCTCTATACCCCTTGACCTAGCAAAGGAAAGCTGAGCTAATGGATGTTTTCCTGCTCCTGTATACTCTGTTTCCTGTACCACTATTACTGCATTCTCATCCAACTCCCTTGCTAATGCAAAGGCAGCAGTTAGTGATGTGTTTCCTGCAGGTCCTCTTTCCATTCCCTCAAGAACTGATAAAGCCTCTGTGATGTAGAACACTTCTCCCTGTTTAACTGTTAAAAATTCATCCATATATCTTAAGGTTCTTGCCGCACTTCTAGGCACATCTGAGTGATCTGGATTAGTGGCATAAGGTACACCAAAACCAGTATGACCGGTAGTAAAGGACTTTCTATTAAAATCTTTATCTGATGCCATATGAAGACCAGAAAGATCAACGCTTGCTCCATAAATCTTTGTATTTACAGCTCCAGCTTTCATAAGTCCTCTTGCAGTGCCGGTTAGATTGCCGCCTCCTGCTTGAGTAGCTATAACATAGTCTGGATCTCGTCCAAGAAGTTCTCTACACTGCATTGCTATTTCATATCCTAAAGACTCTACTCCAGCTATACCGTAGGTAGAATAAAGTGAAGCATTAAAGTATCCTGTTTCCTCTAAAACTCTAAGGTAAGAATAGAAAAGCTCCGGTCCTACAGAAAGCTGAACAACTTCTGCACCTAAGGATTCACATTTTCTCTGTTTTTCAAGTATCTCTGGTTGTCCAGTTTTCTTCGAGTCAAAGCACTCTTGGACAATTATACAGTTTAGATTTCTCATAGCTGCCTGTGATGCTACTGCTGCTCCATAATTCCCGCTAGTGGCTGCTGCTATCCCTTTAAATCCTAATTGTTTAGCTTGGTAGGCAGATATAGATGCCCTTCTGTCTTTAAAACTACCAGATGGATTGCATTGTTCATCTTTTACAAAAATCCTTGCCCCTTTACCCTTTGGTGCAGTTTTCCTTGCTAAGGAAGTTAAATTTTTCAATTCTAAAAGAGGGGTATTTCCTACTCCCACTTCCCTTTGAATCTTTATTATATCCTCAAGGCTGTATCCAGTATCCTGCATCATTCCCTCATAGTCAAAAGCTATACCGCCAGATTCATATTTAGAATAATCAATACCTGTAGCCTTTTTCATTATTTCACTATTTCTTGACATAACTGCTTCATAACTATTATCCATTGTCATTAAATTTCACCTGCCTTAACAATGTTTCTTATCTGCATGTCAATTTCTAAAAGTTCTGGAACATATTCTTCTCCAAAATTGTGTATATATCTCGGATTGACTTCTACCAATTCACCTTCTACTCTTCTCCCTGTCAAAGTTATTACAGAAACCTTATCTCCTACTTCTGAGTCACTATTTAAGAATCCCTTTACCCACATCTCTAGCGGAACCTTTTTAGTATCCTCTGGGATCTTTCCTGTTCGTTCTTCTGGTTTTAATACAATGCTGTGAATTTGCACCCAATCTCCCTTAATTGCTTTTAAATTCATTTTCCATATGCCCCCTTTTAATCAATGTTTTCTCTCATGCTGGAAATAATATAATTATAGCACATTTTTCGAATATTTTTAATATTTAAAAATCAATGATGATATTATAAAAAAATATGAGGATTACCATATATATTTATTCCGGTATTTGTATTTTAATAACACTCTATTAGATTAAACTGTTGATATATACACACTAAAAGAGGTAGTCCAAACCGGACTACCTATTAATGCATAAATTGAAAAAGGCCAATTGTAGTGTTAACTAAATACTCCTTTTATGAATAAATATCCCTATAACATTTCTTGATAATTCTTTTGATGTTATATGTATAATCAATTCTTCAATTGCAGATAAAGTTGCTACTGTACAAATCAAGCACCATAAAATACTTATATCAACTGTATTATATAAATACGGATAGCAAAATAAAAGAAAGCCTGTTGCTTTATTTGCATATGTATGAAGAATAGCCAATGTATGGTATTTGCAATATGCTACCAACAATGAAACAATTCTCACAAAAGCAATTAGTATTATCCATATGAATATTCTCATTGGAACAAATATTGTAGGCAAAATAGCAACAATCACAGCACCCATAAAAACAATATCAGCAATACTATCAAGTATAGCCCCTAGGCCGCTTGCTGAATTAGTCTTTCTTGCAATATATCCATCAATAATATCGCTAAATCCACATATGGAATATACAATGAAAAACAAAAGGTTGAAGGGTTTTAAAAATAGAAGAATTAGAGATAATAAAATTCTTAATATGGATATAATATTCGGTATACTTTTCATTCTACTGCCTCACTATACATAAATATTACTATTAAGTATCACTGTATATAAATATTATACTGTAATTATACTTATTCACAAAACTTACATATCTGTTTTTCTCTTCCACTGAACTTTCCATTTTCAATAACAAAAATAGAATTGCACTGAGATCATACTTCTCTCTTAGTAAAGGGAGCTTCCTTAAATCCGTTATTAAGATCCCTTGAAATAGAGTTTAAAAGCATTATTTCATCAATATAATTAAATAGTAAAACATTCTATATTAAGACTGATTCTATCAGCATATTTATATAATAGTAACTTTAAATTATGGAGGTAATTTCTAATGAATTTTTTTAAACATCAAAAGTATAATTATCTTGTACTTTTAATGATAGTTCTTGCTCTTTTTTCTACTTACACTCCTCTGTCAAGTAGATATATCTTTGAAAATGTACATACTGTAAAAGAAGACTTATCTGTTCAATTTAATTCTGGACTGCTAATAGGATTTAGAAACGACCTAGATAAAACTACTACCTATAGAACCCTCTGGATTGCACCGGACAAAGATAATAACTTGAAAGTTTTAAAAGAATTAAATTATATACTTGTACCTCATAGAGATAACTTCTGGCAGATAGAACCTCTTCGCTACAGCTTTACAAATACAGGAGATTGGATTGAGTATCCAGTAGCTCATGCTGTAGGAGACAGCTACACCCCTGAGACCTTCGAGTATAAATATAATACATATAATTGCAAACTAAACTTCGTAGATAGAAATCATGTTTCTATAAGCACTTATACTAAATACCATCCTACTAAAGAAAAATCCTATGCTAGAGAAGATTGTGCAGTGGTTGAACTTGAAAAGTTGACACACTATAGAAATACAGAAGACAAGTTAACCATGGTAGACGTGTTTAAAGAGAATGCTCTCTCTACTATTAATAAGATTAGTAAAACAAAGATAACCTTAGGAGAATCTGCCGATACTCACAACATTAATACCACTACTGGAGATAGCTGGACTATAAGTAGAGTTGATGGAAAATGGATTCCCCAAATAGCAAAGACCTTTAAGTACGCATCTAAAAATAGTAACTATACACTATATAATACCACTCTCCAGCTTCCTCAGAGTATAGTTTCCTACAACGATCTATGTACTGATTTTAACTTGATAAAGGAAATAATTCCTGACGCTAAAGATGCTATCTCTTCACCAGATAAAGATATATTAGGTGTTTTTACCGACAATAAGCTTACCTTATATGCTTACTCTAAAGGTACTATAGGAAAAGCTGCCTTAGAAATTCAGCTGAATGAAAATGAAACCATGATTATGAATCAATGGACAAGCGGCAATTCTGTAGAACAGTGGACTGATGCCTTTAACAAGTCCTTGCCTGTAATCGACTAAATATAAGTGTGATGTGACAAAAAGAAGAGCTTAGAAATTAGACTTAGTGGCCTGTGTCTGTAGGCAGATATGTAGCACTCTGTTAGTCCACACATAGGCTACAAAGTTTTAATTTTTATTCTAAGTTGCTTTTTATTGTAGCATAAATATTAGATATATGTGATTATATAAAGGACTGGTAAGTCCTTATGCCGTAAGGCTTTTAGTAGATCCTTTTGAAAATTCTCCACTGTATAAACGATTTTATTATATTAACTTATTATCATTCCTAGAGATATTATATTCTTATAATATAAGGCTATAACCCTTATACTGTAATACTTTCAATAGCTTTTATTTGGTTTTAATAAATAAGCTATATTTATTCATGCTACGCATTTTTATTTCTCAAGCTTGCTCATTAATGTATTTCATTATAGTACCTATACTTTATCTTACTAGTTATGCCCCCACATAAACTCTTATTTGTGATAAAAACTTTTGAAGCACTAAAAACAGGTGTGTAGGTAGAGGTATACTGCGTAGAAAGCTTCGAATGAGGGTTAGAAGGTCTTATGCTTGCGATTTTGAAAATGTTAACGAAAACTCAGCTTTCGTAGAAAGCATTGAGTTTGAGTTCATTTTCAAAGTTGAGCCAGCATTAGACCTTCTTCTCGAAATGAGGGCTTTCAAGCAGTATATCTCAACTTAACACACCGGTGTTCAGTGCTCCAAACTTTTGTTACGCAATAAGATGCTTAAGTTCACTACCAATCCCCGGAAGAGCCTCCTCCTCCTGAAGTTCCGCCACCGAAGCCGCCACCTCCAGAACCGCCTCCGAAACCACCAGAGCCTCCACCAAAACCACCACCTCCTCCTCTAGGGCCACCGCCCCAAAAGGAGTTCCAAAACATTCCGTAGAGTAAGAATCTTATTATCCTAGCCCTATTGAAAACAACGTCTAGAAAAACAAGCCCTAAAATGATATAAATGAAACTAGGATTTCCACTTCTAACCTGATTTACATTTTGTGATTCTGGTAGTTGTATTTTATTTTCTAAGGTTATGTTGTTTTCTTTAGCTATATCTGCTGCAAAAGTAGAATATACATTTTTTAAACCTTCTCCGTACTTTCCTTCTCTGAATAATGGCTTGGCAACATTATCCATAACCCTTGCAGAATATATATCTGTAATAAAGCCTTCTAATCCTCTTCCCAACTCTATTCTCCATTTTCTGTCCTGCATTGATAGGAGTATTAGAAGTCCGTTGTCTTTATCCTTCTGACCAATTCCCCAAGACCTAAATAGTTTATTAGCATAGGATTCTATGTCGCTTCCCTCTAGAGAGTTTATTACTACTACTGTCATTTGTGCACCGGTTTTTTCCTCCAATTCTCTACCAATAGATACAATATAATTCTTTGTATTCTCATCTATAACTGCTGCATAATCATTTACATATTTTAAACTAGTCCATTCAGGTATGTTTGAAGCACCTTTAACTACGCAGGTTAAGGGAAAGATTAATAATAAGGTTAAAATTATAATATTTATAAATAGCTTATTTAAACATAAGCTATTTATAAGTCTATTATGTTTTTTAAATCTATTCATAATCCCCATTTAACCTATTTACCAGACTTATAAATGTTAATTAATATCATTTAGTGAAATCTACCTTCGGAACTTCTTGAGCTCCTTCACTTGCTTTATAGTAAGGTTTTCCTTCAAATCCAAACGCACCTGAAATTAAAGAGTTAGGAAATCTTCTTATTTTAGTATTATATTCTGTAACAGCTTTGTTATAATCCTGTCTTCCAATGGCAATCCTGTTCTCTGTGCCTTCCAAAGCAACCTGCAAATCTCTAAAGTTTTGATTAGATTTTAGATCTGGATACCTTTCAACCACTACTAAAAGTCTGCTAAGAGCTGATGAAAGTTCTGCATCGGCATTTGCCCTATCCGGTACTGTTTGTGCTCCTGCAAGTTTTGCTCTGGCATTTGCAATATCAGTGAATATTTTTTCTTCCTGAGCAGCATACCCTTTAACCGTTTGAACTAAGTTAGGAATTAAGTCTGATCTTCTCTGAAGTTGAGTATCTACATTAGAAGATGCTGCTTCTACTCTTTGTTCTAGCGTTACCATAGAGTTATAACTTCCTACCATTGGAAAAACTAATACTATAATTACTCCTAGTATAATCAATGCTGTTTTTAATCCCTTTTTCACATTGTCACCATCCTTTTAAATATTGCTAGTATACTTATTTTTAGGATTTTGAAAATAAATATACTTAATTAGTTATTTGCTTAGCCTTACATGGTTATACTTGTAAACTTAATAATAAAGGCCGTTCTTCTTAATTCAGAAAAACAGCCTTACTCTAGTGCAAATTTTAACTTATAATCTATATATTTATATTAGCAATCAAGGAAATTATGTAAGCAATTTTATGGTAAATTATGATTACTTAAAGTTTAAAAAATCCACTGCAAATTGAGCATATAAAGCAGCTCCCATATGTAATGCATTCTCGTCTATCATGAATTTATCACTATGATTTGGGTATATTCCTAGTTTTTCATTTCCTCCACCTAAAAATACAAAGGTTCCAGGAACCTCATTCATATAAAAAGTAAAATCTTCTCCTACCATTATTTTTTCCATTGGAATTAAAGAGTCCTCTCCATAGAGCTTTTTAGCAGAAGAAACTGCTAAATCTGTTAACTGATCTTCATTTATAACCGGCGCTGGGCAATAGTTGTATTCTAAGATACCCTCCGCTCCATAAGTTTTGGCGGTACTTTCTATAACATCTCTCATTTTCTTTTCAAGAGAGTTTCTTACCTCTTTAGAAAAAGCTCTTGTTGTACCTTCCATAACTACTTCGTTAGCTATTATGTTAAATCTGTCTCCACCATTTATTGTTCCAACAGTTATAACTACAGGCTCTAAAGGGTTTATATTTCTACTTACTATACTCTGTAAATTCATTACTACCGCTGATGCAACTAGAACTGCATCTATTCCTAAGTTAGGCGTTGATCCGTGACTAGCCTTTCCTTTTATAATTATTTTAAAAGTATCTGCTGAAGCCATCCTTGGACCCTTTTCTATATTAAATTTTGAACTTTGTAGATTCCCCCATATATGCATGCCAAATATACCATCTACTCCATCTAAAACCTTATCTTCTTCTATTATTACCTTAGCTCCTATACAGCTTTCTTCCGCAGGTTGAAATATAAATTTTACATCCCCTCTTAACTCTTCTCTTATATTAGATAAAATTTTAGCAGCTCCAAGCAGCATAGCAGCATGACAATCATGTCCGCAGGCATGCATGTATTGATTTTTTGATTTAAATGATAAGTTTGTATTTTCCTTTATGGATAGTGCATCTATATCCGCTCTTAAGGCTATCGCTTGACCCTTCTTTTTACCTTTAAGTATCCCCACCACTCCTGTTCTTCTAAGCCTTTTAGTTTCTATTCCTAGAGAATTTAGTTCCCTTTCAATTACCTCTGTAGTTCTGTATTCTTCCCAAGATGGTTCAGGGTTTTGATGAAAATCTCTCCTCATATTTATTATGTATTCTTCATATTCTTTTGCTAGTTTTTTTATATCCATCCTTACCGCCTCTTTCCCTATGTAAAATTCTTATTATAGATAATATCATAACTGTAAAGTATATTCACTTAGTTATTCAAACTACTACTATAAATTTTTCTTCTGTATCTCACATCTCTTTTCATAAATGATTTAGCAAAAATAATAGACTTAATTAATCCAGATTTTTACATAACTATAGTTGAACTTTCAACCTATTTATGATATTATAAATATAGTTGAAAATTCAACTTGTTTTGGGAGGTGATTATAATTAAAAGTCTTGATAGTAATATTTTAAGGGAAGTAGGCATGCTTTCCCGTTGTATACACTCCATAAGCGATATAAAATTTAAAGAAATAAACTTACAAAAAGGCCAATTTATTTTTTTAACTAGAATATGTGAAAACCCTGGAATTAACCAAATTGATTTATCTACACTTCTAAAGGTGGATAAGACTACTACAACTAAAGCCATACAAAAACTTATTGAGGCGGACTATATAGATAAAAAAAGAGATGATATTGATAAAAGAATGTGGCGACTATATCCAAAAGAAAAAGGACTAGATATATATTCATTTATCATTGACGAAGAAAATAGAAACATTAAGGTCTGCTTCCAAAACTTCAGTAAGGAAGAAAAAGAATTAGCCTGTCAACTGGTAAAAAAAATGAGAGAGAATATAGAAAATGATTGGAAAGAAATAAAAAATTTTTAGGGAGGCTGTAAGATGATAAGAAAAGCAGTTATTGAAGATTTAAAAGACATAATGGAAATTATAAGAGAAACCATTATAGAAATGCATTCTTATAACAATTATCAATGGGATGAAAACTACCCTCAGGAAAAGGATTTTATAAATGATATAAAAAATGATCACTTATTTGCAGCGGAAAGTAATGGCAAGCTTGTAGGTTTTGTATGCATCAATGAAGTGGAACCATCAGAATATACTGGGTTGGACTGGTGTTTAAAGGAACCTGCTATGGTTATTCATAGAATGGCTGTTAACCCTGTCTACAGAAAAAATGGAGTTGGTACCTCGCTAATGGTTTTTGCTGAAAGTTTAGCTTTACAAAATAAAGTAAGATATTTAAAAACAGATACTAATTCCTTAAATACAAAAATGAATTCCCTTTTCAAGAAATGTGGATATAGCTTTGTTGGAGAAATGAGCTTCCTTGGAAAAGAATCTCCTTTTTATTGCTACGAGAAAATTTTAAAATAATTAAACTGTACATCTCCAATTTTTAAAAATATGGAAGATGTACAGTAATCCTTCTCAGAAAATAACTAAGCAAAATACTTTCTTGTACTCTTTATTTAGACCTCTATTAATTTTTTTCTATCTATTGCATTAGGGACTTCTTCCAACCATTCATTATCAATCATTATATCAATACCATCCTTTGCGTACTTAGCAATTTCCGCTGCCAACCGAGTAAATGTGGCAGAAACATCAGCCCTCATAGACTAGGATCTTTAACTTTATTATTAAAATATGATAACAAACATTTTGATGCACTATTATTCATATATGTACTCCAAAGTTCACCTATTTCAGCAGCTGTTAAACTAATGTTTTCTATATCATGTGATGTATTCATATGTGCACCTCCCTTTTAATTCTTTATTATAATTCCACATTGCTTAACTAAGTATTCCATTGAAATTTTCAGTATTTTTTCAAATATATGGTATAATTTAATTAGTATACTTTTACAGGGGGATGAAAACATGGAAACAAATGTATATAAAGATTTATTAGAAAAAATTAATTCCGGGAAGAGGGCAGTTATGGTTACAATTCTAGATAGCAGTAATTATAATGTAGGCTCTTCCCAAAACAAAATGCTTTTTACACAGGAAAGCTTACTTGAATATAAAAAAGCATATAATTTTGATGAAACTATTTATGAAAAAGCCAGCTACGCCCTAGAAACTGGCACCCTCCAATTAGAAACTTCTGAAGAAAAAACATATTTAATTGAACCTTATTTTCCTGAACCTAATTTAATAGTTTTAGGTGGTGGACATATAGCTAAACCTTTAGCTGAATTTGGTGCTAGAGCAGGATTTTCAGTTACAGTTATTGATGACAGACCATCCTTTGCTAACAAACACAGATTTCCTCATGCTGAAAAGGTAATCTGTGAAAGCTTTGAAAAGTGCTTCGACTTAATTAATTTGAATGAATCTTCCTTTGTGGTTATTGTAACTAGAGGTCATAGGCACGACATGGATTGTCTTAGACAAGTACTAAAATACGATACTTCTTATGTAGGAATGATTGGTTCAAAGCGTCGTGTTAAAGGTGTTATGGAGCAATTGCAAAGGGAAGATTACTCTAAGGAAAAATTAAGTAAAGTTAATGCCCCTATAGGTCTTGAAATAGGTGCAGTTACTCCTGAAGAAATAGCCTTTTCCATCATATCCCAGGTTATTCAATACAGAAGGCTTGTTGACAGACGTACAGGTGTTATGAAAAGTTCAAAAACCAATTGGCCTGAGTTTGACAGAGATGTGCTAACAAGACTTAGCAAAGAAGAAAATGCACCAAAGACAGTGATTACAATTGTTTCTACTAAGGGCTCTGTACCAAGGAAAGAAGGCGCAAAAATGCTTATAACCTCTCAAGGGGAAATTTTAGGAAGCATTGGCGGTGGCTGCAGTGAAGGGTCAGTAATAAATACTGCTCGTTATATGCTAAGAGATACCATATCCTATCAAACTGAAGAAATAGATATGACAGGCTATATTGCAGAAGAAGAAGGTATGGTATGCGGTGGAATTATGAATGTAATTATAGAACGTTTTGATTTTTAAAGTAGTGCGTTGACTTTTTTATAAAAAAAACGGTTGAGGACAAATCTACCTCAACCTATATGTTTATACTTTATTCTTTTTTATCTATTCCTTCAAACAGATACCTTATGCCACCTACTAATAAACTATATTGCCCAGAAATTGCTGTGAAATATTACTCTTCTATAAGTCTCTAGGCTAACCCATTTATTTAAGAATTTTATTTCATCTTCTTCGTTCATTTCCTTATACTCATTTAAAAATTTCAAAACTTCCTCATTTGAATTTACCTTAACAGCAAAGCCTCTACCATTAACAATAGTTACTCCTGTATACTGATATTCGTCAATTGATTGAATATCAGCAATCTTCTTGTCTCGAACCTTAATCGCCACCCAGTCACGGAGAACTAAGATATCAATAGTATCTGGATAGTGATAGCTTTCACCTTTAACTGGAATATTATCTCCAACTGTATAGGTATGCTCTATTGGTTTGTATTTTGATAAGGATAAACTTTCTGTATTATAGTAAAACTCTTCAAAAACATCTCCTCTTGCCTTTAAGCCATTATATTGGAAGGCAACATTATCACTGTTATTGTTATTCTGATTTAGAATACTTTCTACAACGCCACAGGCCGATGTCATATTAGTAATACGATCAATTAATATAAGTTCTCCTAGTGTTTTATGTACATTGAACTTGTCTACTACAATCTTCTCAGAAAGTGAAATATTACATACTGCTATTTCGTTTTTCTTTAAGAATCCCGCTGTCAAATGTTCTCCTGTATTTACATCGATCTTATATTTTACTTCTGTAACAACAGCTGGCAGCACTTTCGTTCCTAGTTTTACAAAATAATCCTTACCAGCTATTAATTCAGAATCATCCATCCAAAGAATAGTTGCGGTAAACAAATTGGTTGTTGAAAGCTCTGCATCCTTTGTAAGTACACAGCCTCTAGATACATCCACTTCTTTATTAAGCTGTATTGTAACAGGTTGTCCTTTTTCTGCCCTTTCTACCTCTTTATCTGTTATATGAATGCTTTTCACTAATGCCTTTTCAGTACTAGGAAGTGTTACCACTTCATCTCCTACCGCAATAGTCCCAGCTTCAATCTGCCCCTGAAAACCTCTAAAGGCGTGATTTGGCCTACATACCCTCTGTACTGGCATATAAAAGCCTTTCTCCTCAGAATCCCTTTCTATATTTACGTCTTCAAGGTAAGGTAAGATAGCTTTTCCTGTGTACCACTGCATATTCTCTGATTTCTTGGTAACATTATCCCCTTCTGTAGCTGATATTGGAATGATTTGAACACTTTCCAAAGAAAGCTCCTTCTCCAATGTTCTGATTTCTTCTTCAATTTCTAAAAATCTTTCATGGTTATATCCCACCAAATCCATTTTATTTACAGCAAATACAAAATGTTTAATTCCCATTAAGGAACAAATTCTTGCGTGCCTTCTTGTTTGAACAAGTACCCCTTGTTTTGCATCTACAAGTATGATGGCAAGGTCTGCAAAGGATGCGCCAACTGCCATGTTTCTTGTATACTCTTCGTGGCCTGGTGTGTCAGCTACAATAAAACCTCTATTATCTGTTGTAAAATAACGGTAGGCAACATCAATTGTAATACCCTGTTCACGCTCTGCCATAAGTCCATCTAATAATAAAGAATAATCAATTGCCCCTTCACGACTGCCAACCTTACTATCTAATTCCAAGGCTTTTTCCTGATCTGCATATAAAAGCTTTGCATCATATAAAATATGTCCAATAAGAGTTGATTTTCCATCATCCACACTACCGCAGGTTATAAATTTTAATAAGCTTTTCATATTAGAAATACCCCTCTCTCTTTCTTCTTTCCATACTACCTACTTCTTCAGTATCAATAACACGAGTGGTTCTCTCAGAGGACACCGCACTTAATGTTTCCTCAATAATTTCATCTAAGGTAGTAGCTTCTGATTCCATTCCTCCTGTAAGGGGATAGCATCCTAAAGTTCTAAAACGAACTCTTTTATGTTCAATTTTTTCTCCTGGCAACAGCCTCATTCTATCATCATCTACCATGATGATATTCCCATCCCTGTATACCACTGGACGTTCTTTAGCAAAATATAAGGACACTATATCGATATTTTCTCTTTTAATATATTGCCAGATATCTCTTTCTGTCCAGTTTGAAATAGGAAAAACTCTTATACTTTCACCTTTATTAATCTTTGTATTATAAAGTTTCCACATCTCTGGTCTTTGGTTCTTTGGGTCCCAGGCCTGTGCCTCGTTACGGAAGGAAAAAATTCTTTCTTTTGCACGAGACTTTTCTTCATCACGACGGCCTCCACCAAAGGCTGCTGTAAAGCCATATTTTTTCAATCCTTGCTTTAAAGCCTGTGTCTTTAAAATATCTGTATAAGCGGAACCATGATCGAAGGGATTGATTCCTTCCCTTAAAGCCTCTTCATTCCTATGAACAAGCATTTCTATCCCTAATTCCTTTGCTCTTCTATCACGAAACTCCGTCATTTCTTTAAACTTCCACGTGGTATCAATGTGTAGAAAAGGAAAAGGTGGTTTCTCAGGGTAAAATGCCTTCATGGCAAGATGTAACATAACAGAACTGTCTTTTCCTATTGAATATAACATTACTGGTTTTTCACATTCAGCAGCAACTTCACGGATAATATATATGGCTTCTGCTTCTAATTTATCAAGGTGTGATAATTCACTCATTATTAAATCCTCCTATTATTCCTATTTATTTTTCACTGCTATTCTCTGATTTAATATAACTGAGGCCTTTTTTAGTATTTATTAGAATCCTTACGGTTTACATCAATAGAATGAAGCTTTCCATCAGTCTTTTCAATATTCCAATGAATAACGTCACCTTCTGACACAGCAGTTAGGCGGCTTCCTCTTCCCCCCATATCTGCTCCTAGATATAAGTAAATTGCAGATTTGTTACATTCTTTTACACAAGAACAGCATCCCCAACAGTCCTTTGGATATTTTATATAGGCCTTTCCATCGCTATCTAGCTTTATAAGACTTCCAGGGCAGACAGATAGACATTTTTTACAGCCTACACATTTTTCTTTATTAATTTTTATGCTCATATGTCTCACCTCTTCCCACTAAATCTCTGCCAAATGTAGTAAGCTTTCCATTTACAAGCCTTGAGTTGACATATTTAAGCCATTCATCACTTTTCTTTGGATAATCAAGATTTTCCGCAAAACTGTGCCATCTAGTTTCTTTTCTCGCTCTTAAATGGGCAATCACTGATTTGCAGAGAGTTAGTCTTTCTCTTAGCTCATATATAAACATCAACTGGTGCATATCCTCTGCATGTAGGTTATTGCTTAGTTCAGTAATCTGTTCAATTTTTTCTTCCGCTAGTATAAGCTGTTTTTCATTGAATTGGTAATTGCTGCCAATTCCCCCTGCATAGGTATCCATTACCTTTTGCATAGCCTCCTCTAGTTCTTCCGTAGAGAATATAGGATTCTTAAAATTTAATGTCTTTTCTACTTCCTCTTTTTTTAACGCTATAAGTAAATCTTCCTCTGCTTTTGATAAATCAACAGTATTAATTTCATTCTTTTCTATTTCCTCTACTGCAGCTTTTGCTGCAATTTCACCTTCCACCAATGCACCTGTAACATACTTTTGTGGACAGCCACCTGCTACATCACCTGCTGCAAAAAGGCCTTTAATTGTGGTTTGTCGTTTTGTATCAACCCAATAACCGCTTGCAGTGTGACCTCCTACTATATACGGCTCTGTTCCTTCAATTTCCACATTCTGTTCACTTGGATTCTTCCCTGCTTCTACCCACTTAAGAGTTTGACTTGGTGCCATATTTAAGTATGCTTTTTTCAATTCTTCATCCTGAGAAGTACTAATACCTTCTGTTCTTAAATAGCAAGGTCCTCTACCCTCCTGGTTTTCCTTTACCGTTCCATATACTCTTTCAGAAGTAGTAAGACCATATTTTGTCTCATAAACCTCTCCTTTTGAGTTAACCTGCTTAGCTCCTACGCCCTGTGCAATAGTTCCAGTAGGAGCTATAGTATCTTTACACCTTAATGCAATAAATCTCATCTCAAAGGTAGTCATCTCCGCACCAGCACGAATTCCCATAGCATAGCCTGCTCCAGTATTGAAAGGCGGATACCACATCTTGTGTCTTGAAAAACCTGGGTTATTAGGTTTATACAATCCTGCTGCACCGCCAGTAGCACATATTACTTTTTTTGCCCTAATTTCATAAAGAATCTCCTCTTCCACCCCGACTGCAAAGGCTCCTAGTATCTGATTGTTTTTTACAATATAATCAATGACGTTGACCTGATTCATAACCGTTACATTAGGTAGCTTTTTCACTGCACTTGCTAAAATAGGCTTTATATTCTCTCCATTAATTTTTATGTTTCGATTTCCTCTGGCTACGTACTCTCCATTTTCATCTTTTAAAATAACAAGTCCTAAATCCTCAAGTTTTTTAGTCACTCTATTTAAGCCCTGGCACATTGTAAGAAGCAAATCTTCTCTTACAATATTATCTGCATCCTTCTTTGCATAATCTACATAGTCTTCCGGTGTTCTACCCTTTACAATATAAGCATTAATTGCATTGACTCCAGCTGCCAGACAGCCACTTCTTTTAATATTGGCTTTTTCAAGAATTAGTACTGAAGCATTGGAATGTTCTGCTATAGTCAAGGCAGCGTAGCAGCCTGCAGTACCTCCACCGATAATTAAAATATCCGTTTGTAGCTGTTTTACTTTTACTTCTTTTTTCATAGGCCACTCCTTTTTACATAATCATTTATAGAACATTTTCATAGATAAACAAACTAAAGTTTCACCTATTCACAATATACCCCAGCAGGTAAGCACAACTCTAAATTTGTTTATGCCTAAGCTTTTCCCAATCCAAATTTTCGTCTTATAGAGGATTCAATATTTTCAAACACAATTCTATCTATTAAAAGCCCAATTACGATAATTACTACCATAACGGCTACAATTTCGTTTATATCGTTATATTTCTTTCCATGGGTTAATATCTCTCCTAGTCCGCTCATGGAAGAAGCTATCATTTCTCCAGCAATAAGTCCCCTCCAAGCAAAAGCCCATCCTTGTTTTATTCCTGATATAATAACCGGAATAGCTGCTGGGAAAATAACTTCCTTATACAAGGTATAGCCTTTAGCTCCCGTCATTTCTGCTACTCTAATATAATTAGGATTTAAATTTTTAATACCACTTTCTATAGACATAGATACAGCAAAAACTGAACCTATGATTATTACAAAAAGAATTGCTTTTTCATTTAATCCAAACCATAAAACAGCAAAGGGTACCCAACATACATTAGGCATGGTTTGAAGAGCCCCTATTAACTTAGCAAAGTTATCTCTTGTAGTTTTAAGTTTCAACATGAATAATCCTATAAGCAATCCTATAAAAAGAGAAATTACATATCCTGATAAAAGTCTCCTCAAACTTACCATAACTGCTGTGCCTAAAGTGCCACTTTCTATTAGCTTTGAAATATTTTCAAAAACCTTTAGTGGAGAAGGAAAGTTAATAAACCTATAGGCCAATTCCCACACTACTACTATCATCATATAGAATAGAATCTTTTTCCAAATTCCACCCTTCATCATATTCTGATTTTGCAACCTTCTCCACCTCCTTTTTAAACTCTTTCATGATTTTAGATACCATATAAGTTACATCCATATTGGCTATTTGTCGTGGTCTTGACAGTTGTATTCTAAACTCTTTCTTTTCTGAATCGAGGCTTGCTGGCATGAGAATAATTCTATCAGCTAAAAGTACAGCTTCCTCAATACTATGAGTTATAAATACCACTGTTTTTTTTGTGTTCCACCAAATTCTTTGAACCTCTAACTGAAGTAGTTCCCTAGTTTGACTATCAAGAGATGAAAAAGGTTCATCCATAAGCAGTATATTTGAATCTAAACAAAGTGCTCTAGCAATGGATACTCTTTGCTTCATCCCTCCAGAAAGTTCATGGACAAAAGAATCTTTAAACTTTGTAAGATGCATCATTTCTAAATACTTTAATGCTCTTTCTCTTCTTTCACTTTTAGGAATTCCTGCAACCTTCATTCCAAATTCCACGTTATCTATAACCTTTAACCAAGGAAAAAGTGCATGTTCTTGAAATACAACTGCTCTATCTGGCCCTGGAGAGTTTACCTCTTTTCCATCAAGAAGTACTTTTCCTTCTGTAACTTTTTCAAAACCAGCTATTATATTTAGAAGTGTTGACTTTCCACATCCTGATGGTCCTAAAATACACACAAATTCTCCATCATTTACAGTTAAATCTATATTTCTTAGTATTTCAAACTCCTTATTAGCTCTTTTATATTTCTTACTTACAGCCTCAATTCTTAGACTCAAACTTTCCCCCTCCTAAACATTTATACAACTATTTGCAACACTTATTTTTTAACACCAAACTTTTCATCTGCACCAAAGTCATAATACAAATCAGGATTTTCATTAAAACTCTCCAAACTTGAGTGCTTGTCTATTAATTCTTTTGTTTCCTGTGACTTATTCTCTAAAAACTCTTCAAAATCCTCAAAGCTTGAATCTGCTTTTAGTGCTGCTAATTCTAAAAGAAATGCTGGTATCTTCTTAGCTGGAATGTCTCCATAAACTTCACCTATCTTTGCAATGCCTGCTCCAAGCTTTCCTCCAAAGGACACTGCATAGGCTGGAACAAGTCCATCTTCAGTACGCTTTCCTCTCCCACTAAGTCCAATCATTCCCTGCTGATGTTGACCACAGGAATTAGGACATCCTGATATAAATAACTTTGGAAGTGCGCTTTTTATTCTTTCATCTACCCCACTAAATATGTCTCTTATAGCGGCAAGGAGATTTTGTGAAAGACAAAGACCTAAGGAACAAGTAGCATGTCCTATACAGGAAACCGAGTTATCTATGTTGTGTCCTGATGAGATATTTAAAGTCAAGTTTATTAGCTCCATTGCATCCTTCTCTTTTAAGTCTCTTATAATAAAGCCTTGTGTTGTTGTTAGTCTTATAGATACTCTGTATCCTAAAGTATCTAAGAATTGAAGGATTCTGTCTAAATCTTCTGCTGCTATATTGCCACCCTGTGGATGAATATAGACTGAATAGTACCCAAGCTGCTTCTGTGCAAATAATGTGTTTTTATATTGCTGATTGCTTTCCATAGTTCTTTTTACTTCTTCAACTGTCTGTATAGGCTCTTGGTCAATTCTTATGTCCTTTTCATCTATTTTAAAATCTAAATCTATCTCCTCTTTAACCTTTTGAAGCTGTGAGTTAAATAACTGAAGGAAGTTTTCTTCCCCTAGTCTATGCACAATGTATCTTATCCTAGCTTGATGCCTATTTGTCCTATCTCCTTCTTTCTCAAAGACTTCTTTCATAGCCTGTGCATAGTATAAAACATCCTTATCTTCTATGAAGTCTGCAAGTTTTAATGACATTCTAGGTCTTCCCCCAAAGCCACCTCCTCCATATACTTCAAAACCCTTTACACCATTATTTATCTTTGCTATAAAACCTAAATCAGCCATTGTAGCATTTCCAGTGTCTTCTGGAGTATTTGAGAAAGCTATCTTGTACTTTCTTGGAAGCTGCAGGGCAGTTGGATCTTTCATAAGGTGGTTTATAACTCCCTTTACATAAGGCGTTACATCAAAGACCTCATCTATAGATACCCCAGACAGTGGAGAACATCCTACATTTCTCACTGTATCCCCACAGGCCCCCTTTGTAGTTATACCAACCTTTATCACTTCCTTCATAATGCTATATATGCTGTCTATCGGCAGTGCTTGAAATTGTATGTCTTGTCTAGTTGTAAAATGCATTCTTCTATATCCATATCTTTTAGATGCCTCACTTATGGACTTCAGCTGATCTAGTTCTATAACTCCTCCAGTAGCTCTCAACCTTACCATATAGGTACCTTTAACTCTTTGCTTGTAAACCCCCATTGCAACAATTCGTTTTCTGTATTCAGAGACATCTAACTCATCTCTATCGCATAGTTCAGCACTTTCTTTAAATTCATCTATACTTTTTAAAATTTCATCTGTTATTTGTATCATGCTCTTTCTCCTTCTTTAATTTGTTAATTTATAGTTTTGCATTACTAAAGTTTTACTTTAACAAAGTCTAATAACTACACTTATACACGTAAAACAGGTTATAACACCATATCCCCCCCCTATACAAACATTTAGTTTAAATATATAAGTTGATACTTACATAAACATAAAAACTAAAGGCTGTTTTTCTTTAAAACAAGAAAAACAGCCTTTGATTTTAAGACAGAATTATATCTAACCTTAAAATAACCATTTTTCTTATCTGCCAGGATACTATATCCTGCAGGAATTGACACCGATACATTCAAATTTAAATGCCGGTTGTCGGGTTTCATAGGGCCAGTCCCTCCACCACTCTTGATAAGAGTATTAGGTATAACATTAAAACTATTAATTTTAAATTATTGTATACCTAATAATTGGCTTTGTCAATAAATTTGTAAATTAACTATTGCAATTTTCCACCTTCAATTACAATGTCCTCTTTACTAGCTTCTCCATATGTGTTTTTTAATGTTTCATCATAAGCTTTGTGTACAAAATTCTCTTTACCTAGAGTTTCAAGTTCCTTATTAATCCACTCAAGAAGTTCTTTGTTTCCCTTAGAAACAGCAGGTGCTATTGTATCTTCTCCTCCGAATTTTGGTACTCCAACACTAAATCCAGGGTTCTTTTGTGCCCATGCAAGTACTTCCGTATTATCATTAGCTATAGCATCACCACGTTTGTCCTTTAAAGCTTCAAATATTTCTGAGTATTGATCATATTTAACTAATTCTACCTCTGGCATATTTTTTGTAAGATAAGTTTCAGCAGTTGTTCCTTTTGCAACAATTATCTTTTTCCCTTTTAATTGATCAACAGATGTAATTTTAGCGCTATCTGGTGATACTACTCCAAGAGAAACCTTCATATAAGGATTTGCAAAATCAACCTTTTGCTTTCTCTCATCTGTAACAGTAAAGTTTGCCATAATTATATCTACTTTTTTAGATTGTAGGTATGCAACCCTGCTTGCTGCATCAACTAGTACAAATTCAACCTTTGACTCGTCTCCTAAAAGATCCTTTGCAAATCTTCTAGCAATATGAACGTCAAAGCCCTGACTTTTACCATTTGAATCTACATAACCAAAAGGCGGCTTGTCGCTAAATACACCAATTTTAATAGTACCTCTTTTCTTTATTTCCTCAATAGAACTACCTGTTGTTTCCTTTTTGTTTTCCGTTGAAGCTGTCTTTGAAGCACTACAGCCTACTAAACCTCCTACTATAAATGTAGTCGCTAATAATGTTGTTAAGATTTTTTTTACATTTTTCATTATAATCTTCCTTTCCTTCGTAAAATTTAATATTGAAATACATTTAAAAATTGTTTAGCACGCTCTGTTTTTGGATTAGTAAAAAACTCTTGCGGTTCAGATATTTCACATATCTTGCCTCCATCAATAAAGACTATTTTGTCAGCAACAGCCTGTGCAAAACTCATCTCATGAGTTACAATTATCATTGTCATTCCTTGTTTTGCAAGGTCTAGCATAACCTCTAAAACTTCTCTTACCATCTCTGGATCAAGAGATGCTGTTACTTCATCAAAGAGCATTATTTCAGGATTCATACATAGGGCTCTTACTATTGCTATTCTTTGCTTTTGCCCACCAGAAAGTTCCCTTGGATAAGAATTCTTACGGTCAAGTAAACCAACTCTTTCTAACAGTTTTTCTGCTTGTGTCATTATCTCATCCATAGGCCTTTTCTGAACTTTCATTGGCCCTAAAAGTATGTTTTGAATAACAGTCATATGAGGAAAAAGGTCATAGCTTTGAAATACCATTCCAATTTTTTGACGAACTTCTTGCCAATTAACATTTTTATCCGTAAGACTTTTCCCGGAAAATTCAATACTGCCTCCTTGAATACTTTCAAGGCCGTTAAGACATCTAAGCAGAGTGCTTTTGCCACAACCTGATGGTCCTAAAACAACTACAACTTCGCCTTTATGTACATTAAGATCAATACCTCTTAATATCTCCTTTTGTGCATATTCTTTATGTAAATTCTTTATTTCAAGTAATACCTCATTATTTTTCATATAAATTACACTGCCTCCTTAACTGTTCCATTTAGCTTCTAATGTCTTTGATAGCCTTGATAAAGGATAACAAATTATAAAGTATAGTATGAATATAACTCCGTAAACCCAGAAAGATGCTGCAGGTACTTCTAAGCGGGAAAGCTCTATAATCTGCTGGCCTATCTTTACAACATCTATAACTCCTATCAAAACTACTAGTGATGTAGTCTTAACCATTCTTGTAGCTAGATTTATGGCACCTGGAAGCATTCTTCTTATAGCCTGTGGTATAAGAATATACCTGTAAAGTCCCCAAAAGTTAAGTCCAATGGCCTTTCCTGACTCGATCTGGTGTTTCGGTAAAGATTCTAGGGCACCTCTTACAATATCCCCCATCTCTGCTGCCCCCCAAAGACTAAATACTATAATAGAGGCTGCTTCTCCACTTAACTGTATGTTCAATGCAGTAGTAGCTCCAAAGTACACAATAAACAGCCAAACAAGAACTGGTATTATTCTAAACAATTCAAGATATATACGACTTATAACACCTACAACTTTTGATTTTGATGTTCTAATAATGCCGAATACTATACCAAGTAAAGATCCTATAAAAATTGATATAAAGGCAATTCCAATAGTGACCAATAAACCATCAAATAATAAACGTTGAATATTCATTCCATCAAAAATCACCTTAATGCCCAAATTCTGCATAACGCACCTTCCTTTCTATCCAAGTAAGAAGGAGTGATAAAGGTAAAATTATAATCAAATAGGAAACTACTAGCATTAGTAAAGATTCAAAGGTTTGATAATACATTCCTATTAAGTCTTTTGTTACATTCATTAAATCTAAAATTGATATTGCACCTAAAATGGAAGTTTCTTTTAGTAAAAAAATGCAATTAGCACTTAAAGATGGTATGCTTACTGAAAATGCCTGAGGCAGTATTACATATCTAGCCAGTTGAAACTTAGAAAGTCCAAGACTTAGACCAGACTCGATTTGAATTTTGCCAACAGCTTCAATACCACTTCTAAAGGCTTCGGACATATAACTTCCTCCTAAAAAGGATAGGCCGATTATAGCACAAGTATTTTCACTCATTTTTATACCTAGCTTAGTAAATCCATAGTATAAAAAGAATAACTGTATCAAAAGTGGAGTATTACGAGAAAGTTCAATATAGGCTTGTACTAGTGTCTGTAAGCCTTTTATTTTGTAATACTGTACTACGCTGCATATAAGACCAAGTATTATGGAAGCTAGTATTCCCCAAAATGCAAGCCTTAAAGTAAGTACAGCAGCTTTTTGATATAAAGGTAAATTATCAACAATAAATTGCCAATTTATACTCATAAATTTAATCACCTCTTTTTTCTTCTGTACAAGGTTCTAGCCCCTTGTCATGTTTATATTTACATATAGTGCATATATCTAGTGGAATCTATATTTTACTACCCTTTAATCTGGAATATAGACATTTTCAACTATTTCACTTTAACACATTAATTTCTTAAAGTTTCGCAATTGTACAGTATTGAAGCAATAACACTATAATTCTATGTAAGATTATACAAATCACAACATATACAGATTTAAATGATATAGTATAGTTTAACCCCATCTAATTCAAGTTTTTCTTTATAAAACAAAAAACCCCTGCCTCTATTACAGAGGCAGAAGTATACTTCCGCGGTTCCACTCTGTTTATTATGTGCAAATACATCTACGAAACACATAACAACTCATTCTTTCGGTACAGTCATACCTCAACGCTTTAACGGGCGTACCCGCTGAAGTCTACTAAACTTCGATTCAGTGCTCAAGGATGCACTTCCATTACCCTCTGTCCAAAATCCCTCACACCCTAGGGGATTTCTCTCTGAGAACTTCCTGTAATTTACTCTTCCTATCATTGCAATTCTTAGTATTTTACTACGATATCTGTATTATAATACGTAAATTTAAAATAGTCAATATATTATTATAACTTTTATATGATTTTTTCTATAAGTTATTTTTTAACTTTGTAAGTGAAAGCATCTTCTAGCTTCTTAATAACTTAACTACCTCTCCAATAATCTTAAATCCCTTTTCTATTTCCTCCATATCTACTCTAGAGAAGCCAAGCCTTAAGGTATCATCCCCTCTGCCGTCTATATAAAAAATATCTCCTGGAGTAAAAATCACTCCTCTTTCACAACAATTTTCTAAAACCTTTCTCGCTTCTACCCCTTCTAACTTTATAAAAATATGGAGGCCACCTTCCCCCATTATCTCTTTACAGGGAATGTATTTTTTAGCACACTCTAAAGCAAACTCATATTTTTCCTTATAAACCTTTCTTGCCTTTTTAATATACTTTTCAAAATTACCACCTTGAAGATATTCACAGAAAATTGCCTGA
Source organism: Clostridium sp. CX1 (assembly GCF_025398335.1). Lineage (GTDB taxonomy): Bacteria > Bacillota > Clostridia > Clostridiales > Clostridiaceae > Clostridium_AM > Clostridium_AM tanneri. Next base: position 138,682 of record NZ_JAODOO010000006.1, read on the forward strand.
TCCAAGAAAGAAGTGTGGATGTTTCTGCTTCTCTTTATACTTTCTAGATAGTCTATAAGTTTTTTATCAGCTAAAATCCACCCTACTCTTATACCAGGAAACAATATCTTAGAAAAACTGCCTATATATACTACACTGTTTCCCTTTCCACTGAGAGCTGCTATAGGAGATACATGAGTCCCTGAGTATCTCAGTTCTTCGTTAAAACCATCTTCAATTATAGGTATATTATGTGATTTTAGTATTCTATAAAGTTCTACTCTCTTCTCTGCCGACATTACAAGGGCTGTGGGATTATGATAAGATGGAATAAAATAAGACAACTTAAATTCTTCCTTTGTTAACTCTTCCTTTAATTTATCTAAATCTATACCATCCCTACTCAAATCTATTCCCTTAATCTTTAACCCATGAAGTCTCATAATCTTGATGGCTGTATTATGGGTTGGATTTTCACAAATTATGCTATCTCCTTTTTCTGTAAGACAGGATAGTACCAAATCAAATCCCTCTGTAAAGCCATTGGTTATAAGTAAATCCTTTCCATCTATCTGTATTCCTTTATTCTTCATATACTTCAATAAATACTGAATTAAAGGTCTATATCCTTTTGCATATCCATAATTTAATATTTTATCTCCCTCAATGGAAACTCTATTTAAAAATGCCCTTTTAAACTCATCCACATCAAAAAGCCTCTCGTCTGGTGCTATACTTTTGAAGGATATCATGCCTTTTTTCCATTCAACCTCATGTTTTACAATATCTAAGCTTTCTGCATTTTTGCCGTAATCATTTATCCTGGTGTTCCAATCTATATTCCATTCTTCCTCAAAACTTATATTTATGTCTGATACAAAAGCACCAGTTCCCTTTTTCATATATATAAATCCCTCATCTTGAAGAAACTCATAAGCATATACAACTGTATTTCTACTAACATTTAAAATTGAGGATAGTTCTCTCGTAGAAGGGAGCTTTTCATTTTGCCTCAGCATACCACTTAAAATCATATCTTTTATATAATCTTTAATTTGAATATAAACCGGTGTATCCTTGCCTAGTTTCATATCTAAAAACATACTATACCTTCACCTCAACTATATTTTACTATAGAGAGTTCTTCTATGAAATGAAAATAACTATATAAATTCTAACATTAAGAATTTATATAGTTATTTTATATGTTAAAACTTATTTAAAATGCTGGTATTATGCTGCCCTTGTATTTTTCTTCAATAAATTTCTTAACCTCTGGAGAATTAAGTGCCTTAGATAAAGCCTGGATATATGGCTTACTTTTGTCATCTTGCTTAACAGCAAGCACATTTGCATAAGGTGAATCTTTAGATTCTATAGCTATTGCATCTTTTAATGGATTTAATCCAGCTTCTATAGCATAGTTAGTGTTTATAACAGCTGCTTCTACATCTCCTAGTACTCTTGGAAGTTGAGGTGCTTCCATTTCAGTAACTTTTATATTCTTCTTATTTTCAGTAATATCCTGTTTGGATATAAGTTCTCCAGCTTTTAACTTTATAAGTCCTTCTTTCTCCAATAACCTTAAAGCTCTTGCTCCATTAGTAGGATCGTTTGGAATAGCAATTTCTGCTCCCTCTTTAATTTGATCTAGTTTTGTAATCTTCTTTGAATATACACCCATTGGCTCTATGTGCACTTTAGCTGTATAGTCTAGCTTGGTCTTTTTTTCTTCATTAAATTTACTTAGATATGGAACGTGCTGAAAGAAGTTTGCATCTAATTCTCCTTCATCCAATGATGTGTTTGGCGTTACGTAATCTGTGAATTCAACTATTTGAAGGTCGTATCCTTCCTTTTGAAGTATTGGTTTTACTTGCTCTAGTATCTCCTTATGGGGTACAGGTGTTGCCCCTATCTTTATTACCTTCTTATCATCGCTATTTGAAGCAGTTGTCGCTGTCTGTTTTGCTCCGCATCCTGATAACCCCAAAACAAGTATTCCTGATAAAACTATTGATAAAATCTTTCCTTTTTTCATATTAAATTCCTCCTAATTTTTATTAATAATATTAAAATATAATTTATAATTATTTACTAAGCTTCTTATAGATAAAATCTCCCATGCTCTGGAAAAGCTGCACAATCACAATGAGAATAACAACGGTATAAATCATCACATCTGTTTGGAATCTATAATATCCATATTTAATAGCTACATCTCCTAGTCCACCACCACCGATGGCACCAGCCATAGCGGAATATCCCACTACACTAATAACTGTTAAAGTAACTCCAAGTATTATTGATGGAATGGCCTCTTTAAGAATAACTTTAAAAATTATCTGCCAATTACTTGCTCCAAAAGACCTTGCAGCTTCAATTACTCCCGGATCTACTTCTTTCATAGCTGATTCTATTATTCTTGCTGCAAAAGGTGCAGCTGCTATAGTTAAGGGTACAATAGCTGCTGTAGTTCCTATGGTTTTTCCAACTACTAACTTGGTAAATGGGAATATAGCTATCATCAGTATTATAAAGGGGAAGGATCTTAGGATATTTATTATAAAATCTAAGCCTTTATAGACAACCTTATTTGGTTTTAACCCCTTTTCACTTGTAATAACGAGTATAATTGCAGGTATAAATCCTATAGCAACTGCTAAGATGGTAGAAACCATAACCATGTATAAAGTTTGCCCTAAGGCAGTCATTAGAACCTCTCTAAGCATTTTCAATCACCTCCCAAGCTATAGATTTTGAATTTAAAAACTGGCAAATATTTGTCTTGTTATCTTCTGTAGTATTTATAACAAGACTTCCTAACACGTTATCCCTGAATTTCTCCAGCTTTCCCCAAACTATTGAAAAGTCTATATTAAGTTCTCTAGCCATAGATGTTATAATCGCCTGCTGACTTTGTTCTTTCGGAAAGAATAATCTTATGTTGACCCCCTCCTCAGGCAACAGTTCCTCCTCTCCAAGCAGCTTTTCAAGATGCTTGTCTGGCTTTAAAAATAACTCCTCTGCATCACCTAAGCTTTTTATTTCCCCTTTATCCATAATGGCTACTTTTGAGCATATCTGTTTTACTACCTCCATCTGATGGGTAACAATAACAACTGTTATGTTTAGTTTTTCATTTATCTCTTTAATTAAATTAAGTATAGATTTTGTTGTATTTGGATCTAGTGCTGAAGTTGCCTCATCACATAATAAAACCTCTGGTTGAAGGGCAAGAGCTCTGGCTATAGCTACTCTTTGCTTTTGTCCTCCACTTAGGTCTCTTGGCATGCTGTTCATTTTATCCTTAAGTCCTACAAGTTCTAGCAAATTTGTAACTCTTGCATTTATTTCAGCTTTGCTATAGTTCCATACCTCTAGTGGAAGAGCTACATTTTCATATACATTTTTTCTATTTAAGAGATTAAAGCTTTGAAATATCATACCAAGCCCCTTTCTAAAGCTCCTTAATTCCCTTTCACTTAGCTCTTTTATTTCTTTACTCATAACTTTTATGCTGCCACTATCATAGCTTTCAAGCCCATTTAGACATCTTAAAAGAGTTGACTTTCCAGCACCACTATGTCCAACTATTCCTACAATTTCACCCCTTTTTATATCTAGACTTACCTCTTTTAAAACTTTTGTATTAGAAAAACTTTTATTTACATCTCTAATTTCAATCATCTAATTTCTCCTTCCTAATTATCTAAGCATACTTCCGTAATAACTTCTTAATTTACAGTGATAAATCATTAAAGTGCCACCTTTGTAAAATTTTACATTATTAAAGTAAAATTTGTATGTAATATCCAAGACCTACTTTAGTTGTGCCTAAGATAGTTGCCCGATATTGAATTCTAAAATTAAGCCTTTGGTACTACACTTCCTCAGAAGATAACTTCTAAGAGAATAGTAGATACACAAAAATTAAAGCCCGAGGAAAACCTCGAGCTTAAAATCTCAACGATATCCTCTCATCTTCCAGCTTACGCTGTAGGAATTAGCACCATTGTATTATTGTTTAAACAACAATACTGGTTGCTGGGCTTCATAGGGCCAGTCCCTCCACCTCTCTTGATAAGTACAAGTTCTTTATTTAATTTATGTTTTAAATTCTATCACTAGTTTTTTATATTGTCAATACTTTTCTATTCTTTAATAATGCCTATTTTTCTTACATAGCCTTTAGAATTTAAATTCAATTATGCCTAAAAAATTTATGTATTAGGAAGGTATATTATAAATAAAAAGCATCCATCTGCAGCTTTAGCTGTAGACAAAATTAAATAAAGTAATGTGGCTGTGGTTTTCACACCTAAGCCCAGTGCTTATAAGCAGAGTTCTTCTCTAATAATCTCTATAATCTGGGGAATACGATCACTAATAACAGGCGACAGTTCTAAATCATAAGTTATTTCAGCTGGTTCCACACCTACTATAATTACCTGTGGATTATATCCTAGTAATTTAGCATCTCCTATTATGTCTAGTATTTGTACATCATGTAGTGATGTATTTTCTCTTATGTAAGTTCCAAGCTGCTCTGGAGTGAGCTTATAAATAGTACCTGGAGAATGTCCACCTTTTAAACTATCTAAAACTATAACTTTTTCACTTCTTGCAAATACATCTAAGAGCTCTAGTATGCAGGTACCACCATCTATTAATTCCACATTATAAATAGTGTCATAATTCAATTTTTCCAGATGTTGAACTAGATGAACGCCAATACCATCATCCTTTAAAAGCAAATTACCTATTCCCAAAATAGTTGTATTTTTCATTAAAGCACACCACTAGGATTTGGAGCAGAGACTATAAAGCTTTTATCTACAGATTTATCTGGAGTCATTATATGAACTGCACAAGCAGTGCATGGATCAAAAGAGTGAACAATTCTTAACAATTCAACAGGGTTATTTACATCTTGAATTTTTACTCCAATTAAAGCTTGCTCCAAAGGTCCTCTTTGGCCCTTATGATCCATAGGTGAGGCATTCCAGCAAGTTGGTGTTATAACTTGATAATTTTCAATTATACTCTGAGTAGTTTTTGAAGGGTCTATACCATATTTAACATAATGAAGTAATGCACCTCTTGGTGCTTCAGTAGTTCCTATACCTTCTCCAGCAGTTATATAATCAAACTTATGCATTTTGGGATCATATAAATCAGGTTTATATGTATATCCTGTTGTTTGCTCTGAAGTTATAGTATATGGATTTAAGTTATCAATCCATATAGACAATGCATCTGCTATCTTTTTAGCTTCAAGCATTTTAGCTACATGTCTATCCATAACAGAAACACCATTTCTATAATCTCCATTTATCCACATTCTAGCAATAGGGCCTGCTTCATGAGGTATATTAGAATATCTTGTTGCTTTTACCCATGAATATGCACCAGCTTTATTAATATCTGGATTTGTACCCTCTGAATTTATACTTAACGGATTGCTTTCTTCATACCAAGAATATTTAGTAGATTCCTTGATTTTATTAAAATCTACAGTGAGAAGCTGCCCCTTAGTATATCTTCCGCTTCTGAATAAATTCTGCGATTTACCTCCTGCCTCCACTTCAAAAACCCCAAAGGAAATTAAGTTTCCATAGCCCTTACCTATATTAAAATAATCCTTATAAACCGATGCAACTTTTTGTACATCTTCATAATATTGATTATTTACAAAATCCTTAACCTCTGCCAGATAACTTTTATACTGATTAATTTCATCTGCAGTTGGTATTTTTGTTACTCCACCTGGCATTATGGATCTCACATGAGGAATTCTTCCTGCAAATAGTGCAATCATTTGATGGGCCTTACGTCTTATATCTAAAGCTTTCACATAATTATTAAAAATTTTACTACTTTCAGCTTTTGTAAATCTCATATCTGTATTATAACTAGTATGCCAAGGTGATTTGTCTGGTCCCTTAACATAATCTAGAAGTGATAAATGATAAAAATGCAGTATATGATCTGACACAAAGTTACCACCCTGAATTAAGTTTCTCATTATTTTAGCTTGACTTGAAGCAGTAAACTCTCTAGATGCTTCTAAGGCTTTAACCGCAGCCATTCCATGGGATACAGGACATAATCCGCATATTCTTTGGGTTATGTGTACAGCATCTCTTGGATCTCGATTCTTAAGCATTGCCTCAAATCCTCTAAACATATTTCCTGTGCTTTTTGCTCCAATAACTTTATTGTTATCATCTATCTCAACTTCAACCTTCATGTGTCCTTCTAATCTAGTAACAGGATCAAGTTTAACGGTTGCCATACTATCCCTTCCTTTTCCTTTAATTTATCATAAATATTTTTAACTAAGTTTGTCTTATGTAGTTGATGTTTATTATTTAAAACTATATATACTGCTAGCTGCAGCAACTCCATCAGGTGTGTATGTAGTATATGGAAAATTTGGACTAGAGCAGCCTATACAAATGCTTCCTGAACCCAAGCATCCTTTACTACAACTCCAATCCATTCCCCATAGTTTTGTATAGCAAGTGACTTTTACTTCACTATCATATCTTCCTCTGCAACCCATATTTTCAAAACACTTTCCGCAAGTTCCGAGTGTAGTAGCTTTACCGCTTTGCTGTGTTCTTAGAGGACAATTGGCTTTTCCTGTAGCACTGCTAGCTGCCCTTACATGTAGAGAATCTGCTGCATAAAAATCTTTTGGTCTTTTCCTAGAATCTTTAGCTAAAGTTTCACCTGCTAACAGCTTAGCTATAGTACCTCCAATAATATAAGGCTGTACTGGACAACCTGGTAAATTTATTATTTTATCACCATATTCAGTAAGAATCTCATCTACAGCTTTAACTTTTGTAATATTATCTCCTGCTCCTGAAACTCCTCTATAAGCAGAGCAAGTTCCTATTGCAATTATGCTGCTGGCATTTGCAGCAAAGTCTTTTAATGCTTGTAATGCTGTCCATGGTTTATCATCTTTCTCACCAATTATACAATAGGCTCCATCCTGACTAGTTGGAATTCCTCCTTCAACTACAAGGATATAACCACTGTTATTATATTCAGCATTAAGAATTTCCATAGACTCAGCGGCAGATGCAGTCATTAAAGTACTATGGTATTTTAAGTCTATTTTATTTATTAAAAGATCTTCTACCGTATACATAGTATCTACTTCGTTTTCTACCATATCTAAAAATGCTATAGTACAACCTGAGCAGCCTGCTGCCTGAAGCCAAACTACAGGTACGAATTGGGTATTATTTATAATTTCTTCCGCTTTAGCAAAGTCTATTTTCCCCATTCCTACAGCTACTCCAGAAGCTATCATCCACTTAAGAAAATTTCTTCTTGTCATGTTCATATGCTTTTTCCTCCTTCATTATAAAACAGGACCTTAATTTTAGTTAAAGACTAATATTAAAATCCTGTTTTAACCAACTTTTTACTTAAGTATTTTATTTATAGTACCTGTAGATATTATTCCTTCTCCGCCAAGTACATTGACTTTATTTGCTTTTAATAATTGAGACTTAACATATGAATTGTTACTATCTAAATCACTTGTATTTATTAATACGATTGGTGCTCCATTTGCTCCAGCTAAGGCTGAACCGCAAATTGCATCTGGGAAGTTTTCTCCTACTGATACATAAACGTTTGTGAAATCAAAGTTGCTGTTAAACTTGCTTACTACAGCTGTATTTGTTTCATATCTGTTATCACCAGAGATTCTTTCTGCTCCAGAAATACTGTTCAACACATTATCAGATATTGCTCCAGTACCACCTATAACATAAACCTTGCTCTTGTTATCATTTATGAATTTAATAACCTCTGAATTTATTTCATTGTTTCCAACTAGTAATATTGGGTTTCCATTTGCAGCTGCATATGAAGATATAGAAAGTGCATCTGCAAATCCTGTTCCTGCACATAAGAACACCTGACTTGCTTTATTAAGTTTTTGTGCTACTGCTAAGGAAGTTTCATATCTGTCCCTTCCACTAATTCTTTCTATATTTATATTCATAGATTTTAGTACATCTTCAACATTTACAGATACTGCGCCAGTACCACCTATTATGTATACCTTTTTAACTTGCAGCCTCTTTAATTCTTCTATAACAGTTAAATCAAGAACCCTACCTGAAGTTAATAGTATAGGTGCATTTAATTGTTTTGCTAAAGGAGTTGCACTTAAAGCATCTGCAAATTCTTCTCCACTAGCTAGAACTACATAATCAGAAGTTGTCCACTTATTTTGCGAAACCTTTACTGAGGTCTCGTATCTATTGTTTCCACCTAATCTTACTATACTTTGTTCTACCGGTATTTCTTTATCTGTAATAATATAATCACTATTATGTGTTATATCAAATTCTATATATCCATTTGTATCAATCTTTAATTGGCTAGCTATATTTTCAATTTTTCCGGTAGATTCATTATAATAATAAACTTCTATATTATTCTTATCTTTATTAGATATCCAATTAGTATCTAGTTTAAGCTTTATTTTGGATCTTCCTGGAAGTTGCCCATTATTTGCAAAGGATACTATCATAAGATCTTCATTGTTAACTTTACTAGATATTGCTTCTTTATTGATAGTTGCTGACTTATCTAGCGTATTTATATCAACTTTCATATCAATATCCTTGCTAGCTTCTGTAATATCCGCACCTTTAAAGCTCCACTGTATACCTGATTGTACAAAAGTTACTGTTTTATCAGTATTTTTAATTGCATCAAATATATCTTTTACAATGTTTTTATTTATTGATACATCAACTTGAATCTTAGAACCATTAGAAGCAGATTTAATAGCATTTATAACAGTTGAACTATTTGTATTTGATATATTAGTTGAGTTCCCTGAGGAACTTGATCCTCCACCGCCTCCTGAATGTTTTGTTTGTACTACAACTGTTCTGATTACTTCTGTAGCTGCGTTTCCAGCTGCATCACTAACATTGTAGTGAACTAAGTAAGTTCCCTCTACGGTTGTATTAATGGAATCTACTGGACTTCCATCCTTTGTATAAGTTACTACTGGAGCTAAGTTAGTATCCTTGTTATCAGTAACTGTCACACCTTCCTCAGTGTAATTTGTTCCAGTAGCTATCTTTACTAATGAGTTTCCTTTTAATGAAATTATTGGTGATATTCTATCTATTATTAAGTTACTAATTTCTGAATCACTGAGGATATTAAAACTTAAGTCTGTATAATATCCATCAACAAAATACTTATCAGATATTGGAGAATCCTCTTCACTTACCACATGCACTGTTCTAGTCACTTCTTCAGCTGCATTTCCATCTGAATCAGTAACTCCGTAATGAATCACATAGCTTTCTTCAAAGAGAGTAGAAATTGAGTTAACTAAATTACCATTCTTTGTAAAAGTAATCTTTGCAGATAAACTAGTATCTTTGTCATCTGCAATTGTTACTCCTGGGTCTATGTAACTTGTTCCAATTGATACATTTACAACTTGCTCCCCGTTTAATGTAATTACAGGTATTGTTTTTTCTTCTACATTTAATGGATTTTCTGCATTTACAGGTAAGTCCTCACTTGACGTACCTTCAGATAATGTTATACCTTCTGAATTAGATATATTTCCTTCCTCTACTGACGAAGCTTCATTGGATGTGCTTGCAGGTGATGTTGTACCCTCTGCATCTGCAACTGCTGCTCCTTCCTCTGTGGAACTTGCTCCAGGTTCTAGGTTAACAGTTGAGTCTCCATTTAATGTAATAACAGGTACTAATGCATCTACTGCAAATACTAGATTTTTCGGAAACAAAAATGCTACGCAGCTTAGAAATACTACAAAGGCTTTAGATATTTTTGTTTTTTGTTTTTACGAATCACATCGTGCCCTCCTTTTTACAATTGATAATGATACTTATTATCAATAATTTATTAAAAAATATATTAATATTCGTAACCAATATTAATATATTAATTAGCATATTCTTGGCAGTTGTTCACCAGAAGGCATATCAATAATTCTCTTTCCACCTATACTAGTGTTCATATAAACCTTATACCCTGTATCTTCTATTACTTTTCCTATTATTGCTGAATCAGCACCTAAAACATGCTTTCTCATTTCTTCTAATACTTTATCTGCATCTTTCTCTGGAACGAAGGCACATATTTTTCCTTCATTTGCAATATATAAAGGATCTAAACCTAAAAGTTCGCAAACTCCTGTAACTTCTTCTTTAACTGGAATAGCCTTTTCCTCTAGAACAATAGTTACTTCACTCATTTCTGCAATCTCATTTAATACAGCTGCAACCCCGCCTCTCGTAGCATCCCTTAGCATATGTGTTTCTGGACATATCTCTAATATAGAATCCACCAGTGAGTTCAAAGATGCGCAATCACTCTTTAAATCTCCCTCAATGCCAAGGCCGCTTCTTCCACTCATAATAGTTGCTCCATGGTCTCCTAATGTACCATTGACAATAACCAGATCACCTGGTTTAACATTATTGCTTCTGATATTAATTCCTTGATATTTTACTCCTATACCAGTAGTATTGATAAAAACTCCATCTGCACTACCTCTATCAACTACTTTAGTATCTCCTGTTACAATTTTTATACCTGCTTTATGAGCTTCCTCAGCCATAGACTTTACTATTATTTCTAGCTTTTCTAAAGAAAAGCCCTCCTCTATAATAAAGGCACTACTTAAATATAAAGGTTTGGCACCGCTAACAGCTAAGTCATTTACTGTACCGCAAACAGCCAGCTTTCCAATGTCTCCTCCATTAAAAAAAATAGGGTTTACGACAAAAGAATCTGTAGTGAATGCTAAATCCCTACTATCTAAAACAAGATGGGCTGCATCCTCTAATCTATTTAATATATCATTGTTAAAGTATTTTAAAAACAGTTCACTTATTAATTTATTTGTTTGCTTTCCACCACTGCCATGACTAAGTAATATTTTTTCTTCCATTCTACAATCCTCCATACCTATAGTAAGCTGCACAGCTTCCTTCAGAAGATACCATACAGGACCCAATTGGATTTTCTGGCGTACATACCTTTCCAAATAACGGACATTCCTTAGGCGTTATTTTCCCTTTCAGAATCTCACCGCACCTACAGCCTGGACTACCATCATATTCTTTCATTTCTACTTTGAAATGCTTTAAAGCATCAAAACTTTCATATTCACCATTTAAAGCATATCCGCTGTCCGCTATTATGCCAATTCCTCTCCATCTGCTTTCTATTTTCTTGAAAGCCTTTTCCAGATATTTTGTTGCGTTAGGATTCCCATCCGGTCTCACTATTCTCTTATATTCGTTTACAATTCTAGGCTTATTTTCAGCTATCATAGTTACAAGAGTAACCAGAGCTTTTAAAATATCAATTGGCTCAAAGCCAGCTATTACACCGGGAATTTTATATTCTTTACTTAAAAACTCATAGGGCTTTTCTCCTATAATTGCACTTACGTGCCCAGGTAAAAGAAACCCACTTATTTCTAATTCATCATCTACTACTAATGCTCTTATAGCTGGAGGAACTACTTTATGAGAAGTTAAAAACAATAAGTTATTAATTCCCAATTTTTTAGCTTCCACTGCTGTTACTGCAGTCATAGGAGTAGTAGTTTCGAAACCTACTGATAGAAAAACAACCTTCTTATCTGGATTTTCTTTAGCTAGAAACATAGCATCCATAGGAGAATATACTACTCTTATATCATCACCTTCTGCTTTTCTCTTTAACAAGGAAGTGTTTTTACCAGGCACTCTCATCATATCCCCAAAGGTTGCTATAATAACATCTTCTTTTAAAGACAATTGAAGTGCAGTATCTATATAGCTCTGAGGAGTGACACAAACTGGACATCCTGGTCCTGAGATAAGCTTTATATTAGATGGTAAAACGTGCCTTATACCATACTTAAATATAGACATAGTGTGAGTTCCACAGACCTCCATTATACTTATCTCTTCTTTTGTAATATTTTGCAAATCCCTTATAAGTTTTTTTGCATAAGCTTCATTTCTAAACTCGTCAACAAATTTCATCATAGTCTAACTCCCTTATGATTTTCAATGTTTTCTCCGCTTCTTCTTCATCTATAGTTTCAATAGCACAACCAGCATGTATTAAGACATATTCTCCAGCCTTAACCTCTGGTACTAAATGCAGAAATACTTCTCTTTTTATAGTTCCTATCTCCACAGTACCTATGCTGTCCTGAATTTTAACTATCTTTCCTGGAACTGAAAGACACACTCTAATTCCTCCCTTATATATTTAAACTGACTCTCTCTTTTTTCTTCTTTTTTCCTTAAAATAAAGTATCCATAAACTTAACTCATATAAAATAATTATAGGAAACACAATGGCAATAAAGGTTATAGCATCTGAAGATGGGACAAAACATAGCTCTAGTGCTATTGCTATGGCAACCACATATTTTCTCCATTTCATCAGTGTTTTTACAGATACTACTTGCTGCTTTGCTAAAAACAAAAAAACTAGCGGCATAGTACAAACTATTCCCATTACAATACAAAATATTCCTATAAAACTTAAATACATACTTCCAGATAAGATAGGGTTCATATAACTAGTACTATAACTTATAAGGAAATTGAGCACATGAGGAAGTACTAAAAAATATCCTATAAAGGTTCCACCTATAAAAAATGCCGACAAATAGAAAGCCATATAATTTAATATTTTTTTCTCTTTACTAGTTAACCCTGGAAATATAAATGCTCCTATTTGATAAAATATTATAGGACTAACCAATATAATTCCAGCAAGCAAAGAAACCTTAAATCTAGTCATAAATCCTTCTATTAAGGAAAAGTACACCAAGTCGAATTTTAATTCTTCTACTGGTCTCATAAAGATTTCTATTAATAGTAAAATCTTTTGATAGAGAATTACTGAAGCGATAAATATAGAGGCAAAACTTATAATCAATCTCTTTCTTAATTCTTGCAAATGTTCAATTACCGACATTTCAGTATTATCCATTTTATATGCCACCTCTTATAACTTTTCTATCACCCTTCTCCAATAAAAATATCCACCAAATACTTGTTTCAAATAATATAATCATAGGAAGAGAAACTATCATTAATGTAAAAATATCTGGAGTTGGTGTTATAAGGGCAACAAAGACTATTATTAAGATTATAGCTATCTTTCTTCTTTTCATTAGCATTCTAGAAGTAAGAAAACCAGTTCTCGATAATGCAACCAATACTAAGGGAAGTTCAAACACTAATCCTATTGATATTAGTAGGAGCGTGATAAAGGAAAAGTAATCACTTCCTCTAAGCGTTGCACTCATAAAATCATTGCCGCAGCTTATCAAAAATTCTATTGTGCTTGGTATTACAAACTTATATCCAAACAAAACTCCACCTAGAAAAGAAAAAGTAGCAAAAGGTATTATAACAAACCTTATTATTCTTTTAGTTTTTTTATGTAACTTTGAAGCTGCTAGTGACACAACTATGTAGGCTATTATTGGTATTGTTAGAATTATTCCTGTAAAAATAGCTATTTTTACTTTTGCCATAATACCATCCATTGGAGTTAAAAAGAATAAATTCATTCCCTTTAAAGGTTTTACAAGCACTTCTATTATATAATCACTAAAAGCGTATGTACCACAGGACACTATCACAGGAAGTAAAAGCATAAATATTATTTTTTTTCTATACTTATCAAGCCATCTAGCAGCCTGTATAATTTTATCGCTACTTATCATATTTCTGCTCCTTAACTGGTTTATTTATTAGATTCTATTTTTCTTCTTTATTAGTAACTATTTCATCACTAGTTAGCTCTCTGGATGCTTTCTTAAATTCATTTAAAGCCTTTCCCACAGCTGCACCTACTGATGGAAGCTTGCCTGGTCCAAATAAAATTAATGCAATTATTAGAACTAAAATTAACTCTGGAAATCCTAAACTTGGCATTCTTTATACCTCCTAAATTTATATTATATTTTTATTTTAATTTTTCTTTTTTAGCTTCTATTTTTTCTTTTAACCATCCACATAATTCTTCTATACCTTGTTCTTTTACACAAGATGTTTCAAATATCTTAGCATTTACATTTAAGGCTTTAATATCCTTATAGAATTCTTCCTTACTAAAGTTAGTAAACTCTATAAGATCTGTTTTATTTAATATTACTGCTTCACTTTTTTCAAACATTAAAGGATATTTTAAAGGCTTATCATTTCCCTCTGTAGTACTTAAAACTGAAATCTTTATATCTTCACCAATTTCAAATTCTGCAGGACACACCAAGTTACCTACATTTTCTATAACAAGGAAGTCTACCTGGTCAAGATTCAATGCATCTAAAGCACTCTTAATCATATCTCCATCAAGGTGACAAGCTCCACCTGTATTAATTTGTACTACTTCTACACCTTGTGCCTCTATTCTTTCAGCATCTTTTGTAGTATATATATCTCCTTCGATTACCGCTATCTTTAATTCATTTTTCAATGTTCCAATTATCTTTTCAAGTATTGAGGTTTTACCTGAACCTGGTGAGCTCATTAAATTAGCTACATATATTCCTTTTTCATCTAATCGCTGTTTATTTTTTGTTGTAATCTCCTCGTTTGTACTTAGTATATTAGTTATAACTTTTATTTCACTCATCTTATTTATCTCCTTCTATTGTGTCTATATATAATTCATGACCGGTTAATATGCTACTGCAAAATTTATTGCATTTTGGGCATAGTTTATTAAAATGTTCAATTTCAAATATAAGGTTACACTGATTACACTCTCCTGTAGCTTTTACCCTCTCAATAACCAATTCTGTATTTTCTAAAACTGTTTCCTTTGAGATTCCCTGAAAAGCGAACATTAGTGAATCTTTCGCTACTCCTGAGAAATCTCCTATCTTTAAAGAAATCTTGTTAATAGTTTTCAGTTTATTTTCTTCTGATTTTTTTAATACTATATCAATAACACTTTGAATAATAGAAACCTCATGCATAATCTTCAACTCACTTGTATCAAAATCTTTAGTTTTTCATTCTATAACTAACTTATCTCTTGTATTAGTTTATTAGCTATAGCTATTTGTCCTATAGAAACTCCACCGTCATTACAGGGTATACTCTTATTGGTATAAACTATGAATCCTGACTTATCTAATTTATCTATAAGCTTGCTTAATAAATATGAATTTTGGAAAACTCCTCCACTAAGGGCAACCTCCCTAATATTGGATTGCTCCCTTATAATCTCACACATTTTACAGGTGAAGCTAATTATTGTATTGTGAAATTTTGCAGCCATCTTTCCTTTTGATACCCCTGTTAACCTGTCAAGTAAAACAGCTTTTATAGTATCCTTAACTTCCACTATACTGCACCTTGATTTTATAATGGTATATGGATATTCATCTTTGCAATCTATTTCAATTTCTGCTTCCAATTCAATGGAAGCTTGACCTTCATAACTTATGATATCTCTTACTCCAATAATACTTGACACAGCATCAAATAATCTTCCCATGCTGGAAGTTTCTGGACAACTTATATTTGCATTCAAAATTGCAAGTATATTGTGGCAATCCTTTCCCCAGAGTTTATATAACACAGCTTCATAATTATCTTTCTGTATACTATTAGAATCTATAACTTCTGATTCTGCTAGAATAGTGTTTGTACTGTTAGCTTCCTTATCTTTAAAGGCATTATAAATATGTGCTACAGCCATCCTCCAAGGTTCCTTAATAGCCTTGTCTCCTCCTGGCATCTTGCTATATTCTAGATGTCCAACTCTATCAAACTCTTTACTATTACATATTAAAAACTCTCCGCCCCAAACCTTTCCATCAGTTCCATACCCAGTACCATCATAAGCAACACCTATCACTTTATTTTCTACTTTATTTTCAACTAGACAGCTTACTATATGGGCGTGATGATGCTGTACATGTACTTTGGGCAAATCTATGCTATTAGCATATACACTAGAAGAGTATGACGGATGCATATCGCAGGCAATATATCTAGGGCTAAAATCGAAAATATTTTCAAAATGCTCAATGTTTCTCTTATAGTGCTCATAAGTTTCAAGATTTTCTAAATCGCCATTATGTTGACTTAAAAATAAGAAGTTTTCCTTTGTAATACAAAAAGTATTTTTCATATTTGAACCACAGGCTAAAATTCCATTTTTGCAGTTCATCTTTATAGGTTCTGGAGCATAGCCTCTTGCTCTTCTCATCATTCTGCTTTCACCGCTTACTACTTTTACAACTGAATCGTCTACAGGTACATAAATATCTCTATTATGTAGAAGAAAATAATCAACTATACCTTTAAGCTTTTCTCTAGCACTTTCGTTTATATATTCAATTGGTAGTCCATGAATATTGGCACTAGTCATAATGAGTACTTCTATATCTCTTGAAAAGAGAAGATAATGAAGCGGCGTATAAGGAAGCATTACTCCTAATGTCTTCTGGTTTGGTGCAATGTTATCTGGAAGGTTATAATCGGCAATCTGGTCTAATACAACGATTGGCTTCCTGCTCCCAGTAAGAATTTTTTCTTCTTCCCAGTTAACTGTACAATATTTTCTAATACTTTCAATATCTCTTATCATTACAGCTAAAGGTTTATGGGGTCTATTTTTTCTTAGCCTTAAAAGCTCTATCGCTTTTTCATTTGTCCCATCGCATACAAGATGAAATCCTCCAAGTCCTTTTACAGCAAAAATCTTTCCTTCTTTAAGTTGTCCCTTAGTAAATTCTATAACATTCTCTGTAATTTGGTTTTTTCCATCAGCATCCTCCACCCAAATGTGAGGCCCACAGTTTTCACAGCCATTAGGTTGAGCATGAAATCTTCTATTTGTTGGGTCTGTATATTCTTCTAAACAATTACTGCACATTTCAAATTTTTTCATAGTGGTCTTATCCCTATCATAAGGGATTGATTTTATAATAGAAAATCTAGGTCCACAGTTTGTACAATTTGTAAAGGCATATTGGTATCTTTTATTTGAAATAGAGCCTATATCAGCAATGCACTGATCACAGGTAGCCATATCAGGAGATATTAAAGTTATTTTTTCACTTCTTTCCTCACTGTCTTTAATTATAAAATCGCTATAATTTGCTAGCTCTCTTTCCTCTATGTTGATATCTTCTATTTTTGAAAGAGGTGGTGGATTATTTTTTAATTTATATAAAAATTGTTCTAAAGCTCTTTCCTCGCCTTGAAGTTCTATGTATACCCCTTCAGAATTGTTATTTACCCAGCCCTTTATATCTAGAGAAACTGCCAAGTTATATACAAATGGCCTAAAACCTACTCCTTGAACAATACCTTCAACTTTTATAAAAATTCTTTTCATATAAAAAACTCATGCTCCTTAAATTTTATTTTTTAGTAATTCACTTGCAGCAAAATTAAGATTTGTATTATAAAAAGGTAACCCTAGCAATAAATTTTTTCCACTGCAATAAGACTTTTCCTTATTATCTAAATAAATAAGTATATTCTAAATTAATACATAAATATGCGTGCACATAAAAAATAGACAGATTAAATTTTCAAAAACTTCATCATGAAAATTCAATCTGCCTTTATAATATTTTAACTTCAATTAAGTAAGTTACTTTTATAAATATTTATATTCCTACATTTTATCACAAAGAATTTTTCACAAATAAATCAAGTGATATCTGTTATCATTTATTATCTTACTTCCTTCAAAGATAATTCTGTTACTTTATCTAACAAATCACTGTAAGACATATTTACAGCCTTTGCACCTTTAGGAAATAGACTATTCTTTGTCATTCCAGGTAAAGTATTTAACTCAAGCAGATAAGGTACGCCTTCCTTTATTATCATATCTACTCTTACGTATACACTACATTTTAGAACCTTCCAGCATTCTAATGCCATTTCTTCAATTTTCTTTTGTAAGCCTTCTTCAAATTGTACTACTATTTCATCTGAGCCGCCATCAGCATATTTTGCTGTATAGTCAAAGAATTCAGCTTTAGGTTTAATAGCTATTATAGCTATCATTTTTCCATCTAACATACAGCAAGTTATTTCATCGCCTTTTATATACTTTTCAATCATAACTTCCTTATCGTAATCTAATGCTAAGCTTACTGCACTTTCTATGTCTTCTTTTTTCTTAATCAAGTTTGTAGCTACACTAGAACCACCGCTATTTGGCTTTACGAACACTGGGTATCCCATCTTATCTATATAATCATAGTCTATCTCATCTACACTTCTAACGCATAACCAATCAGCAGTATTTATTCCTGACTGTCTTAGTATTCTTTTAGTTATATCCTTATCCATACATATTCCGCTGGTAAGTGGTCCACAGCCTGAGTATGGAATGTCCATTGTTTCCAGTACAGCTTGTATTGTTCCGTCCTCACCAAATTTTCCATGAAGAGCAATAAATGCAAAATCTATATCTTTAGCTTTTTCCATTACATCATCTTTTTTATCTATAACTATAGGAACAACCTCATATTTATCCTTATTAAAGTATTTAACTATTTCTTTCCCTGAGTTTAAAGATACTTCTCTTTCTGAGGATACTCCTCCCATAATAACTCCAATCTTCATTTTCATTCCTCCATACACCTTATTTACTTTTCTTAATAATATTGTATTAATATTATTGAAATAAGTTAAGTACCACCTTTCCTCTATTTTATAATAAAAGTGGCTTCATTAGTATAAGAAACTCAGCTTTTTTAAGAAGTACTGAAAATAAGCTAAACTATTTATGTATAACAGGCTATTTTAACTGTTGCAGTTTTGGATAAGTATGTTAAAGTAATAGTAGAACAATTAAATAAATTTTTGTGGGGGTGCCATAAGGCTGAGAAGAGTTTTTTCTAACCCTTTGAACCTGATCCGGTTAACACTGGCGTAGGGAAGCAAGTCGTATTATATCACTTTGTTACTATAAGTGTATTGCTTTTCCGCAATACACTTTTTTATTTTAAATTTATACAAAAGCCTGTCTTTTACCCTTCCTACTTTTTACCTATATCCGGTTCAAAGCAATTTTAGTCCAATTAGCTAACTCTCCCACGGCAAAGCAGAGGTGTTTAAAATGAAAAAAGTATTAACAATTGCCGGCTCAGATAGTTGTGGAGGCGCAGGTATTCAGGCTGATTTAAAAACTATGAGCTCCCTAGGTGTTTACGGAATGAGTGCAATTACTGCAATAACCGCACAAAATACAATAGGGGTTCAAAATGTCATGGAGGTTACAGAGGAGCTTGTGGAAGCTCAAATAAAATCTATCTTTGAGGACATAACTGTAGATGCTGTAAAAATTGGTATGGTATCAAATAGCAAAACTATAGAAATAATTAAAGCCTTACTAAAAAAATACAATGCTAAAAATATTGTATTAGATCCAGTTATGGTATCTAAAAGTGGTTATTTTTTATTAAAACCTGAGGCAGAATCAGCCATAAAGAATCTTATATCCATTGCAGAGGTGGTAACACCAAATATTCCTGAGGCGGAAGTGCTAACTGGAATGAAAATACAAAATGCTGAAGAGATGAAGACTGCAGCATTAAAAATAAAGGAACTTGGAGCAAAAAATGTATTAATAAAAGGTGGTCATAGATGCAATGATGCCAACGATATACTTCTTTCTGGAGATAAATTTATAACCCTTGAAGGTCATAGAATAGAAACTCAAAACACTCATGGTACAGGCTGTACCTTGTCCTCAGCTATAGCATCTTACCTAGCTAAAGGGAACTCTGTAGAAGAAGCAGTTTCCCTATCCAAACAATATATAACTAGGGCTATAGAAAATTCTTTTTCTATAGGCCATGGTGTTGGCCCTGTAGGTCATTTTATAGAGGTTTATAAAAAAGCAAAGATTTCTTATGAATAAAATATAAATATTTTGGGGGAATGAAAATGAGTAATAACTTTGAAAACACTTATATTAAAGAAGTATGTAATACTTTCACTGAACTTAGAAGCAAGGTTCCGCTTGTTCAATGTATAACTAACTACGTAACAATAAATGACTGTGCCAACGTACTTTTAGCTTATGGAGCTTCACCTGCTATGTGTGAAGCCTATGATGAGGTTTTTGATTTTACTAAAATTTCATCTGCTTTATACTTAAATGTTGGAACTTTGACTAAGGAACAGGAAGAAGCAGCGGTGCTCTCTAGTATATCTGCAAAAATGAATAATGTTCCTGTTGTATTAGATCCTGTGGCTTGTGCAGCTATTCCAAGAAAACTTTCTGTAATAAATAGAATTTTAGAGCTTGGAAGAGTTGATGTTGTTAAAGGTAATATTGGAGAAATAAAATTTTTAGCTGGAAAATCCTCTGAAGTTCGTGGTGTTGATTCCTTAGATAATGGTGACGATGCCTTAGATGCCTGCATTGCACTAGCACAAAAATATAATTGTGTAGTTGCAGCTACTGGAAAAAAGGATTACATAACTGACGGTATTCGTAGTGCAATTATTGAAAATGGCACCGAAATGTTAACCAAAGTAACTGGTGCTGGATGTATGGTTGGAGCTCTTTGCGGGGGCACAGCTGCCGTATCTCAAGATAAATTTATATCCACTGTAACAGCAATTCTTTCGATGAATTTAGCAGGGGAAGAAGCTCATGAAATAGCTAAGGCTCCTGGAAGCTTTAGAGTAAAACTAATTGACTGTATTTATACGCTAACAGAAGAAAAACTTATGGAAGAAGGTAGAATAACATGGAAATAGACTATAGCTTATACCTTATAACTGATAGAAGTTTTCTAAAGGGCAGAAGTTTAAAAACTGTAGTAGAAGATTCAATACTTGGCGGTGCCACCATGGTTCAAGTTAGAGAAAAGAACATTTCCACAAGAGAATTTTTTAAGGTTGCTTTAGAAGTAAAAGAAGTAACAGACCATTACAAGATTCCATTTATAATAAACGACAGAATAGATATTGCGCAGGCTATAAATGCAGATGGAGTTCATCTTGGTCAAGATGATATGCCTCTAAAAATTGCTAGAAAAATATTAGGTAAAAATAAGATTATAGGCATTTCCGCAGGAACTTTAGAGGAAGCTTTAGAAGCAGAAAGAGATGGAGCAGACTATTTAGGTATTGGTGCCATATTCTACACTGGAACAAAAAAAGACATAGATGTACCGCTAGGAATAGAGACCCTAAAAGATATTTACCAGAATATCAATATACCTGCTGTAGCTATTGGCGGCATAAATGAAAATAACTTCAGGGAAGTTTTAGCTACTGGAGTAAATGGAATCTCCATTATATCAGCAATACTAGGAAAAGAAGATATTAAAGCTGCAGCAAGATCATTAAAATTATAAGTTTGTCTTCATTTTTCTCATAATAAAGAAATAGTTCGTAGTTTTCTTCATAGGAATACTTTAAAACTGCGAACTGTTTCCTTAATTCTAACAAATACCATACTTTTCTTTACGATACCTACTGTAAAAGTTTATGAAACACCAATAAAAATCCTATGCTATATTATCAACAAATATACCATTTCTTTTACACATATCAGCAAACATATCAAGTATTTTCTCCGACGGAATTTCTCTTATAACTTCTTTTGTGTTATTATTTACAATTTTTATTATAAGATCTTTAGTCTCTTCATGAATGGAATATTGAACACTGGTATTACTTGCAGACAACTCTTTATCTGCCTTTCTCCAAGACTCTATTAGAGGCTCATATTCAGATTTAGAGTTACTAGCCTTTGTATTCTCGTAGTTATTTTCATAATTATTTTCATTACCGCTGCACTGAATATTGCCCATTTCAAATAATTGAGTATCTGAAACCTGTACCTTCAAATTGCCCCCTCCTAACTCACAAAACTTTAATGTACATAACTACATTCGATTTTATTTGCTCATTTTCTACATTATATTATATTTTATTATAATCATATTGAAAATACCCACTTTTCGATATTTTATGTAAAAGTGGATATAGTTACATAAAATTAAATAATAATATAGCCTTTTCTAAACTTATAGTAAAAAATTCTATAAAATTTTATTTCACTACTTTACAAATTTAATACGCTAAAGTATAATAGGTATTGTAATTAAATAATTAAAAAGGCGGGGATTCAAAAATGAAAAAAAAATTATCAATTTTAACTATAGCAGTACTTTCCATAGGTCTTATACTTTCAGGATGTGGCAATAGTAAACAAGCTAATGGTAGCCAAGCTCAAGATAGTTCCTTAAAAGAGATTAAAGAAAAAGGAGAATTTGTTGTTGGGCTTGATGACAGCTTTCCACCAATGGGATTTAAAGACGATAAAGGAGAAATTGTTGGCTTTGATATTGATTTAGCAAAGGAAGCTGCAAAGAGAATGGGTGTAAAGGCTGTATTTAAACCTGTTCAATGGGATGGTGTTCTACTTAGCTTAAATAATAAGGACATAGATGTAATTTGGAATGGTTTAACTATAACAGACAAAAGAAAAGAACAGATAGCTTTTTCAAATGTATATCTTCAAAACAAACAAATTATTGTTGTAAAAAATGATTCTACTATAAAAGGTAAAAAAGACTTATCTGGTAAGGTAGTTGGTATTCAACTAGGAAGCAGCAGTGAAACTGCTTTAACAGCTGATAAGGAAACTTCAAGTGCATTAAAGGATACTAGAAAATATTCAAATAATACAGAGGCTTTAATGGATTTAAATCAAGGCCGTGTAGATGCAGTAATTGTTGACGAAGTAGTAGGAAGATACTACATATCTAAAAAACCTGGCTTGTACAAGGTTCTTGATGAAGATTTCGGAAAAGAAGATTATGGCGTAGGTATAAGAAAGAATGATAATAGCTTTAAAGAAGAACTTAATAAAACTCTAGATGCTATGAAGGCTGACGGAACAGCAGATAAAATATCTCAAAAATGGTTTGGAAAAGATATAATTACAAAATAACTAGTTAGGAAGTGGTTTTAATGGCTAATCTTATGGATATTACAGGATTTATACTAAAAGGGAGCATAATAACCTTAGAGTTATTTATAATAGTAGCAGTTTGTTCAGTACCCCTAGGCATTCTTGTAGCCTTAGGGAAAAATTCAAAAATTAAACCATTGAAGGCAGTTTTAAGCTTATATACATGGGCTTTTAGGGGCACCCCTTTACTTCTTCAACTTTTCTTCACATACTTTGGTCTTCCTGTAGTAGGCATAAGATTAACACCATTAACTGCCGCTAGCATAGCTTTTACTGTAAACTATGCAGCATACTTAGCTGAAACCTTTAGAGCTGGTATTGAATCAGTTGATAGAGGTCAATTTGAGGCAGCCAAAGCTCTTGGAATGAACTATCGTCAAACTATGATAAGAATAATACTTCCCCAGGCAGCAAGGAATGTTATTCCTCCTGTCTGTAATGAAGCCATAAATCTTATAAAGGATACGGCACTAGTTGCAGCTATAGGTATCGGTGATTTGCTCAGGGCTGCTAAGGAAGTGGTTACAAGAGATTTTACTATAACACCATTTATAATAGCTGCCGCTGTATATCTTTTGATCACATCATTATTAGTGCTGATGTTTAGAAAATTAGAAAAGAAGTACTCATTTTATTAATCTTATATAGAAATGCAAAAAATTGTAATGAACAGGTTCTAGTTACCTACTGCTAACAGAACTTGTTTTTTCTTTTCCATTTTCATTACCAGTATTGTCCAAACACTCTTTTAAACATTCTTCAATAACATCCATTGGAATTTGAAAACCTTTGTTTTTATTCATAAATAATCCCTACCTTTCTTTATAATTTATTGACACTGTAAAATATTACCACCATATCTTGCAATTGTCAATTAGTGTTTCATGAAATAAATTCTATACTATTTTATACTCACAGTATATTTCTATTCCTATAAAAATGTTACTCTAATATATCATAATGAGTTTTTTTTGTATATGAAAAATGCTTTCCATTTAATAAATATTTTTTCAGATTTGATATAACCTTTCTTAACAACCAGTAATAATATATATATATACTGTAAAATAAAAGAAGGTGATTAATTTTGAAAGCTGATGCAGTTTTTGAAGGCGGAGGTATGAGAGGGATTGGAATTATTGGTGCTTTAAATTACATGGAAACCCAAGGATATCACTGGCAAAGAGTTGCAGGTACCTCTGTTGGTGCTGTAGTCGCAGCCCTTCTAGCTGCAGGTTACACCGCTAAGGAAATGAACAAAATATTATCGGAAATGGATTTTAGAGACTTTTTGGATAAAAATGGCCTTCAACGTCTTCCTTTACTAGGAAAAGCCCTTGGTTTTTTAGTGGAAAAGGGAATTTACTCTGGAGACTATGTTGAAGAATGGATTCATAAACTTTTAAAAAAGAAAGGCATAAGAAAATTTAAGGATGTTACTACTAATGGAGAATGCAGACTTAAGATAGTAGCTTCAGATATAACTAAACGAAAAACTTTGATACTTCCAGATAACTTACCAGACTACGGAATAGATCCTATGAAGTTTTCAATAGCAAAAGCTGTAAGAATGAGCATAAGCATTCCCTTTTACTTTAAACCTGTTGAATTCTTACACGCAGATGGCTTAAGCTATATAGTTGATGGTGCTGTTTGCTGCAACTTTCCAATAAGCATATTTGATGTTAAAGGAACTCCTCGCTGGCCGACAATTGGCTTTAAATTCGATAGCACTGAGATAAGTAACACTAAACAAGGAAAGAAAGATCCTATCTCCTTTTTATTTGATATTGCAGGTACTATGTCTGCTGAAAAGAATAGAGAGTGGTTGAAAGAGGAAAATCTAATTAGAACTGTACTTATTCCTACTCTTGGCGTTAACCCTACAGACTTTTATTTATCCAAAAGTCAAAGCCTAAAACTGTTCAAATCCGGATACAGGAGTGCCGCCAAATTTCACAAGAGTTGGAACTACGAAGAATACTTAGGAAAATACAGGCATACTAATACTAACTCAAAGCTTTTGCTTCCTTAAAATAAAAGCATTACAACATATAAGTATGCTGCAACACAAAGGGGCCTTAAAAATTAGATTGGGCAGCCTGTGTATGTATGCAGAGGTGTACTGCGTAGAAAGCTTATTCCCGAAATGAGGGCTTTCAAGCAGTATACCTCTATCAAACACACCGGTATTTAGTGCTCTAAACTTTTGTTACGTATAATACTTCTATTTTTCTCTTGTTGAGTATATTTCTGCTATCTTAACAATAACTTCAACTGCTTTTTCCATAGCAAAAGTTGGGATATACTCAAATCTACCGTGGAAATTATGTCCACCAGTAAATAAATTTGGTGTTGGAAGTCCCATGAATGAAAGTCTTGCTCCATCAGTACCACCTCTTATAGGTCTAACTAATGGCTTTATTCCTACTGACTCCATAGCTTCGAAAGCTATATCTACAATATATTTTACAGGCTCAACCTTTTCTTTCATGTTTCTATATTGCTCTTTTATTTCAACTGATACAAAATCAAATCCATACTTTTCATTTATTTTCTTAACAGCTTCTTCTATGAAAGCTTTTCTATTTTCAAATCCTTCTGCATCAAAATCTCTGATTATATAATTAAGCTCAGTTTTCTCGATACCGCCATTTATAGCTAATAGGTGATAGAAGCCTTCATAACCTTCAGTTGTAGCTGGAGTTTCATTTGCAGGAAGCATGTTTATAAATTCATTTGCTACAAGTATTGAGTTTATCATCTTATCTTTAGAATATCCTGGGTGGAAGTTTCTTCCCTTTATTATAACTTTAGCACTTCCAGCATTAAAGTTTTCATACTCTAATTCTCCGATTACTCCGCCGTCAACAGTATATGCTAAATCAGCATTAAATTTCTTTACGTCAAAGTGATCTGCTCCACGGCCAATCTCTTCATCTGGAGTAAATCCAACACGAATATCACCATGCTTAATTTCTGGATGTGCTATTAAGTATTCTATAGCAGACATTATTTCAGCAATACCAGCCTTGTCGTCTGCTCCAAGTAATGTTGTTCCATCAGTAGTTATTAGAGTTTTACCTACGTAATCTTTTAACTCTGGAGATTCTTCAACACGAAGAACAATATTTTCTTTTTCGTTTAAAACTATATCTCCTCCGTCATAGTTTTCAACGATTTTAGGATTTACATTAGTACCACACATTTCTGGACTTGTATCCATGTGCGCTATAAAACCGATTACAGGGACATTTTTATCAACATTTCCTGGAAGAGTAGCCATGACATATCCGTTATCATCCACAGATACATCCTTCATTCCCATTTCTTTCAGCTCTTTTACTAATTCCTCTGCTAATACCAATTGCTTTGAAGTACTTGGAACAGTATTAGACTCTTCATCTGACACAGTATCAATCTTTACATATTTTAAAAACTTTTCAATAACCTTTGACATTTAATTCCCTCCCTATAATTTGATAATATCTAATTGAGTTTCTTTACAAATTATATCACTATTATCCTAAAATGACAATTTACTGTGATAAGGTGCTAAAAAATTGTCAAATAGCCTAATATTTAATATTATTAAATGCATAATATATGCCATATTATATTTTAACTTAATATAATATGGCATCTTTTTTAATTTTCTATACACACATCAGCCATAATTACCCCTTTAATTTTCCCTTTTGCATCTTTAAAAGGAACAGCTATAGCTATGCAATAATTAAAAGAAACATTTGAAATATACGGTTCACTATTATATTCTTTTCCTTGAATTGCTTCTTTAAAGTAAGGCCTAAATGAAAAATCATTGTTATCCTCTGATATAGGATGACTGGCAGATTTCATTATTCCCTTACTATCTATTAGACCTATATATTCAAATTCATTATAAATATTCATTTGATTTTTTAATAATTCAGATCCTTTATCTATATCTAAAGACCTTGAGATAATTAAATCGGATATTTTTTTTAGTTTATCAAAGCCTTCTTTTATTATTCTATTCTCTTCTTCACCTAAACTTACCTTATTAATAAACTCCTTTAGTTTTATATCTATATCATCCGCTGTTTTATTTGTTTTTACTATCAACTCACTAATTTGTTGCACTGATACATTCTGTTCATCTACAGCAGCTGAAACTTCTTCCACAAAAGATAGTGACTCCTGTGTTGTTAGCACTACATTCTCTACAAGTTCATCAACATTATTTGCCATAGCTGTCGTTTCCTCAGCTAGTATGTGTATTTGATTCACAGATTCATAGGTAGATTTAGTGGACTTACTTATTTTATCAAAAGAAAGCTTAGATTCCTCTGCAAATTCCACATCTTCCTTTATGCCTAAAGCCTGTGTACTAGCTTCCTTAGTTATTTCATTTATTTTTCCATTTATATCTTCAATCAGCTTTCTAATTTCCTTTGCAGATATAGATGATTGTTCTGCCAATTTCCTTACTTCCTCTGCCACCACGGTAAAGCCTCTACCATGTTCTCCTGCCCGTGCAGCTTCAATAGCTGCATTTAACGCTAAAAGATTTGTCCTTTCACTTAAATCTGTTACGACATAAGCTATACTATTTATTTTTTCAGCCCTATCATGAAGTAATTGAACATTAGAAACCAATGTTGTACTATTTTCCCCTATATTTTTCATTTTGTCTACTATACTACTAAATATCTGCTCATTGTCTTTAATTACCCTAATCATTTCTTCTGCAGCATCTTGTGTACTCTCTGCATACTTAGCTATTTTTTCTGCATTCTCAGCCATTTGTCTTGTGCTTTCTCCTGTAGATTCTGCATCCTGAGATTGTTTATAGGTAGATTCTGTAATAGCTAGCATTGACTGAGCTATTTCCGACGAAGCCTTTTCTGTTTGCTTTGTATTTTCCTGAAGAGTTGAAGATAATTCTCTATTCTTCTGGGAAACCTCATATATTTCACACAAAATTCTTTTACTGTTCTTTACTATGGAATTTATACTGTCAGCTACCTCTTTCAAAGCTCCCTGACTTTTTACTCTTACAGCTAACTGTCCATTTGAAATTAAGGACAAATCCTTTTTAAATTGCTGAAGCCTTCTAGATGTTCTTCCATAATATAGTGTACATACTATAAAAGATAACAATGCACCTATAGATGCTGATAAAAGTATAGTTACTGTAATCTTCATACTTCATCCCCCCCTGTATAAATAAATAATGTATAATTGAAGGTATACCTAGACTGCGAAATTTTTTATGATAATTTCCCAGGTATACCTAAAATACAAACTTATTTTTAAGTACTGAAATTACATTTCTACTACTTGATCTTTAAAGAATAGATATAAATATACATTTTTAATAGTTTTGCCTGTCATCTTCTCTAAGGCTCTTCTATAGTAATAAACCTGAGTAAAGTATTTCTCCTTAATTAGATTTATGTCTTCCACAAAATCTGTCTTATAGTCTAATAGTACTAATTTATCATCTTCTTCAAAATAGCAATCTATTACTCCTTGAATTAATATCTTCTCGTCGTTATAAATTTCCTTAGACAAATCCTCATAAATTTCTGTACTAGGAAGTTCCATAAAGAAAGGAGTCTCTCTATGTATTTGTTTTGCAGATTTCATTCTTTTTCCTAAATCTGATTGAAAAAATCTAAGTATTTTATTTATGTCAATTACCTTTGATTCCTCTTTTGTCAAAAACTCCTTATCTACAAATTCCGTTACCTGCATCTCTATCTCTTCATAGGTGGAAACTCTTTTTATATCTAAATGCTGCATTACTAGGTGCATTAACGACCCTTTTTCTGCTGAAGATAGCTGTTTGCTTTCTTGAATAAATCTAGGTTTCTTCAGTATTATAGAGGTATCTATATCTCTGCTTTCTTCCTTATCTACTAAATCAAACTTTCTTTTTAATTCAGAAACAGAAAACTTAGCTGGTATGCTGCTGGAATGACTAAATCTGTAATTCCATTCTAGCCTTCTATCAATCTCCCCTTTATGACCACTAAAATCATTGATTGAACTAGCAACCTCTAACTCCTTTACTATATCGTCATCTTCATCCTCTTCTTCAACTTTGATTTTAAATTCCTCTTTATGCCATATTTTAATGCTCCACTTAGAGTTATCATCAGAAAAGGAGCCTGCTTTATTCTCTATGTCTAACATATCTCTTAATAGGCTTCCATCAGAATGCTTTATAATAGAAGGTCCTATCCAGTCTAGGTAACTTCTAGCGTTTGATGTCGCATATCTTGAAACTTTGCTCTCTCCAGATCCTGAAGCTTCATACCATTTTTCTGCTACATTTAAAATATTGCTTACCATTCCAGTTATAATTAACTTTTCCTTAGCCCTTGTAAAAGCTACATACAGAATTCTCATTTCCTCTGATAAGGTTTCTATTTTTATTTTTCTTTTTAATACCTGTTTCACTATTGTTGGGTAAGAAATTCTTCTATCTGCATTAACATAATCTGGACCAAGTCCTAATTCTCCATGAAACAATATACTCTTATTTATGTCCATTAGGTTAAAATACTTGCCTGCTCCTGCAAGTATAACCACTGGAAACTCCAGACCCTTACTTTTATGTATACTCATAATTCTAACTACATCTTCATTTTCTCCCAGTATCTTTGCGCTGCCCATATCTCCACTGCTGCTTTTAAGCTTATTGATAAAATTAATAAAGTTAAAGAGTCCCTTGTAACTAGTTTTTTCGTATTGTTTTGCTCTTTCGAAAAGCACTCTCAAATTCGCTTGTCTTTGAGGACCTCCTGGCATGGCACCTACAAATCCATAGTATCCTGTTTCTGTGTAAAGATACCATATAAACTCATCCATAGACATATGTAGAACTTTTTTTCTCCATTTGTCCAGTTTATTTAGAAAACTAGTTACCTTATTTTTTAATTCGGAACTTATACAATCTTCTTCTTCACTTACTTCCTCAGCTATACTCTTCATCGCTTCATAAAAAGATACTTCCCTATTTACCATTCTAATATCTATTAGTTCTTCTGGTAAGAAGGATTCTATAGGTGAACGAAGAACTGCAATTAGCGGAATATCTTGAATAGGATTATCTATTATTTGAAGCAGTGCTACCATGATTCTTATTTCCACAGCATCAAAATAGCCACTTGAGGTGTCTGCAAACACCGGTATTCCTGCCTTTGTAAGCTCCTCCACAAAGGTTGGGGCCCAGTTAGATGTGGCACGCATAAGTATAACTATATCTTTATAACTTACCGGTCTATAACCTTGAATATTTTTATCATAAACCTTAAATGCTCTATTCCCCTGGCAATTAATAAGTTCATTTATCTTTTTTGCCGCAAATCTTGCTTCTATTTGAATATTATCTACTTCTTCTTCATCTGTATCTTCACTATTTTCGCTGTTCTCCTCTTTCTCCTCCTCAGATGCCTCACTATTCTTCTTGTCAATTATATGAAGCTCAATGTCCCCACCACAAAAATCTCTTTGATTTATACCGTCAACATCTTCTTGACTAAAATCATTGCTGCAGCTACCTGCTAGTTCTGGGAATTGTGCACCAGACTTTAATGCTTCACCTTCATCGTACTCCAGTTCCCCTACCTCTTCAGACATTATTTGTTTAAATAAAAAATTAACTCCATCTATTATTTCAGGTCTGCTTCTAAAGTTCTTAAATAATTTTATCTTTCTTTCCCTAGTACCTTCTTCTTCTGAATAACTGCTGTACTTCTCCAAAAATAATTCAGGTTTTGCTTGCCTAAATCTATAAATACTCTGTTTAACATCTCCCACCATAAACATATTTGGGATATTATTTTTGTTAGCTATCATATTCATAATTACTTCTTGAACTTCATTACTATCCTGATACTCATCTATAAGAATTTCTTCAAAGTGCTGTTTATACTCTAATGCTGCATCAGAGGGTTCTGTAATTCCTCCTTGGTCTCTTGTAAGTATTTTTAAACAAAAGTGTTCTATGTCACTGAAGTCTACTACTCCTCTTTCCCGTTTTTTAACACTATACTTTTCATCTAATGCAATTACAAGTTCGCAGAGGCACTTCATCATAGGATATAGTTCTTTTAAATTCTTTCCTACATTACAGGCATCAATGAAAATGTTATCCTTTATCTCTATTAACTTATTCTTAACCTTATCTCTGATTTTTTTCGACTTTTCTTTGGCTGCTTTGTCTGCATCTTTGTTTCTTTTAACAGGAATTGTTTGAAAACTTAACAAAGCAAAGCCCTCTTGTAGTTCCTCCCAAGACCTGCAATTAATTAAGGAATAGATATTATTAAGCTCTATTTTAAAAGGCTCTAAATAATAGTCTATTCCCTCCGCATTTTCTACTATATTCACTGCCTTTTCCATACTGTCTTTATGTGCTTCTAATTCTAGCTTTAAAAAATCCATAATTACCTTAGCCCACTTTGAACTTCCAAAATCAAAGTTTTCTTTTACATTAAAACTTTCTGCCATTTCAATAAGCCATTTTTCTGGCCAAGGAGTACTTTTAGCAAATTCATATAACTCTAGTACCATGCCTTGAATCTTTACATCATTTTTTCCACTGTATGAATCTACCAACCTTAAGAATTCTTTATTGTCAGTGTTATCATACATTTCTTCAAAAAGTTCCTCTATTGCCTCCTGTTTTAAAAGTATAGCTTCTGTGTTATCAGAAACTCTGAAACTAGGATCCAAGTCTATGATATGAAAATTATTCTTTATAACTTGAAGACAGAAAGAATGTATAGTCATTATGTTTGCTTGATTTAATAAAGTAAGCTGTCTCTGGAGTTTTTTTGACTCAGGTCTTATTTCCAACTCCTTAGCTATTGCATCTCCTATTCTTTCTCGCATTTCTGCAGCTGCAGCATTAGTAAAGGTCACAACTAGCAGATTATCTATATCAATATTTTCTTTTTCATCGGTTATTCTCTGTATTATTCTTTCTACAAGCACTGCTGTCTTGCCAGCACCGGCACCAGCAGCTACTAATAGATTGCAATTCTTTGTAAAAATAGCTTCTTTTTGTTCAATTGTCCATTTTGTACCCATATTTATCACCTGATTTTACTTATAATTTTTTAATAAACAACCTTATTTTTTCCTAAATGCTTTGCTGTGTATAGATTTTTATCAGCTTTTCTTATTATTTGCTCTAAATCTTCTTCCTTTTCCTTAAGGGCAATACCTATAGAAACAGTTACTCCGTCTTTTACATCCTTATATTGGATCACCGTTCTCTCTATAGCCCCTCTTACTTGCTCCATTCTATTATAAACATCTATGACATTCTTAACGTCATACATATAAATTATTAATTCTTCTCCTCCATACCTAGCAACAATATCTTCTTTTCTAATATTTGACTTTACAATTTGACTAATCCTTCTTATAACTACGTCACCATAAGGATGGCCGTATGTATCATTGCACTTCTTAAAGTTATCTATATCCAACATAACAATTGCAAAATCCTTTTCGTTGTTAGCAATCTTTTTCTGTATTATATTAAAAAAATATTTTCTATTAAATAACCCGGTTAAGCAATCCTTCTGAGAGTTTTGTTTAATCTGATTGTATAGTCTGTTATTTTCTAGGCATATGGCAATTTGATTAGTAAGTGCTGTTAAGAGTCTAACATGATCTTGACTTAAATAGTTATAGATATTATGCTCTACGATTATTAGTCCCAAAATGTCATCTTTCATATATATAGGCATTGTAATAGAAGAGTGAATCTTTTCATTACTATCAGTACTGATACTTGCAATAGAGTTTAATAAACTAGTATTAAGATTAGCTACATTTTTGCAATTAAATACTTCTACAATCTGATGGTGCTTAGTATTACTCAAGTTTGATGCCTTCAACCTGAGCTTTCTATTTTCCACTAAATAAACGCTTGAATAAGTAACCCCTAAAATTCCTATCATTATATCATTTATCATAGCTGCTATTTCGCTATTACCTAAGCTTTTATTTATATATTCACTAATTTCTACTATAAGAGATAACATATCTAACTTTTTATCTAATTCAGTAATTTTCATGCTTTGTTTTTGAATGGTTTCTTCTGCAAGCTTCTGGTAGTTTTCATATTCATTTTTTAACTGATTATAATCTCTCAGTAATGACACCATATACCTCTCCCCTATATTTAAGTCATATATTAATAACACACCTATGAATATAGATATTATTTCAATAAAATCAATTTAATGTAAATGAAATACCTTATATATAGCATAACATAATTTACTATATATTTACTATATATTTTCCATAAAGTTATCTACAAAGTACTCCTAGAACTAGAATTTTATAATAAATAAAAATAGCTTCTATTTAACAATTTAATACCAATTCATTAAACTATTAAATAAAAGCTGCTTTATTAAAAATTTATCCTAAAATCTGTTTTAAAGATGCAATAACTCTCTCCTCTTCAAAGGGTTTTATTATAAAATCCTTCGCCCCTGCCTTAATTGCATTTAACACCATAGCTTGCTGCCCCATAGCACTACACATAACAATTTTGGCACTTGAATCCACTAACTTTATCTGTTCAACAGCTTCTATACCATCCATATCTGGCATTGTAATATCCATAGTCACTAAATCAGGCTTATATTGCTTGTACATCTCTACTGCTTTTTCTCCATCTTCTGCCTCTGCAACCACTTCAAAGCCATTTTTAATAAGCATATTTTTAAGCATCATTCTCATAAAAGCTGCATCATCAACAACTAATACTGTAGCCATTTTTACTCCTCCTCCATTTTCCCTTTTATACTATTCATATTAATGATTCTTATATAAGTTTAAAATAATATAAATAGTTTTACCAACATCGTACCGTTTACAGAAGAATAATATCACATTTGGAGGATACTTTAAACCTATTTCTATAACATTTCCTTTATAATTCCAGAAAATATTTTTATTTTTAGTAGCTATCCATTCTCTTTGTCATAATATTTAACTTATACACATCTAACTCTCTCCAACAATAGAGTCTATAGTTATATTTATTGCACTTAGTAAATTTATATCATGGTATGGTATTTTCTCTCCTGTTGCTGAATTATAGCTTACCCTTACTACCGGTCTATCTGGTAATGATTTATTTTGTCTCACTACATATCCTTCCACACCATTAGAAAGTCTTACACATACACCTAAAGGATAAATATAAAAATTCTCCTTAAACTTAGTAACTATATCTCTATCAAACATAGTGTTAACATTGCATAATATATATTCATAAGCTTCATTAGGCTTAAATCTACTCCTGTAACATCTATCAGCACTTATTGCTGTAAAAACATCGCACAAGCTAATTATTTTAGCATGTTGATTTATATTCCCTCCCTTTACTCCAAAGGGGTACCCTGTTCCGTCAACTTTTTCATGATGCTCTATTACACCTGCTAGAATATTGCTGTTTTTTATGCCTGCATTTTTTAGAATTCTATAACCATAGACAGGATGTTTTTTTACCTCTTCAAACTCTTCTTTCGTAAGCCTTCCCTTTTTATTTATGATTTCTGATGGAACTACTATTTTCCCTATATCATGCAATATAGAACTAATTCCAATTTCCTTTATAGAGGAGATTTCTAGATTTAGCATCTTTGCTAAAAATATAGACATTATTCCCGTATCAATAGAATGCACATAGGTATAGTTATCGTATTTTATTACTTCATATAAATTGGTATTTATATCCCCTTCTTCTACAATATAGCTAGTCAATTCCTCTATAATCTTTAGAGATTCTTCTATTTTAGTTCTATTTCCATCAATTATATTATGAAACATATTTGGAAGCCTTTTAAGAGTAGTTTGCTTTAGATTTTCTATATTCCTATCATATTTTATATCTTCTAAATCCTTGTCCTCTATATAAATGTAACAAAAACCACTCTGCTTTATTCTATTTATGTAAGATATATTTAGCCTTGTTCCTGAAGGAAGCAAAACCCTACCATAACCATCAAATAAAGTTTTGGCTAATATTTCATTACCCTTTAAGTTTCTAACTAACTCAAATCTCATATAATATCCCCATTTCTAAAATATAATTAAAGAATTTATGTATTTTTCAGAATTGACTGCATATTTATATTTTAATCTATGCTTTCTGCAGATTCAATTACTTTTATAGTATTATCTTTATACTTAATAAGCTTGTTTTATTATTTTTATTTTTGCTTTATAATCTACTATAGGAGGTGTTTATTTTGGATATTATAATTACAGAAAAAGCACAAAATTATTTAAGAAAGAAAAAATGCAGCACTATAATATTGGACATGACTTTAATAGGAGGAAATGCCTGTTGAAGTGGTCATGGTACAAAAACTCAGTACCTCCCTTCAGTTAGAATGGGATTAAATGATGAAGGTCTTCCTTTAGGATTTTCTGAACTACATAAGGATGATATAGATATTCTAGTATCCTTTAGATTTAAAGCGATGGATAATAGAAAGGTAATTATAGATTCAAAAAAAGTTCTTTTTTCTGAAAACTTAAAAGTTACACTTGAAGATTTATAACCAAGCCAAGGCTGCCTTATAATGCATAAATGTGTATTATAAGACAGCCTTTCTAGTTATTATATGAATAATTATCCACATATGATATAATATAATAAATTTTGTAATATTTTATATTTTAAAACATTTTATAAGAGAGGAGTAAAGATATGAGATTTTTTTTAAACCTAAAGATAAAGACAAAATTAATTGCTGCATTTATGATAGTGTCACTATTAATTGCCCTTTCAGGAACTATTGCAATAAATAGTATGAAAAGCTTAGCCCTTAACGGACAAGATATGTATAGAAATAATCTAGTAGTTATTGATTATTTATCTACTATTGAGAAAAACCTATTAACCATTCGTAGTAACTTCTTACTAATTGCATATGAGAAAGATAGCTCTAAAGTAAAGGAAAGAATAGATATTATAAATAAGTTATCAGAAGAAGATGATCATTTGTTAACAAAGTATCAATTCACTGATGTATCTTCTCATGAAAAGACTAAAATGGACGAATTCACCCAAGGCTTACTTACTTACAGAAACTTACGTAATAAATCTCTTAAGTTAGCAGAAGAAAATAATTATGATCAATTACTTGCATATATGCCAACGATGAATGAGGCACAAAGCAAAGTAGAGAAAGATATTAAAGAATTAATAGAGATAAATAAAAGTATTGCTAGTAGTACTAATGATAAAAATCTAAGTACATCTAGAGGTTCATCAAATGTTATGATAGGGATAACTATATTAGCCTTCCTAATATCAATTATTATAGGAATAAGTTTATCTAACTCTATATCTAATGAGTTAAATAGAGGGATGGAACTGGCCAAACAACTTGAAGCTGGAGATCTTACCGGCCAAGCCTCCGTTAAAGTTCATGATGAAATAGGTGTTCTTATTAAAGCTTTAAATGTTGCTATTAGAAATTCTAGAAATGTTATAGAACAGGTGGTTAATGCCTCCAAGGATGTTAACATGTCTAGTACAAGGTTTATAACCTCGGTGGGGGAAATTTCTAATAGAATGAGTATTATAGACAATTCTACTAAAGAAATTGCTAAGGCCTCTGAAGAAACCAGTGCTTCTACTGAAGAAATAAGTGCTTTCACTGAAGAAATTGAAGCTACTACAAGAGAACTTGCTAAAAAAGCTGACATAGGAAGCAATCATTCAAAAGAAATAAAAGAAAGGGCTATTCATATCCGTAGTAAAGCTTCTGAACGCTCTAAGCTATCCGGCAACCTTTATAGAGAAAAAGAAAAGAATATATTAAAGTCTATAGAAGAGGGGAAGGTGGTTTCGGAAATAAAAAACATGGCAGATGCTATTTCAAATATTGCAGGTCAAACTAACCTTTTAGCATTAAATGCAGCAATTGAGGCTGCTCGTGCTGGTGAACAGGGAAGAGGCTTTTCTGTTGTAGCTGATGAAGTACGTAAGTTAGCTGAGCAATCTAGCGAATCAGCAGCCACCATTCAGCAAGTAGTATTGCAAGTTGAAAACTCCTTTAATAGCCTAGCTTTACATGCCTCAGATATTTTAAACTATATTGAAAATACTGTAAGTAAAGACTATGATGCCTTTGTAGATATAGGAATTCAATATGAAAAGGACGCTGAATTATTGAATGAACTTACTCAAGACTTAGCATCCAATGTAGATGAAATATCTTCAACAATAAATACTGTTAACTATACAATTCAAACTGTATCTGCCACTGCTGAAGAAAACTCTGCAAGTTCCTCTGAAATAGCTGTAAATATAGGTGAGACCTTAAACCATATTCAACAGGTTGTCTTAATGGCTGAGAATCAGTCCAAAACCATAGAGACTCTTAACTCACTAGTTAGTAAATTCAAATTGTAATTTATATACAATAATTCTTAATAAAATTAGGTCCATATAATTAAAAAAACTTTTGATACCCAGCCTAAGCTGAATGTCAAAAGTTTTTCTTTTAACTATGAAACATCTTTAGCGTCACTATTAGCAGAGACTTTACGCTTTCTAGCGGAACCCATTATCTTGAACAATATCAGGATAATAGCAACCCCTGCAATAGCAGAAATAATATATCCAATTACTTCATTACTACCATTTACACTGTAGTCAGGCATTATTGAATTAAAGCTAAATCCATTTTCAATTCCTTTAGGAGCATATCCTATAACCTCTTTTATTTCATCAGCCCCCCACTCTCCCCAAGCGGTTCCCGTTGCTAAAAGTCCTAGAGGACATAATACTATCATTCCTATTAATAATCCATATAAAGACTTATTATTTGTACTTCTGTCTTCATATATAACCCCTGGGGACATCTTCTTAAGATAACCGTACACTCCAGCGGTAATAGCACCTTCCAACAGACCTATAAGTAAATGTGGCAATATCATAGCTGGTATAGCTACGTTTAAACCATAAGGACAATATATTGGTGCACCTGTTGAATCCTTAAAGAGAATAGGCTGTATTCCAAACATTAGAGCTGTAAAAAAAGCTGCCACAAGTATTCCTGCATATCCACCTAGAAACGCTGCTATATATTCTCCATTATTGCTTTTCATTTTTTTCTTTACCAATTTATAAACAAAATACCCTGTAAACGGCATTGCAAAGGCTATATTAAAACAATTTGCAGCAAAAGCTAGTATTCCTCCATCACCAAAGAATAGTGCCTGAATTAGTAGTGCTATGGTTACAGAAATAGTTGCTGCGTAAGGCCCCAAAAGTATGGCAATTAAAACTGCACCGGTAGCATGAGCTGTTGTACCTCCTGGAACTGGTACATTAAACATCATTATTAAAAACGAGAAAGCTGCACAAACCCCTAGTATAGGCATCTTTTTTCTACTTACTTCTTCTTTTACTTTTTTAACAGCCCTGCTCCACACTGGTAACATTACCACTCCTACAGCAGCACAGGTAGATGGACTTAAATAGTTATCTGGAATATGCATTTGTAAAAACCCCCTAAACTTATATATCATTTATGTAAAATAATAACTTTCTACATATTTATATAAGCAACTCTCATGCCATATAATATTATAAGCTATATAAGGCTTTAACATAAAAAAATTCTCAAAAGGATACAAAAATAGTACCATTTTGAGAAAATTGCTTTTTTAGTTTCATTATGAAACTTAATTTATAATATTAGATTATATTCAAATCTTTATTATGTTTTTTAGTAAAGACTCTTTCTGCATTATAGGAACTTCTAACTAAGGGAGCTGAAAAAACAAACTCAAATCCCATGTCTAAAGCTATTTCTTCATATTTTTTAAATATATCTGGATGGATATATTCTATCACAGGATGATGCTTTGATGAAGGTGCTAAATATTGTCCTATAGTTACAATATCACAATTCACCTTTCTTAAATCTTTAAGTATATTTATTACGTCTTCCTCTGTTTCACCAAGCCCAACCATAAAGCCAGACTTAGTTAAAATAGAATTGTCCATTTTTTTCACATTATTTAAAAGATCAAGTGAGCGTTGATAAACCGCCATGGGCCTTACATTACTATATAAGGAAGCAGCTGTTTCTATATTATGGTTTATAATGTCTGGTTTTGAGCTAACTACTTTCTTTAATGCTGCTTCATCACCTTTAAAATCAGGTATCAACACTTCAATGGTTATAGCCTTACCTAGCTTCTTTATTTGTTCCACAACCTCTGCAAAATGTCCTGCTCCACCGTCTTCAATGTCGTCTCTAGTAACAGAAGTTATTACTGTATGCTTTAGATTTAACTTATCTACCGCTTGAGCAACATTAAAAGGCTCATTTTTATCTATAACTTCTGGTTTTTCCTTTGTTACGTTACAAAATGTACAATTTCGAGTACAATTTCTTCCCAGTATCATAAAAGTAGCTGTTCTCTTACTAAAACATTCAGCTCTATTTGGACAGTTTGCCTCCCTGCAAACTGTATTTAAAGAATGCTTTCTTAGTATCTCTTGGACTGTTCCTGTATTTTCTCCCCCTCTAATTTTTACCCTCAACCACTCTGGTTTCCTTTGTGCCATTAATCTCTCCCCCTCTGTTTGATAAAATCATTATGTAACTTATAAAACTACATCTGATCCCATAATTAAAGATAGTAAATTTTCTTTACTTATATTACTCATGTATCTTTCAATATCTATATTATCTAAAACTTTGTAGATATCCTCTTTTACATACTTTATACCAGTTAAGCATTCCTCTAACTCTTTTACTTCCCCTTCACTAAAAAAGTCACCAAAAAGCTTAATATCTTTTATAATTCCCTTATATACATATGTATTAGCTTGTACAATTCCTCCTAAAAACTTCTTTTCATTAAAGTAATTAAACTTAGGGGAATGTCCATAGTTCCATTCCCAAGTTTCATACTTTTCACTAGATATTTTTCTAATTTTTTCCCATTCTTCATCACTAAATTCATATAAATTTGAGTTCTCATATTCACTCATAACAGAATCAAGCAAAAAATTCTTAAATTCTATTACAGTCATAGCCGTCTTAAGATGTTCACTTATATTTGTAACTCTACTGGCAACAGACTTAACTGCCTTCCCCTCAAATTTTATTGGTTTTACTTTTAATGCTTGTACTAAGTTATTCATATTCGGTGAAAATAATATACTTCCATGGTGTAATGTCTTATTTTTATTACTATACTGAGCATTTCCTGAAAACTTTCTTCCCTCTATAGTTAAATCGTTTCTTCCAGATAACTCTGCTTCAATTTCAAGTTTTTTTAAGGCATTAATTACAGGAGAGGTAAACTTTCCAAAGTCTGCAAACTTATTTGCTCTATTACAAGAAATAAAAGTGAATTGTATAATTCCGAAATCACAAAAAATAGTCCCTCCACCAGACATTCTTCTAATTACTGGTATATTTTTTTCTCTAACATAATCAAGGTTTATTTCTGACAAAGTATTTTGATTTTTACCAACTAAGATACTAGGTTCGTTTCTCCAAAGCATAAAGCAATCATCATCAAATTTATCTAGCACATATTCTTCAACAGCATGGTTAATTGCTGGATTTGTATTGTCATTCTTAATAAAAATCATTTTGTTCCCCCTAGTTAATAAATAAAACTTTAACAATTCCTTATATATACATAATATACTATTATTCCGAACTTTTCAAATTAAGTGTATTTAAGAACTTTTTAGAACCTTTTTCTGTTTTACAAATATCCCCAATACATATCTGTTATAAGAAGCTGTAGTTTTTTCAGCTGTGCTAAAATGCCCAGTATAGGAATTTAATCTATACTGAGCATCTTACTGTTTTAGTGAATATAAGCATTCATCACTGTAGCTACATATCCATCAGCACCTTCTCTAATAACAGCTATAATTTCCGGTGCATCTTTTGCATCTATGTGGGCACTATAGGCTTTAAGATCTGATTCATCGTACTTTTCCTTTCTTTCGATAACTACCTCTGTTTTTCCATCATATTCGTATCCCTCATAGGCTGATCTTATTTTGTTGTATAACTCGTCATCTTTACAATCTATTTCTTTTATAACTTCTAAAACATTCTCTATAGTTCTCATCTTATAATGCCTCCTTAAAATAGTTAACTTTATATTACTTATTATTCTCAAGGAAGTAGCTTGCAATTCTTAATTATTGAGTAAAACCTAAACATATATATTTCTAACTGGTTTTCCACTTTGGCATGATTAGAGCATATGCAAAAATAGGACCAAAGATTATTAGCTAAAATATAATATATACTTAACCAATATCTTTGATCCTATTTTTACTTCTTTTAGAATAAATATTCTATTTTACATTCTTTAAAACTTCTAATAAGTAATCCCACATTCTTTGAACTGATGATATACTCATGTGTTCATCTGGAGTATGAACATCATATAGATTTGGTCCAAAGGAGATCATATCTAAACCACTAAACTTTTCTCCTAACAATCCACACTCAAGTCCTGCGTGAATAGCTGTTATATGTGGTTTCTTTCCATTCATCTTTTCATAAACTTCTATAAATACATTTCTAATCTTTGAATCTGGATTGTATGCCCACTCTGGGTAGTCAGATTCTGCAGCAACTTTTGCACCAACAAGTTTTGCTATAGTTGATACTCTTGTAAATAGCTCCATTTTTAAGCTTTTTACAGAACTTCTCATAGCACTTATGAATTCTATTCCATCTTGTGAAGTTGTTATTACTCCAAGGTTTATAGAGCTTTCTACTAGACCTTCTATATCCATGCTCATTGAGTTAATTCCGTCTGGAACTAAGTATAAGTAGTTAACTAGGCTTTCTGCACTAGTTTTTGATAATACTTTTGCAGGTGCAGTAGCTAAAGCTTCAAACTCTACTCTTAAATCTGGGTCTGGTGTTCTAAGCTCATCCTTTAATGTGCTTTCCCACTGAGCAACCTTTGTTTGGACCATTGATTTTTCTTCTGGTTTAACTAATATAACTGCATCAGCTTCACGTGGAATTGCATTGTGTTTTGAACCACCGTTAACTTCACTAATTCTTAACTCTAAGTTATCAGTTAAGTCTCTAAGGATACGTCCCATTAATTTATTTGAGTTTCCTCTTCCTTTATTAATTTCCATACCAGAGTGACCGCCCTTTAGGCCTCTAATTCTAATTACACAAGCCTCTAGGTTTTTATCAGCTTCTTCCCAAACTGCTGGAACAGTTACCTTAGTTGTAAGTCCTCCAGCACAACTTACAAGAAGAGTGCCTTCCTCTTCTGAATCTATGTTGATAAGAATTCTTCCATCTACATTTTTAGGATCTAATGCTGCTGCACCGTCCATTCCAGTTTCTTCTGCACTTGTAACAAGTAGCTCTAAAGCTGGATGCTCAATATTTTTAGAATCTAAAATTGCAAGTCCCATTGCAACTGCAATTCCATTGTCTGCTCCAAGAGTAGTTCCTGTTGCATAAACCATATCTTCTACAACTCTTAATTTTATTGGATCCTTTGTAAAATCATGTACTGTATCTACATTTTTTTCACAAACCATATCCATATGTCCTTGTATAATAACAGCTGGTCTGTTTTCATATCCTGCAGTTGCCTTCTTTTTTATTATAACATTTAAAGCAGCATCTTGGATAACATCTAAATTACGTTCCTTAGCAAAGTTTACTAAATAATCACTTACTTCCTTTTCATTTCCTGATCCTCTTGGAATTTGAGAAAGCTCCTCAAAATATTTAAATACCTCTGTAGGATTTAGATTGTTTAATACATTATTTGTCATGTATATCATCCTTTCTATTTAGTTAATTCGTTTACATGTACAGTAAAACCAAATTGTAGCACATTTGCCTGTTTATATTTCACCACAAACTGAAATAAAAATCAAGACTTGTAGTTTTTAAGATTTATTAAAGATTACATAATTATACCGAAAGTGTAATAATAATTTATAAACTCAATAATCAATTACTCAATCATTATTCTACTTTAGTTGCTATGTATTTATTTAGTAGTATCTACAAACTCTATTTTATCATACAAAAATATGATAATTTAGCATTAACTACAAGAATCTTATGGAAATTACTAGAATTATATGATAATATTATGCTAATATAATTATTAAAATTTGTAAAAACTCCGATGTTTATACATTTTATTTTTTTAATTTTTTATTCTTATTGGAGGATTATTATGATCAGCTCAGACTACCTTTCGCTACCCCTAAAAAAACAAAATAAAGAATTAGAATATATTATAGAAAATATATCTGATGCTATTTTGATTATTGATAAATATGGCAATTACTTAGGTTTAAATAAGGCTGCAAGAGACTATTTTGGACCTTTAAAGAGCATTGACGACTTACGAAAATCCTGCACTCTATATGATATTGAAGGAAATGAAATTCCCTTTGAAGATATGACTGCTTCTCGTGTACTACTAGGTGAAAAAATAACTCAGAGAACCTTGTATATGAAAAAGGATGAAAAAATAACCTATCTTGGTATTAGCGGTACACCTATCTTTGATGATAATGGTGATTTTTTAATAGGCATAATCTGCAGTCGCGATATTTCCAAGATATCCAATTACGCTCAAGATATAAAAAATCATCGGGATATACTTTATAATATAGTAAATTCACTAGCAATTCCTGTAGTTAGACTATCCTACCCTGGACTAAACTTTATCGAGTTTAATGAAAAAACTAAAGAGTATATAATGAGTATAAAATCAGATGATGCAGAACTTTTTGAAAGAATTAATTCAAGGCAAAGTATATTGGAGGTATTTCCATACTTTAAAGATGATGAAAATCTTGAATGCATAGAGTCAATGAAAAAAAACAAAAATGTAGTTTATAGGAAAAACTTCAAGGTTTTCCTTCATGATAAGTTCTTATACTTTAATCTAATCTTTCATCCCATCCTAGATTTTGAAAGAAATATTTCAGAAGTACTTATAATAGCTATTGATATAACTGCTGAAGTTAACCAAAAACAGGCTGTTGAAAAAGTATTAAGTTTTCAAAAGGATTTTTTTTCCTTTATCTCCCATGAATTTAAGACACCATTAACAATCTCTTTATCTGCCATACAAGCATTAGAGTTAAT
This sequence comes from Clostridium sp. CX1, assembly GCF_025398335.1. GTDB lineage: Bacteria > Bacillota > Clostridia > Clostridiales > Clostridiaceae > Clostridium_AM > Clostridium_AM tanneri. Next base: position 182,877 of record NZ_JAODOO010000006.1, read on the forward strand.
ATGTGGCAGCGAACTTTCAGAAACAGCTGGAAAATATATTGAGAAGATACGTCAAAGTTCTCTTCAACAGTTAAGACTGGTTAACAATCTATTAGATATAACAAAGGCTGAATCCGGATATTTAAATATTTATAAAAGAAACTTAGACATAATATATTTGAGCAAATCTATTATAGAATCTATATCCTTATATGCATCTGAAAAAAATATAAAAATTAAATTTTCAGCAGCAAGTTCCTCTATAATAACGGCAATTGATGATGAAAAATACGAACGTATATTATTAAATCTTTTATCTAATGCTATTAAATTTACACCTAATGGTAAATCAATTAGCGTAAGTATATTTCATAAAGAAGACCATATCTACATAAAAGTTAGCGATACTGGAGTAGGCATTCCAAAGGAAAAGCTATCATTAATCTTTGATCGTTTTGGACAAGTTAATAATAGTATGACAAGAGGCTCTGAAGGAACAGGTATAGGACTATGCCTTGTTAAACTATTAGTTAACAAGCTAGATGGTGACATTACTGTTGAAAGTAAAGTTGGGGAAGGATCTACTTTTACAATAACCTTTCCTAGCTCCGCAATTCCATCAGAAAATCAGGATGAATCAAATTATGATTTAATGAATAATAGGCTAACACAAGCTGCTAATATTGAATTTTCCTGCTTATAGTCAGAGGACATTTTACTATAGGTACTAGAGGAAGCTCTTTTGTTACGGATAATGGTTTAATATGCAAGTATTACACTCAAATAAGCGGAAACTATTTGTTTCATAGTGTGTTATATAATAAAAGTGATAAACTAGTAGACGGTAGGCTTGGCTATAATATATCTCACGGTTGTATAAGACTTTCCCTAGAAAATGCAAAATACATCTATGACAACATTCCTTCTGGAACGGCAATCTGGATACAATAAAAAAAATAGTTATAAAAATAAAACTCAAGAACCTCTTATTGTCTTGTCTATGTACAACTTAAGAGCTTCCTGAGTTTTGTTAATTATTAAGACCTTCACTTACTACTATAAAAGATGTTCATAATTCTCAAAGTATTTCACTGAATAATGATATGACCAGTTCACCCATACTTAATTTCTGAGTTTACTTACATTATCCTTTAACAATTTATTTGATTCCTTTAATACCTTTAAATAATTATTGTAGGCATCCTTAACCTTATCGCTTTCATCTGCTTTAACTGCATCTTTTAAAGCCTTCTCTACCTCCTCTACTTTCTTCATATCTGACTTCATAGCATCTTTTCTAGCTGAAATTTCATCTCTATGAGCTGCAGCATAGTCTTCTTTAGCTTGCTTTAATTTTGCAAGTTCACTGCCGTGATTTGTTTCAAATTTTTTCTTTTCTTCCTCTAAGTGCTTTTTAGCATCTTCTTTTGTCATCTGTCCACTCTTCACCTTATCATGAGTATCTTGAACAACTTTTCTATACTCATTCATAAAGGAAGTATCTACCCCAAGTTTCTTCAGCTGCAAATCTTTTAATTCTCTATGAAGCTCTCTTCTTTCAGTCAGTATTTGCCTCACCTGTTCCTTAGCTCCTGGAACATACTTTTCTACATCCTCTAATTCCTTAGTGAAATTTTTGTGATTCTTATGATGTTCTTTGAATTTTTCAGTTTTAGATATAGCTGCCGGTTCAGTACTCTGGACTGAACTGGCATAAGCTACACTTGGTGCAAGTATTGATGCTGCTAGTAAAGCTGGCAATATAATTTTCTTAAAATTTAACACGGGCTAACCCTCCTCTATAAAATTTACTACGATTTTATTCTGTCCAGTGTTAGTTACAGAATAATGTCAACTTTATGAACAAATTATTAACAATAGCATTTGTTTTTTGTACTCTTTTATACTCAGCAAATATCTAAGTTTTCAATGATATTTTATATTTACAGTAATCGTATATAAACCTTATTTATGTTAGATAATACTAAGTATCAAATATAAATTTTATAAATATATAAACTCCCTAAAGCAAAGGATGTGAATAATGGCGTTGTATACTTCAGATTTAAAACAAAATATAGATTTTATCACAAGTGAACTTGGGATGAAGAGCTCAATAGTTGTAAAAAGCTTCTTTATAGGCAGTGATCAACCTCTAGATGCAGCTATTATTTACATAAGTGGGCTTGTGGAGAAAAACACTATAGATAGAGACATTTTGTCCCCACTAATGCTTTATATTCATGAAAACTTAAATTGTAAGGAAAACCTAGCAGAATATCTTTGTAAAAGGTATATTTTTATGAGCAGCACTAATATTAAAACTGATACTAATGAAATAATAACTTCTGTTAAGAAGGGCAATAGCGTTATTTTGATAAATGGTATTTTTGAAGGGATAGTATTAGATACCAGTGGAGGAGAAAGCAGAGCTATAACTGAACCTGAAACTGAAACCTCTGTAAGAGGATCTAGAGAAAGCTTTGTTGAAAATCTTGATACAAATATAAGTTTAATAGGACGCAAACTTAAGGATAAAAACTTAGTTATTGAAAAATTTATTTTAGGACAGCTTACACAAAATGACGCAGCAATAATATATGTTCAGGATCTTGCAGATGACACCGTTGTCAACAAAATAAGGGAAAGGATTTGTTCTATAAATGTAGATAAGGTAACAGATGTAGGAACACTACAACAATATATAGAAGACTATACTTACTCCCCTTTCCCACAGACTTTAGTAACAGAACGCCCTGATGTAGCTGTTGCTCAACTATCCGAAGGCAGAGTTATTATGGCAGTAGAAGGAAGTCCTACTGTACTTACAGGTCCCGCAACATTAATAGAATTTTTTCAAGCAGTAGAAGACTATTATCAGAGAACCTTAGCCTCTTCTTTTGTAAGAATTATTAGACTTCTAGCAGTTTTTATAGTAATAACTTTACCTTCTATATATCTAACTTTAATGAAATTTAATACTGAACTTATACCTATAAAATTTATAACACCTATAATACAATCAAGAATAGGCATTGCCCTAACTCCTTTTATGGAGATATTATCTATGGAACTAATAGTTGAATTCTTAAGGGAAGGTGGTTTAAGACTTCCAAGTAAAATAGGTCAAACTTTAAGTGTGGTTGGAGGTATCATAATAGGTGATACTGCTGTTCGTTCTAGAATTGTAAGCCCTACTACTCTATTTATTATAGGTATTTCAGTAATATCTACCTTTTTAATTCCTAAATATGATATGTCCATCGCCATAAGACTGTTAAGGTTTCCTATGCTTCTTTTAGCGAACTTTCTAGGTATATTTGGTATAGGCTTAGGGTACTTTGTAATTACAGTACATTTATGCTCTCTAGATAGTTTTGGAGTACCCTACCTTGAATTTAAGAAACAAGATATGAAGGATGTATTTATTAGATCACCTCTTTGGCAATTTAATAAAAGGCCAAAATCTATACCTAATAAAGATTCAGTAAGACAATCAGATTTTAGAGACAACTGGCAGAAAGATGAATAAAATCATGAATACTAACAGAAGAAACTTATTATCGCCAAACCAGGTAACTTATTTATTGCTTGGAATTATGATTAACGAAGGCATAATCAGCTTGCCTAATGAGGTGGCTAAGATTGCAAAACAGGATGGTTGGATCTCTGTCTTGTTTGGTGCTATTTATCCCCTATATATCTTGTTTATTGCTTTCTACCTAAGCAGCAAATTCCCTAATGATAATATATTGGTTCTAAGTAAAAGATATCTTGGAAAGATGCTTGGCAGCGTATTAAATATATTGTTTTCTTTGCTTTTTGTTCTCTATCTAACTTCTGCTTGCTCCGGAATAAGTAACTTCCTTAGAACTTATATATTAAGCTTTTTAACCCCTTTAAAATTTATAAGTCTATTTATACTAGTTTCAGCCTATACAGCCTATAAAGGATTAACGGTTATTGGAAGACTATGTGAATGTATTTTTTACTTTTCTGCTTCAGTAATACTTGTACCTCTGGCCAGTATAAGAACTGGCAGCATATTAAACATACTACCGGTGACAGGTTCTGGGTGGATGAACATATTAAAAGGAGGCATAAACTCAGCATACTCTTATGGGTGTATAGAAATTATATTTTTAATATATCCCTTTATAAGTGATAGAACTCAGTTAAAAAAGTCTTCACTGAAGGCTGTAATGCTCACTTGCATTTCCTACACCTGGATAACATTTATGACAATATATTATCTTAGTCATAATGTTATTCTTAAAACTAGATGGTCCTCAATATACGTAACTGAAAATTTAAATATTACCTTCATAAGTAACTTTAGGTATATTCTACTTTTTTTATGGATTCTTGTTACGTTAAAATCAACAGCAGCTAGTTACTATGCCTTTGTTACTATTTTAAGCGACTCCATAAAAAAATTTAAATCAAAGGATCTTATATATATCTGTTATCCTTTAATTGTCTTTTTATCTATTATGTACGGTAGTGAAGAAAAGAAAAAATACATAACAAGTTACTTCTTACCAATAATAACTATATACGTTTTATTGTATTCATCTTTAATTGCATTACTAATATTTATTAAGAAGGATAAAGCCTATGAAAAAACGTAAGATAATAACTATAGTCTTTATTATAATACTATTTATATATTGTACTACTGGAGTCAATACCGCTCCTATAGAAAATATTGCTATCCCCTCTGTTATAGGCTATGACTTAGAAAAAAACACTAACAAGGATATAATCTACAAGATATATTTACAAACATATATTTTTGGTGAACGTAATAAGGTTTTTAATAAAACCTATAGCGGAACTGCCTCTAGTTTAATTAAATCAAGGGAAGAGAGGCAGCTGAAACTAGATAAAAAGTTCTTAGTTGGATTGGAAAAAGTAGATTTAATAAGTGAAGCCTACGCTAAATATGGGATATCAACTATTATAGATGCACTTTTTAAAATTCCCTTTGTCAATGATACTGCATTAGTGGCAATTTGCAAGGATAACATTTCAGACCTATTAGATTATAAGATAGAAGGTTACCCTACTTCCGGTGACTATATAGAGGGAATGCTAAAAAACGCTAATCAATATAATTTTTTCCCAAAAGACTTAAAAATACTGGATTTATTTATCTCCCTAGGTACTGAGGGAAGAAGTGTTAAAATTCCATGTGTTGAACTAAGTGAAAAGGTCCCTAAAATTACTGGGGAATGTTTATTTAAACATGATAAAATGGTATTTAAATTAGATATGAAGGATAGCAGACTATTAAACATTTTAAGTACTAGCAATAGCACAGGTATTCTTACTCTGGAGGAGGACTCTGGTAAATTCATAGATTACTATGCAAAGGTAAGAAGAAAGGTTTCCTGCTCTAAAGTTAACGATGTATATAATTTTACTATTACCCTGAACCTTAAGGGCGATATAATCTCCAACGAACTTTATAAAGATATAATAAAGAATCCAAAGGCAGTTGCTGCCTTTGAAAAAGATATGGCTGATAATATAAAGGCTAACTGTAATGAGTTTATAAATAAAATGAAAAATCAATATAAGCTAGACTGCTTAGACCTAGGTATAGTTGCTACTGCAAAATATGGTAAAGATACCGGTGTAGACTGGGATAAAGTAGTACCAAACTCTAATATAAAAGTAAATGTTTATGTTAAGGTAGATACTCAAGGAAGGGGAGATTATTAATGAGCGTTGAAAAGCATAATCTCTTAACTCCTAACCAAGTAACATTTATGTTAACTGGCTTTACAATGGGCATAGGTATTTTAGGACTCCCAAATTCTCTTGTTAAAGACTCTTATCAGGATGCATGGATAGCAGCCTTATTAGGGGCTGGATATCCCTTATATATAGGAATTTTAGCAATTTACGTCAGCAGCAAATATCCAAAGGATACAGTGCTGACCTTAAGTAAGAAACTTTGTGGAAAATTCATTGGAACTGTTCTAAATATTATATTTTTGACCTTCTTTATTTTTCATACAGTTGTAACTATTGCCGGTTTTAATAATATCGTAAGAGTCTATGCTGTACCATTTTTAACTTCCAGTAAGGTTTTAGCTATCTCTCTCTTAGCAATTGCCTATACCACCTATAAAGGCCTAAAAGTAGTAGGTAAAGTCAGTGAAATTGGTTCTTATTTTATGCTTCTTATAATTTTAACTTCTCTGGCAGCTTTAAGAAAAGGAAGTTTACAAAACCTCTTTCCTTTTTTTCAAGCAAGCATAGTAGATATTTTAAAGAGTACAAAACAATCGATGTTTTCCTATTCAGGTATTGAAGCCATATTTTTGATTTATCCTTTTATAAATGATAGTAAAAAATTAAAAAAATCTATCCTTAGGTTCGTAGGCATCACTACTTTAATTTACACTTACGTAACCTTTATAAGCATATATTATTTAAGCGTTGATGCCATACCTAAAGGTATATGGTCCTTTACTTTGGTAACAGAAAGTTTCGTTTTTCCCGTTATTAACAACTTTAGATTTATATTTATATTTATATGGACTATTGTAGCATTAAGACTATCTGCTAATTATTATTATGGAGCTGTCTTTGTATTAAATAACTTATTTCAAAAACTCAGCGAAAAAAAAATAACCCTTTTACTATATCCAGTTACAGTCTTTTTAAGTTTAATGTTAACAAATGAGACTGTACGCTCAAAATTTATTGACCTACTTATATTTAAATATACAATTTTTAATGCACTGTATATATCTCTTATATCATTATTAGTTTATCTAAAAAGGAATGGTAAATGTTGAAAAAAAAAAACTTTATTATGATTATTTTATTTATCTTCTTCTTTACATTTATAACAATAGGTTTAGAACCTAAATCTGCTGAGGACGTAGCTATAATAGCCGGCACTGGAGTGGATATAGATAAAAGTGCTGCACAAGTTATCTATAATTTTCACAGAGACATTTATGTGTTTAAAGAAAATGACCCTACCTCACATATAGTACTTACTGGCTCAGCCTCTACCGTAGCTCAAACTAGACAGGAAAGGCATGTAAAATCAAATAAAAAGGAGATTTTAGGACAGGAGAAGATATTTTTAATAAGTGATGAGTATGCTCAATTTGGAATTAAGGGATTACTAGACTCCTTTTACAAGAACCCAACTACAAATAATGCTTCCTATATGCTTATTTGTAAAGGAAAATCTCTCCCTTATCTTGAACATCAAATTCCTGGATACCCCAGTTCTTCTGATTTTATGGAAGGGTTAGTTGAGAACTCTAAGGAGTATAACTTTTTTTCAGAAAACTATAACCTTATGGATTTATACATAAGATCATCAGCTGAAGGAAGAACTACTGCATTGCCTTATATTGAACTGCAGGAAAGTGATGAAAATTCTAAGAAAAAAGAAATTAAAATCACTGGTACTGCTATACTAAAAAAAGATAAGCTAGTTGCTAAAATTGATATAGAAGATTCTAGAATAATGAACTTACTTAGAGAAAATAAAGTTAGAGGTATACTAAGAATTCAAGAGGAACCACAAAAATTTATAGAATACTATGGCAGATCCAAAAGAAAAGTTAAATGCATAAAAGAAGGTGATAAGTATAAATTTATTATTAATTTAGATATAAAAGGAGACATAGTTTCAAACGAGTTATATAAGAATATAATTACCGACGTAAAACAAAAAAAAGACTTTGAAAAAAAGCTAGCTGAGAAGACTGAAAAAATGTGTAATGATTTTTTAGACAAGATGAAAAAAGAATATAAGGCGGACTGTTTAGAATTAGGAAAGGTAGCCGCAGAAACCTACGGTAGAAGAACAGGTATTGATTGGGATAAGGTAGTAACGGATTCGATTATTGAAGTAAACGCAAAGATTAAGGTTGATACTCAAGGCAGAGGAGACTACTAAGAATGAGTAGCTTAGCATTTACATTTTACAAGGAAAGATATATAATAGATGAATAGATAATTATTATTTTCTAATAATTATTTTACAAAATAAATATAATTAACCTTGGAGTGATGAATAATGGAGCAAAACATAAAACCAGAAATTTTAGATAAACTTACAAAAGTATGCCTTTGTAAAGGAATTTCAAGGGCTACAATAAAAAAAGCAATTATTAATGGAGCTAAGACTATAGAAGAGGTCAGAAAGGCAACGGGAGCTGGTTCCGGTTCCTGTGGCGGCAAACGATGTACTCCTAAAATAGAACAACTATTAGAAGAATTGAAATAGTCAAGGAGGCAGTATTGGTATAATTTATACCTCTACTGCCTCCTATTTTGTTAACTTTAATATTTTTTTAACAATCCTATATTGAATGCTTTCAGATAAAGTAATATACTGGAATAGTAAATATAATCATTAATGGAAATGAAAAACAAAAACAATCTATTTTCTTAAAACATTTCTATGAAAGGAGTGAAATTAAAATTTGGTGCCAGTCACCATTTTTTAAATTTAATATGAGAAACCTAGTAAAAAGTGAAAACGAATTCAATGGATGCTTAAATATTCTTTCAAACATATCTGTTCCCTTTATCATATTAGATGAGAATTACTACATAAATAAGGTAAATGATGCAACAATAAAAATGCTTCAAAATATTTATATGAAGGAGAATGTAAAATGTTTTAATGAAAAAGTAGAAAAAATTCTGTGGTTTATTAAAGATGAAATATTAAACTATAAAAGCAATGAAAGTTTAGACTTTTCCTTTTCTAAAGAAATACAAATTGGGCCGGTTAACTGGAGATTTTATGGACAATTTTTAAATTTAGAGAATACCTTTATTCTGTTATTGAACTACCACTTAGAAAAAAACGACTGTATGAAAAAAGCTCTTCAGTTATCCTCTATCGTAAACTCCTCGGAAGATTCTATAATAGCTACTACTTTGGAAGGAAAAATTATAAGCTGGAATAAGGCTTCAGAAAAAATTTATGGCTATACTGAAAGAAAAATGCTTGGTAAAGAAATATCTGCACTTGATATATGGGGAAGCAAAGAAAGGCTGTCAGAATTACTTGATACAATAAGCCTAGGTAAAGAAATTAAGAGCCACGAAGTAAAAATACTAAACAAAGATAATGAAGAAATATTCCTATCTTTAAGTATAACCCCTATAAAAGACCATATTGGTAATATTATAGGTGCCTGTTCTATTGGAAGAAATATAACTGAAAATAAAAAACTTAACCAAGAGCTTTATAACAGTGAAAAGAAATTTAGAAGTATTTACGAACAGTCTCCTATTGGTATAGAGTTGTTTGACGCCAATGGACAAGCCTTAGCTGCTAATAAATCCTTTTGTGATATGTTTAAAATAGATCATATCAGTGATTTTAAATCTGATAACTTTTTTGAAAGTCCCTTTATTTCAGAAAAAGCTAAAAGTATGGTTAGGAATAAGAAAAATTCTAGAATAACCTGCAAATATAACTTAAAGGATCGCAGCAATTCCCAGACAAATAAAAGTGGTATTTACTATTTTGATATTTTAACTACTCCTATATTAAATGAGCAAGGTGAATTAGCATCTATATTAAGCCAAGTTGAAGATATAACTAAAATAAAAAATGTAGAGAAAAAGGTTCGTAATTTTACCAATTTATCTGATGACGTATTCTGTATACTAAGCTTTGATGGTGACTTTTTAGAAGTTAGTCCTGGTCTTCAAAAGGTTTTAGGATGGAGAAAAAGTGAATTTATTTATAAAAACTTTAGAGATTTTGTACACCAAGAGGATATAGAATATTCTATAGACTGCTCGATAAATCTCCTTAAAACTGGAAGAAAGGTATTTAGAAATAGGTATATATGTAAGGACGGAAGCTATAAATGGATTGAGTGGAATTCCTTTGTAGTTAAAGAAGACATGCTAATCTACTCCATCGGAAGGGACATAACCAAAAGGATGGAGGATGAGGAGGAACTTAGAAAGGCCAAAATTGCTGCCGAGGAAGCCAATAGTTCTAAAAGTAACTTCCTTGCAAATATGAGCCATGAAATACGAACTCCAATAAACGGAATAATGGGCATGACAGATTTAACTCTTATGACAGAGCTTAATGAGGAGCAAAGAGAATATCTAAACATGGTTAAGACATCTTCCCAGCATCTACTTGATTTAATTAATGATATACTGGATATATCAAAAATTGAGTCGGGAAAGTTTAACATAGATTTAGTCCCTTTTAACCTTCAAGAAAAAATTAATAAAATAGGGAAAAACTTTTCATTGTTAGCCTCTAAAAAGTTTATAGAAGTACTGTATTTTATAGATCCTCGACTTACAGATATAAATATAATAGGAGACCCTATTCGGCTTAGTCAAATACTAATGAATTTATTAAATAACGCCTTAAAATTTACCGAAAAGGGCAGCATAATACTTTGTGTAAAAAAAATAGAGAGTTCTAAAGGAAAGATTAGGGTTCAATTTTCTGTTTCCGATACTGGAATTGGAATAGCAGAGGATAAAATGAATAAACTCTTTAAAACCTTCAGTCAAGTTGATGATTCATATACGAAAAAATATGGAGGAACTGGCCTCGGTCTTGCAATTTCAAAGCAATTAGCAAACATGATGAATGGAGACATGTGGGTAACAAGTAAAAAGGATGAAGGAAGCTGTTTTTACTTTACAGCGGAATTTTTAACTACCAATGACAGCACTGATTGTACATTAGATATTACAGAGTTAGGTCCAAATATCAATGTTGACAACTATTCAAAAACTATTTTAATTGTAGAGGATAATGAAATAAATCAACAGTTTATATCAACTTTACTGTATAAGAAAGGCTATAACTGTCTGAATGCATTTAATGGAATAGAAGCACTTAAAATTCTGGACAATCAAGTTGTTGATTTAATACTGATGGATATTCAGATGCCAGAGCTAAATGGGCTAAATACTACAAAAGCTATCAGAGATTATGAAAAGTTAACTAAAAAACATATTCCAATTATAGCTATGACTGCCTATGCTATGGTAGGTGATAAGGAGAAGTTTTTAAATTCAGGAATGGATGATTACATTTCTAAACCTATTGATTTTAAAACTCTTTACAGCCTTCTAAAAAAACACTTAGATTAACTTTTGAATATATCTCAATTATAAATCGAAAGTAGCCTCTATTAATACTATATATCTATCCATATACGCAGGTTAGCTTAACCTAAAAACTAGAGGGACAGTTTTCTGGCTTGAGGCCAAAAGAACTGTCCCTCTTAAATTTTCCTAAATCTATGAAGCTAAAGTAAAGTTCCATACGTCTAATTTAATATAGCAACTAATTCAATATATTCCCTTTACAAATTTAGGGATAGCAGTTAAGTACAAAATGTTTATATATTAGGAGGAAATTTATATGAAATCAAAAAAAATAATATCAGCAGTAGTAACTGCCAGCCTTTTAACGTTACCAACTACAACAGCATTAGGTGCAGGAGTAGAGATAGCAGCATCTCAGAATACTGTAGTAAGTGCATCTGTAGAAGAGGTACAACAATCTAATTTCAAAAGCTTCAAAGGAACTGTAAAAAGTATGACAGAAACTGAAAAAGGAAATAAGGTTATTGTAGTTGAGGATAGTCAAGGAGGAGAAAGCCATTTTATTATTAATGAAAAAACCTATTTTATAAATGATACTAAAATAGAAGAAGGAGTGACTATAACAGGATACTACGATGCTACAAGACCAATGATAATGATTTATCCTCCCCAATATGTAATTGATGTAGCATTGGTTGGAGATATGAAAGAAACTGTAAAAGTAGACTTATTTGATAATAATCTAGTTAGCGTGGACAATCAGTTAAAAATAAAGGTTGATAAAGATACAGAAATCATATCTCAGGATGGCACAAAATATGGCGGACAACTTGAAAATAAAAATCTAGTAGTTATATATGATATTGCCACTAAGAGCATACCCGCTCAAACAAAGCCAATAAAGGTAATAGTATTAGATAAGGAAGGTAATACTCCTGAGAATGATGTAAAAGAAGGCAGCAATATTAAAAGCAATGAAGTAATCAAACTTATACATCAAGTGTTAAAATCACTTACAGTAAATAAGTAATAATATCCCTATCTGCCACACAGGCTATATTATTCTAGGCTTTCTTTTTTGTTTCAATATAAAAATCTTCTTATGTTATAGGGCGACAAGCCCTTGCTCTATAAGATTTTTAATAGAATTGTAGGAAGACTTTTTACTAAACAAACAATTAATGTAACCTAATAATATTACTTACACTTTTGTTTATTAGCTATGCTGTCGCATAGCTTTTATGTGTGATGACGGATATAATAAAACTTTTAACTGCACTAAAAACAGGTGTGTAGGTAGAGGTGTACTACGTACAAAGCTTCGAATAAGGGTTAGAAGGTCTTATGCTGGCGATTTCGAAAATGTTAACTCAAACTCAGCTTTCGCAGAAAGCATTGAGTTTGAGTTCATTTTCAAAGTTGAGCCAGCATTAGACCTTCTTCCTGAAATGAGGGCTTTCAAGCAGTATGCCTCTATCAAACATACCGGTGTTCAGTGCTCTCAGACTTTTATGTCGCATCATACTTAATGTGTATTATAATTATCTTTTCCATAGCTTATACAAGTCTGGTCTTTCTTCCCTTAAGATTTGATAAAACTTTTTAGATACCTTTAACTTTCTAAGTTGTTTAAGCATAAGTCTAGGATATTTTTCTTGCCATGTTTTGTGAGATGCAGGGTCAATAACTTTTACAGATTCATCTTTCTGTACATATATATGTGCTCCCCTTATATCTAACCTTTTAAAACCTAATCTCCTAAACTCTTCAATAAGATTAATTAGATTTATAGCTAAAGTTTTGCTTAATCCGTTTTTTCTTATATAGCTTGGGAGTATTTCTCCATCTACATAATCTCTTATCATAGCCTTTCCATTTCTACTATAAACTTTAGGAAAATATGGACTACCTTTTGCAGCTTTTAATACCTCATACTCAGCTATGCATACTTTTTCTAACTTACAAATCTTTATAACTCTTCCATCAGGCATTAAATATACCTTGCCATTTTTTCCATGGCCTAAGTATTTATATTTGTCTAATTGGTAAACTTCCTTATAATTCATGATAACCTCCTCCTGTCTTTATATGTATACTCTTTATCTACAGGAGTACTAAGTACGGATGTCTGTCCCTTACTTATTACTATACTAAATTCAATAAAAAAAGGTACCAATTATTTTACATATTGATTATTAAAATCCTCCACTGAGGAAAATATTTAAAAAAGCTTATAATAAAAGAGAGAAGAATATATTCTTAATAAAATAAGATATATCTCTTCTCTCTAAAAATAGAAACTAATTAGATAAAGAATTTAAGTATAAACAAAACTCCTATTATATAGGTAGTAACTGATATTTCCTTTGCTTTTCCTGTTAATACCTTTAAAAACACATAAGACACTATTCCAAATACAATTCCATCAGAAATACTATATGTTAAAGGCATCATTATTATAGTAAAGAAAGCTGGTATAGCTTCTGTAAAATCTACTAATTCTATTTCTTTTATAGGTGAAAGCATAAATAATCCTACTAAAATAAGTGACGGTGCTGTAGCTGCAGATGGTATCATTAAAAATAATGGTGATAGGAATAAAGCTACAGTAAACATTCCAGCTGTTGATAACGCTGTAAGTCCAGTTCTTCCTCCTGCTGCAACCCCTGAAGCACTTTCTACATAGGTACAAACTGTACTTGTTCCAAAACAAGCCGCTAGTGTTGTTCCAACTGCATCTGAGAATAATGCTTCCTTAGCTCTAGGAACATTGCCCTTTTCATCTAACATTCCAGCTTTAGTCGCAACACCTACTAGGGTTCCAACAGTATCAAACATATCCATAAATAATAATGTAAATAATGCTACTAACATATCTATGCTAAATATATGATTCCATTCAAATTGTAAGAATCCTGAACTAATACTTGGCGGCATACTTACAACTGCTCCAGGTAATTGTGTTATTCCCATTGGAATACCTATAAGAGTAGTAACCACGATACCTATTAATAATGCTCCATTTACGTTTCTAGCTAATAGTACTCCAGTTATTATAACTCCTATAATTGCAAGAAGTGCTGTTCCACTAGTTACATCTCCTAATGCCAAAATAGTACCAGTCTTTGGGTGTAGTACTATATGAGCGTTTTCTAAGCCTATAAATGCTATAAAAAGTCCTATTCCAACAGAAATTGCTTTTTTAATATTTGTAGGTATAGAGTTTATTATTGCTTCTCTTACATTAAATGCTGTAAGCAGAATAAATATAATTCCTTCTAAAAATGCAGCTGTTAACGCAAATTGCCATGTGTGTCCCATTCCAAGTACTATAGTATATGCAAAGAATGCATTAAGTCCCATTCCCGGTGCCTGTGCAAAAGGCAACTTTGCATATAATCCCATAAGAGCAGTAGAAACTATAGCAGCTAAAGCTGTAGCTGTGAATACTGCGCCATAGTTCATTCCAGCTTGTGATAATATGTTAGGATTTACCACTAATATATAAGCCATTGTCATAAAGGTTGTAATTCCAGCTAGTATTTCAGTCTTTATATTCGTATTGTTTTCTTTTAATTTAAAAAAACTTTCCATATGCTTCTCCTTGTAATCGTAATTTTAATTTACTTTTTTTGATGTTTTTTTCTCTTTTTCGCACTTGTCTATAGTAACAAATCTCAATACTAAAGTCAATGGTTTTTACGAACGTTATATAGTAATTTTTATTTATGTTTTGCTATCATTCTATTAAACAAAGGATTTACTAACTTTGTTTAATGATAATGTTCGTGTTTATTCTTGTATATATATATCATTTTGTGACGACAGGATTTTAATTTTTTATCAATTAAACATTCGACAAAAAAATCTGTATTTCCACTTCCTGTCCGACAAAACCTATGTATATATATGTTTATATTTAAATGATATAGATACTGCATTCAAAGGAGCTACAATAACGTAAATCAAATTATATTTTATTTTAAATTTTTACATTTTTAGTATTAACAAAAATTTGTTAATATAGTATCATGTAGATATAGAAGGTTTGCACTAATCTAATTTTAAACAATATTCGCTAAAATCACCTAATAAATATGTATATTCTTATAATGGAGGAAATCGTATGAAAAAAATCAGTAGCAAGATTATAACAGCAATTATTATCTGTTGTACAATCTTATCATCTATAATTGGTGGACTAGCTGTATTCAAAAGTAGTTCTTTAATACAAAGTGAGGTAAATGACAAAATGCTTTCAATGGCTCAGGCAAAGTCCAGTGAGCTTGATAAAACTATTGTTAATGTTGAAAGTGCTGCTAAAGACTTGAGCTCGGTAGTGGCAACTGTAACAGATATAGAAAAACTAAAAACCAGTCCAGCAGATTATGAAACTCTCATGAAGCCTTTAGTTAAGAATTTAGTTTCTTCCCAGCAAGGGGAAGTGATGGGCTTATATGTAATATTAAATCCTGAAATAACAGAAAATGTGTATGGTGCTTGGTTTGTTGATACGTCAAACAGTCATCAGTTTATAGAACATAAGCTCACCGATAAAAGTGAGTTTAGAGCTGACAATGCCAATCTTGCATGGTACTATGAACCTATAAAGCAAAAGAAAGGTATATGGAGCAACCCTTATACCAATGTTGAGTTGCAAATGGAAATGATATCCTATACAACTCCTATTTTTAAAGACAATACTTTGATTGGTGTAGCTGGTATTGATATAAACTTTCAAAAATACAGAGAAGGCATAAATAATATAAAAATATATGATACTGGTTATGCTAGCTTCCTCAACGATAAACACGATTATATAGTTCATAAGACCCTAAAATCTAGTGATAACTTAGCTAAAATAGATAATGGTAGCTATAAATCAATAAGCGATAAAATTAAAAGTACTCCATCCGGTGTAACTGAACTAAAAACCTCTAAAGGTACTAATGTTTTTAGTTATTCTAAACTTTCCAATGGATGGATACTACTAATGTCAGTGCCTGAAAGTGAAGTTTTTAAACAGCTTAATTCATTAGTTGTTCTTATAATTGCAATAATTATAATAGGTGTTATTCTTTCATCTATATTTGCATTATATATAGGAAAGAAACTCTCTGCACCAATCATTCACTCTACAGAGTTAATTAATAGAGTAGCAGGGCTAGATTTGTCTTATGATGATACTAGTATATCTGATAAATTATTAAATAATAATGATGAAACTGGTGTTATGAGCAGAGCTGTTCTAAACCTGAGAAAAGAGCTAGTAGAAATTATACAAACCTTACAAGAAAATTCTAAGGAAGTTACCCAATATTCCGAAAGCCTATCTAGGTCTACTGAGGAAACTAATGCCTCCGTTGATAGTGTTTCAAGAACCTTAGAGGAATTAGCAAAGGGTGCTCAGGAACAGGCTAGATCATCACAGCTTGGTACCGAAAAGTTAGAGGATTTAGCTGATGAAATAAGAATTTCTGTCTCTAGCTCCAATAAGGTTAAGGAATTCTCAAATGAAGTTAAAAATGCAAACAATCTAGGTACTACTTCAATGGAAAAGCTTATAGAAAAATTTGCTATAAACAATGAAGTTACTGAAAAACTGTCTACTAATATAGATAGTTTATCCAATAAGTCCGAATATATAGGGAAAATTGTAAATACTATTCAAGCAATAGCAGAACAAACAAACCTATTAGCCTTAAATGCTGCAATTGAGGCAGCTCGTGCTGGTGAAACAGGAAGAGGTTTTGCTGTGGTTGCAGAAGAAATAAGAAAACTCTCGGAACAAACCTCAAACTCTACTAAAGAAATATATAGTATAGTAAGTCAGATTCAACTTGAAATCAATACAGCAAAAAACAATATGGATGATGGTGAATCTGCAATAAAGGAAGCTAATTTAGCTGTAAGCGAATCAAATAAAGCCTTTAAGCTAATAGAATCCGCTATCCAAAATACATTAGATCAAATAGATATCTTAGTTGAAAACATTGAGAAGGTTGATAGGGATAAAATTGAAGTTATCAGCTCAATTCAGGAGGTATCTGCAATATCTGAAGAATCTGCAGCAGCTACCGAAGAAATATCTGCTTCAATGGATGAACAATCTAGGGCAATAGGTAATATTTCTGGTACAGCGGAACAACTTAATAACATTGCCGATAAATTAGAGCAAGTAATTAACAAGTTTAAAATTTAATAAAAAACCTATTAGTGCCATTAACTTAGACTATTCTTATAATATCTAAGTTAATGGCACTATTACATATTGATATAATTTTTAAAAATCTTTAAATACCTCTTTTTTAGCTCCACATACTGGACATTTTTCTGGTAAATCATCTTCCACTACAGTATAACCACATACTGGACATACATAAAATTTATCATCTCCAATATCATTTCCAGCTTTAGCAGATTCCTGAGCCTTTTTGAAAAGTTCTGCATGCTGCTTTTCTGCTTCTACAGCAAAATGGAAGGATCTTTCTGCATCTTTCTCTTCCTGATACCTAGCTGCATTTAAGTATACTGGATACATTTGGTCTACTTCATGAAGTTCACCATCTATTGCTCCCTGAAGGTTTTCAACTGTATTTGTAAGACCGAATACAGCACCAGCTGTAACTGAGCTATCCCCAACCTGATCTTTAAGTACTGTAAAATGATTTTTAGCATGAGCCCACTCAGCATATGCCACAGCTCTAAAGAGTCTTCCTATATTAGGAAACTTCTCTCTATCTGCTGCATCTGCCCAAACTAAATATCTCATATGAGCCATACTTTCTCCACCGTAGGCAGAACGTAAAAAATCTGCTGTCATTGCATTTTTAACTGACATTATCATCACCTCATAAATATTTTATTACTTTAATATTCTCAATATTCCACACTTAAGATAAAACTATACACTAATAGAAAAAAATTTAACTCCCTAGCTTTAAAACTAGGGAGTCAGCTGCTAACTATTATTCTGCATTTAATCCTGCTAAATTCAAGAAATTCCATGGTTTATTAAAATGTGGCTGGAAGAAAAAGTCGACAAAGGCTAATTCATCTACAGTCATTTTATTTTGAATGCATACAGATAATGTATTTATAGATTGAGTTAAATCCGTCTTCGAACAAATTTGTGCTCCTAAAATCACCTTGGATTCTTTTTCATAAACTACTTTTACTGTTACAGCATCATAAGTAGGCATAAATTCTGGTCTATAGTTATCTGTGATTGTGACAGTGTTAACTTCTAACCCTTCTCTTTTAGCAGACTCTTCAGTAAGACCTGTGGAAGCTATATTATACTCATAAATTTTAATTCCAGAAGTTCCTTGAGTACCAATGTATTTAGTAGTATTTTTAACTAAATTTCTAGCTACTAAAGTTCCCATACGAACTGCATTTGTTGCTAGCGGCATGTATTGACGCTTTCCTGTTGGATTATATATTACTGAAGCACTGTCTCCTGCTGCAAATACCCCTTCTTTGCTTGTGTGCATATATTCATCTACAATAATAGCTCCGTTAGACAGCATATCCAGCTGGCCTTTAAACAATTCTGTATTCGGTCTAAATCCAATGCAAAGTATCACTAATTCAGCTTCATAGGAACCTTTATCAGTAACTACCTTTGAGACCTTTCCATTTTCTCCTTCAAACTTAACAACCTTTTCACCTAAAGCTAACTTTACACCATGGTCTGAAAATTCCTTTTCAGCTATGTCTGTAAATTCTTTATCTAAGTATTTATTCATGATACGTTCTTCTGCATCTATTAAAGTTACCTTTTTACCATTCATTTCGAAGGCCTCTACCAACTCTACACCTATATAACCTGCTCCAACAACTACGATATTTTTAACATTCTTAGCTTTTTCGACTATAGAGTTTGAATGGTAGAAGTTTTTAGATAAAAGTATGTTTTCTAGGTTTATTCCTTCTATTGGTGGAACTATTGGCCATGAACCAGTAGTGATTATTAACTTATCAAAGCTATCTTCAAATTCTTCCTTTGTATCTAAGTTTTTAACTCTTAGTTTCTTTTTATCTGTATCAACTTCTAGCACATCGTGCTTCATTTTAGTAGTTACCCCTAATTTCCCTAGTTCTTCTGGGGAAGAGTAAAATAGCCCCTGAACATCCTTAACTATTCCTCCTACATATAATGCAATACCACAGGATAGGAATGATATATTATCATTTCTTTCATACACAGTTATCTCCGCATCAGGATATAACTTTGCTGTATTTATTATTGCCGCTGTTCCAGCATGAGTACAACCTATAACCGCTACCTTCATTTATATTTCCCCTTTCACTTGTTAATCATTTAACTTTACTAATATTATATATTAAACAATAATTATTTTCAAGTAATAAAATGAATTTTTCATAATTTAGGTAGAAACTTTACAATATAAATTAACACCCTTATTATTTAATATCCTCTAGCTAATTATTCTATCTTTATAACTTTAGCAAAGGCTTTTATTAAATAAAAAAAGACCCTATAGATGAAACACTTTTTTTATAGTGTTTCACGTATAGGGTCCATTTTAAACTAATGGTCCTTTTTTATTAAAATCTTATTTTTATAATATAACTGTAGACTGCAATTTTAGCCTCCACCTACTGGAGGAAATAATGCAATTACGTCATTATCTTTTAAAGGATTGTCTAATTTTCCATCTGCTTCATTAAGAAGTATATCTCTTCCGTTAAGCAAAAATATTGACACTTCATCTAAGTCTATTTTAATTGCATCTAAAACTTCCCTAGGAGTTGTCCCTTCTGCTAAATCTAAAATAGACTTTTTTTCTCGGCCATCTCTGAAATAAGCAAACAATCTTACCTCAACCTTCATTTAATCACCTCCTAGTAAATTGTGGTTTTTATTTTTACTAATTACAAAGAAAGAGCCTCTAAAAGCTCTTTCTTATTATATATTATTTAAGTGCTAATTTTTTCAATGTATCTTCAGTTGGTACACCATTTTCATCCCAGCCTCTTACTGAATAATATTCAGGAAGAAGAACATCTAATCTGTGAACGTGACCTTTTGATGGTCCTTCTGGAATTTCATCTTCTAGTAATCTCTTTGGAAGTGTATCTTGCTTGCTATCTATACCAGCTGCAAGATTAAACATCTTTTCAAGAGTCCATATTCTGTCTCCAGCTTCCATTAATGAGTTAACATCGTGAAGTTCTCCTCCAACTACTGCATTGTATAAATCTACATAGTCCTGTGCACCAAATCCAAAGGTTGTAAATACACATAATCCAAGGGAGTCTATAACTGCTGTTAAGTCATGGAATACTTTAGCATAAGCTGCTTTTCCTTCTAGTGAGAATCTGTCAAGTTTTTCTGGATAACCAAGTATTTCAGGGTTTATCATATAACCTTTAATATGACAGCCACCTCTGTTATTAGCTGCGTAAGTTAAACCATGTCCTTGAACTCCTCTTGGGTCATAAGCTGGAAGTTCTTGTTTCTTAACTGTCATTGAGAACTCAGGTGCTCCGTAAGCTTCGCATAATCTGTAAGATCCATCTGCTAGCTTATCACCAAAGCCTTCTCTAAGTCCCATCTTCTTAGTCCATTCAACTACTGCATTAGCATCTCCCCAGTTAAGTGATACACCATCTGCTGCTATATCTGCATCCTTAACGAATCCTTTTTCATAAAGCTCCATAGCTGCTGCTATAGTTGCTCCTGCTGAAATTGTATCTAGTCCATACTCATTACATAACATGTTAGCTCTATTTATAGCATTTAAGTCATAAACATCACAGTCTGAACCGAAGGACCATAAAGTTTCATATTCAGGACCTCCACATTCAGTTCCGTCATCTAGTTTTACCCATCTTCCGCAAGCTATTGGACATCTATAACATGGATTCTTTCTAACTAAAACATCCTTAGTCATAGTTTCTCCGCTGATCATATCTGCTTTTTCAGTATAGGACTTTTGGAAGTTTCTTACTGGGTGAACACCATTTTCATTTATGATATTAACTAATACCGCTGTTCCGTAAGTAGGTAATCCACCACCTGCTACTGGATCTTTTCTTAATATGTCTAGCTTTTCAGCTGCAACCTTTTTAACTAGATCTTCATCAAATAACTTAACTTTTCCGCTTCCTTTTACAACTATAGCCTTTAAGTTCTTTGAACCCATAACAGCTCCAACACCACCACGGCCTGCTGCTCTGTCTATATCATTCATAACTGCTGCCATAAGTGATAACTTTTCACCAGCTGGTCCTATACATAAAACCTTAGCTTTTGGATCTGTATCCTTTTGAAGAAGTTCTGTTGTCTCTGATACTACTTTGCCCCAAACATGAGTAGCATCTTTGATCTCTACTTTATCGTCTACTATGTTCACATAAACTGGTGTGTCTGATTTGCCCTCTACAACTATCATGTCGTAGCCAGCCATCTTCATTTCTGCTCCCCATTTTCCACCGGAGTTAGCAATACCTACAGTTCCTGTAAGTGGCGCTTTTGTTACTACCATAAATCTTCCACTTGTTGGAACAGGTGCTCCTGTAAGCGGTCCTGCAGCTATTATGAATTTGTTATCTTTTGATAGTGGATCTACCTTTGGATCTACCTCATCGATTAGTGTCTTTACGCCTAGACCTCTAGCTCCTATAAACTTTTTTGCCTTATCAATATCTAAGGCTTCAACTTTACAGGTTCTGTCACTTAAGTTAACTCTTAAAACCTTTCCATTATAACCACTCATAAATAATCCCCCTTATTTTAAGAAATAAATTTCTCTACTCTTATATATAAGCAAATTACATGCCAATTTCTGAAAATAAAAACCATTTTCATTTTTTATTAAATAATATAGAAAAAATAGGCAACCAACAGTGTATAAACTGAAAATTACCTATTAATATTAATAATAAATTTTAAATTTTTACCTTACTAGTAGTATAATACCCCTTTTTAAACTACAATTTCCTGAAGTTTGTTCCAAAACAGAACAAATTTGTAATTATGACTGTTCCATTTTAGAACTTTGTTCCAAAATGGAACAATCTATAGAATAGTTATCAATCTTCCTATATAAGGTGTTTCTTCCTATTCCCAATGCCTTAGCAGCTGCTGTAATACTTCCATTAAACTTGTATAAAACCTTTATTATATGCTCTCTCTGAGCATAATCCAGCTTTAACTGCTCTGGGTACTCCTCTTGTAAATCTAAATCAATATCTTTACTACTTTTTAGCAGTTCTATCGGTACTGATTCAGTATTTATCATAAGCTCTACCAGATTCTCCAGTTCTCTGATATTCCCTGGCCAATTATAATGGAGAAAATATTTCATCTGACTATCTCCTATTTTTATAATTCGCTTATTTAGATGCTTTGATATTTTCTTCATAAAAAACTCCATTAATAAAGGAATGTCATCTTTTCTCTCCCTCAGTGGAGGTAAATGAACTGGTAATACATTTAACCTATAATATAGATCTTTCCTAAAGTTACCTTCTTCAGCCTCACTTTTTAAATCTTTATTAGTGGCGGCTATAATTCTAATATTTACAGGTATTTGTTTTGAGGTTCCAATCCTATTTATGACTCCCTCCTCTATAACTCTTAGAAGTTTAGTCTGCATATCAAGAGGCATTTCTCCAATTTCATCTAAAAATAAAGTCCCTTTATCAGCCATTTCGAACTTACCAGCATATCCACCTTTTTTGGCCCCAGTAAAGGCCCCTTCTTCATACCCAAAAAGTTCTGATTCTATTAAATTTTGTGGTATAGCTCCACAGTTTACTGCAACAAAAGCCTCGTCCTTTCTATCACTGTGATTATGGATAGATTGTGCAAAAATCTCTTTTCCTGTGCCGCTTTCACCGGTAATAAGTATGGTAGATTTACTGTCTGAAATCTTTTTACAGTACTTAATAATTTCAATAAGTCTTTTATTCTTTCCAATAACCTTATCGAAAGTATAGATAGCCTTTCCACTAACTATCTTATGAGCTTGTCTTCTTTCCTTTTTAGTTTCTAAAAATACGTATACCAGCTTACTAATTGCCTCTTCCTCAATGAATATAGGGTGGATGCTTAGGTTAAACTGAAGCTTATTCCTCTTAGAGTTCACAAAGACGTCCTTACTATCAAAACCTTTTTTGCTCCTAGTAATACTATCTAAATTTAAGTGATCCTGAATTAAATCAGCTATATTCATATTTTTCAGTTCATCTTCTTCATATCCGAACAGCTTAGGAGCATACTTGTTAACAGTTTTTATATTTCCTTTTAAGTCAGAAGTTAGAATACCTATGAGCAAAATTATCTAACCTCCTTTTTTATATAGTTCAGAATAAACCTTAGTTTTCATGCTTATCTACTATTATCCACCTATCTGGTACATAGCTCTTTCACTTCCACTTTTCTTATCACATTCTAAGTTATGTTGTGAAGGCTTTGAATATATGGACTCTTTTAGAACTGAAGTTAATAAAACTTCGTTGTCTAAGAAACTCTTTAAACTTAATTCCTTAGCTGAGTGAAGACATGGTTTAATGGTAGCTGCAGAAGTTAACCTTATTCTATTGCACTGACTGCAAAACTTACAGCTAAGTGGACTTATAAATCCTACCTTTCCCTTTGCTTCCTTCAGCTTATAAAGTGACGCCGTACTTACCTTATTGCTTTCTAAAGGTATAAGTTCAGGAAACTTAGCTAAAACCTCTCCAGAAGACATAAAGCCGTCCTCATAAAGCTTCTCTCCCTGACCTATAGGCATAAGTTCAATAAATCTAACCTCCACTGGCAGCTCCCTTGTAAGATTAATAAAATCTGATATTTCATCATCATTTGTTCCTTTTATAAGAACTGTATTAATTTTTACTGGTGTTAAGCCTATAGATATGCATTTTTGTATAGCTCTTAACACCTTGTTTATATCTCCACCTCTAGTTATTGCTGTATATTTATCTTCTTTTAGGGTGTCCAAACTTATGTTAACCCTGGTAAGCCCTGCTTCCTTTAAATCTTCCGCTATATCCTCTAAGAGTATTCCATTAGTAGTTATAGCTATGTCCTCAATTCCAGGTATCTTTGAAGTCTCTTTAATTAACCAACCTATATTTCTTAGTATTAGAGGTTCTCCTCCTGTGTATCTTATCTTTTTTATGCCAAGAATGGAGGCTGCCTTTACAATTTTTAATATTTCTTCAAATCTTAGTAT
Organism: Clostridium sp. CX1; assembly: GCF_025398335.1. Lineage (GTDB taxonomy): Bacteria > Bacillota > Clostridia > Clostridiales > Clostridiaceae > Clostridium_AM > Clostridium_AM tanneri. Next base: position 207,161 of record NZ_JAODOO010000006.1, read on the forward strand.
ATCCTCGTGAGCTTTTTTATCTATTCCCTCCTCAGGCATACAATATACACATCTTAAATTGCATCTATCTGTAAGGGAAATTCTAAGATAATCTATACTTCTTCCATAACCGTCAATCATTTATTAGCCTCCTTTAATTATATTACAGTTCCTATATCAGAATAATCATACCCTCCAAGTTTATCTATTTCCTTTAAGAACTCTTCACTTTTAATAACCTGTAGAAGTTCTTTTATAATATCTAACTCCAAATACTCCTCAGGAATAGCCAAATCATATTCTTCATTACAAATAGGAATAAAATCTAAATTCATCAATTTAGCTGCTGAATAAACTCCAAGACCACAATCTGCATCTCCACTAGCTACAGCTGCAGCTACTGAAAGGTGGGTAAATTCTTCTCTCTCATAACCCTGTATTTCCTCTTCTTTGATATTCAACTTTTTTAGATTGTAATCAAAGAGCAACCTTGTACCTGCACCTCTTTGTCTATTGACAAATTTCAATTTTTTCTTAACTATATCCTCCATAGAACTTATACCTAGAGGATTACCTTTTTGCACCATAAGCCCCTGTATTCTCTTTACACATTTTATAAGTTTAATGTTTTTGTTAGACAGGTATTTTTTAATATAAGAGATATTATATTCCCCTGTTTCCATATCTAATAGATGGATAGGTGCCAAGTGGGTCTCTCCCTTTATTAATGACATTATTCCTCCCATGCTTCCTACATGAGCTGAAGATAAGAAATAACCTTTTTCTCTAACATGAATTAAATCTGCTAGTACATCTATTATTGGGTCATGACTTCCTATGCACACTATTGTATTCTTTATGTCATCCTTATCTTTTAGCAGCTTTACATCTATTTTCTCTCCCGCCTCAATACCTTCTATGCTTTGGTCAACCTCTAGTATACCATCAGCTCTTACTAATGACATAGTAGCCCCTGCACCTCTACTTAAAGGTGTTGCTATAAGCTTATCTCCTACATAACCTAGTTTCATTCTTACAAATTCATGGTATTTTAAAGATGACATAACTCTTCTTGATAAAATTGCCTTTTCCACTTTTAATGGTTTTTGTCCTAAGGCAATATACTTCTCAACAAGATTTTTTACTATATTCTCCATAACAAAGTAGGCAGAAACAGGATATCCTGGTATGCCAATTACAGGTTTTTGTTGTACTTGTCCCATTATTACTGGCTTTCCCGGCTTTATAGCCACTCCATGAATAAACACTTGTCCAACCTCATTGATAACCTCAGAAGTAAAGTCTTCTCTTCCAGCAGATGAACCTGCGTTTATCAGTACTATATCACATTCTTCTACTGCTGTTAATACAGTATTTTTTATCAAATTATAATCGTCTTTAACTATCGGATACCTTTTAGCCTTTCCTCCAAAGTCCTCAACCTGTGCAGCAAACACTCTTGAGTTAAAATCTATTATATCTCCAATCTTCAATTCACTTCCTGGATCTACCAGTTCCGTCCCTGTTGGAATAATTCCTACCACCGGCTTTTTGTATACTTTAACTTTATTTACTCCTCCAGCAAGCATTGCCCCTATATCTACAGGACGAATCTTATGATTGGATGGAATTATCAAGCTATTTTGTACTATATCCTCTCCTAAAGGCCTTATATTTTGCCATGAAACTGCACTTTTATATATCTTAACACTTTTATCACCGGTTCTAATCAAGTCTTCTACCATGATTACACAATCATATTCTTTAGGTATAGGATCTCCTGTATCCACCACAATATAGTCTTTATCCTCTTTAAGTTCAATATGATGCTTTTCAGAAGCACCTATAGTACTTTCTGCTTTTAGTGCTATACCATCCATAGCAGAACAATTGTAAAAAGGCGAAGATATTAAGGAATATATCGGTTCGCAAGTAACCCTTCCATTACAGTCTTCTGTGTTTAGTTCTTCAAATTCCTTTTTTATATTTAATTTTTCAAAATAAGTACTTATTGCATCCTTAAGCTCATAATTTGAAAGATAAATATTTTGCCCCATGTCCATTCCCCCTAGAGTTCAATATAATATAAATATAATAATTAAATTTTTTATAAGTTCTTCAATTGAAATTTTTAAAAGAATTTATAAACTGCGACCTGCTCTCCCTCTCTTAAGCCTTCTAAATTTTTCTCTATCTTTATATATCCATAGGCTTTAGAAAAACCTGTTATAAGCCCTGACTTTGAAAAGATTGGTTCTGCTAAAAGACCACCCTCTTCTTCCCTTACAATAACTGGAAGATATTCTTCTCTGCCCTTGGATTTATGGTAGTTTACTCCAAAGCTACAGTTAACAGGATATTGTTTCTCATCGCTATTAATAATTTTATCTATAAGAGCTTTAACGATAATCTCATAAACTATAGAACAGGATAAAGGATGACCTGGAAGGCCAAAGACAGCTTTCCCATTTACCTTACCTAGAATGGTAGGCTTTCCTGGTTTTATAGAAATGCCATGAACTAAAATTTCAGCATCATTAAAGGACTGTATAACTTTCATTGTTTGATCTTTAGTCCCTACAGAGCTTCCCCCAGATACTAATACTATGTCGCACTCTTCTATTGCTGCTGTCATAGTATTTTGTAATTGATGATAATTATCTCTAACTACACCGTAATTTATAGGCTTACAGCCATCTCTAAGTATAGATGAATATAAAATATAGGTATTTATATCCCTAACTTGTCCTTTCTTTGGAATTTCTTCTACTCCTACGATTTCATCACCAGTAGAAATAACTCCAATCTTAGGCTTTTTAAAAACAGAGACTTTACTAAAACCTAAACTTGATAATACACCTAGTTCATAGGCTCTTAATCTTGATCCTTTGTTAATTACAACTTCCCCAGCAGCTATATCTTCTCCAACTTGCACCACCTTTTCTCCATTTGCAGAAGGTTTATTTATAAGTATAGTATCTTCATCAAGCTTCTCGGTGTATTCAATCATAACTACTGAATCGGAACCCTCTGGTATCATTCCTCCCGTTGGCACATAGATGCATTGCTCTTGTGAATCAAGCTGAACCTTAGGTTCTTGTCCCATTAAAACTTCCCCTTTTAGAGTAAGTATAGAGGGCATAGATTCACTAGCTCCAGCAACTGCCTTGGAATTTACTGCATATCCGTCTACAGTAGACCTTCTAAAGTTAGGGACATCTGTTTTTGAAATAATACTTTCCCCTACTATTCTTCCATATGCTTCTTCTAAACTTACTTCTTCCATACCAAGACTGTAATTAAAACTTTTTTCTAAAATTTCTTTCACTTGCTCAACAGACATAACTTTAAATAGTTCCATACTAGCACCACCTATTTTTGACAATTGGGAATGAACTATTGTCCATTCCCAATTTTTATTTTAGAATATTATTTTTTTGCATTAGGTATAAATAATGATTGACCATATTTATCTTTACCAAACTCTGCTATAATCTTTTGAGTACTATCTGAAATAATCCAGTTAATGAACTCATCAGCCTCTTTTTCCTTTATTTTATGCTTTTCTGGATTTAACTTTATAACTCCATACTGATTGTAAAGCTTATCATTTTTTTCAGTTACTATTACCAAATCTAACTTATCCTTCATAGATAGATATGTAGCTCTATCTGTAAGAGTATATGCATTCATTTCCTTGGCCATTTGAAGCACAGCACCCATGCCTTTACCAGCAGAAACATAGAAGTCTCCCTTTGGAGTTATTCCAGCAGCCTTCCATAAATCTTTTTCTTTTGTATGGGTACCTGATTCATCTCCTCTGGATATAAACTTTGCTCCACTTTCACTTATAAGCTTTAATGCTTTAACAGCATCTGCTGAAGCATTATCTTTGATCTTCGCTGGATCATCCTTAGGTCCTACTATTATAAAATCGTTATACATAACATCATATCTTTTTACACCAAAGCCATCCTTTATGAATTGTTCTTCCTTTGCCTTTGCATGAACAAGTAAGCAATCTGCATCTCCTTTTTCTCCAAGCTTCATAGCTTCACCTGTACCCTTGGCAACAACCTTAACTTTTATCCCCTTCTCTTTTTCAAATATAGGCAGTAAATAATCCAACAAACCTGAATCCTGCGTACTAGTAGTAGTAGCTAAAATAATAGACTTGTCTTCTTTTTTTTCTGTGTCCGTTGTTGTTGCTGCTTGTTTAGAGCATGCTGTAGTAGAAAATAAAAGCAATGCACTTAAAGCAGTCAATAAAATCTTTTTCATTAGATTTCTCCCCCTCTTACTAATATAATTCTATAATATTCCAAATTCCTCTGTAATTCAATATAAATTTTGTTACTTTTTTACCAAGTTTGAATTTACATGCAATTTAGAATACCAATGTTTCTTTAAATTAGATCAGCCAAATCTGCACTATTTTTGCACTGACCAGTCAGAATAATGAGAATATTTTAACAATTTGTAAACTTTTTCAATATATATTCATTAATTCCAAAAACTGCTATATAATATAGCTGTGTGTGACATTAAATTTTAAATGACATAACACAATTTATAAATAAGGGGGAATATCGAAATGTCAAGATTTACATTACCAAGAGATATTTATTTTGGTGAAAATGCTTTAGAGGAACTTAAAAACCTTAAAGGTAAGAAAGCCGTAGTAGTTGTTGGTGGGGGATCAATGAAAAAATTCGGCTTTCTTGAAAAAGTAGAAAGTTATTTAAAAGAAGCAGGAATGGAAGTTAAGTTATTAGAAGGTGTTGAACCAGATCCATCTGTTGAAACAGTTATGAAAGGTGCTCAATTGATGAGAGACTTCGAACCAGATTGGATAGTTGCTATGGGCGGAGGCTCACCAATAGACGCTGCTAAAGCTATGTGGATATTCTATGAATACCCAGACTTTACTTTTGAACAAGCTGTAGTTCCTTTTGGATTACCAGAATTAAGACAAAAAGCTAAATTCGTAGCTATATCATCTACAAGTGGAACTGGTACTGAAGTTACTGCTTTCTCAGTAATTACTGATTATAAAGCTAAAATAAAATATCCTTTAGCTGATTTTAATATAACTCCTGACGTAGCTATAGTAGATCCAGCATTAGCTCAAACAATGCCACCTAAATTAGTTTCTTATACAGGAATGGATGCTATAACTCATGCTATTGAGGCTTATGTAGCAACTGCAAGATCAAGTTACTCTGATCCACTTGCAATAAAAGCAGTAGTTATGATAAAAGATTACTTAGTAAGATCTTATAATGGAGATGTAGAAGCAAGAGCTGAAATGCATGATGCTCAATGCCTAGCTGGAATGGCATTCTCAAATGCTTTACTTGGAATAGTTCATAGTATGGCACATAAAACTGGTGCTGTATTCCATATTCCACACGGATGTGCTAATGCTATATACCTTCCATATGTAATTCAATTTAACAGAAAGACTTCTGAAGCTAGATTTGCTGATATAGCTAGAGCTGTAGGATTACCTGGAAGCACTAATGCTATGTTAACAGATTCATTAATAGAAATGATTAGAGATTTAAATAAAGCTATGAATATTCCTCTAACATTAAAAGACTATGGCATTACTGAAGAAGACTTTAATGCAAACTTAGACTCTATCTCTAAAAATGCTCTTACAGATGCATGTACTGGATCAAATCCAAGACCAGTAGATTTTGAGCAAATGAAGAAAGTATTCCAATGCACATTTACAGGTAAGGACGTTAACTTCTAAGAGATAGCTCTATAAAAATAAAGTGAATAAACGGGCATATGAAACTTATAATTCTTTAATTATAAATTCCATATGCCTTTTATTTTAGCAGCATAGTTATATATCATGCTACAGCAATCTTATTAGATTTCTTCTACTGTAATTCGCTTAATTATACAACTATTCTTAGTTGCAATTTAAAAAGCATTTATCCCTTAACTTTAAATAGCCTCTGAAATATCCTTAATAAACTTACCTGTAAAATTAGTCTGTTTTGCTATCTTTTTAAGCTGCATATCGGAGGTAACTGATTTTGGACTAATCATATAAATCTTCTTAAAACCATCCTTCATATAAAACTTAAAGCATCCCTGAAGTATTGGAAGCATCTCTTGCCTGCTAGTTACTAAGTCTGTAGGATCTACAATTAAAATATACTCCTTAGGTTTAATCAGTAAAATCTCTCTATTATATGCTGTCATAAAGTCTTTTGCAACTTTTTCATTATAAAATCCCCATACAGTAATAATAAACTTTTTGTTTATTAAATCTTTTTTAAACCTAAACATAGTTACACCTGCCTTATAGATATAATAGCTAGAATTGATATAAAACGGTACACATAGTAAAGCCTATACCAACAGAACAAAATATTACCTTCATACCTTTTTTTACTACATTTGTTTTTAATGCCTCATCTAATGCAAAAATTGGACTTGTTGCTCCAGTATATCCATATTTGTATCCTACAAAGGTATACTTGTCCAAATTTACCTTTAACTTTACTAAGGTCTCTTCAATCTCAGATTTGTTAAATTGAGAAAAAATATAATGATCTATTTCATTTATATCTAACTTATTTCTATCTAATAATGACTTAATAATATACTTCCAGATATCTGAGAAATAGCTTACATCATGAGATAGAAACTTTAATTTTTTATCCTCATCAGAAATTTTATTATCAAAAATATGAGAAAAACCTACAGCTGGATAGTTAACTGTATAATATAAGGATGAATCGGTATAATAATTTGCATCAATAAACCCTATTCTATCTTCAGACTTCTCATTTTTTAAAATAATAGCTGCTCCGCCGTCTGAAAAGTTTGGATAGGTTATAGGATCATCTTTTCTTACTATATTACTTACCATTACCCCACTTGTTATTAAAGCATATTTAATAGACGGATTTGCTTGTAGATATCTGCTTACATTATCTAATGCAGAAAGCATACCTATACAATTGCTATTCATATCAAACACCACATGTGCATTTTTAGCTCCTAGCTGATTTTGAATTATTAAAGCATTACTTGGATAGGTATATTCAGGAGTATCTGATACGAAAACTAACATATCTATATTCTTAGCATCCAAACAGCTCTTCCTCAATACTTCCTTAGCTGCCTCTGTTGCCATCGTAATAGAACTTTCAGTACCTTCCTTAGCTAAATACCTTACTTCTCTTCCGAGGGTATTCATGAGTTTGTCTACCTTTATATTCATTTTATTAAAATGCTCTATAAAGAAGCTATTATGAATGGCACAACTTGGATGATAGATACCAGTATTAATAATATTTACATTATGAAACAATGCTTTCAGCCCCTTATCAGTTGTGTATTTTATTTCTATTTAATTTATTGATAAAGTATTTTACTATACGGCTTGTTCACCATCAGTATATTAACTGTTTGTTATTTTGTGCTATAAGAAATTTAAAGTTTCTTTTAGTATAAGAAACCTAAATCATTATAAGTCCACAAAATCAATTTATAGTAGATTTCACCTTACTTTTTATAAAAATTTTAGTAACACATATTCCCCCTTCTTCATAAACTAAAGTTAAAATATTAATCTACAAAAATAAATTGGAGGCGACTTCTATGTGTGGAATTACAGGTTGGGTTAACTTTAAAGCAGATATTTCTAAATCACCTACTATTATTGAAAAAATGACAAAGACTTTAAATAAACGAGGACCAGACGATGAAAACTATTATGTTTCTAAAAATGTACTATTTGGTCATAGAAGATTGGTAGTTGTAGACCCTACTGGTGGTGCTCAGCCAATGACTAAAACAATAGGAAAGGATAAATACGTTATTGTATACAATGGCGAATTATATAATACAGAAGATTTAAGAAAAATACTTTTAGCAAAGGGATATACGTTCCAATCTTATTCAGATACAGAGGTTCTGTTAACTTCATATATCCACTGGGGTATAGACTGTGTAAAATATATAAATGGAATATATGCCTTTGCTGTATGGAGCGAAAGTGATAAGAAAGTATTTATGGCAAGGGATCCACTAGGAGTCAAGCCTTTATTTTATACTATAAAGGGCAATTCCCTTATCTTTGGTTCTGAACTAAAAACTATACTTGCACATCCTTTTGTAAGACCTGTTGTTGATCGAGATGGACTGACTGAGATTTTTGCACTAGGTCCAGCTAGGGCTTTAGGCAGCGGAATCTTTAAAGGTGTTAAGGAACTTCCGCCCGCTCATTACCTAATCTACAGCAGTGATGACCTAAAACTACAAGAGTACTGGAAGATTAAAGCTGAAGCCCATAACGAAGATATAGAAGCCACAGCAGAACATGTAAAAAGTCTACTTATAGATGCTGTAAAAAGACAGCTTGTAGCAGATGTTCCTGTTTGCACATTTCTCTCTGGTGGTCTAGATTCTAGTGTTATTTCTGCTGTTGCAGCTAAGGAGTTTAAAAATGAAGGAAGGATACTAGATACCTATGCTATCGACTATGAAGATAATGACTTGTACTTCAAATCTAATTCCTTTGAACCTACCTCTGATAAGTTTTGGGCATTAAAAATGTCTGAGTATATTGGAAGTAATCATCATAACATTGTGAACAGCAGTGAGGATTTGGCTAAAGCCCTAGTTGATTCTGTAAAGGCCAGTGATTTGCCAGGTATGGCTGATATTGATTCTTCTTTATTCCTTTTCTGTAAGGAAATAAGAAAGAATGCTACTGTAGCACTATCAGGTGAGTGTGCAGATGAAATTTTCGGTGGCTATCCTTGGTACACTAGACCAGAAGATATAAATGCCAATACTTTCCCTTGGTCTAAATCTGTTGCCACAAGAAAACAATTACTATCAAAAGAACTGAAATCCCTAGACTTAGAAGAATATTTAAGTGATCAGTATAATCAAACCTTAAAACAGGTTCCTTATCTAGATGGAGAATCTAAATTTGAAAAGCGTATGCGTGAATTATTCTATCTAAACATTAAATGGTTCATGATTACGCTATTAAACAGAAAAGACCGTATGAGCATGTCTAACAGTCTTGAGGTAAGAGTTCCTTTTGCAGATTATAGACTTGTTGAATACGCCTTTAATATTCCATCTAATATTAAATTGTGTGATAACAGAGAAAAAGGGATTTTAAGAAAGGCTTTAAGAGGCATTCTTCCTGATGATATTATTGATAGAAAAAAGAGCCCTTACCCAAAAACTCACAACCCTAAATACACTAAGATTGTTCAGCAGTGGATGACTGATATATTAGAAGATAGGACATCACCTATTTTAAATTTGGTTGATAAAGAAGCTGTAAGACTACTAATACAAACTGGTGGCTCTTCCTTTAAAGAACCTTGGTATGGACAGCTTATGAGGGGACCTCAACTGCTGGCTTATTTGATTCAGGTTAATGAGTGGTTAAAAGAATATAAAGTTAGTATAGAATTATAGTAACTTTATACCATATGTTAACTATAACGGACAAATGAAGTGTTCTTAGACTGATTACAGCCCTATATGTTTTTCAAACATATAGGGTTATGAAGCAGAAGATTTTCAATGTTCCTAAAAAGTATTTAGAATGGACTTTATTAGTGCTTAACTTACCATAATCAAGCAAGTTCACCTCGGTTTTATACGTCTTTGTATTTAATCCTTCATTAATTAAAAACTACTGTATACCTAATGGCTAGTAACATTTTTTTCAACTGTTTCTTTTAATCCTTTGAGAATGATCTCCCAATTTTCATAAATTCGATTAAACATTTCATCGGTTTTGATGTTATCTTGAGTGACTGCAAGTAAAGTATCTCCACCTTTCTCAATTAGTTCATAAGTTATATTGGCATAGTTTTCTGGTTTATCTTCCAAACCAGAAAATGGAGACCAGAAAGCATATTGGAAAATCTTATTTGTTATTAATTTCAAAATTAAACCTTTATCCTCATAGATCTTCCCTTCCCACTTTCCTCCAAAAATTATAGAACTTCCCATGTTCCAATCAGAAACTGCTTCAGTACCAAATAAATACTGTTTTATCAATTTAGGATTTATCAACGCATTCCAAACCTTAGATACATCAGCATTAATTTGAACTTCCTTATTTACAACTAGTTCTTTAGACATATATATTCGCTCCTTTCAATATTTTATTCAAATCTGATGATATAGCATTTTCAAAGAACTAAACCAGATACTTAAATGTCATTTCCTATATTACTTATAAATTCACTAATGGCTGATGCAACCTTTTCAGGCTGTTCTTCTGATGAAAAATGTCCGCAGTTTTCGATTACTTTTAGGACCACATTTTGCAGGCCATTTTCAGCAAACCCCTTCATGTATACTTCAACATTTATATGTTCATCTTCTCCTCGCAAATAGAGAATCGGCATCGTAACAATATCATCTTTTGATGTCATATTATCTTTTTCATCTAGAGCAAGACATCTATAACAATCAAATCCTGCTTTTAAGGCACTTGGACGACTATATGCTTCAGCATATAATTTCCTTTGAGTGTCACTCATTTTTTTACCCTTTCCAGCAAGAGCATCATAGAAATAAGAAAAGTACTCCAGTTCATTGCCTCTAACAAGCAATTCAGGTAACTGGGGTATGGAATGAAAAGCAAAATGCCAAATATATGGATTGCTTTTTACCGCCTCCCATGGCTCAACTCCAGGAATGGCAACATTCATAATGACAGCACGTGAAATTCTATCTGGAAAGTTCTTCAAGAAAGCATAAGTTACCTGTCCTCCAACATCGCACCCGACTAAAGTAACATCGGATAAATTCAAGGTGTTCATAACATTGTGAACATACTCTGCTATATTTCGCTTTCTGTATGACCATAATGGGATTTCCGAATCACCTATGCCGGGTAAGTCAATGGCAACTACATGATAACTATTAGAAAGAAGTGTCATCACAGTTTTAAATTCCAGCCAACATGTAGGCCATCCATGAATAAAAAACACAGCTGGCTTTGATGTTGGACCAGCCTCTACAACATGGATAGGTATCTCTTTGACAATAACTTTACTATGGACGAATACTTCTTTTATACCATTCTCTTTATCTATCATTTTAGCTCACTCCTATAAAATTTCTCAATTACTTCATTATCATAATACTCATAACATGACAACAGCACGTCATGTTATACTTTGGATATGAAATCTTTTTATTTCATCAATCTTAAGAAGTAGATTTCTTTTTATATATAGAGGCTCTAAAATTTGAATGGAAGTACCAAAGGACAGAAGAAATCCATATAACCAATCATCCTCTGGCAGCCTTATGGATACGAGAAGTGAACCATCTTCATTTTTTACTATGTATTTTTGATTGAACTCATCATAAACCCTGTATGCTACTTGAGGAGCAAAACGCATCTTCATATTAATAAGGTCATGTGAATTAGTACGAGGTATTTCAATTGACGGAATATGAAACTCTTTATCAGCAAAGCTTATTGGTAAAATTTCAACATCTTGAATTCTGCTAATTTTAAAAGTTCTGTAGTCCTGTTTTAAAAGACAATATCCTTGTAAATACCAAGATTTCGCTTTGAATGCAAGCTTTAGCGGATAAGCTGTTCTGTGAGTAATATCTCCATAGGAATTTAGATAGGTAAAAGATACTGCTTGCTTCCCGATAATAGTTTCTTTCAATGCTTCAAATTTTTCTTTGTCTGTTTCACAATTGGTCCAGGGCGAAAAATCAACTTCAATCCAACTATCACTTGTTTTATCAAAGAGGACAGTCAACCTTGAAAGTATATTGCTAACATCAAAATGGTTTGTGGACGACAGGCTTTGCAGAGCTAATAAAATTTGATTTTGTTCTTCCTCTGAAATTGCAGTCTTATTCAAAACAAAATTATCAAGGATAGATATACCTCCACCCTTACCCTGCTGAGAATATATAGGAATCCCTGCTGCTGACAACGTCTCTATATCACGCAATATTGTTCTCACTGAAACCTCAAAATGTTCTGCTAACTCTTTAGCTGTTGTTCTTTTCTTATAAAGCAATAGATATACGATTTCAAAAAGTCTATTTATCTGCATATACTCACCTCTGCAATATTTTAACATAACATTATGACATATATACGTAATGCTATAAACAATGAATTCCAGATATTAGAGCTGACCAGTTATTTATGTAATTCCATTAATTTTAAAGCATAATCTTTTTATACACCGATTAAAAATTAAGATTAAATTGATTGGTCTTGATTTAGAAGTTAAAAACAAAGAAAAAAGTGCTCCATCTAACAAAGATTAGCACTTTTTTCAATTAGCCTTTATCTGAAATAATCACACAATGCTTTAAAATAAAAAACAATCTGCTTTTTAAAATTTTCCAATTACAATTTATTTTATTACCTTAGAAGATTTAGTTGCCACGAAACTCCAAAGCGGTCATTTACCCAACCAAACTTTTTACTAAAACCATAATTATCTAAAGGCATAAGTACCTGTCCGCCTTCACTTAGGCTCTGATAAAAGTCTCGAATCTCATCTTCCGTATCGCAAATAATATAAATTGAGAAAGATGGTGTAAAGGAAAACTCATGTTTCATATTACTATCAATACACATAAATTCTTGTCCTTTTAAGGTAAAAGTAGCCTGCATAATAGACCCTTCAACTCCACTTTCATTAGCACCATAGCGAACTATGTTTATAATTTCTGAATCCTCAACCAGGGAGGTATAAAAATTCATTGCTTCTTCCGCATTGCCATCTTGAAACATTAAGAATGGTATTACCTTTTCCATTTTGAATACTCCTTTCCATATCTATACTCTTATGTATAACTTGATTTTATTATAATATCCCTTGCCAGCTATATCTAAGGTTTATTTAACCTAATAGCTAGTTTGATATGAGATTGAATTATTTTTTCTTCTTTAATTTTTCTTCTGCATTTTTTATATTTTCAGCAACTCTAAATGCAACTATTTTACTTACTAATTCATAAGGTAATGGCCTTTTTATAGGAAATTGTACTGATCCTTTTGCTCCTTTATATTCTAATAATTCATCTTTAAATGCATCAATTCCACTAGGAGCTGGATAAAATCCTATATGATTTTTATAAGCTGCAAAATGTACCAAATTCCCATGTAGTATAAAAGTAGGCATTTGCCAACTTATCTTCTCTTCTGCCTTAGGTGCAGCTTCTTTTATAACTTTTCTTAATGTTTTAAGTATCTCTTGAACTTCAGGAGAGAATTGTAAAATATATTCATCAATTGTTTTGCAAGTGGTTTTATTCTCTTCCATGATTTCTCCTTTCACAAATCCTTAAAGTGGACTAATATGCTATCTTAAAAAGATAACAAGCTCATTCGGTGTAAATATGAGTCAATAACTATCTCCCAGAAATACTACCATTTAATCTTTCATTAAGACAACTGCATTGATCCTCATCTAACTCTAGTTCATTGTTCTTGCAAAGAATATCAATTACTTCTCTCCAATGGTTGAATGAACTTATAAGGATTGCCTTTTGTACTGTATATCGAAGCCGTTCTTCATTCTTATAAAATCGGGGTTGTTCCCTATCATTATAAAATCTAACTGCATATTCCCCTGGAGCAACTGCTCTACCGATTTCCAAAAGAACATTATTTGTACTGGAATTAACAGTATCTATGATAGTTTGTAATGGTATAATATCTTGGAGTTTGTACTTACTCCCTCTTTTAGCCATGGTAAAAGCCTCCCTAATTAATAACTGGATTATTAATATATGCTTTATTCCCATACTCCCTATACTTTAATTAAAATTTATTTGCACTTATGTCGTATAACAATAAGTTATTGATATCAACGCCGGGTTTTTATTCTATTGCATACCTACAATCAGCATTAGTATTGATAAAATATTCCTTTATGCCAATTCTAAAGTTTTCTTTTTTAAATTTCCAAACTTCCAATTATAGACACAATGTGTGAAAAATAATCCATATAATACAAGTTCAACAACCTAGTCTAAATTCCTCTATATATAACTAAATTCATAGTTATCCGAACAAAAAAGTTTATCAAGGCAATTTGCCTAAGGTTTCAGTTATCAAAGAGCTTTACACATGAATCGTCTAACATATTAGTCTGCATAAAGGACTAATAAAAATTTTATCTACACACCTGTTATATTTAGCAAGAGATTATAGAAATATTAATAATGAATAGAGATTATCCCAAAATGAACCCCTTCTTTATTAAGTTTTAGAAATAAGTATGATTAAAATCCTAGTTCCTCACCTATTATGATTACATGAAAATCCGAATCTACAGGCTTTTTATGCATAATATTTGTTATATTACAGTTTCTCTGTTTAGAACTACAGTCCATACATGTGCCACTAAGATTGCATGCCAAATTATTGCAGTACTTTACATTATTCATCTGTGCTGCAACAAAACGAATCCTCTCTAATCCTGCATTTAGGTCTTTAACAACTTTGTTAGCACCTGCTATAACTATTATTCTGTCTGAACCGTAAAGACTTCCTGCAATCCTGTTGCCTGTTCCATCAGTGTTGACAATTTGACCATCCATTGTTATTGCATTTGCTCCCAACATAAATACATTAGCAACAAGATATTGCATAAGTATATCTCGCATTTCTTCCTTAGTTCCTACAACATTAAACCCTGGGCTATTATGCTCCATAGCATAGTTATTTACTGCACAAGTATGAGGAATTGCAACACAATTTTTCTTTTCCAGCTCCTCATCCAGTTCAAGAGCAAATATTGTATGTGAATCCCCACACCCTATGATGCCATTATTAGGAATCAAACTTAAAACAAGTATTCTTGCTTCCTCAATTGAATCACAATAATAGGCTTCAAAATTGTTCTTTTTGAGATTCTTTACTGCAACTGTGCCTTTTTGTCTTAAGTAGTCCTTTTTTATACTGTCTCTGTTATATGCCCCTTCTTTTAATTTTGGCATCTTAAAATTATGGAGATTTAGCATGATTTTTCCCCCTTTTATTATATTATACTTAATTTTGTTGCACATACTCGATAGTTCAAAGTGGATTGCGTAAACAGATAGCAATCACAAATAATAAAATTAATATTGCAAACTAACTTTTTCTGTTACAATTAGTATAAATGCCCAGAAACAAGTATACAAGTACGCACATTTTTGTGCCCTAAAAAGGAGAATTTTATGTCACAAAATAAAGAACAAGGAGTTATTAACGAGAAAAACTGCGTGATGATATATTCTATGGAAATTATCGGTGGAAAATGGAGAGTACCAATACTATGGAAATTATATCAAAATAAAACTATGCGTTACAATGATCTTAAAAGAAATCTAGTAGGTATTACGAATATTATGCTTACAAGATCACTGAAAAGTTTGGAGGAAAATGGGCTTGTGAGCAGAAAGGAATTTAATCAGATTCCGCCTCGAGTGGAGTATTCATTAACAGATAACGGCTTACAGCTTGTGCCTGCATTAGAAGCTATTTTTAATTGGGGAAAAGAGAGGATGACAAAAGAGGATATGACTTTAAAGACTGCTCGCTGCTAGCCAAATAAATGAGTAAATACTTGCAATGATAGGAAACAGAAATGCTCTATTTTTCAATTATTAACTTTTTCTAAATAGCAAATTGAAAAAATTACAGGAACATTTCTGCCCTTGATGTTGCATAATATTTTGCTGTTAAAACCTAACAATTCCTCGTTTGCATTAATTCATATTGCTTAATTAAGAAATATGAAACCATAATTCCCGCTTCATTAATAGCTTCTGTATCTAGATACTGATTAGCACTTATATCAAATAGGATATTAGCAGAACCTTTGAATTCCTCATCACCTAACCACAGTTTAATTGTTAACGGAAACTTAGGAAAAAGGTGTATTTTAGCACAGACGTCGCCCCCTTCTTCAATGGAAGCACCCAGTTTAAGACATGCCGCTTTTATTTGCTCTACTGGTTCTTGTGAAAACTTTTTTACTAGGGGATTAATGATTTTACTCAAAATAGCTGGATAATTAACAGATCCATTTTCTAGCTCACGATATGAGATTAATTTATTTGTAATGGGAGTGTTATCTGCTCGGGAAAGATAATGAAGAATAAGCCATCTCCAATTCCATGGAGGCATATGTTTTGAATTGCTGAAAACTATCTCACCCTCTGGATATTTTACATCAAGCATTTGTCCAAGACTTTTTATCCGCATAGTAGATTGTTTTGAATCAAAAGTTGCTCCACTTTTTTCCGACATCTTAAGCGGAGCTTTTTCTGCAAAGCATTTAACAGCATATTCTAGTGCTGGTTTATAACCATCTTTATCCTCGCCTATCATATAAGGAAACATTATTTTCATCCTCCTAACAAGTGAAATTAATTAATAAAGTTTACTAATGAATATTCCTTTTGTCATAGTACTAGCACTTCGGTACCTGCATCCCAAAAAAAGTCGAGCTGATGACAAGAGTTGGGGTCAAAAGGTTAGTTTATCAATTTGTTACTTAAGTAGTAACCAAATATCCTAATATATCTTTATCATGTTTGAACATTTACTTACTTTGATTTAAGTATATTGTACAACTGGAATATATTCTCAAACAAGTATGCACTTTTTTGACGCATACTATCTAGGAAGATAGTGTAAATATGAAGGAATACAAAGGCTCTGTTGCTGACAACCAAGACACTTGTTTTTGCTATGCACTTTCTATTATCAACGGAAAGAGAAGAATAATATTGTTTTTATTATTCTCCTTCCTGTAGCTTACTATCATTTAGGTTAATTAGTCCGTTTTTTTCGTAATAACTCTTCTAACTCATTGATAGATTCCTTTAGATCATTTATTTCAATTTGATATTTTTCTGCTACAGAACTAGAGAGATGAATCCCCCTTTGGCCTAGTACAAATCCTCTTTCCTCTTCTATATCTTCAAGATATTCCTTAAGTCTTATAAGCCTTTTTTCCAATTCCTCTATACTCATTTTTTCAAAAGCACTCATTATTATCCACACTCCCCTTAATTTAATATTAATAAATACTCTTTACTCTTTTTAACAATATACCAGAAGCTTTTGCCTCAAAATATAAGTTCAAGTCACTTTTGTTTAGTTTTTAACTACCTTGTCCATATTCCTCCGTGACAAATAGTATCTTAATTTTTCTTGAAAATATGGACAATAACCCATATGTTTATAGGTTTAGTATATGTACAACAAACCCGCTGGTCAATGAGCTCGGCAGGTTTTCTTCTATTTGGATTATAAATCCTTCTAAATGGAGTGAGTATATAAAATCTTCCCCTTCATTTTTGATTCACACTGAAAATTATAATTGATATTACCTTAAAATCTTATATACCTTTGTCCTAAAAAACCATCGATAGCTTATTCTGTTCGCTCCATTTTGGAGTATTTTTGCTCCAAATGGTATGAACTTTGTCAACTCCATTGACCCTTAAACTTATCATTTATATACTGAACCTGTGAATGGTTAAATAATGTAATCAAACTTCAGATTTCATCGTAAGCTGGGGATGGAACTTCAGCAGAAATTGGTAGTAACAGAAATATAGCTTCACTATATGATTACATTGAAACTATGATTGAAGAAATAAAAAAATTAAAGAAAGAATGGGGAGATAAGATGGCACACGTAATTGCAGTTGCAGGAAAAGGTGGTGTTGGTAAAACAACGCTGACAGGTTTATTGATTGAATATTTAGTGCAAACCGGGAAAAAACCAATCTTAGCGGTAGACGCAGATGCAAACTCCAATCTAAATGAAGTATTAGGTGTTGAAACGAGCATGACACTTGGACAGGTTAGGGAAGAATTAGAACGAGCAGGAATGGATTTACAAAGTAAGATCCCTGCCGGTATGACTAAGGCAGATTATCTAGAAATGCGCATGAATAATGCAATAACGGAAGAGGATGATTTTGATTTGATGATTATGGGACGTTCCCAGGGGCAGGGTTGTTACTGCTTTGTAAATGGTCTTCTAGAGAGGCAGATTCAGAAACTTCAGGGGAATTATCCATACATTGTAGTAGATAATGAAGCTGGAATGGAGCATATTAGCAGAGGAATTCTTCCTAATGTTGATACTATGATTCTAGTCAGTGATTGTTCCAGAAGAGGAGTTCAGGCAGCAGGAAGAATTGCAGAGTTGATAAGTGAGTCTAATATGCACCCAAAGTATATGGGTTTAATTGTAAATAGAGCACCAGAAGGCAAATTAAATCCTGGAACGCTAGAAGAGATAGAAAAACAAGGTCTTAAACTTCTCGGTATTGTTCCTCAGGATGATATGGTTTATCAATATGATTGTGCTGGAAAGCCAATGGTGAAATTACCTGAAAGCTCTCCTGTAAAAAATGCTCTTAAGGATATCATCGAAAAATTAGCTATATAGAGACGAGTTATATAAAAAAATAAACCCAGTAACAGAGCAAGATAGCTTTTTTACTGGGTTATAAGCAATTAATAACATCGTAGGACTCTATTTGATGTTGCAATCGATATTCCGTTGGAGAAACCTTCATAATTTTCTTGAAAGCCGTTGCAAATTTACCCTGATTTTCGTAGCCTACCTGCTTAGCGATGTCAGCTATCATATCATTGCCTCGGCGTAGCAAATTAGCAGCCTGGTGAATGCGATATTCTTTCATGTAGGTGGCAATTGGCTGTCCATAAACACCTTTGAAAGTTGACTTTAAGGTTGCTGTATTAATTAAGTATTCTTTAGATAATTCTTCAATTGTTGGTCTTTCTCGAAGATTGGATATAAGTTGTTTGTGAACTCTTTTAATAATTTCAACCTGTGGAGATAGATATTGCTCTCGCTGCTTTTCTTTATTCACATCAATCATCCATAGGAATAGCAGCAGTTCCTGCACCTTCAGTTTGAAATAGGGACGCTGCACACAATTTGGTAATGAATAAAGTTTAGAAAAAATATGTTCAATTTCATCGCGGGCAGGCATAACTAAGTAATGGTCATCTTCGCAGAACTTCCTTTTAAATTCATTGATATTAATGGCTGTATTGCACAAAATTTCAGGTGGATAATCGGCTACTTTATCTAAATCAACAACAACTCCAATGCCGCGATAAAGCTTTACTGGAAAACTCATAGTAGAAGAAACACAGTTGTCCATCATATGAATAGAAAGATCTCCTTCCCCAAGATACATACAAGCACCACTCTCTAGTTGCCAACCAACGCGTCCTTCCTGGCAATAATTAATTTGCATTGTATTACCATAGGGCTTATGTTGAAAGGTACAGCTGGTGGAATCAAAATTAGCTAAAAAGAGTTCAATACCGGGAAAAACCTGATAAACTGTCATATCTCCTTGACCATCCAGGCAGTCCAGCTTATATAATGTGTGAAAACCATCTTTACTTTGTTGAACAACCTTGGATACCTGGTTCAAAAACTGAAATTTTCCGGTGGTATTCATTGCGTTATCCTTTCGTTGCATTCGTTTAATATTGGATTGAAGCCTAAAAAATTCTCTATTTTTCTTAAACTTACACCCTTATCTTAATATATAAATCCATGAATAATTACTCATATATTCATATTATATTCCTTACTATAGTCTTTGTAAATAAAGCCTATACTATTTTCCTTCAAACAAATGCTTACTTCCACCAAGTATCAAATGGAGTTACAAGCAATTCTCGTTTATGCTTTGTTACTTCAAATCGATTTTCAATACTCGTCTTAACACTAGGTGCAACTTCTTTACCCAATAAATATTGGTCAAGAACATTGTATTCAATGCCTAGTTCCGTCTCATCTGCTTGCTGAGGTTTGTTATCGAGCAAGTCTGCCGTTGGAGTCTTAAGATAAAGTTGTTCGGGAGCATTAAGCTCCTTCAAAAGTTCACGGCCCTGTCCTTTTGTAAGGCCGGCTAAAGGAAGGATATCGGCTCCCCCGTCGCCGAATTTCGTGAAGAATCCTGTTACAGATTCTGCTGCATGATCCGTACCGATAACCAGACACTGCTGCTCCCCAGCAATAGCGTATTGGGCAACCATACGCATTCTGGCTTTAACATTACCCTTGTGATAATCAGCAAGGTTCTCACCTGTGGCATTAGTATATACCCTGATAAAAGCTGTGACGGGATCCTTAATGTTAAGGACAAAGGTCTGGTCGGGCTTGATAAATGCAAGAGCCCTTTGAGCATCTTCTTCATCTTTTTGCATTCCATAAGGGAGGCGAAGGGCATAAAATTTGGCTTTATAACCTTCTGTCCTCAGTTCTTCAACCGCCAATTGTGACAGCCGCCCGGCAAGGGTGGAGTCTTGACCGCCACTGATACCCAAAACAAAACCTTTTGCTCCTGCTTTCATACAATATGCTTTGAGAAAATCAATCCTGCTCTGAATCTCCTTCTTGGCGTTGATCTCTGGTTTCACATTCAACGCTTGGATGATTTCCATTTGTTTGCTCAATTGGAATTCCCCCTTATTATTCATTCTGTGTTTCGTGCAGAAGGCTCATCTTTAATTCATAATAATAGGGACTCATATCCAAATAATGCTTATGTGGATTTTCAAATCGCTGCTCTTCTTTCCAAATTTCCTTTTTTAACTGCTGCTCCACAAAGTTACGAATCTCATCTAGGCTAGGTGCCTGATACACCCGTTTTCCATCTTTCATCACAAGCTGCTGCAATTCTTTCACGGTGCAGTTTGTGAAGTAGCGGTTTTTCCAAGGTTTTTCTGGATCAACATATCGATATGGTTTGTCCATATCCACCAGTTCGTCCAACCTAGTAATCAGGTCTGCTATGGCGTTTCCTTCCTCACAGTAGACGCGATATATCTTTTTAAGGCCGGGATTTGTGATTTTCTCAACGGTTTCTGATACCTTTATCCTTGGTACAAATGTTTCATTTTCTTCTACAGCAGCAATTTTATAAACTGCACCAAATACAGGATCGCTTTTCGCCGTAATCAGACGTTCCCCAACACCAAAGCCATCTATTTTGCTGTCTTGACCTAGGAGCGAAGTAATGGTATATTCGTCCAGACTGTTCGATACAAAAATCTTACAGTCATTAAGTCCAGCGTCATCCAGCATCCTGCGTACCTTTTTTGAAAGGTATGCAAGGTCTCCAGAATCTAGACGTATACCCTTTAGTCGTTTCCCCATTGGCTCCAAAACTTCCTTTGCCACACGAATAGCATTTGGAATGCCAGAATGTATAACATCATAGGTGTCCATGAGAAGCACTGCTGCATCTGGGTAGTTTTTTGCGTAATGTTTAAAGGCCTCATATTCATCTTTGTAGAACATTACCCAACTATGTGCCATGGTTCCGCTGACAGGTATTCCAAATTGTTTTCCTGCCATTACGTTAGATGTACTACTGGCTCCACCGATATAAGCAGCTCTTGCCCCGTAAACAGCCGCATCTATATTATGAGCGCGCCTTGCACCGAAATCGGATACAGCTCGCCCCTCTGCAGCGCACAGGATGCGCCTTGTTTTCGTGGCAATCAAAGACTGATGGTTGATTTGTGTCAGAATGGCCGTTTCTACTAACTGTGCATCTATGAGGGGGGCTATTACGGTAATAATCGGTTCATTAGGGTACATGATAGTTCCTTCCTGGAAGGCGTAAATATCTCCTTTGAATCGGAAATTACTCAGATAGTCCAAGAAGTTTTCGCTAAAGAGATTCAGTGAGCGGAAATATTCTATGTCATCTGGATCAAAGTGCAGATTTTCTACATACTCTATTATCTGCTCTAGTCCTGCAAAGATTGCAAAACCTCCATTATCCGGATTTTTACGGTAGAATACATCAAATGCCACTTTCTTCATCTCATTTTGCCCAGCAAAATATCCATTTGCCATAGTCATTTCATATAAATCCATCATCATACTGATATTGCGCTTATCAAACTGTGTCATCATCTTCCCCTCCGATCACTGCAATCAATTCAGCAAGCTCTATTGAACCGAAAGACGGCTTTTCAATCACCTGACATCCGCTCACATACACCCTTTGGAAAATTCCCCAGCCAGGCGTCCCTTTTATGCAATGCGGAACAGGAAGCTTCTTCCCTTCTTGTGTCTGAAGGTAAGTCTTAGTATGGGTATCTTGTGTATAAATGACTGTGTCACCTGTTACTAGATAACTGTCAATCTTAGCCTTCGCAGAATCAACAATTTCTACAGCTTCCTTAGTACCAAGTGATCCATTAATAAAATCATTCTGCATATCAATTACCACTAAAACTTTCATTCCTTAATCCCTCCTTACTGCTATATGTGTCAGAATGGCCTCTATAAGAGGATTTAATTTACTTTAAGCTATGCTTGCATGTTTCTTTAATAGTTATCTACTTATTACCTTTCTGCAAAAAATATTTTGCAAAGTCAACAAGTTTATGTGCTTCTTCTGTGCGAAGCATATTTACATCCAAACCACCTGGACCTAGGCGAAAGCGATCCAATCCATCAGCATCCTTGAAAATCTTATATAACAGCATGCATCTTTCGCTTACAATAGGCGCTTTTGCAATCTCTGACAATCCAATGGTATCATCTTGGTCATGGTAATACATGATGTAATAAGTTTGATAATCAAAAGGCATATCATGCTCACAGCAATAATCTGCATAATATTCTGCTGCTCGTTTGCCATGTCCCTTATCCAGCCAATCATCGAGGCGCCGGGAATCATGAAAAATAGCCGCCATGCTAAGTGCATCCATTTCTTCATAACTTAGTCCAATTTGATGTGCTATGACAAGTGACAACAGCAGCACCCGGGCACAATGCTCTTTGGTGTGCTTTACACTATCCTTTAACCAAAACTGGATATTTTGCTCCATAAATTCATACCATTTTTTATAGCGCCTTTCCACTGGCTGGCATATAGGATCTTTCATAACCTGTTTTAAAAGCATTTTTTTCTCCTTTATTCTAACACTTGCATATTTTACTTATCTCATCTGTACCAATTGCTGTAACACTTCTGCAATATCACCGTCAATACCTATGGATTTAGCCGCAATTGCCTCTGGAATATAAAGATCGCCACCTTTATTAAGGGTAATGTAAGTAGCATTTTTCTCCATATTAGTTAACTTCATAAATGGTGCTTTAATCATCTGATTTCTAGCACCTACACCTAATTCCAGAAAAACTATTTTTTTGCCATGAGCTTTCTTAATAAAATCCTGATAAGCATCACAGCTAGTTTGCCAAGACTTGTCCCTTAGAAAATTCCCATCTAGTTCAATATGAACTTGCATCCTGCCGCCACACTCAGGACATTTAGGAATAAGATTTGATGAAACTTTTCCATTCTCTTGGCTTTGTGCCATTTTGATTAGTATTTCATCTCCTAAATAAGTTTTATTATGACAACCATGAGAACATTGCAGATACCTGCAATTACCTTCTATTTCGAAGAGACGCTCCTTTGGAAAACCTGCCAGTGTAAAATGATTATCTATATTGGAGGTAACAACAAAATAGTTTTTATCTTTCACCAGTTCATAAAGGTTCTTCATAACTGGACTTGCTTCCTTTTTGTATAAAAAGTATTCGAACATACGGCTGAAAAATGCCCACTTCTCTTCCTGAGAAGGAAATGGATAAAAACATCCCTGTATAATGCTGTGAAAACCGTGAATTTCACGAAAGTCTCCAAAATTCTTTAGAAAAGCTAAGTTTTCTGCAAAAATATGATAACCTTCCGAAATTGAAAGACCGTTACTTGCGCCGATAACAATGCTATCCGCTTCTTTGATTTTTTTTAAAACTTCATTATATTTCTCTTCCATCTGTAACTCCTCATTTTTATTAAATTTGTGTTGTGGAATGCTCTATACATTTTCTACATATGTGAAGCTAAATCACTCAGTACTTGTGCAATATCAGCATCCATTGTTATTGTTTTATTTATTAAATAATCAGGAGTGGTATCTTCACCTTTATTAATACGAACTAAAAAAGCATTTGGCCAGTTATAAGCCATTTGAGTAAATGGGTATTTAATTATATTTGGTGTCATAGGTCCAACACCTAGTTCTATGAATACAACTTTTTTATTAGAATTCTCAGCTAAAAATGTCCTATATTTATTAAGTCCATCTTCCCAGAATTCCCCCTCTAAAAAGACAAAGGAACGTATCCAAGGCTCCATTTCCCCGCCACACATTGGGCATCTTGGAATCAGCTCTGTAGGAACTCTCGTATCCTTAGCACTAGTAGCCATGTTTCTAACAATATCCTCAGCGGGATAAACCTTATCGTGACAGGGTTTTGCACATTGTAACCAGTGAGCATCCCCTTGAGGTAGACAAATTTTTTCTTCCGAAAAGAGCTTAGAAAACTGCATATCTTGGTTTGTGGTAATAATAAAATAATTCTTGTCTTTTATCAGCTTGTGTAAATCCATATAAGTCTGTCCAGGTGGAGTATCAAACATAAGTGTACAGTGTTTAGATAAATAAGCCCATCTTTCTTCGCTTGTTTTATATTTATAGTAAAGGGCTTCAAAGTTACCGCGAATCCCATAATTCTTTTCAAATTCACTGAAATTATCAATCCAATACTTGCTATGATTATAAAAATCATGACCATTAGCAGTAGACATACCTGATGCACCGCCAACTATAATGGCGTCTGCTTCTTTGATTTTTTGTATTATTGTGTTTATGTTATCTTGATATTGTTGTTGTATCTGTGACATATTTAATTTTCCTCCTAACGTTATTCATTAATTGGTTAGAGACATTCACTTATATAGCAGCTCATCAAAAACAAATATTAAGATACAGAGCTGTAATGCATTTTTTATTAATGCTTGAACACTGATTTACTTTGTTTCAAATGTATTATATAATCAGTATAGATTTTCAAACAAGTATGCACTTTTTCGACGCATACTATCTAGGAGGATAGTGTAAATATGAAGGAATACAAAGGAGTTGTTGCTGACAGTCAAGACACCTGTTTTGGCTATACACTTTCTATTATTAACGGAAAGTGGAAATTGCTAATTATATTTTATTTATCAAAGCACGGGACTGTGCGTTACAACGAATTGCAGCGTATGATAGGTAAAATAACCTACAAAACCCTCAGTAGCACATTAAAGGAAATGGAGAGTGATGGCTTAATTCATCGTAAGGAATATCCACAGATTCCTCCAAAGGTCGAATATAGCCTTACTGAAAAAGGACAAAGTCTTTGGCCCATTATACAGGGAATGTGTCAGTGGGGGGAGCATAATAAAGAAAAATAAAAAACATAAGCAATTCTATCCTCTTCAACAGCCTAGTCTACCAAATTTACAAAGAGGATACTTTTGCTTTTTTAGGCTTTGATATATTTCCTGCAAAATCTATTGCCTTTACTTCATAACTAAGACCTTTAAATCTATCTTTCAAGGGTACCTTATCTATATAACTCATTACAAGGTCTTCCTTTTTTCCTTTCTTTCCCTTAAATATTCTATCTACATTAGTAGTAAAAATTAATTTTTTATCCCTATACACTTCATAACCATATATCCCAATGTTATCACTGGCAGGATACCAAGAAATTAAAAATTTATTTTCTCCCATTTCTATAATTTCAACTTTCTTTGGAGCTGTTGGTTTACGGTTTTCTAACTGACCACTTTTAACATATTTTAAATAAGTCTCATGGAAACCTTTATCAATATTATTAGGACTATAATAATGACAATATGCAAAAGTTATAATGTTATCTACATATGGTTTTTCAATTTCCATCTGTTTTATAAATCGATTGAGCGGAGCACTAGACCAGTTTAAGTGATTAAAGGTTTCTGTATTAGCCCAAAATAATAACCCTGCTTTGGTGTCTACAGCCTTTCTCAATTCTGCAAACCAGTGATCTACTTCATCTATTTTTAACCCTCCGCCGCCAACGGAATCCTGTGGGCAAAATATATCCCCTTTTCCTAAGTCCGTATGCTGAAATAAGTAGGCCCAGTTTTTTGCATATTCTTCAGCACTTCCATAAACAGAATTCATGAAAGGTGATAACATAAGTGGTAATCGATGGCCTTTTTCTTTTAAATGTTTTAAATTAATATCAATTGCTTTAGCTAATACAGAAAAATCATCCTTTGTTTTAAAGTTTAGGTTATCTACCTCATATACCCAATACCACCCATAAAAAGCATTAGGATATTTGGAATAGTATTTAGTATATAATTCATCGGCTATCTCATTTCCTCTTTCCATTTGAGCATAAAGCCATTTAGGGTTTCTAGGTCCTTTCTTCCACCAATCACTATTAAAATTAATGCCTAAAAAAATCTTCATTCCTATTTTCTCTGCATTTCTGAGACACATATCAACAATATCTACACCTGGATATTCCATTTTTCCCCCAGGAATTTTGGTTGGATAAATAGTTTTGGTTAAATCACCTTCAGTAATAGAAGTGCCTATAATAACGTAATGCATATTACATTCTTTTAAATAATTAAATTCACTTTGCCATTTTGAATCATTCCACTTTTCCACCATATCATCTTGAATAAATGATCCATCTGCTATAGGATATTTTTTATTAGAATTCTTAATCTTACGTAGCTTTGATATTGTCAAGCTATTAGCCATTCTACTAAAGACATCTTTCAAAATTCTCATAATATCTTTTAATCCTTTCAAAATTGATGATAACTCACATTTTATAATAGTAATTTCATTAAAATACCTAATATGACCTAAATATGCGTGTCAGATTTTAACTACTAATATTATATTTATGTATTAACGTAAAAAACACCAAATAAAAAGAACTAAAATAAAATCCAGTAGTGAAGCTGCTTCACTACTGGATTTAGTTTATTAAAGATATTTTTAAAAATCTATCTAAACTTTATTAACTTTCTCAAAGAAATGCCTTTAATTATATCTTCTCCTGTTTCCTTTTCTTTACCCTTAATATATTCAAAAAAGTGGAACAAAAAATTTTCCCAGTGCTTTAATATTACTTTTTTTGTTTCTGGTTCCCTGTGAATTAGTTCAAAACTTAAATCAACACACTCTTTTCCTTGAGCAATTAGAGCTCTCATCTTATTTTCTAAATCCTTTAGTTCTGCCAATTGTCCTCCTCCTTCTCTTTTTATCTATAGAATAATTCATTAACCTCGAAGAATTGACAACAACACCAAAGGTGCTAAGGTTATGCAAGATTGCAGCTGACAATGGAGATATAATTTTTCCCGCACCAAGGATTAACCCAATGGCATTAATTCCAACAGCGAAAATAAAATTCTGTTTTACAACCTCCATGGTGTGATTGCTTAATTTGACTAAGGTAACAATCTTCTCAGGATTGTCATCAGCTAGAACAATATCTGCAGACTCAATAGCTACATCAGTACCGC
Source organism: Clostridium sp. CX1 (assembly GCF_025398335.1). Classification (GTDB taxonomy): domain Bacteria; phylum Bacillota; class Clostridia; order Clostridiales; family Clostridiaceae; genus Clostridium_AM; species Clostridium_AM tanneri. The sequence goes on from NZ_JAODOO010000006.1 coordinate 234,596, forward strand.
CAGTTCCCATGGCGATGCCAATATCGGCTTTGGCTAAGGCAGGTGAGTCATTAATTCCCTCTCCTACCATGGTCACAATCTTACCCTCACCCTGGTATTTTTCCACTATATTTAATTTTTGCTCAGGTAAAGTATTAGCCCACATCTGATCAAGTCCTAGTTCTTCCTTTATCATTTCCCCAGTTTCAGCACAGTCCCCTGTTACCAGTCCAATATTGCATATTCCTTCTTCTCTTAATCCCTTAATGGCTCTATTGCTCTCGTACCTTACTTTATCTTTTACGCCAATCATTCCAATTAACTCATTCTCACGGGCTATAAAAAGTACAGTTTGACCAAGCAACTTCATTCGATCAGCTTTTACCCTGTCTTTATTAATATTTATTCCATTATTTTTCATAAAAAGTTCATTTCCGACCATAACAACACTTTTATTTACAATTCCTTTAACACCCTGACCAATAATAACTACCTGGGTGTCTGTAGGCAATATACTAGCATTGATTTCATTTGCTTTTTCTAATATAGCCTTAGCTAGCGGGTGGTTTGTATGATTTTCTACTGAAGCCGCTAATTGTAGTACTAAATCAGCGGAATAATCTTCATGCACAGCCTCAATTATTGTTACTACAGATGGGTTACCCTCCGTTAATGTTCCAGTTTTATCAAATAAAACTACATCTGTTTTTCCTACCTTCTCTAAATAGTTTCCTCCCCTGATGAGAATACCTCTTTTTGCTGCATTTCCCATGGATGCACTAATTGCCGTAGGAGTAGCTAAACCAGCTGCACATGGACATGCTACAATGAGCATAGTCATACTTCTTTTAAAGTCTCTAGTTACCAAATAATTTAGTAATGAAAGTCCTAAGGATAGAGGAACTATTTTCTCAGAATAACGATCTGCCATATTTTCAATAGGTGCTTTTACCTTGCTGGCTTCGTCAACTAATTGAACAATTCTGGCTATAGAGGTTTCCTTTCCTACTTTTTCTGCCAAAATCTTTATTGTTCCTTGTTCAACAATAGATCCAGCAAAAACCTTATCACCTTGCTTCTTAGCAACTGGAATTGCCTCACCTGTTATAATTGCCTGGCTGACAGCAGCCTCACCATCAGTTACTTCACCATCAATTGGTATTTTCTCACCTATATGAACAATAACAATATTACCCTTTTCTATAGATTCTATAGGAACAGATATTTCTGTTCCGTCTACTAGCAACCATGCCATTTCGTCCTTACCTTGCAGCATTTGCTTTATTGCCTTACGTGATTTATCTAGGGTCATAGTTTGAAACAAAGTACTTAAATTAACAAGCCACACTACAACCAACCCTGTAATACTTTCCTTTAATAGGAGTGATACTACAGTAGCTGCACTGATTAAAAAGTCGTTGTTCAGCTTTCTTCTTTTTACAAGGCTCTCTAGTCCGCTTCTGAAAATTGGATATCCTGTAGCTATTGTAGTTAAAGCAGCTAGGTTATTTATTCCAGAAGACCGTGCCATAGAAGATTTTCCGAAGAAGATTCTCTTTACCGTTAGGGCTAATAATAATCCTCCACTTAAGGTTACCTTTGATATTTGTGATTCAATAGGCAAATCCTCAGGCTCAAAAACTTTTGTTTCTTTTGTTTTTCTGTTCAAAGCTTTTTCATGCAGCTTATCAGCTCTTGAAGAAACTACTTTTGAAATCATAGTTTCTAGGGAACTTCCTATCTCCTGGTAAAGCTTATTGACAGAAATCTGTCTCGAATCAAAGAGAATTAGGGCCTTTCCAGTTTGTGGATTGGCCGTGACAACAAAAATTTTTTCATTTCTTTTCAATGTGCTTTCTATAGCTTCAGCGAAGTACCTATTGCCTTTAAGTCCTTTAATTCTCACCCGCAGTCTTCCAGGTAAAGACTTTACAACCTCCATCCTACAAAAACTCATCCTCATGATTCTCCTTTGTCTTGGATCTTGTTTAAAATAATGCTTTAAAACATTCATATTTTATTATGTTTGTTATGTACTTCAGTTATTCAAAAACTATTAGTTGCCCTTTAACATTCTTTATTATGGTTTTCGTTTTCACCAAAGCCATACCTCTCGTTGTTGCTTCCTTCCCATTTAGACTCTGCAAAAATATCCTCGATATCCTCTTTAGCATCAGCAAATATGTTTCTAAACTCATCAGAGGTATTCATTACTCCTTGAACAGCTTTAACTACAATGGGTCTTAAGGTCCTAGCAACTGATGGAGCTAATATTAATCCAACTGTAGCAATTCCAACGCCTCTAAAGAAATTGTTAACCTTCGGTCTATTAATAAAGTCTGTTATCATACGCTGATTCCACCAAGAGTTTGGCATCATTCCATAGTTATAGTAAGGGTCATAGCCTCTCATATTGGCGCACCATGCTCCTACTCTTGGTCTTCCATAAGGTCTAGGCCCTCCATAATAAGGTCTTCTTGGTTCACAACAATCATCGTAGTCATAATCATCATAATAGTTAGGACATGGATATCCGTCGCCATAATCATTGCCTGCCCTGTAGTTGCTCGGATAATTATTAGGATAATTGTTTGAGTAATTCATTGAATAATTATTTACATAACCATCTCGATAATTGTTTTGATAACCGTTTGGATAATTGTTCATGTAATTTGCTGGATAACTGTTTGGGTAATTCATTGAATAATTGTTTGCATAACCGTTTCGATAATTCATTCTATCATCACCTCTATAATAATTTCTTGGATTTTGATTGTAATTAGCCTGGTAGGTTGGATCATTGAAACCAGGCCTATTATTTGGATTGTACTGGTTGTTTTCCCTTGGCCTGTAATTTCTTGAGTTAACCTCTGGTATTCTGTTTTCTGGTTGAATATTTCTCATTTGTCCTTCGTTATAATACGTATTCGGGCCTGGATTTACAGATGTATTATTAGGAATAAATTGACTTTCTTGACGATTTACATCTTCATAACCTGCTTTGTTATCTTTGATCTCTCCATTTGAATTGTTGTTCTCAGACATTTTACTACCTCCTTTTTACTGGTATTATTCTCCTCCATCTCATGTAATATTCCTATAATTCATACTTTTTACATAAAGAAAAATATAATCGAATAACGATACACTTATCAGCTGCCCTCAATATATTAATGTTTTAAATACAAAAATAGTGTGGTGTTTTAACTGCAATTTGATAGGTATACAATCAAATTGCAGTTAAAACACCACACTAGAAACTTCAATATTATATTATAGATTCACTAAGCAGTTTTTATTATCTCTCTCTTTAAAGATATAGTATGATTTATACTTTCCGAATTAGCCACTTGTGTAATAACTTCATTTTTTAGAAATTTAATTATTTCGTGTTTCTTGTTCATTAAAATTCCCTGTGCACTTTTTGATACTTTTTTACTTATGCTGCACTTTATTTCTCCAGTAGTTAACCCTATTGTTGATAAAAAATAATCTCCTGCCTTAAATTTATTAGTGAGCTTTCCTAATCCCTTAGGCATAAAACTACTAATGTTTTTTTTCCATAGCTTATCAATAGTTTTTGAAGTTACGCAGCTAATCCCATAAGTTCTAGCCGCTTCATATATAAATAAAAAACTATCTTCAATGTTTAATAAATCCGTTACTTTGTTATTATGCAACTTGAAATCAGACTTAATTGGTAACCTCATTAGCTCTTTCTGAATCTTTTTTTCAATTCTTGAAATGAAGCATTCAAGTTCCTTTTTAGAATATAGTACTTTAACAAATCTTTCTTGAAAACACTTTGGGCTCAATTTTGAAAAATCTACTCCCTCGGCAAAGATATCTATCCGATACTCCTTACTCTGAAAAAAATATTCTGTTTCCTCCAAGATGATTTCGAAACATTCTTTAATTGCAAAGTTACGTATTGATTCTAATTCTATTTCAGTAATATACTCTAAGGAATAATTTTCTGTTACCATATTCTCCAATTCCCTTCAGAAGATTTTAAATTTTATCTTAAATAGTTTAACATTTTACTTGGAATGATAATCGTTCTCATTTATATGATAAACTATTGTCTTCTTTATGTCAACAGAAACCTATAAGCCTGTCCCTTAATTATTTTTTAGTTATATCAGCTTTTATTAACCTTATTACTTATACATGTATCGCATAAACCTTGGTATGATATTCTTATTTTTACTCAACTTTTTAATGGTAGTTTACTTATAACTAACTACATCAATCCCTTGGCTTTCGATTATGCCATATAACTCTTCCATGTATTCTTTAGATGGAGTTTTAAACTGTCTTAACGGCTTTTCCAAACCTAAAGCTTCGTATTTACTATCACCAAAGGAGTGATAAGGTAATAATTCAATTTTAGGCATATCCATACTGTCTTTTACAAATTTAGCTGCTTTTCTTATGTTTTCTTTGTCTGAGTTAACTCCATCAATTAATGGTATTCGAACTACTACAGGTACTTTTAACTCATTAAGTCTGGCTATATTTTTCAATATATTTTCATTACTAACTCCTGTATAAAACCTATGCTTACTGTCATCCATATGTTTTATATCTACAAATATTAAATTCATCTTTTCCAAGATGTCCTTAATCTCTTCGAAGTTAAAGTAACCAGAAGTTTCAATAGCTAAATCTATGGCTGAATCATAAAGTTTATATACAAGTTCTCTAAGCATTTCTACCTGCATAGTTGCCTCTCCTCCAGAAAAGGTAACCCCGCCACCTGAATACCTATAAAATATTTTTTGTTTTTCAATGATTTTCATTATTTCTTCACTACTATAATGATAAATTAAATTCTTCCTACTGTTTGTCGGACATGCTTTTATGCAAATTCCACAAGCTTTACATTTTTTCTGTTCACATTGAGTATTTAAATTTATACCCACTCCCTGAGGGCATAATTGTGCACACCTTCCACAGTTTATACATGTTTTTTCATAATGGGCAACCTTCATAAGGTTTGTATGACTTTCTGGATTAGAACACCACCTACATCTAAGAGGACAGCCAGCTAAAAAAATTATTGTTCTAATTCCATTTCCGTCATTTATGGAAAAATTTTGTGGTTCCATAAAATATCCAGTTACTTTGTTCATATAAATCCTCCTGTTTTAAAATCCTATATTTAGAAAAGGCACAGTTAAATTAAACAGTGCCTTTCTTTAATTCTAATAGTTTTCGTGAGCTGTTCTCGCAATTATTGCATCCTGCATCGACCTTGATAAGTTAACGAATTGAGTGCTGTATCCTGCAACTCTAACTAATAAATCCTTATAATCTTCAGGTTTTTCCTGTGCTTTACGTAACGTTTCTGTGGATATTGTATTAAACTGAACATGGAATGCACCTAGTGCAAAGAAGGATTGAATCATAGAACCTAAGTTGCTCTGACCTCTTTTTGTATTTACTAAATCTTCATTTAATCTTAAATTTAATAATGTTCCACCAGAATGCACATCTTGGTTAAGCTTTGCTGCTGAACGCATAGCTGCAAGTGGTGTAGAAGTATCAGTACCGGCAAAAGGTGACACCCCTTCTGATAAAGGCTCCTTAGCTTTTCTGCCACAAGGGGTAGCTCCAACAACTTTTCCTGTTGGAAGGTAGTTAGAAATCCCCATAAAAGCAGTGTTAAAGTTGTTACCGTTTATATCCTTATACTTATGTCCTTCCTTGTAATAATGATTTGCCATTTTAATAGCAATATCATCTACATAGTCAATGTCATTTCCATACTTTGGTGCAGATTCAGCTAGTTTTCTTAATTCCTCGTATCCTTCCCAATTTGCATCAAGAGCCTTCACCAAGGTTTCCATTGTTGTAACCTTATCTTCAAAAATAAGCTTCTTAATTACAGCTAATGAGTTTGATGTAACGGCAAGACCAATTCCAGTAAGCACCGGTCCTAAATTATATTTAGCACCAGTATCAACTAAGTCTTTGCCTTTTACCATACACTCTTCTATGCAGGATGATAAAAATGGTCTTGGAACCATCTCCTTATGGAGCTTTTGTGCTACTAAGGTAGCTGTAATTGAATGTTTAATTAAGTTATTAAACTGTTTATAGAAGGCTTCCTCAACTTCTTCATAAGATGTAAAACTAGCTGGGTCTTTTTCATCTAAACCTATTTTTTCACCAGTAATCCTGCTTTTGCCTCCATTTAATGCAAATTCTAAGGCTGCAGTAAAGTTAATATTTACCGCTGAAGTCCATTCTCCAGTTTTACGAAAATGAGGTACTACACAGCCGCAATTGTTCCAATCTCTAGCATCCTCTGGTTCATAGCCTGCATTTATAAGCATTTGATAACCTGCGTTATCACTATGAATTGCCGGAAATCCAGTACCTTTACTTACTAGGTGAGTAATTTCCTCTAAAAAGCTGCTTGGACAATCTTGGCTAACTCTAACGCTTAATCCTGGCTGATGAGTTTTTACTCTCTCTGTAGCTTTCAAGCACATATATGAAAGATCATTTGTGCCATCCCTTCCTTCTCTTGTTTTCCCACCAAGGGTAAGGTTTTGAAACTGATTGTATCCTGCAAAGAACTCAGCAGTATTTGCTGATATTGTCCAAACCCATTCAGATAATTTAATCCAAAGTGCCTCAATAAGTTCTTGAATTTGATCCTTTGTGGTTATTTCTTTGTCCATATCAGCTTTATAATATGGATACATAAACTGGTCAAATCTTCCTACATTAAGTGCCAAAGGATTCTCAGATATTATTCCTCCAATTTGAGTAAACCAAAGGAATTGGATAGCTTCATGAAAGGTTGTAGGAGGATTTTCTGGTACCTTACTGCATATTTCAGCTATTTTTAAAAGTTCATCTTTTCTCACAGCATTATTTTCTGTTGCAGCCATTTCTCTAGCTTTTTCAGAATATCTATTTGCAAGAGTAATAATTCCTTCTGAGGTGATTATAATAGAATTATAAAAATCTTTCTTTTTCATATCTTCTGCAGAAGTAATCGAAAGCTTTGATATATGCTCCTTTGCTTCTTTGATAATTCCACCAAAGCCTTTTTTAAATAATACATCTTGGTAATCTGGTGTTATTTCACCAACAGCCTGTCTCCATTTGGAATCGTTGTCAACTATGCCAGTATCAACGGCAATTTTTGCAGTATCCTTAGGCAATTGTGCTAAAAAGGCTTCTTCTAAAGATTTTCCTTTCCAATAGGGGAATATGTTTTTTCTCACAAAATCTCTTTGTTCATCTGTCATAACATATGGGTCTTGAACTCTTTTATCGAAGTTATCCATTTCTCTATCTACCCATGTCCATGAAAACTCAGGGGTTAAAATACCACATTTTCTGAACTCGCCAATAACCCCAACAATCAGTTCCCCTTCAAATATAGTGACATCTATCTGCTCACAGGTATCTCTAAATGCCTTAGCTCTTCTTATTGGAACTGCTTCCCCCTCTGTTTTCTTGTGTGACTCTGTCCAAATTCTTGCTCTTTCATAGGAAATTGCTGGCTTTGCATTGATATAATTTTGTCTTGCAGATTCAGTTCTTTCTATAACCATAATTTTCTCCTTTCTTTTTATATTATATTATATTTTGTGCGTTATAACATATAAAGTTGTTAAAATTTTTTAGAGTGCATAATTGTAGAAAGCTAAAGTATAACTTAACCTATTCTTAATATAAATTTCCTTTAAGTTCTATTTACCTATATTCACTCTAAAGTAAAACTCTAATATTTTATTTTATTATAACATAAATTATATGTTATAACATCCTGAATTTTAAAAATTTATATCCATACCTCTTTAAATTACTATTTTATCCTATACATAATTGTCATATGTGTAAAAGTTAGGTATAGAAATACTTTCATATCTATACCTAATTTATTAGACTACAGCAAACTTATTATATTTGAAAACCTATATCACTCTAGACTAAATTCTAATACTTAATTACATTTTGAAATACGACTTCACTATCATATGGATTACTATAAGTGTGACTGCCACTAGGCTTAAATCTTAGTGCTGATGGAGCCACAAGTTCAAAAGTTTGGTCCTCCAAAGTAAGCTTTAAGGTTCCTTTTGTTACCACAATATACTCTTCTACTGAACTTTGATGTGGTGTAGAAACATGCTCCGCACCTGGAAGTAACTTAATATAAAAATATTCAAATCCCGTCATTGGATCAAAAGGGAATACATCATATAGAATCATTTTTCCATCTGATTCATATACCGGTTCTATGTCCTCTATTGATATTGCTTCGTAATTATTATTTTCACTTCCTAATAACTCTGAAAAAGAAATACGCAAACCTGTGGAAATTTTCCACAATATGGATATTGTAGGATTTGACTCTCCTCTTTCGATTTGGCCTAGCATTGCCTTACTTACCCCAGTTAGATTAGATGCCTCCTCTAAAGTCAACTCCCTTTCAAATCGCACTCTTTTTAAAACAGAGCCAATATTATATGTTGGATCCTTCAATTTATATCAACCTTTCCCTATGTATTGTCATTTTTTCATTATATACATAATAACATATTATATACATAATAACATATACTTTTCATAGAGAATAAATCCCACTCCATAAAGACTATGGAGTGGGATCTTGCTAAATTTCTATTTTAACTTTTCCTTCTACTGCTTTTAAAAGCTCATCATTCATTAGAAGCTCCTCACACTTATCTAGCTCTTTATACATAACCTTATCTTCTTTAATAAAGCTTACCTTTGATCTTATTATTCTATAAGCTTCACTAGTTCCCTTACCTAACATAAGTCCATCTCTAAAATCTATGGCCTGACATGCAGCCATAAGTTCCGTTGCCACTACTCTTGTCGCATTATTTACTATATCAAGGCTCTTTCTAGCAGCGATTGTCCCCATACTTACATGATCCTCTTGGTTAGCTGAGGATGGAATAGAATCTACAGATGCTGGATGAGCAAGGACCTTATTTTCTGATACTAATGAAGCTGCTGCGTATTGGGTTATCATAAAGCCAGAATTAAGACCGCCATTTTTCACTAGGAAAGGAGGTAAATCGTTTAGCTGATAATTTATTAATCGCTCTAGTCTTCTCTCTGAAATGTTTGCAATTTCAGCTACCGCAATTCCTAAGAAATCAAAGCTTAGTGCTACAGGCTGTCCATGGAAGTTCCCTCCAGAGATTACATCTCCATTTTCAAAAACAATAGGGTTATCGGTAACAGAATTCATCTCTATTTCTAACTTTTCTCTAACATAATTTACAGCATCTTTACTAGCTCCATGAACTTGAGGCACACATCTTAAAGTATAGGCATCCTGTGTTCTTATCTCTCCTTGATTAGTTACAAAAGTGCTGCCTTCTACTAAGTTAAGCATATTTTGGGCTGTATCTACTTGTCCCTTATGAGGCCTTACCTGATGAACTCTTGGATCAAAGGCAGTTCTTATTCCTCTTAAAGCTTCTAAGGTCATTGCAGCAGCAATATCACTAAGTTTTAAAAGATTCATACTTTTATATAAAGATATTGCTCCTACTGCAGTCATTACTTGAGTGCCATTTATTAAGGCCAGACCTTCTTTAGCTACAAGCTCTACTAAGGATATTCCTGCCTTTTCCATAGCCTCTCTTCCCGACATCATAACCCCTTCAAACTCTGCTTCTCCTTCACCAATCATAGGTAAAACCATATGTGAAAGAGGTGCCAAATCACCAGAAGCCCCTAAAGATCCTTTTTCAGGTATGGCAGGATGAACTCCTTTATTAATCATATCTATAAGTGTTTCCAAGGTACTTAACCTTATTCCTGAATATCCCTTAGATAAGTTGTTAGCCCTTAGAAGCATTATGGCTCTAGTTATTTCCTTTGGAAAACTCCTGCCTGTGCCGCAGGAATGTGACATTATTAGATTCCTCTGAAGAGTTTTGCACTGCTCACCGGATATAGTTACATCTGAAAATTTTCCAAAGCCTGTAGTTATACCGTATACTATTTTACTGTTATCCACTATGTTATCTACTATCTCTCTTGCCTTTGTAACTCTTTCCTTAGCTTCCTCAGTAAGACATACTCTATATCCATTAGCGGCAACATTAATTAAATCCTCTATAGTAAGACTATTCCCCGTTAAGTTAACAACATTCATAGTTTCTCTCCCCCCAGTTATATGAAATGCTATGCTAATTTATCTTCTATAATCCCCATAATATCTTCTTTGATTTTTTTACTTTCTTTCAGTAAATTATTGCATCTATCCTTTAATTCTTTTTTACGTTCTTCATCCTTTAATCCTGTAATATTTATTTTTACATTTAATATAGCTCCCTCTACTGCTGTTTGCACTAAAGAAGCAGCAACTCCAGCGTCAGAAACTGCATTTTTATTTCCGTATTTTACTGCAGTATAAATGTAATCATAAAGTTTATAGGCTTTTTCTGCTACTTCTAAGGGAATCTCTAAAGATTCCTTGTTTCCTTGATTTATCTTTTCCTTTCTTGCCTTAGCCTCTTCCTCTGTATTTTTAGGCATTCTAAAGGCCTCCATTAAGGATAAGAAAGCATCCGTATCTCTCTCCATAAGATTTAAGAATTCCTCCTTATGGAACTGTACTTTCTCTAAGGATTCATCAATATTTTTTCTAAGTTTGTCTTCATATTCCATATATTCTTTCTTTCCTATTGTTAAGTTAAAAACCATAGCAGCCAGTGCACTAGCTAGCGAAGCAGAAAGGGCAGCAATACTCCCTCCACCTGGTGCTGGAGATGTAGAACCTAATTCATCAACAAAGTCTTTTAAAGTTAACTGTTGCAGCATTATTATATCCCCCCGTTTTTTATTTAAAATACTTAGAAACTGACTTTTTAACTAGTTCCTCATCTGCTAAATAAGGTATTGTTACATGATCTGTGCCTTTATTCGTCTTATTAAATTCTATTACTGTTTCTATTGAGTGTTCATTTCTTGCCCAAGAACGTCTTGAAACTCCACCCATTACATCCCAAGTCATTGCAGATTTAATTATTTCATCTATTCTATAGCTTCCATCTAAAACTAGTCCAAAGCCTCCGTTTATAGACTTGCCTATACCAACACCGCCGCCATTATGAAGGGCTACTAAACTCATCCCTCTAGCTGCGTTTCCTGCATAGCATTGAACAGCCATATCCGCCATTACATTACTTCCATCCTTAATATTAGATGTCTCTCTAAATGGAGAATCTGTTCCACTAACATCATGGTGGTCACGTCCTAGCATTATAGGACCAACCTCTCCCTTTCTAACCATCTCATTAAACTTAAGTGCTATAGTAACTCTTCCTATAGCATCTTGATATAATATTCTAGCCTGAGTTCCTACTACCATGTTATTTTTTTCTGCATCCCTTATCCAATTGTAATTATCTCTATCTTGATATCTTCTATTAGGATCTATACAATCCATAGCAGCTCTATCAGTTTTAATTAAGTCTTCTCTTTTTCCACTTAAACATACCCATCTAAATGGTCCATAACCGTAGTCAAATAGCTGAGGGCCCATTATATCTTCTACATATGAAGGAAAAATGAACCCATCCTTTTCATCAATTCCATTTTTAGATATTTCTTTAACGCCAGCATCATATATGGCTTTCATAAAGGAGTTTCCGTAGTCGAAGAAATAAGTCCCTCTCTCAACTAAAGTCTTTATCATTTCAAAGTGACGTTTAAGTGTCTTATCTACTAGTTTTCTAAAGGTTTCTCTATCCTCTGCTAGAAGCCTTGTTCTTTCTTCAAAGGTAATTCCACTTGGGCAGTATCCACCTTCATATGCATTGTGACAGGAAGTTTGATCTGATAATAAATCTATTTTTATATTGTTATTAACTGCATACTCAAGAAGGTCCACTATATTTCCATGATACCCTATGGATATTGGTTCTTTTCTACCTACATATTCTTTAGCAATCTTAAATATTTCCTCTAAATCAGAGGAAGCTTTACTAACCCAACCTTGCTCAAGTCTTGTTTTTATCCTTGATTCGTCTACTTCTGCAATTATCCCTACACCTCTAGCTATTTCCATAGCTTTTGGCTGAGCACCACTCATTCCTCCAAGACCAGAGCTTACAAAAATGTGTCCGCTTAAATCACCATCGTTAGGAATACCAAGCTTCATTCTTCCAGCATTCAGCAGCGTATTGAAAGTACCATGAACTATCCCCTGAGGTCCTATATACATCCATCCTCCTGCTGTCATCTGTCCGTAATTTGCTACTCCCATCTCTTCTGCTATTTCCCAATCCTTTAGATTGTCAAACATTCCAATCATTAATGCATTAGTTATTATTACTCTAGGTGCATTAGGATTAGATTTAAATAGTCCAAGAGGATGTCCTGATTCAATTACCAATGTCTGATCTTGAGTTATAACTTCTAAATATTTTTTTATTAGCCTATACTGCATCCAGTTTTGACATACACTTCCTGTTTCACCGTAGGTAACTAACTCATAGGGATATAGTGCTACATCAAAGTCTAGATTGTTTTCTATCATAACCTGGAAAGCCTTACCTTCTACGCATTTACCTTTATATTCATCTATAGATCTTCCATATATTCTTCCTTCTGGTCGGAATCTATACCCATATATTCTCCCTCTTGTTGTAAGTTCCTCTAAAAATTCTGGAATTATTTCTTCATGATACTTATCTGGAATATACCTTAATGCATTTTTTAACGCAATTTCTGTTTGTGCTTTAGTTAAATTAAAGCCTCTATTTGGAGCTCTTCTTATTCCCTCTACAAAGGGTGGCATGTCAGGTAGTACTTCATCTAATTTTATTGTCATAGCCTCTCTGATATCTATATTATTAACCATCTTAACTCCCCCTAATTTAGATGTATTAAATTTATTCACTTAGCCTTGCTTCTAAAACTTGGTTCATATCAAAGTTTTCAATTTGCAGATAATACTCTGCACAGTCTATTAAAGCCTTCATTGGTACTAATCCAATAACCTCTGCACCTACCACTGGAACGCCATACCTTTTAGCTTCCGTTTTCACCATCTCCTGCGCAGTATAGATAGCTGTTTTCTCATAGTTCACAAGATTTATAGAAACTTGAGCTATGTTTCTTTCAGTTAGCATTACACCTACTGCTTTAGCGTATCTTAATCCTCCACCAATATGTCTTATTCTCTTAGCGATAGCATTTGCTATTTCTAAATTATCTGTGCCCAAATTTACATTGTAAGCAATTAGTGGAAATCTTGCTCCTATAACAGTTGCTCCGCTTTTCCTATTCATCTCACATGGTCCAAAATCCGGTTTCCATTCCGGCTCTTTTATCTTTTCAAAAAATCCCTCATATTGTCCTTTTCTTATATTGGCTAAATTTTGTCTTTCTGGTGATGAAGCAGCATCTTCATACAAATAGATAGGTATACTTAGCTCTTCTCCAACTTTTTTTCCTAAGTCCCTTGCCATTTGAACACATTCTTCAGTAGTTATGTCCTTAATAGGGATAAATGGAACTACGTCTGTAGCACCCATTCTTGGATGAGCCCCTTGATGCTTGCTCATATCTATAAGCTCTGATGCTCTTTTAATAAGCTTATAGGCAGCTTCTTTTGTTTCCTCTGGTGAGCCAACAAAGGTTACAACTGTTCTGTTATGATCTTTATCTGATGAATAGTCGAGAAGCTTTACTCCTTCAGTTCTCCTAACCTCATCTATAATAGTTTCTATTATTTCTTTGTTCCTTCCTTCACTAAAGTTTGGAACGCATTCTACTAATTTTGCCATTTCAATTCCTCCTCAGTAAGTCTTTTTCTATATTGTATCTCTTATACATCTCCAAAACGTCTACAGGAGTTTTAAAATCTTAAAATTTCAAAACTCCTGTAGACGAGAGGATGGTATTTAATTCATAGTCTTTCTATAATATCAATCTGGTGTTCTTCTCCTGCTTCTTTTAAGTATTTTATTCCCCTTCTGAGGTACACATCAATGTTATCATCTAATTCTCTTTCAAATACCCTTTTTAAGTTCATATCATTTTCCATACTAAGCTTTATCTCTGCCTTTACTCGATAGACAGTACCTATTTCCTTTGGATTTTTTAGTGTCATCGAATTTATATCTGCATTTTTTAAATGCTTCAAACCCTCTGTAAAATTTCCTTCCTTAATTAAAATTAATGCCATAAAAGCCTCTGCTATAGATCTACCCCAAGTAAAATCAAACTGCTTATAATTATTAAGAGCATTTTCAAAATAATTTTTTGCCATTTTGTAATTATTAATATAAAATGCTGTTTCCCCTGCATTTGCATAAAATAAAGCAAGACTAGTCCACACATTTTTCTCTTCACATATTTTAATTGCCTTATTATAAAAATTTAATGCCTCTGAGAATCTTTTCGTTTTCTTTCTTATATCTCCGATGTAATTGTAACAAGCAGCTATGCTTAAAGCATATTGGTGAGAAGTGTTTCTTGTACTGCTTAATGTATCAATAGAGTTTTCAAATAATATTTCTGCTTCCTCGTTTTCTCCCAGCATTTTTTTATACAAGCCCTTAAATCTTAACAAAATTCCTATTTCCCTTTTATAGTTATATTCTTCTGATGTTTGTAACCCTCTATTTATATACATTATCATTTCATCTGTTTTATTTGTTTGAATGCAATAAAAAATCATTTGTTTATATCCTTCAATAATATATTCACTACAATTAATTTCGCTGGCTTTAATAATCATGTCTTCAATATTCTTTATACCTTCTTCATAATCACCTTTTCTTATTAAATATCTCCCCTTTATATGAAGTAGGCATATTTCAAACCTTAATATCTGGATACTGTCTCCTTCTTCCTTCCTTACCTTGTCTAGAAGGCTTTCAATTTCTGCTATGCTTTCTATAGTTTTACTCTCGCTAAAATATAATTTGTCACAGTACTTATTCTCAAAATAAATTACCGGAAATAATTCATGGCTAAAATTAAGATAGGTGCTCAGAACTTTAATTTTGTATTTAAGAACAGAAGTATAATTATTTGCATTTTCAAAGTGATATATTAATTTATAACAAGTGTTAATGTCTCCTATATTATTTTTAAGTGTTCTTTCGAGAATTTGTCCTACCCTGTTATGAAGTATCTTTTTCTTAGCCTGGGACAGACTCATGTACTGAAACTCTCTCAACTTTTGATGAGTAAACTTAAAACATATATTATTATTTGTAACTGTCTCCTTTAGAATAAATTTTCCTTCAAGTCCCTCTATTATCTCCATGATTTGAAGTTCATCCTTCTGGAGTAATTCTTTGATAATAAACATAGGTACCTCATCATGAAATAATGACGCTATTTCCACTATCTTTTTTTCACTATCAGATACATCCATGAATCTGCTTTTTAAAACATCCTTCATATGAGATGTCATTATGTTTATATTATTTTTTGATCTTATAATATTTAGATACTCTGTAATGAAAAATGTGTTTCCTTCCGTTTCTATATATATTTTATTTAGCATTTCTTTAGTTAATTTATGCGCCTTAAGAGCCTGATTGATGAAGCACTCAGTTTCTGAAGTATTAAATCTTAAAAGTTCTGCAATCTGGATTTTATCATACTTCCTTGTAGAAGCTAGAAATCTATCTATGTATGGATTAAACTCGTTCCTGCAAGTAATTAGAAACATTATATTATTTTGTTGACAATGTAATATACAACTTGTTAACAATGACATACTAGAAGAGTCCATCCACTGAATATCTTCAAAAACTATTAGGATTTTTTTACTAGTTGTTATTCTTTTAAGCATGTCCGTTAAAATATTTTCTATCACGTCATACTTCAGCATATCTATAGTAGACTCTAGTTTTACATTTTCAGCATAGCTATCACTACCTGCTTCAGGTATTAATTCATTTATTACATTTTCTATAATAGAAGGAACCTTAATTTTGTTATTGTGAATAATCCTTGCTAAATAGAAAACAACGTTTCTCCAAGGCTTCAATGGATATTCATTTTCAAATTGATAACAATTTGTTTCTAGAACATAAACCTTATCCTTATCTACTTGTTCTAAAAACTTATTTTTAAGACTTGTCTTTCCAATGCCCATCTCACCTCTTATTAAAATAGACTTGGAATCTCTATTATCTATAAAACTATGGTAGTTACTTTCCATAATTCTTAATTCAGTATGTCTTCCATAAAAAAAATCTCCACTTTTTTCTACCGCTTGTCTTTCACTTATTAAATCTAGTACTTCTTTAAAAACCTTTTTTGTTTCTATCTCAGGAGTAATGGACAATTCTTTATTCAATATATCAGTAAGTTCATTGTAAACCTTTATTGCATTATTTACTTTTCCCTGATTCTTGTAGCACTGAATTAGTTGTCTATATGCATCTTCATTAAACTCATCAGCTTTTATTAATAACTTGCAATATTTCTCTACCTTTTCATAATTCTTATTTTTGCTCTCAACTAGTATTTGTTCATAAAGTCTTTTTAAATATATTCCTTCTAGTTCTACTCTAGTTTCATAAACCCATTGTTGAAAGTTATCCGCATCTTTTAAAATAAATCCTTTTAAAAATTCTCCAGGGTATAAGCTTATTTCATTTTTATTATTGATAAAGTTATCCATGTCAGTTTCAATTATTATACTAGTGCTTAATGTGATTGTTGACTTGTTTAGAAAGCTTATTACCTCATGTTCAGCAAAAGACTTTTTTAACTTGTATATTGCATTTCTCAAATTTTTCCTTGCAATATTATCCTCCATATCTGGCCATAAAAGCACCGATAACTCTTCTCTTGTAGCCTGCTTTTTTGCTACTATATAAGAAAACAATGCTTGGACCTTATTATATGGAAATAAAATAGTTTTTCCATTTAAGCTAGTAGTAAAGTTACCTAGTAATTTTACATAGATATAGTCCATATTGACACCTCTTCAAGTCTATAAATATTATTTTTAGTAACTGTTTTTATTTTAGTACATTATTGAGAATTTTTCAAATTGCCAAAATATTTCTTCCTAAACTATTCACTGGTTATAGACTTGAAGCGCAAAAAATTCTTTTTAAATATCTATAAGTTGTTCCTAAAAATTGGTCAATTTCCTTGAATGATAAGTTCAAAACTATATAGTTTTTATCTGTTATGTACTCAACTAAGTTCTTTCCATAAATCCTCCTTAACAGGACATATGTCCTATCGAAACTCATATCAATATGGTAACTTATCTATTAGGTAATGTAAAACATAGGAGGGATTTATATATGTGTTACGCCTTGCTTTATAGTACTTATAATCAATAGCAAAGCTGATAATAAATATAAACAACAAAATCTTAAATTATGTGAGATTAATTAACAGTTTTCAATTATTCAGTGAATCAAGATTTTATATGTTATAATAAAAAAATCAACTATACTAGGGGGAATTACCATGAAATACGAGATTATAATATTTGATGCAGACGAAACTTTATTTGATTTTAAAAAATCTGAAAGAGATGCTTTTAAAAATGCTATGTTAGAATTTGATATAGAATATGATGAAAATCACCATTTAAAAATATATCATGATATAAATTCAGCTATTTGGAAAGAATTTGAGAAAGGCCTTATTACTCAGAAAAAGCTAAAGGTAGAAAGATTTAAAAGGTTATCAGACAGCTTAAATATTAGCTTTGATGAGATTGAGTTTGCTAAGTCCTATATGAAACATTTAGCTAAGGCATCCTTTTTATATGATGATAGCATAGAGCTTGTAGAAAGTCTTCATAAGAATTACAAACTCACTATAGTTACTAACGGTCTTAAGGATGTTCAGGACGGAAGAATAAGAAAATCTATTATAGCAAAATACTTTCAAGATATAGTAGTATCTGAAGAAGTTCAGATATCAAAACCAGATCCTAAAATATTTGAACTGACTTTAAATAACATAAAACATACTGACAAAAGTAAGGTATTAATAGTTGGAGATAGTTTAACCTCTGATATACAAGGCGGAATAAATTCCGGTATAGATACCTGCTGGTTTAATCCTAATAGAATTGTAAATAATACAGGAATAAAACCTACTTATGAAATTTCTAATTTGATGGAGCTTAAGAATATACTTGAAAAATAGTTGTAAAGTAACTGACTTACATTTCCATAAAATATTCTAAGCCAGTTACTACTTGTGCTTTAAACTAATAAGTTAAACTATCTTTAATTACTTGCTTGACATAAAAAATAAAGTTTATTATACTATAAAAAAAGATTTCGTATAACTCCAATAATATGGTTTGGAGGTCTCTACCAGGAACCAATAATTCCTGATTACGAAGAAGGTACATTTTTTGTATTTTCTTTGTAGTCAGGAATTTTTTGTTTTTATCTTTTTATAATTTAAATAATACTTAGTATGATAGGAGGTCAATATGAATTTAATAAACTTACCTAAAATTGAGCTTCACTGCCACTTAGACGGCAGCCTTAGGGCAGAAACGGTAATTGATATAGCAAAGAAAGAGGGCATTAATCTCCCTTCTTTTGATATTGAAGTAATTAAAAAAGAACTTACTGCTCCATTAGAATGTGAGTCCCTTGATGACTATTTAAAGGCATTTTCACTTCCTAATTTAGTAATGCAGTCAAAGTATAGCTTAAGAAGAATTACTTTCGAACTTCTAGAAGATGCCTCCCGTGAAAATGTTAAATATATGGAGATAAGATTTGCTCCTTTGCTTCATACATCAAAAGGCTTAGAAGTAGAAGAGATAATAGAAAGTGTTTTAGATGGAATTAAGGATGCGGAAGGGAAATATGATATAAAAGGAAACTTAATACTATGCTGTATGAGAACTATGGCTCCAGATAAAGCTTTTGATATAGTAGAAAAGGGTAAGAATTTTCTTGGCAAAGGAGTAGTTGCAATAGACCTATGTGCCTCGGAAAATGAAGGATTTTGTAAAGCCTTCGTGGAACCCATAGCATTAGCTAGACAATATGGGTATAGAATAACTATTCATGCTGGTGAAACTGGAATAGGTAAAAATGTATTAGAAGCAGTTGAACTTTTAGGAGCTGAAAGAATTGGACATGGTGTATTTATAAAGGATTGTGCTGATGCATATAAGATTGTTAAAGATAAAAAAGTTGTACTTGAAATGTGTCCAACAAGCAACGTGCAAACAAAAGCAGTAAGTGGCTTTAATGAACATCCAATATATGATTTTCATAAGGATGGAATAAGAGTAACTGTTAACACTGATAATAGAACGGTATCAAATACAGATATGACCAATGAATTTAATATAGTAGCTAAAGAATTTAATATTAGCATGGAAGATTATAGAGAGATTTACCATAATAGTGTTGAAGCAAGTTTTGCTGATTTAGAGACAAAGGAAAAGCTAAAGAAATATATGAAGGATAAATAAGTTAACTGGATAAAAAATAAAATGTCCCCTATAGATAATAGATCTTTAACATCCACTCTTTAGGGGCATTTACTGTTATATACCTATAATTTCAAGCCTAATTGATTACTCAAATCTTAAAGCCTCTATAGGACTTAACTTAGAAGCCTTGTCTGCTGGATACATCCCAAAAATTACTCCAACGAGTACTGAGAAAATGAAAGCACCTAGCACTACCTTGTTAGATATAACAACGGTAGTTGAAAAGAATTTTTCTGCAATATAGGCAGCACCATATCCTGAAGCTACGCCTAAAATACCACCAAAGCTGCTTATTCCTGCTGACTCTAATAAAAATTGCATTAAAATCACCCTTCTCTTAGCTCCTATAGCCTTCCTTATACCTATTTCTTTAGTTCTCTCAATTACAGATACAAGCATTATATTCATTATTCCTATACCTCCTACTAAAAGAGATATAGCCGCTATTCCAGAAAGCATGCCAGTCATACTGTCACTAGCTGAGCTAGCAGTTGCTAGAAGACTGCTTTGATCCATTACTCTATAGGAATCTGTATCATTATTAAATTTATTATTCATAAACAAAGTTAAATATCCCATAGCCTGTGATACTTTATCTTTACTTTCAGCTTCTATATAAAAGGTTCTTATTTGTGTATTTTTAAAGAATCTTTGAGCTGTAGTTATTGGAATTATCAATCTGTCGTCTCCAGAACCTGCCATCGAAGTTCCCTGTTTCTCAAGTACACCTATTATTAAAAAAGCTGCTCCATTTATATTGACACTTTCCCCAACTACATTGGTATTATTAAAAAGCTTATTAGCTGTATCAACACCTATTACGGCAACTCTATATCTACTTTCTACATCATCTTCATTTATAAATCTGCCGCTGCTTACATTTAATTTTCTTATTGTAGAATAACTTGGAGTGCTAGCCTCCACAGTAGTTGATGTAGATTCATTTTCCGATCTTACAGTTACACTTTGACTCATAGATGGTGCCATATTTTTTATTCCTGGTTTTGTCTTTAGTTTTTCCAATTCTTCCGTAGTTATTGATACATTTCTTCTTCCCATAATGTTTACAGTTATAAGATTTGTTCCTAAACTTTCAATTTGAGAAGAAATATTTTGCTTCGTACCTTCTCCCATACCTACCAGGACTATAACTGATGCTATACCAATTATTATCCCTAACATGGTAAGAAAAGATCTCACTTTATTTGCCAGAACAGAGCTAATTGCCATTTTTAATAACTTACTAAATCTCATTTGGATTCACCTCGTTTTCAAATGTAACAGCAACATCTTTTGAAACAGTATTCTTTTTATCTGATGTAATCCTTCCATCTCTAACAGTTATTATTCGCTTAGCCTGCTGTGCAATTTCATGATCATGGGTTATAAGCACAATGGTGTTTCCTTCTCTATTTAACTGTTTAAGCATTTCCATAACTTCTTTTCCAGTTTTACTATCAAGTGCTCCTGTAGGTTCATCGGCAAGTAGTATTTCTGGTTCTGTGGCTAAAGCTCTCGCAATGGCAACTCTCTGCTTCTGCCCTCCAGAAAGCTCTGGTGGCTTATGCTTTATATGACTAGATAAGCCTACTCTTTCTAAAGACTCTAAGACTTTTTCTTTAATAACTCTACTACTTAATCCTTGATAAATTAAGGGAAGCTCTACATTTTCAACAACATTTAGTTTAGGTAAAAGGTTGTAGTTCTGAAATATAAACCCTATCTTTCTGTTTCTTATTTCAGCTAGTTTATTATCACTACAATCTGTATTTTCTCCATCTAGTATATATCTTCCTGAAGTGGCAGTATCTAAGCAGCCTATTATATTCATCAAGGTTGATTTACCTGCTCCAGATGGACCAACTATAGATACAAATTCACCCTTTCTTATACACAAATTTATATCTTCTAAAGCTTTATATTCGCTGCTTCCCATTTTATATACTTTGCTTACATTCTCCATTTCTATTACAAAATCCACATTACTACCTCCTGCAGTAAATTTAGTTCAATTTTCTATCTTCCCATTGGAGGCCCTCCCATCATTCCGCCGCCTCCTCTTTGAGTATTAGTTTTATTCGATGAGCTGCTTTCAGGAAGCTGTACCATAACTGTTTGATTCTCAGTAAGACCACTTGTTATCTCTATCATCGTTTGATTTTTAAGACCTGTCTGTACTTCTACAAGCTTTCCTGGTGTTGATGGTTTATTACCAGATAGTTGAGTATTGTTTTTTGCTGTTTGAGAAGATTTTGAACTGCTGCTGGATGGTTGTCTAGTCTTGCTGTTAACATTACCAGCTGAATCCTGAACCATAACATACTTTTTACCGTTCTTCTCTGTAATAGCCTCTAGTGGAACTGCTAATACATTTTCTTTATTTTCTACTTCTATTGTTACATCAGCATTCATTCCTATTTTTAATCTTTCTGGATTATCTATAGAAACAGTTACATCAAAGGTAGTAACACTATCTGACGTCTTTCCACTTTGAGAAATTTTTTCAACAACTCCTTCGTAGGTTTTATCTTTTATATTTTGTACACTTATTTTAGTTTTTTGTCCGATCTGAATTTTATCTATGTCTAGCTCATCTACAGGAACTATAACCTTCATTTTAGATATATCTATCACTGTAACCATTGCCTTATCGTCTGGAGTTACGTCTCCATTTTTAATATTTAAGCCAGATATAATTCCAGATATAGGACTTACAATAGTAGAATCTGCTGCAGTTTGTAATTTATAATTCAAGTCACTTTGTGCCTGTTGAATTTCTATTTTTTTTGATTTGATACTGTTTATTGTATCTGAATCATCTAACTTAAACATAGTCTGTCCCTTTTTTATAGTATCTCCAGCAGATATGTGCACTTCTTTAACTTTTCCACTGCTTGGAAAAGGTATAGCTACTTCTAATTCATCATTTTCTCCTGTAGTTATTATAGCCATTCCTCCATATGCCGGTTTTACAGAAGCTATATCATCTCCTGATGCAACAAATACAGACTTTACTTTTCCATCTATAGGTGCTTTTATATATACATCATCTAATTGTTTTTCTAATTTCTCTAGGTCTAGTTTCTTTTGACTTAAGCTATTTTGCGCTGTCTCTGTTTCCTGTCCTTGTTTATCATTATTTATTGTACAGAATACAGCACCTTTTTCTATAGTACTTCCCTCTTCATAATTCATTCCTTCTACTACACCGCTGTTAGTGGAATATAGGTTTACCTGGTCTACTCCAGCTATTGTCCCTGTAGCTTGTACAGTAACTGCTAAATTTGTTTTTTGTACTTTTGACATATCAAATTTAACTGTAGAAACTACCTTATTGCTGGTACTATATTGCTTATATATATAGTAACCACCAGTCCCTACTCCTACAGCTATAACTGCTATTATTAAAATTTTAACACCTCGTTTTTTTATAACCGCCAGAACTTTTTCCATGTTTAAAAAACCCCCAATAATTTATGATTACATAGCTCTATTTAGAAAAACTTAACCAAAACAATCATTTTTTATAATTATTATAATAATACATACATATAAAATATTTCTAAAGCAACTATTAAAATTTTCTAAAGTGGCGATAATTAATATAACTTTAATAATTTAAGTGTGTTTTTTCTGTAATTAGAAAAAGTACAGTATGCAAAAACACACTGTACTTTTATTTATGGCTTTAATCTATAACCTACTCCCCATACTGTTTCTATATATTCAGGGTTGGAAGGTTCTTTCTCTATTTTTTCTCTTAACTTTCTTACATGAACTGTAACTGTAGCAATATCACCAGTTGAATCTATACCCCATACCTTATCAAAAAGTTCATTCTTAGTAAAAACTCTATTGCTATTTTCCACCAATAATTGAAGTAAATCAAATTCTTTACCAGTTAAGAAAACTTCATTTTCATCTACATATACCCGTCTTGATGATTTATCAATCCTTAAACCATTAACTATTAATTCCTGCTTTTCCCTAAAGCTGCTTCCTACTAATCTTTCATATCGTATTAAATGTGCTTTTACCCTGGCCACTAATTCACCTGGACTGAAAGGTTTGGTTATATAATCATCTGCTCCTAATCCTAATCCTCTTATTTTATCTATATCCTCTTTTTTAGCAGAAACCATTATTATAGGTATATTTTGAGTTTTTCTGATTTCTTTGCATATTTCAAAGCCACTTACTTCTGGAAGCATTATATCTACAATAATTAAATCGTAGTTCTTTGTTTTTGCCTTTTGAAGACCGATATCACCGCTACTTTCAATCTCTACTTGAAAATTACTTATTTCTAGATAATCCTTTTCTAGCTCAGCAATAGAAGTTTCATCTTCAATAATTAATATTTTCTTCATAACATTCTCCTTTCTCTATATTTATTATTTCAAGTTTAAAAGAAACAGAAGTACCTTTATTTCTTTCGCTCTCAAGCCATATCTCTCCACCATGTTCTTTTATAATTTTTTCACAAATTGCAAGTCCAAGTCCACTTCCTCCATTTTTACTAGTTCTTGCAGAATCTTCTCTATAAAACCTATTAAAAACTAGAGGAATAGCATCTCTTGATATGCCTTTGCCATTATCTTTTATAGTCAATACCACACTTTCCTCGTCTCCAGAAAGATCAATATCAATTTTGCCACTATTTCTGTCCATATATTTCACAGAATTTCCTATTATATTATTTATAACTCTATTTATCTTTTCTCTATCCATTTTCACAAGAATTTTTTTGCTGTAGTTATATTGAAAGCTTATTTCTATATACTTTTTCTCTAATTCGAATTGAAGCTCTTCTACTATATCCTGCATATAAGCCTCTATATCTACTGCTTCAAAATTAAATGGAACTTTGTTTAAATCTAGCTTAGAATATAAAAACAATTCATCAATAAGCTTGTCCATACTAACCGCCTTATTATGTATGGTTTCAATATACCTCTTCATCTTTTCCGGATTATCTGCTATACCATCCCTTATACCTTCTACATATCCTTTTATAGATGTAATAGGTGTTTTTAAATCATGGGATATATTTGAAATCAATTCCTTTCTATTGCTTTCATATTGATTTTGCACATCTAATGATTCCTTTAATTTTTCTCTCATTGAGTCAAAAGCATAACATAAGTCTCCTATCTCATCTTTCGAATCTATCTGGACTTTAAAATCTAATTCCCCATTCTTAATTTTGTCTGTAGAATTCTTAAGACTCTTCAATGGATTTAAAATTGCTCTTGACATTACTAGAGTAAATATGGTGCTTACTAAAGCTATTATAAGTATTAGAGAAATTATTCCTATAGTCAAAGAACTTTTTACTATAGTATAAAACTTAGTAGTATCAGTTACAGTAAATACGCTTCCTTTGCCATCACTATTATAAAATTCTATCTGCCTAATAATAAAGTTTCCCTCAATATAGTATCTTCCTGCTTTATCCCTTGATTCATAATTGAATTGTAGGAGCTTGTTTATATCTAGATTTTCTTTGTTCATTCCATTGAATGTAATTTGGTTATCCTTTTCAATAATTATATAACAGTTATTTTTCTCGAAATTTTTATTTAGTTCCTCTAAGAATCTTTGATCCTTAAATAGCTCTGGAGTTCTTATTGAGATCCCCCTAATTTCATCAAAATTTCTTAAATTTATAGCCTTTACATCCACATAAGAATTAATGCGAACAGCCTTCTCCTTAGGAGGAATCATATCATATTCCTTATATAATTGCATGCTAAAATAATAGTTAATTGTCCATATATCAAGTAGAAAAAAAATAGTGCAGGTAATAACCATAATCATGTTGCAGGTAAGCATTTTAAGTTTTATAGACATATCCACTCTCCTCTTAAATAATCTCAGTAAATTGAACAGTTATAATGAAACTAATTGCTCAACTTACTAAGATTAACTAATTTAAATTTAAACTGTATTAAACTAATCGCTAGTATCGGATTTAGATAAAAATTTTAGCCTTTCTAATTTAAAGTTTGATTTTGATAGAATTTCTGGCCAAATCTTAACCATCTGGTATACCTTATCCTTTTTATCATAAGGCAAGTTATCCCAAGAAACCAGTGCTGGATCAGTTTTTTTCTTATTATCTTTAATAACTCCATACTTCCATCCCGCCTTTTTTCTATGGCGGTACCAACGGGTATGTTGATCTTCAGCTAGAATATCCAATTCTTTTTCCGTAAATTGTACAAACTCCGGATTTTCCTTAACAGAAATAATATCATAATTAATTTTAAGTAATGAATTAGGGATATGTCTAGCCTGATCACGATTTGAGTTTTTTAATTCCTCACTAAGCTCCTCCCAAGGAACTATGAAATCTTGATCTATATTCCTGCTATTTTCACTAAGCACTCTATATTTTTCGTGAATAGCCATAGCGAGACTTTCTATTTTTTCACTATAAAATGCATCATGCATTAAGTGTCGTAAAAATTGTTCCTCGTCTACATGTAGTTTCAATTGCTCCTTAGAAGGTAGGTCTGATTGTTCCCAGATTTTCGCATTAGTTAGCATACTCATTTCCAGTATAGCTTCCATAGACCTTGATTCATGCTTATATCTTCGAATTTTAAGCAACGCCCGCAGTACTCCATTATCAATTTTAGCCTTTCCGTTATCATCTATAAGATGAGGCACTTTCCGTTCTATCAAAGAGCGTAATAACATAGCCCTTCTAATTATAAACAATTGATCTCTCTCATCAGTTTGGTTTGGGCCTAGGATATTTACATATCCTCTTAATCGACTTATAAAATCAGGCCCTTTAGCTCCTTTAAATTCTAGTAAGAATTGTTTCCTTTCATTGTCATCCTTTATGTCTTCTCCATGAAATTCTCTAAATGTACTATTTGTTCCACCAGCAAAAACAAAGATAGCTTTTCCTATAGGATGAATAGAATTTTCATCTCTAAATACTCCATCCTGCATAGGTGCTAAAAAATACTTTAACCATCCCAATTTACCTTCAAAAGCAGAATCAAATTCATCAAAAAATATTAAGGGAATCTTACCTTCTAGGGAAAAATCCCTTACCTTATGAAAGGCGTTAATTAAATCCAGTGGTGTTCTAAACTGAGATAAGTTAAAACTTAACTTCTCAATTAATTCTGGAGCAATACTTGCCGCTATTTCCGTTACACCAAAAGATTTTCCAGAGCCTGGAGTTCCAAATACAGCTATAGAAAGTGGTCGAACTGTATTTTTAGTAGAAATATACTCCCACATGAGATTTTTAATGCTTCTATAACTTTCAATTTCAGTCCTATCTACAGTTTGTAGATTCCTAAACTGAGCTATAGGTATAGAATTAAGTACATCGTTTACTCCATTTTTCACAATATCGTATGCTATTTCTGCTAGATTAGTAGAACTCTTATCGCTAAGTATATACCAATAATAATTGCTATCCTTATGAGTCAAATCAGGTATCCTCACATCTTGAATTAAATCTCTGTTTATAAAATCATCCTCTTCTTCAATAAATAATGTAGGACTAGGAAATTGAAATTCCTCAACATTTTCTCCAAAGCCGTTAACAAAGTACTTTTGAACAGCAACGATTCCTTCACCTATTCCTTCCCCTATCAGTAAAGGAAATTCTTCTTTATTATAACTTTCCGAAGCAATACTTTTCGCAAGTCCTGCCACAAAACATGAAGTAAGCCCATACATTTTACCATCAGTATCTTTGAAAGAACCTCCTTCAAATTCATAGGGTATAAAGTATAAGTAAGCTTCATTCACTCCTCCATCTCTGTAGTAAATAGCCCCCTCAAGACCAAAGGGTACTATAAGATGATGACAGTTTGCAAGAAATGCAAGATTAGGATTATTATTAATTTGCCACACAAAATCCTGTGCAGTTCTTTCCCAGGAGAGACTTTTACTAATATTAACTCCCTTAGAACGTAAATCATCCCCATTTATAACCACTATTGTTTTTTCAAAATGGAACTTCTGCAGCTGTTTCCATAGTGCACTAGATCCAATAGGATTATTCATTTTATATAAAACTATTGGAAACTTTCCAGGTGTTTTTAATGCTAAAGGCCAGAATTTTTCATTGGAATTAAAACCATTGTTTTCATCATCTATTATAACTATATCAGCATTTTCATCATCATCAATTATAGGCAATAACTTTGGATTATTAGAGGATGGACCAGCAAATCCAAGAAACCGTTTTATTCTGTATACCTTCTTGTTCTTTTTTTTATCGGCAGACATAGGAAAAGGTTCCAGCTCCGCAATGGAACGAAGAAAATCCTTTGATATGCTTAATTCTATATCATCTATTTTAGGCGAGTGTATAGAGGCCCCTGTTGCTAAGGCCACAAGTTTAGCTAAAAGTAGTGACTCTCCTGGCTTTAAAACGCTATGTACATTCAAATGGTTCTGCCAGTTTAATCCTTTACTATTTTGAGGTTCTGTTACCCACTGTAAAGAATTTATACAAATGTCTCCAGATACAACTATCTTCAATCCTCTCTCATACATGTTCTGCACTCCCTTCACACTATAAACAGTAATATATTCACTAATAATATATTAAACTTATTTAGTTTACAACCTTAAATAATTATCTACTTCTTCTTAGACTTAAGATTGTTATTTTAATACCTTATTAGTTTTCTACCTATTTTAAATTTTTATTATTTATCCAGTACCTAATCCATACAATTTAAATGCAATAATCCACTATCGTTAATAATTATTGATAGTGGATTTATAAATATTTTATGAGGATTTTCATGTTAAGCATTTTAACATATTGAATTAGCAATGACATTGCTACCTAATATTTCAACGGGCTTAATTCCTCTTATAATCATTCTTATAATATTATGTTTTATTTCATCATATTTTTTAAAAATACTTTTCGCTTCCTCAAGATTATGATAAACCTTCCAATACCCTGCCATCTTACATTTTTTATTTGGGCATTCAGTAAAAACAATAACATCCTCTATAGGATAGCCTAAAAAAATTCCTATTTCATGAGGACACTGATTTTCAAAACGCTTGCTTAGAAGACATAAATATTCTTCTAAATTCATTTCTTTACTATATCCAAACCTACTTAAAAACTTCATGTTTTTTTCTTCTCTTATGGTATTCTTTAGTTCTTCTTCATTATAAAATAACACAATAGTATTTTTTTCATTCTTCTTTAATTCAAAAAACTTCACTTCCAATATATCTTTAATTTGCTCCTTATACTCTTCCCAGGTATTCTGCAAATTACGGTTATCATTACTGAAAGTTAGTAAGGAGGATACCTTTTCCTTTGCCAGTGTAGGGCTAGTACTGCATACTATTGTTGAAAATAAATACTCTATATCATTATAATTATTCACTATATTTACAAAACTTATTAGTTCATCTTTACTCATAATACCATCCTCCATTACTTTACCTATTACTATTAGTCTTCATATCATAACTTTCTATTGGTGGAGCAATAATTTCACTTATGCTATAGCCTTTTTACCCTTCTCTGTAATTCTCCATATATTAATTTCGATATTATTAGAACAACAACTTCCTTTTGTAGAACAACCAGCACAACTACTGCCACAACTTCCTGAAAGATTATTCATGCCATCTTTCTCTATATATTTCAACTGCTCAAGTTGTATAATCATTTGTTCTACTAAACTTTCATCTATACCTAGTTCTTTTGCCACTGATTTGTTAGAATAACTTCCACCCTGAGCCAATCTTTTTAGTATTTTCATTAACATTTCTACACACCCTTCCTATTACTTAAACTGTTCAATTGAAAAATTTAATTTTTCAACATCTTTTGTATTTTCTTCAATCTTATCTTTGACCTCATATACCTTGTCTACCGTTGATAAGATGTCAAAGGACATTTCCGTAACGTTATCTGAAGATTTTTTTATGGTACTTGAAACCTCATTTATTACATTAGTCAATTCTTCTACAGATGCACTTATCTCCCCAGTTGAGTTACTTACATTGTTCATTATATTGTTGAAGTTTACAGCATCATTGTCATATTCTTCACATACCTTTATAAGCTTGTCATAGTCTTTACTTACAGTTTCAGCTATATAACTAAGAACCTCATAGGAGGATTTATTTAGTCTTTTAACTGAAATACTTACATTATTAATTATTCCATTTATGTTTTTTACAATTTTCTCCGATTCCTCTGCTAACTTTCTAACTTCTCCTGCAACTACAGTAAATCCTTTTCCTGCCTCTCCTGCTCTAGCTGCTTCAATAGACGCATTTAGGGCTAAAAGATTTGTTTGTTTTGTTATTTTTATTATGTCTTCCGAAAACTCATATATTTTTTCTACTTCTTTCGAGCCTTCTATAGCCTCATTTAATTCTAACTTTACCTTATCTAATATGAATTTAGAATTCTGTATAGATTGAAAAACATCGTCTTTTAAATTTTTTGACTTTTTACTAACTAGTTCAGTATTTTGAGATGTCTCTAAAACTTTTTCAGCAATGAGAGAAGTTGATTTCTCTATTTCCTTTATTGAGGAATACATCTCTTCTCCCTTTGCAGATACAGTTGACATTTCCTCTGTTAACTTTTCAGATATGCTCAAATTGTTATTTGCAGAACTTTCTATTTCATCAATGAGATTCCTTACAGAAGAAGTATTGTCAGCAATTTTATCTGAAATTTTCTTTACTTTTTCCGTAAAATCTAATACTCCATTGCTATTAATTTCAATATTATCTTCACTATCACTTTTTTTACCCTTAGTTTCACCTATTATACTATTTATTATTTTTTTAAATACATTCAATAAACTCACCTCTATTAAAAACCTATCAACTTATTTTTAGTTTCTTTTCACAATCCTTACATACTCCTGATAGAACAATACTAGTACTCTCAATTAGAATTTCATTTCGTTCCTTTAAGCTTTTCATAAAATTTCCGTAAACTTCCGATACTTCTGTTTCTTCTATGTCTATTATCTTATTACACTTGACACATTTAGCATGTATGTGAAACTTATATTTATCTGTTAAGTCCAACTCATAGTAGATGGTATTAGTTATATTTATCTTTTTTAGAACACCAACTTCCTCCAAAATCGTAACATTCCTATATACAGTACTGAGTCCTATATTTTTACCTTTTACCTTACTGTATATTTCATCAGCATTCATATGTATATTATTTTTATAAATTGCCTTTATTATCTGAAGCCTTTGTTGTGTAAGCTTATACCCTCTTTCTTTTAACTTATCTCCAATATAATTTATGTCGTTGAATTCATTAATCATTATTTATCAACACCCTTTTGTAATTATATTTGAATTGTTATCTTTATAAAAAGTCCACCAATCATGAAATCGATAATCATTCTCAATTCAAGGGTGGACTTTTCCTTCTAATGTTCTTTACTAACTAAATCCTAAAAGTTTTCCTATTTGATACACTAAAACTCCTGCTATCCAACCAATTACACAAGTATAAACTACTGCTGCCAAAGCCCATTTAGATGAATTTGTTTCTCTTTTTATTGCTCCTATTGTAGCTGCACAAGGGCAATATAAAAGGGACATTACCATAAAAGCTAAAGCTGAAAGAGGTGTAAATGCCTGTTGAATAATTGCTGTAAGATTTTCTTCTCCTACTCCATATACCGTTCCTAAAGTACTTACCACTGCTTCTTTAGCTCCAATGCCAGTTATAAGAGCCACTGATGACTGCCATGTTCCAAAGCCTGCTGGTTCAAATATTGGAGCAATAAATGATCCTATTATACCAATCAAACTATCTTTACTTCCCGGTTCTACTCCTCCTGGTAAGTTTGAAAGTACCCAAACAATTATAACTAGTCCTAAAATAACTGTGCTCATCTTTTTTATAAAATGCTGTGATTTTTCCCACATATGAATAAATAAACCTTTAGCTGTTGGAATACGATAAGGAGGAAGTTCCATTATAAAATATGATTCTTCTCCTTTAAATACATTTGTGCTTAAAAATTTACCTACTAATATTGCAACTATAATTCCTAATGCATAAAGAGAAAATATTACTATTCCACCTTGATCAAAGATTCCTAGCTTTTTACCTGAGAAAAAAGCACCTGCAAATAACGCATAAACCGGCAATCTAGCTGAACAAGATACAAATGGATTTATAAGTATAGCTACCATTCTATCTTTTCTGCTATCTAGCGTTCTCGTAGACATTATTCCTGCCACATTGCAACCACCAGATATTATAAGTGATATGGCTGTCTTACCATGAAGGCCTATGGAACTCATAAATCTATCCATTACATAGGCAGCTCTAGCCATGTAACCACTATCTTCAAGTATTGCTATAACAAAATACATAGTGAAAATCATAGGTATAAATACAAGTACTGATCCTAATCCGCCTATAAGTCCATCTGTTATAAAGGATTTTAATAATTCTGGAGTGCCAGCATTAGTTAAAGCATTTCCTGCCCATTCACCTAGTAGTGCAAACCCTTCATCTACCTTTCCACCTAAAAATCCATTTCCAAAGGTCATACTCACTTGGTACATAGTAAACATTATTACTGCAAATATAGGTATTCCGAACCACTTATGGGTAATCCATTTATCAATCTTATCAGAAGTACTCTCTATTCTAACTGTTTCTTTTTTAACAGTCTTTTGAATTATCTCGCTTACTATTTCATATCTTCTATCTATTATAAAAGTATCTGGTTCGTATCCTATTATTGCTATTAAATTTTCTTCGCTTTTTTGCGCTCTATCACTTATGCTATTAAGCCTTTCTTTTTCCTGTATGTACTTCTTTATATATTCATCATTTTCTAAAAGTTTTACTGCTGTCCACTCCGCTGGATAATCTAAAGTAACTGCACATTCTGAAATTGCATTCTGTAAGATTCCAATTTCCTTCTCTATATCTTTTCCATAGTCAACTTTATAGACACTACTTTTTTCTGCATCTCCTAGTTTTATAGCTTCATTTATAAGTTCCTTTATACCATCACCCTTAGTGGCTATTGTGGCAACAACAGGTACATTAAATTCCTTCGATAACCTTTTTATGTCTATCTCTATTTTTTTATTTTTAGCTTCATCCATCATATTCAGTGCTAAAATTACCTTAGCACCTGTTTCTAAAAGCTGTATTGTTAAATATAAGTTTCTCTCAATATTGCTAGCATCAATTACATTAATTACCACATCTGGCTTGTCCTTTATTATAAAGTTACGAGCTACTACTTCATCCTCTGAATAGGCTCCAAGGCTATAAGTTCCAGGTAGGTCTACTACAGTTATGCTTCTATCACCAAACCTTAACTTTCCCTCCTTCTTTTCAACTGTAACTCCTGACCAGTTACCTACATGTTGTTTTGAACCTGTTAACTCGTTAAATAAGCTAGTCTTACCACAATTGGGGTTTCCAGCTAAAGCTATTATTAATTCCTTACTCATCTTATTCCTCCCGTATTTCTTAATGCTGAATATAATAATTCTTAATTTTTATACTCTAAAAGCTTTTTAGCTTAACTTTCATGTTTTAAACCTCTCTAACCATAACCTTTTGTGCCATTCCTCTTCCTAATACTAAACGACTTTCTCCAACCCTTATAATTAAAGGCCCTGCATCGTTTCTCACAACTTCAATTACTGCTCCTTTGTTAACTCCCATCTCCATAAGCTTTTTTCCCATAAGCTCTCCGCCTTCTACATTGCTTACTTCTGCATATCTGCCAATTCCAATAGAGTTTAAAGGCATACATAGGCTGCTCATTGTAAAAACTCCCCTCTCTGATATCTCTTTCTTACCTATAAGAATTCCACTAAGTTACATAAATTTGGATAACTTATATTTTTCTTATAAGAATTATTAAAAATTCTATATCACTTCCACAATAACATCCTTTGCTTCATTTTTTCTAAGACTTAAATTATATCCCCTTACTCCAATCTCTATTGGATCTCCCATAGGTGCTTTTCCTTCTAATACAAGTTCTGTACCTTTAACTATACCCATGTCCATTATCCTTCTTCTCATTTTACTTTCAGGATTTATTTGTACCACCCTAACTTTAGTTTTAATTTCAACTTCATGTAATCCCATTATTTTTCCCATACTTTTCACTCCTTAAATATATAATTATCATCACTAAATGTTTTTTAAATAAATACTTTTCTATTAAACACCTCTCATTTGTGTTAATGAAAATGATTCTCAATCTCATCTTGCCTTTTTAGTATAACACATATTTACCAATTTGCAAGCCTTTTGTTAAAATTTTCTTAAATAAAATAGAAAAGCATATGATAACGCCAATGTTGCCATATGCTTTTCCATTTTACTTAACGTATTAAAATTTAGGTAACTATACCTAAGTATTACTATGGTTTTGTCTACTAGGAATAATTAAACCAATTAAAAAAAGCACCCTTAATTAAGGATGCTTT
>NZ_JAODOO010000060.1 GCF_025398335.1 Clostridium sp. CX1
TTTTCCATACAAAGCTATATTTATTTGCATTAGCTTCAATTTTTGTTCCGTCTATAAATATATTTTTGTACTCTATTTCTCCTAAGCTTTCAAGTTTTCCTACTAGCTGATAAAACAAATCATCTATTACATTTGCAAGCCTATCAGTTCTAAATCGTGAGATTGTATTATGATCTGGAGCTTTTCGACCTTCTAAAAGCCATATAAAGTTAATATCCCTTCTGCAGGCTTCTTCTATTTTTCTTGTTGAATAAACATTGTTCATATATGCATAAACAATGATTTTAAATAAATTCTTCGGTGGTACTTCTGGATTTCTCCCTAATCGGGAGTACGCCCTATTTAAATTTGTATAATCTAATTCCTCCATTACTTGGCTTAAAAGTCTCACTGAATCATTTTCCGGTATTAAAATTCCTGTTTCCACAGGAAAAACTAATTGATAAACATTGTTATAACTGGTATAATTCTTTTGTGTAATTTTGTTACTGATCATAATTAAATTATACACAAAAAAGCGAGTTCTAACGAGCTCGCTTTTTTCATACCTAAAAACAAAGAGTGCTGTCGCACTTAGAAATTTTCTAATTGTGAGACAGCCCC
>NZ_JAODOO010000061.1 GCF_025398335.1 Clostridium sp. CX1
AGTTTATTTTATAGATAAGTTTTACTTACCTTACTCTGTTTAATTTTCAAGGATCATTTCCTACTGACAATTATGAATTTTACCAAATATCATTTAACTTGTCAATACTTTTTTATTATTTATTTTTATCACTTAATAAATAATAAAATGCCCTGCTTATCTTGAATAATTTGTTTTCCTTTTTCAACAGGACAATTGATATTTTATCATAAATTCCCGCCCATGAAGTCATAATAATACAAATTAATGCTATTTAAATTGGTATATCTCTAAATTATTCACTATTACTACAACTTTCACATATTGATACACTAGGATAAGTTATCATGCTGTTCGTAAAAAGACAAAGATAAAGCTGAGCTTCTATAGGGCCAATTACCTGATAAATTGGTAGGATAATGTGGATCATAACTTAAATATACCTGAGTTTGAAATTGTAATACCTATATTAAGTATGCTATATAAAAAGAAAAATAAAAAAAGAAGTAACATTTGTTACTTCTTTTTGGTGGAGATAAAGGGATTCGAACCCTTGACCCCCTGCGTGCAAGGCAGGTGCTCTCCCAGCTGAGCTATACCCCCA
>NZ_JAODOO010000062.1 GCF_025398335.1 Clostridium sp. CX1
TCATTAATCAATTCGGTTAGATGAGAACTATTTTTAATAGTGTAGTGATTTAAATGTTCATTCTTAAGTTTTCCATAAAAAGACTCCATAGGAGCATTGTCATAAGGACACCCTGCTTTACTCATAGATTGCTTAACATTATTAGTACTGCAAAAGTCTGTGAAAGCTTTAGAGGTATATTGAGAGCCTTGGTCACTATGTAGGATTAATTCTGAGGAGGGCTTATGCGTAGTAATTGCTTCCTTAAGAGTTTCTATAGCTAAATCTGAAGTTATATTTGTAGATATTTTACTTGCCATAATGCTTCTATCATGTAAATCTAATATGCAGCAGTTATATAACATCTTACCAGAAGAAGAACGAATATAAGTAAAATCAGTGCACCACTTTAGATTTTTTTGAGATGCTGTAAAGTCTCTATTCAATAAGTTTTCAAAGACCTTATGAGGAGTCCCCTTTACATAATTAGGCTTCTTTCTAAAGGCAACAGATTTAAGATTTAGTTCTTTCATATATTTGTGTACAGTTAATAGACTCAAGTTAGTTTTTTGTTTCTCTAACTGGAGTTTTATCATTCTGTA
>NZ_JAODOO010000063.1 GCF_025398335.1 Clostridium sp. CX1
TAACCTAGTAGAAAACGCAGACTTTTCTTACTCTCTTACAGATCCATTTCCATGGAGACAAAACCCAGAATCTGATAGCGGCGATAAACTAGCATCTACTGTTGATAGAAAAACAGCATATAAAATAGTTGGAGTTGTAGGAAAGAAAAAGAATATATCACAGGAATTTAATATTTCAGGTAAAGCAGGAGATAGTTTTATAGTGTCTGGTTGGGCAAAGGGGAGTTCAGTAGCTTTAAGTGAGGAATCTGTACCTGATGAAGAAGCCAGACGCTTTGCATTGGGAGTTGGCCTAGAAAAATAATCTACTGAAGCTGATTGGTTTGTAATTCCTTTTAATGAAGATATAGATGATTGGCAGTATGTATCTAGTGTAATTGTAGCAAAAAGTGACTATAGAAAGGTAAGCATATATGGAGAATATTATAATAATCTTAATGAAGCT
>NZ_JAODOO010000064.1 GCF_025398335.1 Clostridium sp. CX1
CAGCCTAGTAGAAAACGCAGACTTTTCTTACTCTCTTACAGATCCATTTCCATGGAGACAAAACCCAGAATCTGATAGCGGCGATAAACTAGCATCTACTGTTGATAGAAAAACAGCATATAAGATAGTTGGAGTTGTAGGAAAGAAAAAGAATATATCACAGGAATTTAATATTTCAGGGAAAGCAGGAGATAGTTTTATAGTGTCTGGTTGGGCAAAGGGGAGTTCAGTAGCTTTAAGTGAGGACTCTGTACCTGATGAAGAAGCCAGACGCTTTGCACTGGGAGTTGGACTAGAAAAATCATCTACTGAAGCTGATTGGTTTCTAATTCCTTTTAATGAAGATATAGATGATTGGCAGTATGTATCTAGTGTAATTGTAGCAAAAAGTGACTATAGAAAGGTAAGCATATATGGAGAATATTATAATAATCTTAATGAAGCC
>NZ_JAODOO010000065.1 GCF_025398335.1 Clostridium sp. CX1
GTGAAAATTCTAAATGGATTTTCACGGGTAATTTGGCTGAATACTTTCAGCATTAAAATTACCCCAAGGAACTTACTATTAGTTCTGTATAAGGGGTAACCAATTACTCGTCATACAACTCTTTATGGGGGTATAGCTCAGCTGGGAGAGCACCTGCCTTGCACGCAGGGGGTCAAGGGTTCGAATCCCTTTATCTCCACCATATTAAGGGCTTATAGCTCAGCTGGTTAGAGCGCACGCCTGATAAGCGTGAGGTCGATGGTTCGAGTCCATTTAAGCCCACCAAATAAATTTTTATGTTATTTTAGCATAAAAATTTATTTTTGTAGCATAATAGTACCAGTAATTAAATAAATGTACTTAATTGCTAAATTGTTCTTTGAAAATTGCACAGTGATAATCGTTAAATAATGAAAGTTATTTAACACAAATA
>NZ_JAODOO010000066.1 GCF_025398335.1 Clostridium sp. CX1
CTGGTAGAGCACCTGACTCTTAATCAGGGTGCCCGGGGTTCGAGTCCCCGATGACCCACCAGGTATGGTGGACGTAGTTCAGTTGGTAGAGCGCCAGATTGTGGTTCTGGTTGTCGTGGGTTCGAATCCCATCGTTCACCCCATTTAAAATATACTTTGGTTTACTAGCTCAGTCGGTAGAGCACATGACTTTTAATCATGGTGTCCGGGGTTCGATTCCCCGGTAAGCCACCAATTAATTTGCAGGTGTGGCGGAATTGGCAGACGCACTAGACTTAGGATCTAGCGCCTTAGGCATGGGGGTTCGACTCCCTTCACCTGCACCAATTAATTAAAAAAA
>NZ_JAODOO010000067.1 GCF_025398335.1 Clostridium sp. CX1
GTCGATTCAACTCGACTACTTATATATCATATCATGTTTTCTTTAACTGGTCAACTAGTAATTTATTCTAATTTACATAGTTCAGTACATATTATTATGTGGTGTCGTTGACAGCTTCTATATAATATCATAACAAAATACATTATGTCAACAACTTTTATAAACATTTCTCTATTTATATTTTCTCACTAGAGAACGATTGTTATTTTATCATTATTTGCTGACTATAGTATAAAGAATACCCTCATTTAGGTGTAGTTATCATATTAATTCACCATATTTCTTATCTATATTCAATTTATAGTAGTTTGATACACCTGACTCAGTTTGTTCACT
>NZ_JAODOO010000068.1 GCF_025398335.1 Clostridium sp. CX1
TCCCATCTTCCCACTTTCACTATGGAAGATTTCTTTGATTTGATTCTGCACTAAATGCTTCCTTGCATAGAGGGGCTTTCGCCTTTGCTTTAAGTAGTTATAATAAGCATTAGGAGATATTCCAAAGCGTCTAAGAAGCCATCTCACACCAAATTTAGCCTGATTTAAATCAATAAATTTATATACTAATTGTCTATTTCCTTGGCGAAGAAGGCTGCCGCCTTTTTTAGAAAGGCATTCTCCTTTTCAAGCTCAGCAGTAAGTTTCTTTAATCTCTTAAGCTCTTCATGTACACTGGGAGATATCCTGTCTTC
>NZ_JAODOO010000069.1 GCF_025398335.1 Clostridium sp. CX1
CCTATCAGTTTTAGAAAAGCTGTTTCTCCCATCAAAGACAGTATTATAGTCATTGTATTTTGTCTGTTTTTCAATAAATTCTTCTATCTTTTCTACGGCTCGTTGAATCTTAGTTTTTCGTCTTCCTTTACCTTCTACGAACTTTATATTTTGTTGAAGTTTGATTTTATCTAGCAACTCTAAGATAGACTTCAATTCTTCTAGATTAACTTTTGACTCAGGGATAATAAATACTGTGTTAAAGTCGTTATTTATTTCTTCAATAAACTTCTTAACTTTTTCAAGCAACTTTGTTTCAAACTTATTTGTGGCTC
>NZ_JAODOO010000007.1 GCF_025398335.1 Clostridium sp. CX1
TTTAATCTGTTTCCTCGATTAAAAGAACTTTGCAAATAGATATTAGCATGTTACCCTCTAATACTACAACTCCTGTCCATGATGCAGTTATTTTTTTTCTACTAATATATTTAAATTCTCCTTCTCCTTTAGTTCTCAACGAAATAGTTTTACCAACATTTAAATTAAAATACCTGCTTAAATCCATGCTTTTATTGCAAATGCCTTCGAGTGTCTTAGAATCAACATTAAACTTCATTGAAGATATTTCTTCTGATTTTACTGATACAATTTCATTAATTGGTATCAGCACGATAGTTTTTTCCCTTGTTTTTAACTTTACAATACTATTTTCAACAGCTAGCAAAACTGCATCATCTATTATTCCTCCAAGACAACCTTCAAGGGACAATGTAATTCTTTCCCCTATTAATTTCTTTAATGCATCTTTAAGTCCATTAAAACAAGTACTGCAACCTTCTTTAAGTACTTTAACTTCATATTTTTTATTATCTAAAACTTGTTTATCAGATTCTTGATTATCACTACCTTTCTTTTCTACTTCCTTCTTCTTTTCATCAGCTCTACTTTCCTTACCTTGATCTATTTTCCTAGTAGCTTTGTCTATATTTTCTTTTGAATCCTTTTTGTCCTCACTAACTTGATTTTTGTTAGAATGTTCTTTTTCAGTTCTATCATCATGATAACTTTTCTTTACACTCTGCTCATCTTCTTGCTTATTCACATTCCTTGATGTCTTATTACTATTTGCTTCCCTATCTTCTTTAATCAATTCTTTAGTCAATTCTTTAAAATCTATTTTATCTAATATACGAATTAACGCCTCTTCTCCTATACCCTCTATACCCTCTTCCTCATACCTATCGTTGTCAATGTTTTTCAGGTACTTAGGCAAGACATATAAAAACATATCTATTAACTTATCAAAGTCGCTACGTTTCTTCAATTCACTGCCTCCAAAAACTTATTAATATATATTATGTTTTACCCATAGTAGCAGTTACTGAATTAGTATCAACAAATTTTTAATCAGATTCCTTAAACTTAAACTGTCTGTCAAGTATCCATGTGTTATCCTTCCATTGATATAATGATAAATTATCAAAATAACTATCAAAGTTACAATCATATTTATTTACATAGTCCCATATTTGATCAAATTTATCCTGTATTCTTCTAGAAAGTATAGTACAATGAAATACTTTATCTTTGCCTTCATTACGTTTAAATTCTATCCATGGAATCTTTCCAAGTTCCTCTATCAACTGGTCATGCACCTTTTTAGCTTCCAGAGATACTTGGACGTCCATAAATACAACATCTCGCCTAAATTTTCCAAAGCCTTCAATCTTTATAGGAGACTTCTTTCTGACAGAAACAAATCTTTCCAAAACTTCTATCATGTCCTCTATTTTGTCTGTTTCAAAAGGCGCTTTCAATGTAATGTGAGCAGGTAATTTCTGAGGTCTTTTATTAAACTTATGACAAACCTCATTTGTTATCTTATTATGGAATCTAGAAGCTTCCCCATTTATATTGCATACCAAAACATATCTTTCCACTTATATTCAACTCCTTTAAATTAATATTAATTAAGTAGCTTAGCCTTTTTATATGTTTTGCACTTTTTCAAATTTATATTAACAAAACTTAATTTCCTTTACAATCCAACAACTTAATGATATATTTAAGTTGTCACTTTATTTTCTATAATTCAATTCTACTACTTTTCAAATATAAACAAAATCTCATTCAAAAGGTTCAAGGAGAACAGAAAAGTTACTAGACACTTCAATTATATAGGGGGTTAAATAATTATGAAATTAGGTTTTATTATACCAAGCTTTCCAGGTGAGAAAAGAGTAGCTCTATTGCCAGAACATGTACGTAACTTCGAAAATGAAATTATAGTAGAGCATAACTTTGGTATGAACTTGGATTTAACTGATAAAAAATATGAAGAAGTAGGCTGCAATATAGCGTCTAGAAAAGAAATATACTCAGAGTGTGATGCAGTATTTTCATTAAAACTTATTGGTGAGGAAGACTATAAATATATAAGAAATAATCAAATGATTATCGGCTGGATTCATCCACATGGCTCTGGGGGAAAGTTCATGGAAGATCAAGCCAAAATTAAAGATCTCATCATTGTCGACTTAGACAACATACACCCAACAGTTTACTATCAAGATGCACAGAAGAAAATAGATTGGATTAAGCCTAATTTTATAAAAGATAATAGCTTTACTGCCGGTTATTCCGCTGTCCTACATGCCTTAATCAATTATGGTTCAATTCCAAACCCTAATTGGAATATTGCAATTTTAGGTTCTGGAAATGTATCTCAAGGAGCTTTTGCAGCTATCTCCAAGTTCAGCAATAATGTGAGGTTATTTTATAGAAAAACGTTGAATGAATTTATAGACTCTGTTCATACTTTCGACATGGTTATAAACGGTATAGAAGTAGATAGAGAAGGTCTTCACATACTTACTCTAGAAAATCAGAAAAGAATGAAAAAAAACTGTTTAATAATTGATGCATCTGCAAATGCAGGAAAGGCAATCGAGGGAACAGTAAACACTAAAATAAACAATCCTATTTATAAAAAAGATGGTCTTTATTACTATGTTGTAAATAATACACCTTCTCTATTGTACAGAACTGTTAGCGAAAAAATCAGTGAATCTTTTAGCGCAAATGTATATAAGAAAGATGTTAAAATATTTAAAGATTTTATTATAAATTAAATCTAAAATAGTCTTTAAAGATCTATTTCCTTAAAGACTATTTTTATAACCTATAACCTTAAAAATGCTATTCTTCTCCGAATACAGCTCTTCTTACATTTTCTAAACCTATTCTATCAATGGTGTTTCCAAGTCTTTCTCCTGGATTACCCTTTTCATTGTAGTAAGCTATAACCTTATCTGCAATTCTTTCTGCGTCTTCTAGTGAAAATATATTATCAATTCTATCACCTATTCGGTGTTTTCTTCCAAACTTCCCACCTATAAATACTGCTACGCCTTCCTTTTCAGCATCCATAGCCTTGAAGGGACATACTCTTATACATCTACCGCAATGTATGCATTTGTCATAATCAACTTGCACTATGTTACCAACCTTTTCTATTGCCTTAACCGGACAGTCTCTAAGACAAAGTTGACAGCCTTTACATTTATCCTCCAATACCATCGGAATTCTTTGTCCCATAAAACCAAGATCATTTATTGGTGCTTTTACACAGTTATTAGGACAACCTACCACTCCTATTTTGAATTTTGCTGGTAGATCCTTTTCAAAATGCTTTTCATGAAGTTTTCTACATAAATCTTGAGTATCTATTAATCCATAGGAACATACCGTTCCTTTACATGCCACTATAGGCTCAACCTTTAAGCCTGTACCACCTGTACAAAGCCCTGCATCTTCCATTTCCTTTTTCACAGCCTCAATATCTTCATATTTAATCCAGGGAATCTCTACACACATGCGAGAAGTAAAGCCCATATTCCCTCTTCCGTATTTTTGTGAGATTTCTGCTATTCTTATCATTTGAACTGCTGTCATAGTTCCAGCATTAGATATAACCCTTACCGAAAAGTATTCCTGATCTTGTTGCTGCAAATATCCTTGAAGTTTTAATTCTGCAATCTCTTTCTTATTCATCTTTAAAAAACCTCCATTAGCAAATATGTACAATTACGTAATCTTTATTAACCTGCCCTATAATACTTGTCCTTCATTGTTTACAATTTGGCGTTTTAAAATTTTAAATTGCCAGACAAAAACTTAACACACTGTTAAAAATAATAGTACACCAAGTTAATATCTCAATACATGCTTATATTTACTGTGCTAAAATCGCAATTACTATTATAACAGATATATTACAAAAACAAAACAGTTGCTGTAAAGTGAGAAAACTTATATTTAAAACTATGTAATAAAAGCCCTGGGCATCCCAAGGCTTTTATTACATATTACTCTATATTTATAATATCACTTCTTTTTACTCTTTTTATTAAATCTGAAGATTTATCCTCTCTTTGGAGAACTTCACCTATAGGAATGTTAAGCTCTCTAGCAATTATTTCTTTCACTCTTTTGCCACAAAAAGCTCCTTGACACATTCCCATACCTGCTCTCGTACGCCTCTTGATAGCATCAATAGATTTCACTGGTATACTTCTATGAATAGCATCAACAATCTCCGCTTCAGTAACCTGCTCACATCTGCATATTATGTGTTTTTCTGGTTCCTGACAATTAATGTCACCCTGAAAATTTTTATCTTTTTTTACAATAATGCCTTTCCTATAAGGACTGAAGTCTTTGTCTTCTTCTAAATAACAAAAGTTCTTTTTAAGTATTTCTACTACTTTTGCCGCAATTGCAGGAGATGATGTTAACCCTGGAGAATCAATTCCCGCAACATTTATAAAACCTTTAATTTTTGTTTCTTCAATTATAAAATCTTTTCTATTACTAGTTGC
The DNA here is from genome assembly GCF_025398335.1 of Clostridium sp. CX1. Lineage (GTDB taxonomy): Bacteria > Bacillota > Clostridia > Clostridiales > Clostridiaceae > Clostridium_AM > Clostridium_AM tanneri. Next base: position 4,503 of record NZ_JAODOO010000007.1, read on the forward strand.
CCTTATTCCTGAAAAACTTGTTATGGCCTTTTTTATATCAAATCCCTCTATTGATTTTCTTGCTGTATCTATAATGTATTTTAGTGAATTCTCATCTGTAGATACATCTTCTTTATCATCTACCTCCTGAGCATTAGGCCCTATCATAAGGTTTCCATGATAGGTTGTGGTTACTAATATTCCCTTTCCTTTATCTGAAGGAACCTGGAATATAACTTTACCAGCTAGATAGGATTGATCCTTATTTAACAGTACATACTCCCCTTTTCTAGGAATGATATAGAAGTCATCTGCTCCAACCATTGCTGCTATTTTATCACTAAATACTCCTGCCGCATTAATTATATATTTTGATTGAAAGTCTCCTTTTTTTGTATGAACTACAAAATGATCAACTTTTTTTTCTATACCTAAAACCTCAGTGCCTAGCTTTAATTTCACACCGTTTTCAATGGCATTCTCAATAAGTGCTATGGTAAACTCATAAGGTGAGCATACACCAGCATCTTTACAGTAAAGTGCCCATTTAACATCTTTACTTATATAAGGCTCTAGTTCTCTAGCCTTATTACCATCTATTATTTCCATACCTTTGACACCATTTTTTATTCCATCATCATAAAGCTTTTCCAAGTAATCTTTCTCTTCCTCAGAAAAAGCAAGCACTAAGGAACCGGTCTCTCTATATCCAAAGTTTAGCTCCCTGTTAAGCTTTTCAAACATTCTATTACCCTTAACGCATAGCTCAGCTTTTAATGTTCCTGGTTTATCAGAGTAACCACCGTGAACTATTCCACTATTAGCCTTTGAAGCTCCGCTGCTTACATCTTCACTTCTGTCTATTATACATACGTTCAATTTATACCTGGATAGCTCTCTAGCTATAGCTGCACCTACCACTCCTGCTCCAATAATAACTATATCATACATAATAATTCCTCCCCTCAACGCAAATAATTATTATCACTTTGTTTTAAATATTATATAATATTTTTAATCATTTTTCAATTATTACTGCTTTCTTCTATATACTTATAAAAGTCCTGGGATAACCCAGGACTATTGAATACACTCCTTTATTATATTATTATACCTTCCATCATCACTTATTCTTAGAAGACTCTCGATAAAATGTTTACTTTTACTTTTAGGTATGAGCTTTCTCTTAACTAGTTTAATCATAACCATGCATGTATCGTACTTTTTCACATGTGTATGACCGTCCTTAAAGTTCTTGTGTGTGTTATGGACTATATATCCATCTCCCGCTTTATAAATTTTAAAATCAGCACTTTGATATATTTGTGTACACACTATGCTCACCTCATAATCATAATATCACGCTGTTGTTATTAAAATATTATGAAATACTTTGGATTATGACACAATAAAGTAAAAAACCAGTATGTACTTATTTTAGTACACACTGGTTTCTTTATTATTTTATAGTTACAATATTTTTTTCTCCAGCTTTAACCTGCTGGCCTGCTTTAACTGATACTGTCTCTCCTTCAGCTAAATTAGTAAATATAATTGGTGTAATAACTGATGGAACCTTTCCTTTTACTTCCGCTAGATTAACCTTTAAAATTGGCTGTCCAACTTTTACCGTAGCTCCTTGTTCAACTAGAGCCTCTAAGCCTTCGCCCTTTAAATTTACTGTATCTATACCGAAGTGAATTAAAATTTCTCTTCCATTATCTGCAGTTATTCCTATAGCGTGTTTAGTAGGGAATATAGTTGTTATCGTTCCATTTACTGGTGATACAACCTCTCCCTTTGCTGGTTCTATTGCGAATCCATCTCCCATCATTTTTTGTGAGAAAACTTCATCTGGAACCTCTGATATAGGTAATATTTTACCTTCAATTGGAGCCACAAAAGTGCTGTTTCCTGCGTTGGTAGCAGATACTCCTTTTGTTACTGTTTTTTCTTCTATAACCGTTGGAGTTTTTCCAGACATTATATCTTTAATTTGAGTTTTCAATTGGTCTGACTTTCCTCCAAATATAGCTTGGATATTATTTCCGACTTCCATAACACCTGCTGCACCTAGTTTCTTAAGCTCAGCTTTATCTACGTTCTTAACATCATTTACACTCACTCTTAAACGAGTTATACATGCATCAAGGTTAGTTATATTTTCTTTTCCACCTAATGCCTTTAGTATACCTGCTGCTAATTCTCCCCCAGCTATACTTCCTGAAGATGCACTTGTCTCCTCAGTATCGCTTTCACGACCTGGAGTCTTAAGATCCCACTTTCTTATAGCAAATCTAAATCCAAAGTAGTAAATTACGGCAAAAGCTAACCCTACTGGAATTACTAACCACCATGCCGTTCTGTTTGGTATTACTCCGAATAGAATATAATCTATTAATCCACCAGAGAAGGTCATTCCTATTTTGACATTTAATATCTGCATTACCATAAAGGATAGTCCTGCAAATATAGCGTGAATTCCGAATAATACTGGTGCAACGAATAAGAATGAGAACTCTATTGGCTCTGTTATACCAGTTAAGAATGAAGTTAATGCTGCTGATGCAAGTATACCTCCAGCTAGTAATTTCTTTTCTGGTTTCGCTTCATGATACATAGCTAAAGCTGCTGCTGGTAAACCAAACATCATGAATGGAAACTTACCAGTTGTAAATGTACCTGCTGTAAACTGAGTAGCACCGTTGCTAAGAACTCCATATCTTGCAAAGTCTGTCATCTGAGCAAAGAATATTTTTTGGTCTCCATTTACAATTTGACCTGTTGCTTTACTTACATATTCTCCAAATTGATACCAGAATGGGTTGTAGAATATATGGTGTAATCCAAATGGTATTAAGGATCTTTCTATAACACCAAATATAAATGCTGCTAAAGTTCTGTTAGTATCAATCATGTTAGTTGAGAATGCATTTAATCCATGTTGAATTGGCGGCCATATAAACACAAGTATAATTCCTAAAAATATAGCTGAAACTGCTGTTACAATAGGAACAAATCTCTTTCCAGCAAAGAATCCTAAGTATGAAGGTAATTCTATATTGTAAAATCTCTTATAAAGCTGTGCTGCCACAATACCCATTAGTATACCACCAAATACACCGGTTTGTAGTGATGGAATACCTAAAATTGATGCGAAAGCTGGATTGTTGCCTGCTAGTACCTCTGGAGTAACTCCCGCTACAATTCCTAAGGTTTTATTCATTATTAAGAAACCAACAATTGCTGCTAGTCCTGCAACACCCTCTCCACCTGCAAGTCCAACTGCAACACCTACTGCAAATAATAGTGAAAGATTACCAAATATAATATCTCCTGATTGTTCCATAACTCTAGCAAATGTTTGGAAGCCATGACCACTTAAAAATGTAGCATATTTTAAAAAGTTAGGATTTTGAAACAAGTTACCAAAAGCAAGTAACATACCCGCTGCTGGCAATATCGCAACTGGAAGCATTAAAGCTTTACCAACCTGTTGTAGTACACCGAAAGCACTGCCTTTTTTAGACATATAATTAACTCCTTTCAATAGTTGATTCTTAATTATTATTTTAAATTATTGTGTGTAAAAAATTTTGAATTAATCCATCAACTTAATTTTCCATACCAAAACACAAAAGGCATGAGCAAGGTAATCAAGATAGACTATATCTATTCCACTAGTAAAAATAGATATCAATCTAACTATGTGATTACTTTTGCTCATGCCTGATCGAATCAGTAACACGCAAATTAAGTTATTAATTTCTATGCTAGACTAAATGTTATATGACTTCGCCTAGCAACTTTATATGTGAATTATAACAAATTATTTTTCACTTTTCAATAGTTTTTTAATTTTTTTATATTTTTTCTCAATTACACATTTATTTCTGCTCTTTCCCCTAACATATCTTTGTTTTTATCCAAAACAGGCTTTATTATTTCCTCTATAAAATCTATTACCTGCCCTGGCGCCCTTCCTACAAATTTATTAGGATCTACTAATGCTTGAATTTCGTCCTCTGTCATGTTAAAGAACTTATCCTCTATAATCCTTTGAAGTAGATCATTGTCTTTCCCTTCTACTTTTACCATCTTAGCTGCCTCCATAGAGTGCTGTCTTATTCTCTCGTGTAGTTCCTGCCTGTCGCCTCCATTTTTAACTGCTGCCATGATAATATTTTCTGTAGCCATAAATGGAAGTTCACTTTTTATATGGGATTCTATAACTTTTGGATATACTACCATATTGCTAGCTACATTCATGTATAGGTTTAAAACCCCATCTAATGCTAAAAATGCTTCCGATACCGATATTCTTTTATTAGCAGAATCATCTAATGTTCTTTCAAACCATTGAGTTGAAGCAGTTATCGCTGGATTTAATGAATTTACTATAATGTACCTAGCTAATGCACCCATTCTTTCAGATCTCATAGGATTTCTCTTGTAAGCCATAGCTGATGAACCAATTTGATTTTTTTCAAATGGCTCTTCCATCTCCTTCATACTTTGAAGAAGTCTCAAATCGTTACTGAATTTATAGGCACTTTGAGCAATTTCTGAAAGTGTATTTAATATTGTAGAATCTAGTTTTCTTGGATAAGTCTGTCCTGTAACCATAAACTCATTTTCAAAACCCATTTCTTTACTTACCATCTTATCTAACTGTTTTACCTTATCCTCATCGCCATTAAATAACTCCATAAAGCTTGCTTGAGTTCCAGTAGTTCCTTTTACTCCTCTGAATCTCATATGATCAATTACAAACTCTAGATTCTCTAAATCAAGATACAAATCCTGAATCCAAAGAGTTGCCCTTTTACCAACTGTAGTAAGCTGTGCTGGTTGTAAATGTGTAAAGCCAAGTGTAGCTAAATCTTTGTACTCTATAGCAAACTTAGATAAAGAGCTGATTATATTTATTATTTTCTTCTTAATTATAATAAGTGCTTCCTTCATTACTATTAAGTCAGTGTTATCTCCTACATAACAACTAGTTGCTCCTAAGTGTATTATTCCTTTAGCAGTTGGGCATTGAAGTCCGTAGGCATAGACATGACTCATAACATCGTGACGCACTTCTCTCTCCCGTTTTTCTGCCTCTTCATAATTTATGTTATCTACATTCTCTTTAAGTTCCTTAATTTGCTCATCAGTTATATTTAATCCTAATTTTCTTTCACACTCAGCTAGTGCTACCCAAAGCCTTCTCCATGTCTTAAACTTTTTTTCCTCTGAAAATAAATAACTCATTTCTTTAGAAGCATATCTTGTATTTAAAGGTGTACTATATGTATCTCTCATGCCAAGGCACCTCCGCACGTATATAATTTTATTTTTTATGTTTTTCATTCATATTATAACATATATTAATTCTGTTTTATATATGTACATTCGTATTTTTTCTTCTAATTAGTATAATTTTATAATTTTAAATTTACCCTATCAATTCAAAGTTATACTTAAATTTTAAACTAGCTTTCTTATCTATGTTAAACAAATTGTGTACAAACTGTTCTAATTTATTTTGCTAATAATATAATTTACTAGTGAAAAATTTATAGGGTTTTGGGGGTATCTTATGTATAAACTTAAACTTATAGACAAAATTTCTTTAGTTTTAGCAATTATCGGAGCAATAAACTGGGGGCTAATAGGCTTGTTTAATCTAAATTTAGTAGGGGTTCTTTTTGGTGAACCTGCAAATTTAATTGGAAGGTTGGTCTACATCCTAATTGGCGTATCAGGAGCTAATCTTTTAATGCTTTTAATTAAAACAAAACAGAGTTTTAAACAATAAATAAAAGGCTCATATATTTTGAGCCTTTTATTTATCTTGTCATAAATTATTCTTCTATTGATTCTATTAATTTAGCAACTTCCTCTGCTGCTAATGCTTCATCATCACCAGATGCAATAACCTTTACAGTTGCATTTTTAGTAACTCCTAGTGATAAAACACCTATTAAACTCTTTACATTAGCTTTCTTTCCATCAAATTCTATGCTTATGTCAGACTTGAAAGAAGAAGCTTTTTTAACTAATAAAGTTGCTGGTCTTGCATGTAACCCAGTTGCACTTTTTACAGTAACCTCTTTAGATACCATATTACTCACCTCTATTATTCATTATAATATTTAACAAACTTACCTTATTATTATAACATTTTTTCTACATCTTTCAACATCTGTTTTCTTATGAAAATGATTACACAATAATAATTTTTATTTTTTAGAATACATTTCCTATTAACCAACAATCTAGAATAAAACCATATTATTTTAACATTCCTGTAAAGTTTTCTATTCTATCTAAACCGTTTTTTATATTTTCCATAGATGTAGCATAAGATAATCTTACGTAATTATCCAATCCAAATCCGATGCCAGGTACAACTGCTACCTTTTGCTTTTCTAATAATAAATCTGAAAAGCCCATTGAATCTTTTATCTCTATGCCATCAACTTTTTTTCCGAACAACCTAGATATATTTACCATTACATAAAATGCACCCTCCGGTTTTATACAAGATAGCCCATCAATGCTATTTATCTTATCTACCATATAATCTCTTCTCTTTTTAAATTCAGTAATCATTTCATCCATATCAGAACTATTTCCATTTAACGCCTCTACTGATGCATATTGTGCTATAGAACTAGGATTTGATGTAGTATGACTTTGGATATTCGACATTAACTTAACTATTTCCTCACTTGCAGCAGCATAACCTATTCTCCACCCTGTCATAGAATAAGCCTTTGAAACTCCATTTATAACTATAGTTCTTTTATAAGCATCTTCACTCAAACTAGCAATGCTTTCGTGTTTAGTATTCCCATATATTAATTTTTCATATATTTCATCAGCTAAAATTAATATATCTTTTTCTTTAGCAAAGTTTGCTAAAGATTCAAGCTCTTCCTTTGTATAAACAGTTCCTGTAGGATTGTTAGGGCTATTTATAATTATCATCTTTGTTTTATCTGTTACCACTTTATTTAATTCTTCTATAGTATATTTGAAATCCTTTTCTTCCTTAGTCTGTACAAATACAGGAACTCCATCTGCTAGCTTTATAAGCTCCGGATAACTAACCCAATATGGGACAGGAACAATTACTTCATCTCCTGGGTTTAAAGTTGCTTCAAAAGCATTTGCCAAACATTGTTTAGCTCCTGTAGATACTATAATTTGAGAAGCATTATAGCTTAATCCATTATCTTTTTTAAACTTTTCTATAATAGCCTCTTTTAACTCCATTATCCCAGATGTGGGAGTATATTTAGTAAATCCATTTTTTATCGCCTTTATTGCAGCTTCTTGAATATGTTCCGGAGTATTAAAGTCCGGTTCCCCTGCTCCAAAACCTATTACATCAATTCCTTCTGATCTCATTTTTTTAGCTTTAGCTGTTATAGCCAAAGTAATAGATGGTGCTATTTGTTCTGCTTTTCTTGAAAAAATCATTTTACTTCCTCCATATGCAATAAATTTAAATATTAATAATTGACTATGAATTATTACTTGTATCATAGTCTAAGAATTTGCAAGTCAGTGTTTTATCCATACCGATAGTGCCTAAAGTGTAGTCACCATTTACTATTGTTCCATGGGAATCGCTGCCTCCTGTAATAACAAGTGAATACTTTTTAGCCATACTATAATATTTGCTTGATTCCATAGATGAATGGGCTGGGTGAAAAACCTCTATACCTTTTAATCCATATATTTTTAAATCTTTTATTATTTTCTCAATCATTATATTTTTATATATCTCTCCTGGATGAGCTAAGACAGCTACTCCATTAGCATCATTTATAAGTTTAAGTGCTTCTTTATAGTCAATCTTACACCTTTCTACAAAGGCAGGCCTGCCTTTTATAAGGTATCTTTGAAAAGCCTCCTTTGTATGAGCTGCATAACCTTTTTTAACAAGAAGCTTAGCTATATGAACTCTTCCTATTGAATCACCGAAACTCTCACTGCTAATTTCATCAAAAGAAATATTAACATCTATCTTTTTTAAGTTTTCTATTATTTGTTTAGCTCTTTCCTGCCGACTATTTTTAATTTCATCTAAATTAATTTTTAGATTTCTATTATTTATGTCAATAAAGTAGGCCAAAATATGAATTTCAATATCTTTATACTGAGAACTTAACTCTAACCCTGAAACTAATGTTATTTTTTTGTCACTTGAAAACTTCTTCACAATATATTGGGAATCTATAGTGTCATGATCCGTTATAGAAATACATTTTATATCCTTTTGTATTGATAAATTAACTATCTCTTCTGGTGATAACCTACCATCAGAGTAGTTAGAGTGAATGTGCAAGTCTGCGTAAAGCATTTTATCACCCATCTTCTTAATTTATTCTTTAGCTTCTTGCCACTAATATTACTCCAACTATAATTAAAGCTACTCCCATAAGTCTCATTAATGAGATGTTTTCCTTAAATAAAAAATATGAGAAAAACATAACAAGTATATAACCTATGCTAACCATAGGATATGCATAACTTAGCTCTACCTTACTTAAAACTTTTATCCATAATAGAAAGCTTACTCCATAGGATATAATCCCACACATTACAGGAGCATTTTTTAGTATTCCTATTAAACTTTCAATAAAATAAGAGGCTGCAAAATTTAATTGAAGACTTGACGCTCCGTATTTCACAAGAACTTGTCCTATAGCACCTAAAAAAACTGAAACTAAAATTAATACAATCATGTTCTTATCTCCTTATATTTCTTTACTGCAGTTGCTAAAAAACGATAGAAGCAATATATCATTATAAATATTTCTGGAAAAGCATACCTGCCTTGACCCTCAGTTATAAAATATATACCGGTAAACATATAAAACAATACTGTATTATACAAATCATACCTATTTATATAATCTCTTCTATTTGTAACTAATTCTTTTAAAATTATTATACTATAAATTAATATGTATATAATCCCTGGAATAAAAATTAAATTCCTTATATTATTAGTTATAGAAAATAACATATCTTTCTTGTATTCACTAATTCCACTTCCATAGGTACTATATAGGAAATCATCTCCCCAAAAATAAGTATTAGTTAATCTCTTAAATCCAAGCTCTACAAATTCCTTCGGATGATTCTTAATCCATTTTTTTGCCTCAGTACCTAACATTTTATTTTTTTCAGTTGCATTTGCATTTTTATATTCCTCTGTGTTTACAACAGAGTTTTCAACATCTCCAGCAGCCATCCATCGACCAGATTTATTTTGAGAGTTGTTATTTATATATAAAACTATTCCCCCATTGTTTGATACATAAGTAAACTGTCCTACCAGTTTTGTATTTCTATAAATCCATGGTGAGATTACAATTGTGCAACTTATTAAAATAACCATTGAATTCTTAATTGCCTTTGTAAATCTCTTCTCTACGATAAAGTCAACTAGGAATACTGCGAAAGCAAATGCAATAAAAAATGGTTTCACCATTGTATTTAAACCTGTTAGAACACCAATTAATATATACTTGTGTTTAATTTTACTAAAATAAAGGTTAGTTATAAGCAGTAGTATAGTTGTAAATATTATTTCAGTAGCTAGTATACTATTGTAGAATATATTGCTTGGCATGAATACAAATAAAGCAAACAAAATTTTTCTTTCTATTTCTTTTATATCCATCTTTTCTAGTATAGATAAAAAGCAAAGGTAATTTACAGCAGTTAGTATTAAATTAAAAGTTTTTGCTTTTAATACACTTGCTCCAAATATCTTAAATATGCTACCTAGAATTATAGAATATCCTACTGATGTATAGGTATCTCCCCAAGGCAAGCCCTCTGATATATTCTTTGCAAGAGTATAATAATATTGAAAATCTGAAAAGGGTTTTGCATTTACAAAAATCACCCATAGTATAGAAGCTACCATCCCTAATAAAAAAGTTATTCTATAGTATCTATCCTGCCTCAAGCTTTCTATTCTCATAAATATATAATCCTTTCTACATTTACAGCTTTAAGTAGATTATAACTAAAACTGATATTATCCACAGCAGTATATTAATTAAAAAAGGAAAGTCCTTTCCAAATACTGCTTCTGGTTTTCCCCCTACATTGTCTTTGTCCACTAAATATTCATATCTAAAAATTCCATATAGAACAAAAGGTATTGTAAATATCATTGTCTTGCTCTGAACAGAACTAAAAGTATATAGACAGTACGCCATAAGTATAGAGGGCGTTACTATTGTAAGCATTTTATCGATCATATGCACAGAATATTCTTCTAATATTTTTCTATGAGAAGCACTCTTATCCTTTAGAGTTATAATCTCACTTTTTCTTTTATTTAAAGCTAGAAATAATGAAAGAAGTATAGTACAGAGCAATAACCAAGGTGATACGGAAACTCCTGTAGCAAAACTTCCACTCTCTACCCTCAATACAAAACCTAAAGTTATTATCATCACATCTATTATTACTATTTCCTTTAACTTAAAGGAGTAAAATATATTTATGACTATGTAAGATATTAATATCATACCAACTTTCATATTCAGCATAGAAGAAGAAAAAAACACTACACCTGATACTAAAAGTATACCTAATACTATAGCCGTACTTTTAGATACACGTCCACTTGGAAGTGGTCGTCTTTTCTTATCAGGATGACATCTATCCTTTTCTATATCAACAATATCATTTAATACGTATATTGAAGAAGATGCAAAACAAAATAAAATAAAAGTCAAAATATTTGCACTTAATATATTTATGTTAAAAAAGTTACCTGAAAAAACTGCAGCAGCGAAAACAAAAAAGTTCTTAATCCACTGTTTTGGTCTCATTAGTTCAATTATTGCCTTAATGTCCATTGACTTCCTCCCAAATGTTTATGTTACAAATTAACTGCTTAATTTATTTAATTATATATTAACTCATACCTTTTTACATTTTAACACAGCACGAAATATAGTCAATATCAATTATAACATAAAGGGTAAAATAGGATACCGATTCATAATTAAAGGGACTTGATTTAAATTCAAGTCCCTTTAGAAATCATTTTCAAATATAACCCTAACTATATTAACAGTATAAAATTTTAATTCTCTAAGAATTAAAAATAAAAAGCTAAATCAAATTTATTTTAACAAAAACCCCTAATAAGAAAGTTTTTATCTTGGCTGAACTATTAACTTTATTGCAGTTCTCTCTTCCCCATCAATTTGTATATCAGTGAAAGCTGGAATGCAAACTAAATCGATTCCACTTGGTGCAACAAAGCCTCTTGCAATAGCTACAGCCTTAATAGCCTGGTTTAAAGCACCAGCACCTATAGCTTGTATCTCTGCCGCTCCCCTTTCTCTTAAAACTCCTGCTAAAGCTCCTGCCACTGAATTTGGACTTGATTTTGCTGAAACCTTTAATACTTCCATAATAAACCTCCTATATATTATATTGACTTAATTAGTTATTATTACTACTGTATATTATTCTACAAAAAATTAAAAATTCCTTTTAAATTTTGTAAAGCTTCTGCATTTTACAAAACTTAAAAGGAATACCTTTAACTTCAAAATAATTATTTATTATTTTGCATATTCTATTGCACGGGTTTCCCTAATTACATTTACCTTTATCTGACCAGGATACTCTAATTCGCTTTCAATTCTCTTAGATATGTTCCTTGCCATTTCTACTGCCCCTGCATCATCAACTTCTTCTGGTTTGATCATAATTCTAAGTTCTCTTCCCGCTTGAATGGCATATGACTTTTCTACGCCCTCACATGTATTTGCAATCTCCTCAAGTTTCTCTAATCGCTTAATATAAGCTTCTAGAGTCTCTCTTCTCGCTCCAGGTCTTGCAGCTGAAATTGCATCTGCTGCCTGAACAAGTACAGCTTCTAAAGATTGAAATTCCATATCGCCATGGTGAGCACCAATGGCATTTACTACTATGGATGATTCACGATATTTTTTTGCAACTTCTGAACCAATGATAGCATGAGGTCCTTCCATTTCATGATCTACAGCTTTACCTATGTCATGAAGTAATCCTGCTCTCTTTGCAATAGTTGGATCAATGCCAAGTTCTGAAGCCATGAGACCAGCTAAATAAGCAACTTCTATAGAATGTTTAAGTACATTCTGACCATAACTAGTTCTGTATTTTAGTCTTCCTAATAACTTAATTAATTCTGGATGAAGACCATGTACGCCAGTTTCAAAAGTTGCCTGCTCTCCTTCTTCCTTGATATCATTTTCAACTTCTTTTTTAGCCTTTTCTACCATTTCTTCAATTCTAGCTGGATGGATTCTTCCATCGATTATTAGCTTTTCCAATGCTATTCTAGCTACTTCTCTTCTTATTGGGTCAAATCCAGAAAGAATTACTGCTTCCGGTGTATCATCTATTATTAGATCTACACCAGTTAGGGTTTCAAGGGTTCTTATATTTCTACCTTCCCTACCGATTATTCTCCCTTTCATTTCATCATTAGGTAAAGAAACAACATGTACTGTAGTTTCAGCTACATGATCAGCTGCACATCTTTGGATGGCATAGGTTATAACTTCTCTTGCTCTTTTATCTGCCTCTTCCTTAGCTTTAGCCTCTACCTCTTTTATCATTATTGCAGTGTCGTGTTTTATTTCCTTATTGACTTCTTCCAATAAAATTTGCTTAGCTTCTTCAGCCGTTAAGCCTGACAACCTCTGAAGTTCTTCTCTTTGCTTTCCATACAATTCCTCTACACTTGCTTGCAATTCATCGATTGTTTGCTGTCTCCTATTCATGCTGTCTTCTTTCTTTTCAAGTGCATCACTCTTTTTATCCAGCAATTCTTCTCTTTGTATTAATCTTCTCTCTAATCTTTGAAGTTCATTTCTTCTATCTCTAGATTCTTTTTCCAAATCAGTTCTTAGTTTGTGAACTTCTTCTTTAGCCTCGATAATTGCCTCTTTCTTCTTAGATTCAGCCTCTCTCTCAGCCTCTTCTTTCAATCTATTAGACTCCTCAAGAGCCTGTGACTTTATAACATTTGCTTTATTTGTTGTTGCTCTAAACATAGCAAATAAAGCAACTGCTATTATTATACCAATAATAACCTCGTATATAATAGGTATCACATGAACACCTCCTTTGCTTTTATTTGTGTATCTATCTTTTTAATTAAATATGCAAGCATAGAAAAGGTGTCATATTTATTCAATTGGTAATTTAAAATTCGCGATAAACCAGAATTTGTCTTCATTTTATATTATATTTTAATTATTGTCAAGGTTATATGAACTTTATTCCCTATTTTATAATTATATTTTTCATTATTTTTGTAATTATTTCATATTATACAAATTATACTTTAAATTGGTACAACATATGCTAAATCTAAATAAAAAATCGCAAGCTCTTACAACCTGCGATTTTGATACTTTGGATTACTCTGCATCTGCACTTGCTTCTTCCTTTACCTCTTGAACGTTAACTGCTGTAGGTTTTAATACTGGTAATTCATGTTTTTCTCTTATTTTACTCTCTATTTCGTAAAGAACATTAGGATTTTCTCTTAAATATTGCTTAGCATTTTCTCTTCCCTGTCCAAGTCTAATGTCATTGTAAGAGAACCATGCGCCACTTTTTTGTACAAGTTCCTCTTTCACACCTACATCTAATACGTTTCCTTCTCTTGATATTCCCTGATTATACATTATATCAAATTCTGCCTGTTTAAAAGGTGGTGCAACCTTATTTTTTGTAACCTTAACCTTTGTTCTATTACCAATTATTTCATCGCCCTGCTTAATTGAATCTATTCTTCTAATATCCATTCTTACTGATGCATAGAATTTTAAAGCTCTTCCTCCTGGAGTTGTTTCCGGATTACCAAACATAATTCCAACCTTTTCTCTTAACTGATTTATAAATATAGCTACACATTTAGATTTATTTATAGATCCAGTAAGCTTTCTTAAGGCCTGTGACATAAGTCTTGCCTGTAATCCTACATGTGCATCTCCCATTTCCCCTTCTATTTCTGCTCTAGGTACTAGCGCTGCTACTGAGTCTACAGTTATTACGTCTATAGCTCCAGATCTAACTAGTGCTTCTGCTATTTCCAAAGCCTGCTCTCCTGTATCCGGCTGAGACACAATTAAGTTATCTATGTCTACCCCAAGAGCTTTTGCATAAACAGGATCAAGTGCGTGTTCTGCATCAATGTAAGCTGCCACCCCTCCTGCTTTTTGAGCTTCAGCAACTATGTGAAGTGCAACGGTAGTTTTACCAGAAGATTCTGGTCCAAATATTTCTATTATTCTTCCTCTAGGAACTCCACCAATCCCTAAAGCTATATCTAGATCAAGACAACCTGTAGATATTGCATCTACATTAAGTCCACTTTGTTCTCCAAGTTTCATAACAGAGCCTTTACCAAACTGCTTCTCTATGTTTCCCATAGCAGCTTCTAAGGCCTTTAATTTATCCGCATTAATATTCCCCACAGGGATCACTTCCTTTCCTTTTTCGAACGCTTGTTCTAATACAATTATATACTATAATCTTTTCAAGGTCAACTGTATAAAAAATTTCCTTATTTGAAATTATATAATCTTTTGTAGCAATATAAAAATTAAAAAACAAAGTTCCTGAAATTCAGGAACTACTAAGCTGTTATTATAATTATAGACAAGTTTATAGAAACTAATCATCCTTATTGAATTAATCGCAAAAGTATTTTATGAGAATTAAGAACATGAAAAACATTCCTAATCCTCAATGCTAACTGTTTTACTCTATGACTACAGGCTATAATACTCTTATCACCCTTAAGATAGGAGTAAATAGCGTTTACGTCCCTAGATAAGACTTCTAGCCCTCACTTGAAGGCTATAAATCTTTTTATCTGTCTGACCTCATAACCTCTCGATTTTTTAAGAAATAATCTAAACCTGAAACTATAGTAATGATTACTGCTGCAGACATTGCTATAGCCGTAACTAAATTTAAAAATCTATGAGGATAGTTAATAAATTGTTTAATAATGCCAAAGGATACATTATTGTAACTCAAATTAATTAGTCCTAATATAATAGCTATTATCTGTGTTACTGTTTTAGCCTTTCCCCAAGGACTTGCTGCTATAACTATACCTTCTGCGGCAGCCACTGATCTCAATCCTGTTACCGCAAACTCCCTAGCAATAATTATCATTGCGGCCCAGCTTGGTATTATATGAAACTCCACTAAAGATATTAAAGCTGCTGTTACTAGAAGCTTATCTGCTAATGGATCCATAAATTTTCCAAATCTAGTTACCTGGTTTCTACTTCTTGCTATATACCCATCTAATGTATCTGTTACAGATGCTATTATAAATATAGCAATAGCAATAAGATTTCCATAGGGTATGTCTTTTACAGTAATAAAAATTAAAAATACTGGAACTAATATAATTCTTAGTATTGTGAGCTTATTCGCAAGATTCATCACATACAACTCCCATTAAATCATATTCAAAGCTTTTAGTTATTTTTATGTTTAAAATAGCTCCTTTCTCAACAGTATCATTGCCTTGGAAATAAACAAGACCATCTATTTCAGGTGCCATTTCAAAATTTCTGCCATACCACAAGTCCTCTCGTTTCCCCTCAACAAGTACCTTGTAAATTCTACCAACCTTATTTTCATTTATTTCTTTAGATATCTGCTGTTGAAGAATCATTAATTCTTTTTCTCTTTCTTTTTTAATGTTTTCTTCAACTTGATTTTCCATTACAGCTGCCGGTGTACCTTCTTCTTGAGAGTATGTGAACACACCTAGTTTATCAAGCTTTATTTCTTGAACAAATTCCTTTAACTCATTGAAGTTTTCTTCCGTTTCTCCCGGGAAGCCTACAATAATTGATGTTCTTATAACTATATCTTTTACTTTTTGTCTTAATTTATTTAAATTATTAATTATTTCTTCTTTTCTTCCTCTTCTACCCATAAGTTTTAAAATATCGTTACTTATGTGTTGAATAGGAATATCTAAGTAATGACATACCTTAGGATTGCTAGCAATTTCATCTATAAGCTCATCAGTTATTTCCTCTGGATAACAATATAGTATTCTTATCCATTCTATATTCTCAATTTTAGAAACTTCTCTTATTAATTCCGGTAGCATCTTCTTACCGTAAATATCAGTACCATATCTAGTAGTATCCTGAGCAACTAGTATAATTTCCCTTACCCCTTGGTCCGCTAAACTTCTTGCCTCTTCCATTATACTATCCATCTGCCTGCTTCTATATCTTCCTCTTATTTTAGGAATTATACAGTAAGTACAAAAATTGTCACAGCCTTCAGCAATTCTTAGATAAGCTGTTGCAGACTGAGTTGTCAATATTCTCTTCCCTTCATTTATACTAAGGTCACTATAGTTAAAACTATAAACTTTTTCTCCTTTACCCTGCACACATCTCTCAATACTTTCATTTAACTTACTATAGTCGTTAACTCCAAGCATTATATCTGCTTCAGGCAATAGTTCTGTAAGTTCTTTACCATATCTTTGAGTTAGACAGCCTGTTACCACAAGAAGCTTGCAATTATACTTCTTTTTATATTCTGCCATCTCAAGTATAGTATCTATTGACTCTTGCTTTGAGGATTCGATAAACCCACAGGTATTCACTATTATAACATCAGCTTCCCTAGGATCATTTACTATAACATTCTCTGCATTTATCTTACTTAAAATAATTTCTGAATCTATTCTGTTTTTATCGCAGCCTAAACTAATAAGTCCAATTTTTAATTTTTCCACTTTCGTTCCTCCTGTATATATGTAGTGTGATTTAAGTAAACTCATATTTTATTTTAAATCTACTTTTTATATTTTACAAGAAAAAATTTAAATCAAAGCTCTTCTCTTTTAATTAGTACCTGTCTCGGCTTACTTCCATCTTTACCAGATATTATTCCTCTTTCTTCCATTTGTTCTATTATTCTAGCTGCTCTATTATATCCAATTCTAAGCCTTCTTTGTAGTAAGGATGTGGATGCCTGTCCTGCATCTACAACTATTCTGGTGGCTTCCTCTAATAGATCGTCATGGTCAGATTCCTCTTCGTTTGAACTTGTATCTATCTGCTCTATTATATGATCCTCGTAGCTTGGTTCTCCCTGTTTATCCTTGATAAAATTCACTACATTCTCAACTTCACCTTCTGTAATAAAAGCACCTTGAATTCTTATAGGCTTTGCCTCGCCTACTGGATAAAAAAGCATGTCTCCTTTACCCAGGAGCTTCTCCGCTCCAACAGTATCAAGTATGGTTCTTGAATCAATTTGACTTGAAACTGCAAAGGATATTCTCGATGGAATATTTGCTTTTATAACTCCCGTTATAACATCTACAGAAGGTCTCTGAGTAGCAATAACTAAATGCATTCCCGCAGCCCTAGCCATCTGGGCTAAGCGTCCTATATAGTCTTCAACATCATTAGGACATACCATCATTAAGTCTGCAAGCTCATCAATTATTATTACTACAAAAGGAAGCTTACTTTCTACTTTACCCTTTCCTATGAGATCATTATAACCTTCAATATTTCGCACTCCGTTATCTGCAAAAAGCTTATACCTTCTGGTCATTTCCTGTACAGCCCAATTTAAAGCTCCTGCAGCCTTTTTAGGTTCAGTAACTACTGGTATCAATAGATGGGGTATTCCATTATAAACACTTAGTTCAACTACCTTTGGGTCTATCATTAGAAGTTTAACATTATCCGGCGAATACTTATAAAGTAAACTTACTATAAGGGTGTTAATACATACACTTTTTCCTGAACCTGTAGCACCTGCGATAAGCATATGGGGCATTTTAGAAAGATCAGATACTACACAATTTCCACCTATATCCTTTCCAAGGCAGTAGGCAAGATTTTTGCTTGAACTTGTAAATTCCTCTGATTCTATAACTTCCCTTAAATACACGGCAGTTAAATCTCTATTTGGCACCTCTATTCCTATGGCAGACTTTCCTGGTATTGGAGCTTCTATTCTAACACCTGAAGCAGCAAGACCTAGAGCTATATCGTCAGCTAGGTTTACAATTTTACTTACTTTTACCCCAGGGCTTGGCTGCAGTTCGAATCTAGTAACAGAAGGCCCCTTACTTACCTGTATAACCTTGGCTTCTACCCCAAAACTGCTTAGGGTTTCTTCTAGCTTATTAGCATTATTAATTAATTCCTTTTTATCTTCTCTATTTAACTTAGATTGAATATTAGGTTTTAACAAATCTACTGGTGGATAGTTATATTGGGTGTTTAATAAAGTTTTGTTGTCTGTCATTTGTTTCGTCAGCACTTCATTTATGGAATTGTCCTCTATTTTATCAGATGCGCATTCCACTTCTATCTTTTGCTGACGTACAACTTTATCAAGGCCATCATCTGTATTTGCACTTGGTTGATTTTCTTCCTCTTTTTTATCTGCTGATTTCATGAAATCTAATATCTTAATTCTATTATTAATATTTTTGATAAAGCTTTCTTTTTCACAGTTACCCTTTTTAGGCCTGTCCTTAATATCATTTTTATCGTTAATTATAGTATCTTCTTCTTCAATTGTCCTTTCCATTAATGACTGTTTAATTCCATGTAAAATATCATATATAGTGACTTTGCTCATTAGTATAAAGGAAATTATGTAGAAAGATATAAAAATCACATAAGACCCTACTGTTCCAAAAAGTTTAAATATTGGTACATCGATTAAAAAACTTATAATTCCTCCATGCAGCATAGTATCTGCTTCATATAACTTCTTTACACCTAAAGTAACATCCTCATTTATATAATAGTTAGGCATTATTACCATTTGAATAAATAAAAGAGTATTTACTAAAAATAGAATAATACCATAGAACTTTTTGCTAAAGTTTATTTTATTCTTTTTTACTATAAGGCAAAACCCTAGAAAAATTATTAATGCAGGAAATACAAAAGCTCCTAGTCCCATAACAGCTACTAAGATTTTTTTTATTATCTTCCCTATAATTCCCGAAGGACTTGATGAGAAAACACTGATAATCATTAGTATTCCTGTGGTAATCAATAAGATTCCTTTAATATCACTATTTAGTTCATAGGTTTCAGACTTTCTAGCCATCTATAATCTCACCTCCGAAAATAAACTAAATTAATAGTTGTAAATTTGATCCGTACTAGGTCTAAAATTTGCAATGATACTATAATTTATTTCTACATAGCGGGCCTATTTCCTTTTAAGTTTATTTATAAATACAAATTACCATAGGAAAGATCCTATGGTCCTTTTGCTTTTTATCTGTTTTTTATGAGCTCATCTAATTTTTTAAGAGCATCACTTATTCCTCCAACCTCATCAATTAATCCTTCATCTACCGCTTGTTTTCCAATTAAGATAGTGCCCATGTCATTTAAAAGCTCATCAGTCTGGAGCATTAGCTGTCTTAACCTATCCTTTTCTATTTTTGAAGTCCTGACTACAAACTCATTTATTCTTTCCTGCATTTTATTGAAGTATTCAAAGGTTTGAGGAACTCCTATAACAAGACCAGTCATTCTTATAGGATGAACAATCATAGTTGCTGTAGGTGATATAAAGGAATAATCTGCTGAAGTAGCTAAAGGCACTCCAATAGAATGACCTCCTCCAATAACTAAAGATACTGTAGGTTTACTTAAACTTCTTATCATTTCAGATATAGCGAGTCCTGCTTCTACATCCCCTCCTACAGTGTTTAGTACTGAAAGGACTCCTTCAACATTTGGGTCGTTTTCTATAGCTATTAAGTGAGGTATAATATGTTCATATTTGGTAGTCTTTGTTTGAGGTGGTAAAACTCCATGGCCTTCGATCTGACCAATTATAGGTAGTATTTGAATTCTATCTCTACCCTTTGGAAGGTTAGGTATACCTAACTCCTTTATATTCTGGAGTTCTTTATTGCCTTTTAAGTCCACACTTTCTTTGCCTTCTTTATTTTCTTTTTCTTCAGACATATAGTAATCCCCTCCTTGCATAGTTTTATTTTGTGCATTAAAGGGGATTATATACATAAGTTATAACGCTGAATACACTTTTTGGCTAGATGTACTATCTATGATATGGTAGAATAATCTATATTAACCTTCGCATCCACCTAACTTAAAGTCTCTATGAAGAGAATTTATTGCCCTCTCTGCATTTTTACTTTCTACAAGACACCAAATAGTAGTATGAGAGTCTGCAGTTTGAAGAACATCAATTCTCTCTCTTGCTAGTATTTTCAATATTTTAGCCATTACACCTGGAATTCCTCTCATTCCAGCTCCAATCAATGAAATTTTTGTGCACTCTTCTACATAAGAATATTGTAGTCCCAAATTTTTCATTATAATCTTTAGATTATCTAAATCTTTTTCATCTATAGTAAATATCTTTTGCTTAGTAAATACGTTTATTAAATCTAAGCTTATTGATTTATTAGCTAATTCATCAAATAGTACCCAATAGTTATCGTTGTCAGTGTTTTTACTGCATTCAACGGTAACTTGTACTCTCTTATCCATAGAAGTTATTCCATCTATAACGTTATTTGAACTTTGAATAGCTTTATTGCTTATTATAGTTCCTTTACAGTCACTCATAGTGTTTTTAATAGCTAAGGGAATATTCCCTTTCATTGCTATTTCTACTGCTCGTGGATGGATTACTTTCGCTCCCTGATCTGCAAATTGAAAAACTTCATTATAACTTATTTCTTCAATTAAAGATGCATCAGATACTATCCTTGGATCTGCAGTCATAATGCCATCTACATCTGTATAAATCTGAACTTCTTCTGCCTGTAATGCCACGCCTAGAAGAGCAGCGGTAGTATCACTGCCACCTCTTCCGATAGTAGTAATAAAACCTTTCTCACTTACTCCTTGAAATCCTGCTACAACAGGTATTTTTCCTTCTTTAAGTATATTTAGCAATTTCTCTGATTCAACTCTTAATATAGCTGCATTATTATAGCTATCATCTGTTATTATACCTGCTTGTCCTCCTGTTAAAGGCACTGCCTGAAGATTGTTCTTAGCTAATTCGTCGCTCACTACCACTGTGCTTATAATTTCACCGCATCCCATAAGCAAGTCTACACCTAAAGAATTCTTCTTTTTAAACTCATCACTTATTAAGGAGAGAAGTGTATCTGTTGCATAAGGTTGCCCTTTTCTTCCCATAGCAGATACCACTACTACAGGACAAAATCCTTCTTCTATTCCCTTTAGTATTTTATTAACTACTAGTGCCCTTCTTTCATGGGTGGATACAGAAGTTCCTCCAAACTTTTGTATTAAGATTTTCATCATTTACCCTCCATCAAATTCTTTAGTATCAGTATATTAAAAAGAACCCTAATGTGTTAACGAGATCTCTTTAACATTTTTTCCTCTGCATCAAATATTATAGTCTTGGATCCAATCTTTTTCACGTATTCCCAAGGCACTTCGATAAATTCATTTTTTGCAAAGAATCCAAACTTTGATTTACTATCGTTTAAAATTAAGAGTTTTAAATTCCCATCTTCATCAATTACTATATCGTTATTACCTAAGCAGTTGAATTTATCTCCGTCATTTACATTTATTATTTCATACTTTTCCATTTCACTATATAATTTGATATTTTCATTCATTAATTATACCTCCTTAATATTATCTATCCGTTCACTTACATATTATGAATAATATTAAGGAGTTATTACTGCATCCTATATAGATTTATTTTTTATGTTTTCAAAAGCCACTTTTTCCTTTTCAAGTATATTATCTACAATAGCCATATCCACACTTTCTCCAACAAAGGCTGAATTTATTATACCATGACAAAAGGTTTTCTGCATAACATCATCTAATTTATTTCTATCTATTTTATTTATTTTTTCCATCAAATCTTCTGGTGTATTTATTCTGTTTAGGAACAATACAGATTTTCCATTGCTAAACATTCTACTGCTAGTACTCTCTAACCCCAGAAAATAGCTTCCCTTTAATTGCTCTTTTGATTTAATCAACTTTTCATCACTTATGCTATTTTTCACAAATTTATTAATTTCATCTTTTATCATACTTATAGCATCCACTGCATATTTAGGATTAAGACTTGTATAAACGCTTACTACTCCTGTATTTACGAAGGCTGAAATATAGGAGTAAATGGAGTAGCACAAACCTTTTTCTTCCCTTATTTTTTGAAAAAGTATAGAAGATGCTCCTCCTCCAAGTACGTTGCTTAAAAGCAACAATGTATATATGTCTTCATTTCCTGTTTCTATTCCTGGCATTGCCAAGCTTATATGAAGCTGTTCTATACTCTTTTTCTTGAATAAGTTGTTACTTAGAAGTTTAGGTTTTGAATATTCTGTCACTCTTTTATCAGTACTGTTCCAGTTTCCAAAATACTTTTCTACCAGTTTTTCGATACTTCCCATATCAAATTTTCCTGATATGGATATAACAGAATTCTCAGGTATATAGTAAGAATTTATATAATCTAAAATCTGCTCTCTAGTAAAAGATTTCACCGTTTTTTCTGTTCCTAATATAGGCAGAGATATTGAGGCTTCTCCCCATATAGCAGTACTATGAAGGTCAGAAAGTACATCCTCCGGTGAATCTTCACTCATATTTATCTCTTCAGTAATTACACTTTTTTCTTTTTCTATATCTTCCTCTAAAAACTTGCTATTAAAAAGCATATCTGAAATTACATCTAGGGCAAGATCCAAGTGAGAATCTAAAGCCCTAATATAGAAACAAGTTGCCTCTTTACCTGTAAAGGCATTTATCTGTCCACCTACATCTTCAATGCATTCAGCTATCTGAAGAGCTGATCTATTTTTTGTACCCTTAAAAAACATATGTTCTATGAAATGAGATATTCCGTTGTTATTTTTATCCTCATTTCTTGATCCATTTTTCACCCATAATCCTACACTTACCGAATTCACATATTCTATATTCTCAACAACCACTCTTAACCCATTATTTAATTTAAATAAGTTATACATTAGAGCCTCCTCAGAAATTTATTTTTTATCTGTATATACTTTCTACTGTTTATTAAGTTCTCAAAAGCATGGTATTTTCTATGTTTTCTATAAGTATACACTATTGTAAGCTATAATATACAAAAATAAAAAGGCACTATAATGCCCTTCTATTTTTACTGTTCTGTTGTCTCTTTTTCTTCTGAGTCTTTTATAGCATCTTTTCTAGAAAGATTAACTCTACCTTGGTTATCTATTTCTGTTACCTTAACTAGTATTTCATCTCCAACGGAAACGATATCTTCAACTTTATTTACTCTTGCAAAATCAAGTTTTGATATATGCACTAGACCTTCTTTACCTGGAAGTATCTCAACAAAAGCTCCAAAGGTAGTTATCTTTGTAACTTTTCCTAAGTATATTTCTCCCACTTTAACTTCTCTAGTTAAATCATCAATAATTTTTAAAGCTCTCTTAGCACATACACTGTCATCAGACATTACAAATATCTTTCCATCTTCTTTTATATCGATTTTAACTCCAGTTTCGGCTATTATCTTATTAATCACCTTTCCACCTGGTCCGATTACATCTCTAATCTTATCTGGATCAATACTCATCGTGTAAGTTTTTGGTGCATATTTTGATAATTCCTCTCTTGGCTGAGAAATACATTCATTCATTTTCTGTAATATGTGTAATCTAGCTTTTTTTGCACCTTCTAGTGACTTTTTAATACAGTCATTAGATAATCCTTTTATTTTTGTGTCAAATTGAATAGCTGTAATTCCAACCTCTGTTCCAGCAACTTTAAAGTCCATATCGCCAAAGAAGTCTTCTATGCCTTGTATATCTGTTATTACTTCTTCTTTAGATAAATCTTCACTTGTAATAAGTCCCATAGCGATTCCTGCTGCTGGTCTTTTAATTGGAACTCCCGCATCTAGAAGAGCTAACGTACTAGCACATACACTTGCCTGTGAAGTTGAACCATTTGAACTTAATACTTCTGATACAAGTCTTATAGTATATGGGAATTCTTCCTCATTTGGTATCAATGGCTCTAAAGCTTTTTCAGCTAAGGCACCATGACCAATTTCTCTTCTTCCTGGTCCTCTTAAAGGTCTTACTTCTCCTACACTATAAGATGGGAAGTTATAGTGATGCATATATCTTTTAAATTCTTCTGAGCCTAAACCATCTAAAATTTGAACATCTCCTAGAGCTCCCAAAGTTGCCACAGTCATTACCTGAGTTAAACCTCTTGTGAATAAACCAGTACCATGTGTTCTTGGAAGAAGAGCAACATCACAACTAATAGGTCTTACTTCCTCAAAGCCTCTGCCATCTGGTCTTCTATGTTCATTTAAAAGCATATTCCTAACTATTTCTTTTTGGATTGAATATATGATATCCGCTATGTCAGCACCATTTTCTGGGTATTTCTCACTAAATTCTCCACTAACTTTTTCCTTTACGGAATCCATAGCTTCATTTCTTTGGTCTTTATCTGTTATGTACATAGCTTCTTTTATCATATTAAATGCAAAGTCTCTAACATCTTTTTCTATAGCTTCATCTACTTTATATAGTTCTACTATTGACTTTTCTTTTCCTAACTTTGTCATAACTTCTTCTTGAAATGCTACAATTTTTTTACATTCCTCAAAACCAAACATAATACCTTCATACATTACATCTTCAGGTATTTCATCTCCACCAGCTTCTACCATCATAACTCTTTCTTTAGTTGCACATACAGTTAGATTTAAAGTACTCTTTTCTCTCTGCTCTAAGGTTGGATTTATAATAAATTCTTCGTCTATTAATCCAACTGATACAGCTGCTACTGGATTATTAAAAGGTATACTAGAAAGGCATAAAGCTATTGATGCTCCATTTATAGCTAATATATCTGGTGCATTATCTTGTTCTACTGACACTACAGTACAAACTACTTGAACGTCATTTCTATATCCTTTAGGGAATAATGGTCTTATCGGTCTGTCAATTGCTCTTGCATGTAAGATAGCTTTTTCTGAAGGTTTTCCCTCCCTTTTTATAAATCCACCTGGTATCTTACCTACAGCATATAATCTTTCCTCATACTCTATGCTTAAAGGGAAAAAATCTACCCCTTCCCTTGGCTTATCTGAAGCATTTGCATTAACAAGAATCACTGTATCACCGTAACTTACAAGTACAGCAGAATTTGAAAGCATACCAACCTTACCATGC
Source organism: Clostridium sp. CX1 (assembly GCF_025398335.1). Lineage (GTDB taxonomy): Bacteria > Bacillota > Clostridia > Clostridiales > Clostridiaceae > Clostridium_AM > Clostridium_AM tanneri. Next base: position 29,788 of record NZ_JAODOO010000007.1, read on the forward strand.
TCAACCTTCAAAGTCCTTCCGGCAACAGTAGTTTCCATAACTTGACTCATAAATTAACCTCCTTTCACAGGTTACAATATTATTATCAATATTTATCAATATTATTATACAACTTAAATAGATAATTTTTAATATTTTTATGTATTATACATTATAAAAATTGTATTTTTATTCCATTTATTTTTTTTAAAATAATAGAGCGGTTTTTAGCCGCTCTAAAATTATTTTCTTAAGTTTAATTGTTGAATAATCGCACGATATCTTTCAATATCTTGAGCCATAAGATAGTTTAAAAGACCTCTTCTTTTACCAACCATCATTAAAAGACCTCTTCTTGAGTGGTGGTCTTTTTTATGAACCTTTAAGTGATCATTTAAGTGATTGATTCTTTGAGTAAGTAGTGCTATTTGCACTTCTGGAGATCCAGTATCTCCCTCATGTCTTGCATATTTTTGCATTATTTCGTTTTTAACTGCCTTTTCCATTAATAGACACCTCCAATTGTTAAATCCCCTATATCCCAAGAAATCCGTCGGCATGTCGGAATTCTTAGCATAAGGATCACGAATGTAATTATAACAAATAAAAATTAAATTGTAAATTAATTTTTAAAACTAATTTCTAACTTTTGTTTAGCTGCATAAAGCTTATCCTTTTTTAGCTGTTCCACTAATTCATTTAGCGAATTAAACTTTTTCTCTTCTCTCATTCTTTCTAAAAAATACACCTTAATTTTTTCACCATAGATATTTTCATTGAAGTCTAATATATGAGTTTCAATACTAAGTTTATTATCTTCTGTTGTTGGATTGTATCCTACATCTGTTATTCCTTTAAACATTCTTTTTTTATATTCAACTACAGTATAATAAACTCCTCCTCTTGGAAGAAGAAATTTCTTATCATAGTCAAGATTTACAGTAGGAAATCCTAAAGTTCTACCAAGCTGTTTTCCCTTTACAACTGCGCCTTCTATCATAAAAGGCCTTGTAAGAAGTTTATTAGCTTTTTTGATATCTCCTTCATCAGAAATGATGTTTCTTATAAATGAGCTACTTACTATATTCCCCTTAGACTTTACAGGATCTATTACTTGAACAGTAAAGCCAAGATTCTTACTCATTTTCTTCAATAGTTCCACATCACCTTGATTTTTATATCCAAATCTATAGTTAAATCCAACGATTATTCCTTTGGCTTTGTAACTGCTTACCAAGTTAATTACAAAATCTTCTGGAGTCATTTTCATGAAGTCTTTATTAAAGTCTACCATGTTAATTATATCCACACCTAGACTTTTTAATACATTTATCTTAGAATTATTATCCATAATAAGTTTAGGTGCTAATTCTGTGTTTATTGTCATTAGCGGATGATTTTTAAAGGTAAAAATCATACTTTTTGCGTTATTCTTTTTAGCCAACTTGATAGTCTTATTGATAAGACTCATATGTCCTATATGAAGTCCGTCGAAACTTCCTAAAGCGATATAGGTATCTTCTTCAAAACGTTGTTTAAAGCTATCTTCAATTATGACCATATTCAACTACCTCTGAACTAATAATTTTTCCATTTTAAATCCAAAGTCACTCTTTTTTCCAATTCCAATAAACTCATTTTCTTCTATATATACTCTGTATAACTTATCCTTCTCTATTTTATCCAGCATATTAGGATCTTTTATGGTAACACCATTAAATATTAGTTTTTCATATCTCTCATCTACAATAATCTTAGGATAACTTTCTAAAGCTTTATCCATAGAAATTAAATACCCCTGAATGTTATCGTTACTCAATTCTTCAAGTTCTACAGAATCAGAAATACTAAAATTCCCTGTTTGAACCCTTTGAAGGTTCCACATAGTTCCCCCGCAATTTAACTTTTCTCCAATATCATAACAAAGACTTCTTATATATGTACCTTTAGAACATTTAACTAAAAAGTTTATATTGGGTAAATTCATTTCAAGTATTTCTATATCATATATACTAATTTTTCTAGGTTTTCTCTCTATCTCTATACCTTTTCTTGCCAAGGAATATAGTCTTTCACCATTTACCTTTAAAGCAGAATACATGGGAGGAATCTGATCTATTTCTCCTTGAAAACTTTTGATACAGTCTTCTACTTCTTCAATAGGCAAATTAACCTCTTTAGTTTTAAGAATTTGTCCTTCTCTGTCATAGGTATCAGTAGTAATACCAAGCTTTAACTCTACCTTGTAAATCTTATAATCATTCATTATATAGTCTACAAGTTTAGTTGCACGTCCTATACAGATTGGTAGAACTCCAGATGCCTCTGGGTCAAGGGTACCGGTATGCCCTACTTTTTTGGTCTTAGCTATATTTTTTACTTTCCTTACAACATCAAAGGATGACATCCCCGTAGGCTTATTAATATTCAATATTCCATCCATATTCATCAACACTTCTTCCAAAATTTTATATAGTAGCCTAGCCTCACATTGTTAACCTTTATATTAAAGATTAACTATATGAGGCTATTAAATAATTTTGCTAGGTATAGGCTAAATTGATAAAAGCCCACTCTATTACTGTAATGCTTCTTCTAATTCCTTAATTATTAAGGTTTTAGCTTCTTCTACAGTTTTATTTTCCATAGCTAGACCAGAAGCTCTTACGTGTCCACCACCGTCGAATTTTTCCGCTATCTTTCTTACATCTACTATAGATTTTGCTCTCAAGCTTATCTTAACACCATTATCTTTTTCCTTTATAAGAGCAGTGGTTTCTACCGAGTCTATCTGCATTCCAATATTTATAATATCAGAAGTGTCAGTATCTTCATCTACTCCGAGTTCAGAAAGCATTTCTTTTGTAATTATAAGAATACATATTTTATCATTTACTAATTGTAACTTTTCGATTGCCTTACCATAGAGTTTGATTCTCTCAATTTTTTTGTTATCAAATACTCTTCTATGAATTTCACTGAAGTCAATTCCTACATTAATTAAATCACCAGCTATAGTATGAGTAACTGAAGTTGTTCCTGAATACTTAAAGGACCCTGTATCTGTAATTAGGGATGTATAGAGACACTTAGCCATATCTTTATCTATTTCGATTCCCATAATGCGAAGCATTTGATAGACAATTTCAGCCATGGCAGACGCATTAGTATCAACATAGTTTAAATCTCCATATAACTCATTGGTCATATGATGATCAATATTTATCAGCGTATACTCTCTGTCATCTAAGTTTAACTCTGCATTTATTCTTTTCCTATCTCCACAATCCAAGACTATGACACATTCGGTGTCTACTGATACTTTAGTGTTTTTGCCATCTATTAGTTCAGAGCAAGGTAAGAATCTGAAGCTTTCAGGGATTTCCTCCTTAGAAAGTATATAAACTTCTTTACCTTTTTTGCGAAGTCCCTGCAGCAAAGCTAAAGAAGTTCCTAGTGAATCTCCATCTGGTGATGTATGGAAAGTAATAGCAATTCTATTACTTTCCTTTATTTTTTTTAGAATATCATTCATTATCATGATGCTCTTTCTCCTTTATCTGATGTAAAAGGGCATCTATGTGCATACCTTGCTCTATGCTATTGTCCAGCTCAACCAGTATTTCCGGCGTATATCTTAAATTCACTCTGTGACCAATTTCTCTTCTTATGAAACCAGAAGAACTTCTTAGTGCGTCTAAAGTGTTTTTCTTAGATTCATCATTTCCAAAAAGACTAACATATACTTTAGCATATCTAAGATCTTTTGTTACGTCTACTCTAGTAACACTGATCATAGCACTAATTCTAGGATCTTTTATATCATCACGAATTATATTGCTTATTTCTTTTCTTATTTCTTCATTTATTCTATTATTTCTATATTTAGCCATAAATTCTCACCCCACGTTCGCATAAGCTGTGCTATATATATTTATCCTATAGTTCTTTTTTCTTTATTTCTTCCATAGTATAAGCCTCTACTATGTCGCCTTCTTTTATATCATTAAATTTCTCAATTGAAAGTCCACACTCATAACCTGCTGCAACTTCCTTTGCATCATCCTTAAATCTCTTTAGAGAGGATAACTGAGATTCGAATATTACTATACCATCTCTTATTACTCTCACACTGCTGTTTCTTGTAAGCTTTCCATCTAATACATAACATCCTGCTATAGTACCTACATTAGATATTTTATATGTCTGTCTTATCTCAGCTTTTCCAAGAACTACTTCCTTGTATTCAGGTTCTAGCATTCCCACCATTGCAGCTTTAATATCATCAATTGCATTATATATAATTCTATAAGTCTTTATATCTACAGCTTCTTTTTCTGCTGCTGAAACAGCATTACCATCAGGTCTAACATTAAAGCCTATAACTACAGCATTTGATGCAGCAGCAAGAGTAACATCTGTTTCTGTTATAGCACCAACTGCTCCATGTATAACTCTAACCTTAACTTCATCGTTAGATAACTTTTGAAGTGATTGTTTTAAAGCCTCTATAGAACCTTGAACATCTGCTTTAACAATTATGTTTAACTCTTTTACTTTTCCTTCTTTTATTTGGCTATATAAGTCTTCTAATGAAACCTTATGTGTTGATTGTAAGTATTCTTCTCTTACCTTATCTTTTCTCTTTTCTGCCATTTCTCTTGCAGTCTTTTCATCCTTAACTTCATGGAATCTATCACCTGCTGCCGGTACTTCTGAAAGTCCAAGTATCTCAACTGGTATAGAAGGTCCAGCTGATTTTATCTTCTTTCCTTTATCATCAAACATTGCTCTGATTCTTCCATAAGTTGTTCCTACTATTATAGAATCTCCTACATGCAGTGTACCATTTTGAACAAGTAGTGTAGCTACAGGTCCTCTTCCTTTATCTAACTTAGACTCTACTACTGTTCCTCTTGAGTTTCTGTTAGGATTAGCTTGTAACTCTTGCATTTCTGCTGTTAAAAGAACCATTTCAAGTAAAGTATCTATTCCTTCTTTAGTATGTGCAGATACTGGTACAGTTATAGTATCTCCACCCCAATCTTCTGCTATTAATCCATACTCAGTTAATTCTTGCTTAACTTTATCTGGATTTGCTCCTGCTCTATCAATTTTGTTTATAGCAACTATCATTGGAACATTAGCTGCTTTACAGTGATTTATAGCTTCTGCAGTTTGAGGCATTATTCCGTCATCTGCAGCAACAACTAGAATAACTATATCTGTAATCTGAGCACCTCTTGCTCTCATAGCAGTAAAGGCTTCGTGTCCTGGTGTATCTAGGAAAGTAATTGTCTCTCCATTGATATTTACAGTATAAGCACCAATATGCTGAGTGATTCCACCAGCTTCTGTTTCAGTAACCTTTGCTTTTCTTATAGCGTCTAGCAATGAAGTTTTACCGTGGTCAACGTGACCCATAACAGTTATTACTGGAGGTCTCTTTTGTAAATTAGTGTCTTCTATTTCATCGTCTTCTAGTTCTTCGTCTGTATCAACTTCTGCTTCTTTTTTAACTACTAGTGCCTCAAACTTTTCTGCTAACTTTTCAGCAGTTTCAAAGTCTATTTCTTGGTTTATAGCAGCCATTACGCCCATAAATATTAACTGTTTTATAACCTCTGTAGAGGACTTTCCTAACTTTTCAGATAATTCTTTTACTGTAATTGTTTCGTCCATTTCTATTATTTTTTCTTCAACATTGTTATCATTTGTTTCTCTCACACCATCACCATCATCATTCCTATTATTTTTGCCTTTATTTTTCTTACGGCTCTTTTTAGAAGCATCTACTACTAAATGCTCATATTTTTCTTTTATGTCTTCGCTTGATGTTTCTTTCTCTTCCTTGCTATCCTTTGCTTTTTCTGAAAAAAGTTCTTTTATCAATTCAGCATCTTCTTCTTCAATTACGCTCATGTGATTCTTCACTTCAATGCTAAACTCCTCTTGCAAAATAGCAATTAAGTCCTTACTTGATATTTCTAGTTCCTTAGCTAGTTCATAAACTCTTATTTTTGACAAATCATTCACCCCCGAAACTAAAGTTCTTCTTTTTCCTTCCATAAATGGAGTAGCCGTTCACTCATTTTCTTATCTGAAACACCTAAAATTTTTATTTCTGGCAATCCTAGTGCACCACCTAGTTCTTCTTTACTGTATCCGCGTAAAATAGGTACTTTATATCTATCACCGTATAATAAAAATTTATCCACTGTATTTTCTGAAGCATCTGATGACATAACTATAAGATGAATGTTATTCCTTTTTATGGCATCCTCACATTTATTATAACCTTCTTGGAGCTTTCCTGCACGCTTAGTTAAACCTAGAAACTGAAGAAACTTATCTATCATCTTGAATTTCTTCCTTTAATCTATTATAAATTTCATCACTTATGCTCACTTCTAGGTTTCTTTGAAGTCTTTTTGCTTTAAAGGCTTTTTCTAAGCATTCAAGGTTTCTACATATATAGGCCCCTCTACCATTTTTCTTTCCTGTTAGGTCTACAGAAAGCTCTCCCTCTTTAGTTCTTACTACTCTTATGAGTTCTTTTTTAGGTTTCATTTCCATGCACCCTGTGCACATTCTCTGTGGTACTTTTTTCACTTTCATATTAAACACCACCCCATCTAAAGTTAGATGTTTTCATCATCTTCTAACATTAGATCAATATCATTATCTTCTAATATTAGATCAACATCATTTTCTAACTTAGGTTCTTCTGATATTTTTCCTTCTTTTTCAGCCTGTGACTTACTTTTAATATCAATTTTCCAACCAGTTAATTTTGCAGCTAATCTTACGTTTTGACCTTCCTTACCTATTGCTAGGGAAAGCTGGTTATCGTCTACTATAACCTGAGCAAACTTATTGTTTTCATCTAAAGTTACGTCTAACACCTTTGCTGGGCTTAATGCGTTAGCAATATAGTCCTCTGGTAACTTGCTCCACTTAATAATGTCTATCTTTTCATTTTTAAGTTCATTCACAATATTCTGTACTCTTACCCCTTTAGGACCTACACAAGCTCCCATTGGATCTACATTTTCATCATTAGAAGCTACAGCTATTTTAGTTCTAGACCCTGCTTCTCTAGCCACAGATTTAATTTCAACTGTACCATCAAATATTTCTGGCACCTCAAGCTCAAATAATCTCTTAATAAGCCCTGGATGAGTTCTAGAAATTACAATTTGTGCACCTTTGGTACCATTTTTAACTTCTACAATATATAACTTTATTTTATCGTTGAAAATATATCTCTCTCCTGGCATTTGTTCATTAGGACCAAGTACTGCTTCAGTTTTTCCTAAGTCTACTAATACATTGTTTTTATCTTTTCTTATAATAGTTCCTGTAATTATATCATCTTCTTTTTCAGCAAAATCACTGTATATAATTCTTCTTTCTTCTTCTTTTATTCTTTGAATTACTACCTGTTTTGCTGCCTGTGCTGCAACTCTACCGAACTTTTTAGGAGTTACCTCTATACTTACTATATCCTCTATGTCATAATTCGGATCTATATCTTTTGCTTCTTCAAGGCTTATTTCATTTACTTCATCAAAAACTTCTTCTACTACCTTCTTTTGAGAGTAAACATGAATTTCACCATTCTCTCTATTCATTGTAACCTTAACATTTTGGTTATTTCCACCATGATTTGCATAGTTTTTCTTATAGGCAGCAACTAAAGCATCTTCTATAGTAGTAAATAGTAGGTCCTCGCTGATACCTTTTTCCTTAACTATTTCTTTTAAGGCTTCTATAAATTCCTGATTCATTTCCTAATATACCCTCCCTTAAAGTTCGCCTTTCAAACTCACCCTTGAGACTTTATGTCTTGGAATAGAAATTTCTTCTTCCTCACTTTTAATTCTCAATTCTTCAGAGCTAAAGCCTAACAATTGTCCTTCAAACTTTTTCTTACCATTTAGAATGCCAGATAACTTTACTAAAATATTAGATCCAATATATCTTTCTAAATGTTTATCTGTGTAAAGTATTCTTTCTATTCCTGGTGAAGAGACTTCTAAATAATAACCTTCACTTATAGGATCTTCAACGTCAAGCATATCGCTTACAGCCCTACTTACCTTCTCACAATCCTCTAGTGATATACCGCCATTTTCTTTATCAATGTATATTCTAAAATAGTTTTCATTTCCTTCTCTTACAAACTCTAGATGATATAATTCATAATTTAATTCTGTTACTATAGGTCCTACTAAATCTATAAGTTTATCAATTAAAGCATCTTTACTCATCACTATTACCTCCTTATCTATATATGTATATATTCTGCAACTTTGAATAAAAAAATGACTTATTACAAGAACATTGCATAAAATATCAGGCTAATTTAAAAACGCAACTTTCGCTGCGTTTTTTAAAAATAGAAAGAGCGGGCTCAAACCCACTCCTCCCTGTTTCATAAACTTCTGTAGATTCACTAAAGCTATTTTAACATACTAGAATGGTTATTTCAAGAAAAAGTTAGCATATTAACAAAGCCATGGATTAGAGAGAGGTAACTAATTAGTCTTTAGAAGCCTATAAAGTAATCTAGATTAAACTTTTTTATCCTTCTTAGTTATATTATTGCCCATTGAATGAAGTTCATTCATCATTCTACTTATATCCTCTCCACTTTTAATTCTTAACCCCTAATTTTTCTATTTACTACATACTTTTTATTTGTTCAATTAGTTCATCTACTAATTCTTCCTCTTTTACCTTTTTAACTATTTCACCTTTCTTAAAAATAAGACCTTCTCCTCTGCCACCAGCTATTCCTATATCTGCTTCTCTAGCTTCTCCTGGTCCATTTACTACACATCCCATTACAGCTACCTTTATATTTTTATTATAGTTTACAAGTCTTTTTTCCACCTCTTCTGCTATGCTTATTAAATCTATTTCAGTTCTTCCGCAGGTAGGGCATGAAATAAATTCTACCCCTTCATTTATATAGCAAAAGGTTTTTAAAATTTCTCGTCCTACTCTAACTTCTTCTACTGGGTTACCAGTTAAGGATACTCTTATAGTATCACCTATACCTTCCGCCAATAGGGTTCCTATACCTATACTAGATTTAATAGTTCCCCTCCAAATAGTTCCAGCCTCAGTGACCCCTAAATGAAGTGGATAGTTTACTTCTTTAGAAATCATTCTGTAACTTTCTATCATCTGCTGAACATTAGAGGATTTTATTGATAGAACAATATCATCAAAGTTAACATTTTCTAGAATTCTAACGTGTTCTAAGGCACTTTCTACTAGCGCTTCCGGACACACTCTGCCGTACTTTTCTAATATATTTTTCTTAAGAGAACCAGAGTTAACTCCTATTCTTATAGGAATCCCCCTATCTTTTGCAGCCTTAGCTACTTCTCTCACTTTTTCTATACTACCAATGTTTCCTGGGTTTATCCTAAGTGCAGATACCCCATTTTCAATGGATTTTAGTGCTAATCTATAATCAAAATGGATGTCTGCTACTAATGGAATGTTTATGTGTTTCACTATTTCCTTTATAGATTCACAAGCACTCATATCTGGCACCGCGCACCTAATTATATGACAACCAGCTTCTTGAAGCTGAACAATTTGAGCAACAGTAGCTTCTGAATTTCTAGTATCTGTATTAGTCATAGACTGAACAGTAACTGGTGCATCGCCACCTATGTATGTATTTCCCACTTTAATTTTTTTAGTTTTAACTCTACTCACTTGTTACAACCCCTTTGCAGAAATTGGGAATTGAAAATATAAAGTTAAAATAAGTAAACTTTCTTTCCACAAAAGAAAGATAATCCTTTATTTTAAATTTCCTCTCTCCAATTCCCAAGTTTATATTATTTCTCACTAATACCTATCTTCACTTCATCTAAATCTTAATAGGATATAAAATATCTTTAATAGTGACTAATACCATAAGAGTCATCAATATAGCAAACCCTATATAGTTTATAACTCCTACCTTGTTATCATCAACCTTTTTACCAGTAATAATTTCAAATAAAAATAACAGTATATACCCTCCATCTAAGGCTGGAAAAGGTATAATATTGAATATTGCTAGTTGAATACTAATATAAGCTGCAAAGGCAGCAAGACTTAAAATACCTGCTTTAGCTGCTGCACCAGAAACCTTTATTATAGTTAAAGGTCCTCCTACATCACTTGCAGAAGCTTTTCCTTTAAAGAGAGTTTTAAAGAAACCTAAAGTTTGCTTAACTAAAGAGTTAGTTTCTCTAAATCCGTAGGCTATAGATTGAGAAACAGTTGGCTTTTCTACCATTGTAGGGTAAATTCCAACTATATATCTGTTTTCCTTAGGATCTTTTACCGGTACAACTCTAACATTATTGACTTTGTTATCCCTTACATAGGTTATATCTAAGGGACTTCCGGAGGAAACATATACACCTGTAACAAAGTCTTCCCAGGTTGAAACCTTTGAGTTGTTAACTTTAGTTATCTTGTCTCCCGCCTGTATACCCATAACAGCAGCAGGTTGATTAGGAACTACCTTGTCAACTACCGGAGATAAATATCCTCTAAGTCCAGCTATAACTGCAAAAAGAACTATTCCAAGAATAAAATTCATTATAGGTCCTGCAATAACTACACTTAACTTTTGAAGAGGCTTTTTATTATTAAAGGCCCTAGGGTCTGAACTCTCTCCCTCATCTCCAAGCATTTTTACATATCCACCTATAGGAAGAAGCTTAATTGAGTATGTAGTTTCCTTTCCTTTTATTCCAAAAAGCTTTGGACCCATGCCTATAGCAAATTCTTCCACCTTAATTCCATTTAATTTTGCCAAAGTGAAATGACCAAGTTCATGAATTATAACTAAAACTCCAAAAGCTATAATCGCCCATACAATATACAAATAATATTCCTCCTAACTATGTTAAGTTATTTTTTGTCTATTAATTTATCTATCTGCACCAAATTTGTTTATAACATACTGTTTAACTTCTTTATCTATATTTAGTATGTCCTCTAAGCTATAATTATCAATAACCTCAAAACGACTCATGCATTCCTCTAATATATTACCTATATCTAAGAATTTAATTCTTTTAGATAGAAATAATTCTACTGCAGCCTCATTGGCAGCATTTAATATGGCAGGCATGGTACCACCAATTTTTCCAGCCTTATAAGCAAGTTTAAGAGGCTTAAAGGTCTCTAAGTCTGGTTTTTCAAAGGTTAGATTCTCCATATCGTAAAAGTCCAACTTAGCTACAACCGCTTCTTCTCTATCAGGATAATTAAGAGCGTATTGAATAGGAAGCTTCATATCAGTACTTCCAAGTTGAGCTACAACACTTCCATCTTTATATTCAACCATGGAATGTATAACACTCTGCGGATGAACTACTACCTTAATATTATCATAGTCTACATCAAACAGCCAATGTGCCTCTATAACCTCAAGTCCTTTATTCATAAGAGTAGCTGAGTCAATAGATATCTTTTTTCCCATGTCCCATCTTGGATGCTTTAATGCTTCCTCAACAGTAACCTGTAAAAGTTCTTCCCTTTTTTTTCCTCTAAAAGGACCTCCAGAAGCAGTTAGTAATAGCTCTCTTACATCTTCTCTTTTATTACCCTGTAGGCACTGGAAAATTGCACTATGTTCTGAATCTACAGGAAGTATCTTCACATTATATTTTTCTGCTTCAGATATAACTAGCTTTCCAGCAACTACCAAAGTCTCTTTATTTGCCAAAGCTATATCCTTTCCAGCTTCAATTGCCTTAAGCGTAGGAACTAAACCTATCATTCCTACTACAGAAGTCACAACAACATCTACCTCTGGAAGAGTTGATATAGTATTTAATCCTTCCATTCCAAGTAAAATTTTTGTTTTGAGGTTATTGTTTACACAATAATCTCTTACTTCTTCATAAGCCTTCTCGTTACTTAGTACAGCATAGCTGGGATTAAACTCATTTATTATACCAATTATCTTTTTACAACTATTATTTGCGGAGACAGCAACTAGGTGAAATTTTTCTCTTTCTTTTCTTATCACCTCAAGAGTCTGCGTTCCTATTGAGCCTGTAGCTCCAAGTATAGTAATTCTTTTCATCTTAACATCTCCTAATTCTCTGCAAGCTTCAGTTTGTCAGTATTTCCTTTACAGTAATTACATATAGTGGTCCTACGAACATGCCTATAATACCAAAAACCTTAATACCTATATAAAGAGACAATATAATAAATAACGGGTGAACTGCAAGTCTGTCACTAATGAATTTAGTCTCTAATATTTGTCTATTAACCACAAGTAATGCATATAGACAAGTTAACCCAAAAGCTATTACATATTCTTTAATAAGCATTTTATAAAAAATTAGTGGCAGAAATATCATTATTGTTCCTACGTAAGGTAATATATCAAAAATACCACATAAGATACCGAGAGGTATGAAGTTTTTGATATTAAGTATCATGAAACCAAGGATAGTTTCTATAGTTGTAACTAAAACTAATGCTGCTTCTACCCTAAATACCTTATTTATATCTTCTAACTTATTTTTAACTAAATAAGCTTTGCCCTGAGGCATTAGTTTTTTGATACGATTAACTATATCATATTTATCTACTAAAATAAAGTAAGCAGTCATATTCCCTATAAAGTATGCAAATAAGCTATCAGTAGTGTATGCAGCCCCTTTTTTTATAAAATTACTATTTACAATATTTCCATATCCATTCACCAAGCTGTTTTTTAGCTCATTTAAGTTTATATTAGTTACTTTACTTACTGTTTCTAGAGTGTTTTGTATGCTTAAAGCTAAGTCTGTGAAATCTCTAAGAAAGGAATTGACAGCTTGATATATAAAGTTGCCAATAAACAGTACAGCCATAAAAAACAAACTATTGACGACTATTATACTTATCAAAGCATTTACCTTATTATTAAATAAATTATTCTTACTTAATATGTTTTGTATTGGCAGGGAGAAAAAAATAGTAACTATTATAATAAAAAAAGGCTTAAAATAATATTTTATTAAAAGCGTAAAGATTATAAATACTATTAGAACAGTGAAACAATATCCTATTTTCTTATATTTTAAATATACTGCATTCAAGTACCCTATCCCCATAAAACAAGTGCTCTATAATAATATTATATTCATAGATATGATTATATATTATTATAGGATAAAATACTATATATAAATATTAGTTTATCATAACCATAATTAAGTGATAAAGATTAAAAATTGCTGCCCATTAGAGCTTAAATTAAAATGAGGATTTAAAGTAATTTTAAACTACTCTAAATCCTCATTTTAATTTGTAGCATTACATCCCTACAATAAATGTCAAATAGTAATATACGACTACAGATGCGAAAAGTATACTATCAAATCTGTCTAGAATTCCTCCATGACCTGGAATTAACTTACTATAATCTTTCACTCCCACATAGCGCTTTATTGAAGAAGCAGCTAAATCTCCAAACTGGCAGAAAACTCCACAAACTGCTCCTATAATAAAAAAGTGATACATTGGAATGGATATCCCCTTTGATATAACCACAGCTCCTAATACTCCACAGGCTATCATGCTGCCTAACATCCCGCCAATAGAACCTTCCACAGTCTTCTTCGGACTTACTTTAGGACATAATTTTCTCTTTCCAAAGGCTCTGCCAGCATAATAGGCAGCAGTATCACAGAACCATGAGGAAATAAATATAAGCCAAACTAAATAGTTTCCATAGACTTTATTATTAACCAAAACAATGAAACTAAAAAATATAGCTACATAAAAGAATCCAAGTAAGGTAGTTCCTATGTCAATAAAATTATACTCTATGTCCAATACCGGAACGCACATGATTATAAAAACCGTAATAATCAAAAAGAAAAATAACATTTCAAAATTAGCTTCTTTATTTAGCGTTAAATAATATATTATACAAAGTATATATCCCGCCCAGCTTATTGCATTTATGTTTTTTTCTTTTAAAACTTTGTAAAATTCATGCATACCTACTAAGGATAAAAGCATTATAGCATATTTTAAGTATACTCCTCCTATAAATAGGAAGACAATAAAGGGCGCCAATATCAATGCCCCTACATACCTACTGTTCATCTTATCATCTCCTAAGCTTTCATTTTATTCCTTTGCTTATATTCTATAATTTTCACCTTAACATAAGCAAAATATTTACCCACTTTAGGAGAAAAATTAATGGCAAATTTTAATTCTCCAATTTTACTTGTTACTTAACATTCCCAAATCTTCTATCCCTGCTTTGGTAATCGTGAATAGCCTTATGAAGGTGTTCTACCTTGAAATCTGGCCATTTTATATTTGAATACCAAAATTCTGAATAAGCACATTGCCATAATAAAAAATTACTTATTCTTTGCTCTCCGCTAGGCCTTATTATTAAATCTGGATCTGGCATATTTACTGTATATAAATAATCCGACACCATTTTTTCATTAATATTTTCTTCACTAATTTTGCCGTCCTTTATATCTTTACAAATTGTTTTGAAAGCCCTTATTAGTTCATCTCTCCCACCGTAATTTAAAGCTAGATTTAGAACTAAACCCCTGTTATCTTTAGTATTATTATAGGCCTCTAGCAGTTCCTGTTGACAGAGTACAGGTAATTTTGATATATCTCCAATATGATTAATAACAACATTATTGTCGTTTAGCTCTTTAAATTCTTTCCTTAAATACTGAACTAGAAGATTCATAAGTGCATTAACTTCTTCATTTGGTCTCCGCCAATTTTCTGTAGAAAACGCATATAGGGTTAAATACTTTACACCTAACTTACTGCATTCCTTTACAATATCTCTTATAGTTTCTACTCCTGCCTTATGTCCCATAGTTCTTGGTAACTTTCTTTCTTTAGCCCATCTCCCATTACCATCCATGATAATAGCTATATGTTTCGGTATATTATCCATGTCAATATGTATATGCTCAAAATCTTCATTGCTTTTTTTTGAACTAAAAAATTTTAACATACGCCATTCTCCATTCATAATTGTGATTAGGTTATATCTTAATGATTTATGTATTAACAAAAACCTGCGAATCCGCAGGTTTAGATAAGTTATATTGACATAATTTCTTTTTCTTTAGCTTCAAGTAATTTATCTATTTCTTTAATGAAGCTATCAGTTCTCTTTTGAATATCTTCTTCTGCCTTTTTCATTTCATCTTCAGATACTTCATTTTCTTTCTTTAGAGCTTTAATTTTATCGTTACAGTCTCTTCTTATTGCTCTAATAGCAACCTTGGATTCTTCACCAGTTTTTTTAACGTTTTTCACTAAGTTTTTTCTTGTTTCTTCTGTTAGCTCTGGTATAATAAGTCTTATTATCTCACCATCACTGGATGGGTTTATTCCAAGGTCTGATTTTAAAATTGCTTTTTCAATAGATTTAAAGGCACCTTTATCCCATGGCTGAATAGCAAGTATTCTTGGCTCTGGAATAGATATGTTGCCTAATTGATTTAGTGGTGTCATTGTTCCGTAATACTCTGCTTCTATTTTATCTAGCATTGCAGGGTTTGCTCTTCCCGCTTTCATTGAAGCCAATTCTTTTTTTAAAACAGTAATTGTTTTATTCATTTTTTCATCAGAAACTTTTATAATGTCTTTAATCATAGAAAATACCTCCCTTATTTTTATTCTTTAGACACTAAGGTTCCTATTTTTTCACCTAGTATTGCTTTTCTTATGTTTTCTGGTTGTTCTAATCCAAATACTAATATAGGTATGTTGTTATCCATACATAATGATGTTGCTGTAGAATCCATAACTTGAAGTCCCTTTTCAAGTACTTCGATATAGTTTAACTTATCAAATTTCTTGGCATCACTGTATTTGTATGGATCTTTGTCATATACTCCGTCAACTTTTTTTGCAAGAAGTATAACATCCGCTTCTATTTCAGCAGCTCTTAATGCAGCAGTAGTATCTGTTGAAAAATATGGATTTCCTGTGCCTGCAGCAAAAATTACTACTCTGTTTTTTTCCAAATGTCTCATAGCTCTTCTTCTTATAAAAGGCTCTGCAACCTCTCTCATTTCAATAGCAGTTTGAACTCTAGTATTTACCCCTAAGTTTTCTAAGGAATCCTGAAGAGCCAAAGCGTTTATACATGTTGCAAGCATACCCATGTAGTCCGCAGTAGTTCTATCCATTCCTTCTCCGCTTCTTCCTCTCCAGATATTGCCTCCACCTACTACAGCTCCTACTTCTACACCCATATCTACTAGTGCTTTAATCTCTTTTGCTATTTGAGTAGTAACATCAAAGTCTATACCAAATCCTTTACTACCTGCTAAAGCTTCTCCTGAAAGTTTTAGCATTACTCTCCTATATTTAGCATTATACATATATTATACCTCCAAATTGTCAAAAATTACATATGTATTAAGGTTTATACTTTAAAAAAAGAGAACACGCAGTGTTCTCTTTTCAATTACTATTTACTCTGCATTTGTTTTGCAACTTCCTCAGCAAAGTTCTCTTCCTTCTTCTCGATTCCTTCACCTTTTTCAAATCTTACAAAAGCAGCTACCTTTATTGGAGCTCCAATTTCTTTTGATTTTGCTTGAAGGTATTTTTCAACAGTTGTATCAGGGTCTTTTACATAAACCTGCTCAACTAAACAGTTTTCTTTATAGTATTTTTGAATTCTTCCTACAACCATTTTTTCTACTATTTTCTCAGGTTTTCCTTCATTTAAAGCCTGAACTCTGTAGATTTCTTTTTCTTTTTCTAATGCTTCGTTATCTACTGCTTCTCTATTTAAGAATAAAGGATTAGTTGCTGCTACTTGCATAGCTACATCCTTAGCTAATTCTTTTAAAAGTTCGCTTTCTTTTTCACACTCTAACTTTACAAGAACACCTATTCTTCCGCCACCATGAATATAGCTTGATATAGCTCCTTGCTCAACAGTTAGCTTTTGGAATCTTCTAACTGCCATATTTTCTCCGATTTTTGCAATTAATCCTGTTACTGTTTCTGTAACTGTCTTGCTTTCATCAGCTATGTATTTTTCCGCAACTAACTCTTCTATAGTATTAGCATTAGTTTGAGCTGCTTGTTTTGCAACGTTATCAGCAAATGTAACAAAATCTTCGTTTACTGCAACGAAGTCAGTTTCACAGTTAACTTCTACTATTGAAGCAACTTTTCCGTCTTCTGAAACATATGTCTTAACTATACCTTCAGCTGCTATTCTTCCAGCTTTTTTAGCTGCAGCTGCTAATCCTTTTTCTCTTAATATCTCTACAGCTTTTTCAATATCTCCGTTAGATTCGCTTAAAGCTTTTTTGCAGTCCATCATGCCTGCTCCAGTCATTTCTCTTAACTCTTTTACCATCTGTGCAGTTATCATTGTAAATTCCTCCTATTTTAAACTTAATTTAAAAGGTAAATGAAGAATTACAATTCTTCATCTACCCTAATAAATTATTCAGCTAATTGTTCACCTTGTCTTCCCTCTATGATAGCATCTGCAATTTTAGCTGTTATTAATTTTACAGCTCTTATTGCATCATCATTTCCAGGTATTACGTAATCAACTTCATCTGGATCACAGTTAGTATCTACGATAGCTACAACTGGAATTCCAAGTGTTTTAGCTTCTGATATAGCATTTTTTTCTTTTCTTGGATCAACAACAAATAATGCTCCTATGTTGCTAGCATCCATGTTTCTAATTCCGCCTAAGTTCTTTTCTAACTTTTCTCTTTCATTCTTAAGCTTTATAACTTCTTTCTTTGGAAGAACTTCAAAAGTTCCGTCCTCTTCCATTCTATCTAACTCTTCTAACTTACCTATTCTTGTTTTAATTGTTGTAAAGTTAGTCATCATTCCACCAAGCCATCTATTGTTAACGAAGTGCATACCTGATCTTACTGATTCTTCTTGAATAGCTTCTTGAGCTTGCTTTTTAGTTCCAACAAAAAGGATATCTTTTCCTTCAGTTGCAACACTCTTAACGAAATCATAAGCTTCTTCAACTTTTTTAACTGTTTTTTGTAAATCAATTATGTAGATTCCGTTTCTTTCTGTGAATATGTATGGAGCCATCTTAGGGTTCCATCTTCTTGTTTGATGTCCAAAATGAACACCTGCTTCTAGTAATTGTTTCATTGAAATAACTGACATAATATTTTCCCTCCTAGGTTTTCCCTCCACTACCGTCATATTCGTAAAATACCCTTTCGAGCACCCTTTTCCGAATTGGGTAATGTGTGTATTTTCTTACCTTATGTAGTATATCACAAGGTATTAAGGTATTCAACAAAATTTTTAAATTTATATGGCTATATTTACAATTATTTATACTATAGCATTTAGTTTTTAAATAGTATGCTATGATTACTATTTTATTATTAACAGTTTTATACTCTTTATACTAGATGCTAGAAAAAATAAGAGTTTAGATTGTTTTAATCTAAACTCTTATTTGAAGATTTGCTTTTAGTTCAATTTGCACTAAAAACCTAGCAAATAACTTAATTAGTCTTTTATCTTATCTTCTTAAGCTCATCTATTAATTTTTCATTTAATATTCTTATATGAGTTCCCTTCATACCTAAGGATCTTGACTCAATAACTCCTGCACTTTCAAATTTTCTTAAAGCGTTTACTATTACTGATCTTGTTATTCCAACTTTGTCAGCTATTTTAGATGCTACTAGTAACCCTTCACTTCCATCTAGTTCATTGAAAATATGCTCTACTGCTTCTAATTCTGAATAGGATAGAGTACCTATAGCAAGCTGTACAACTGCCTTCTTTCTAGCCTCTTCTTCTATTTCATCATGTTTAGCTCTTAATATTTCGATTCCTATAATAGTAGCACTATATTCTGCTAAAACTAAGTCATCTTCTCCGAACTCTTCATCAAATCTAGCAACTAATAAAGTACCAAGTCTTTCTCTATTTCCGTTTATAGGCACTATTGTAGTTAATTTGTTTTCTATACCGCATGCTTTCTCTTCATCAAAAACACACTCACCATGATTAGTTAGATTTGAAAGAGTTTCATGGATATTTAATAGTTTGTTATTATAGGACTCAGGAAATCTCATTTCGCTTATAACTTTATCTTTTACTGTGTCACACTCAAATCCTGCTGAGAAGTTATAACCTAATATTTTTCCTTTTCTGCTTATAATATAAACATTGCATGATAATACTTCACTTAATAAATTACATATATCATCAAAAACTACTGGCTCAGTACCGGACTTTTGCAGTATTTTGTTTAACATTCTTGTTTTAGTTAACAATGATGTCATTTGTATTCCTCCTTCTTATTTCCATCTATTTCAATAACCTTGCTTGACTAATAATTTTGTTTTAACAAAATTATAAAAGTTATCTTGCATATCTCTATCAGTTTAAGCTGAATATAGTTATCGAATTGATTATTTTGACTTTTTAAAATATTTAGAATTATTTCTTATTCTTTAATTATAATAACATACTAATTATTATATTTCAACATCCTTTTTGTAAAATTCGACATTTTAATTTTTTTTTCTTACTAGTTAAGCTTCTTTTATTCCTTTTCTTCATCACTTTTAGCTTTATTTTTAGTGTCTATAGTATTTTCGTTGCCTTGATCAGTGTTAACCTTTGAAATCTTCTCTTCTACATGCTTACATTCATTATTTGCACACTGTATATAGTCCCCTTTTGATTTACTATATTTCTTAACCATAAAACTGCCACAAACAGTGCATTTTTCTTCCACAGGCTCAAACCAACTTACAAAATCACAGTCTGGATAATTGCTACATCCAAAAAACTTCCTGCCCTTTTTGCTTTTTTTAACTAGAACTTTTCCTCCACATTTTGGACATTTGACATCTAGTTCTTCTACAATAGGCTTTGTATTCTTACAGTCTGGATATCCTGGGCATGCAAGAAAATCTCCAAATCGTCCCTGCTTTATAACCATGTTCTTTCCACATTTATCACATAATATATCTGTAACCTTATCTTCAATAGTTATCTTTGCTACTTCTTTTTCTGCTATGTCTATGGCTTCTTTTAAAGGTGTAAAAAACTCATCTACTACCCTATTCCAATTCTCTTTTCCTTCTTCTACATCATCCAACTTTTGTTCCATTTCAGCTGTAAATTCTAAGTCAACAATTTGTTTAAAAAATTCACTAAGTATATTATTAACTATATCTCCTAACTCAGTTGGCTTTAGTGTTTTCTTTTCTCTTTCTACATATTTTCTTTCAAGCAATGTAGATATAATAGGTGAATAGGTACTAGGTCTTCCAATTCCATTTTCCTCAAGAGTCTTTACAAGGGTAGCTTCCGAAAATCTAGATGGTGGCTGTGTAAAATGCTGTTTTCCATCAACAGATTTCTTTATTAATATATCTCCTTCTTCTAGCTTTGGCAGATTAATATCCTCTTTTTCTTCTTCTGTTGCATATTCATACACCTTCATGAATCCATCAAATTTTACTATAGACCCACTTGCCTTTAATCCATATTGCCCGTTTACTATGTTAACAGAAGTTACATCCATTATACAAGTAGCCATTTGACTAGCTACAAATCTCTTCCATATAAGTGAGTATAATTTATACTGATCATCCTTTAAGCTTTCCTTAGCAATTTCAGGAGTTATTTCAACATTTGTAGGTCTTATAGCTTCGTGAGCATCCTGTGCATTCTTCTTGCCTTTAAATTTTCTAGGTTCCTCTGGTATATACTCTTCTCCAAAGTTACTTGAAATGAAGCTTCTGCTAGCAGCTTGTGCCTCATTAGATATTCTCACTGAGTCTGTTCTCATATAAGTTATGAGACCTACTGCACCATATCCCTTGATATCTACTCCTTCATACAATTGCTGAGCT
Source organism: Clostridium sp. CX1 (assembly GCF_025398335.1). Taxonomy (GTDB): domain Bacteria; phylum Bacillota; class Clostridia; order Clostridiales; family Clostridiaceae; genus Clostridium_AM; species Clostridium_AM tanneri. The sequence goes on from NZ_JAODOO010000007.1 coordinate 50,691, forward strand.
ATAGACATGGTTCTCTTAGTTGCAAAATTCAATTTTTTATAAGCATCCTGTTGCAGAGTACTTGTTGTAAAAGGTGGCAATGGATTTTTACTTTTAGCAGTTTTTTTAACAGTTTTAACAAGAAATTCTCCATTTTCCAAATCTTTTATTATCTTATCTACTTCTTCTTTATTATTTATATCTAGTTTCTTTTTATCTAGAGTAGTAAGCCTTATTATAAAGGATTTTTTTTCCTTTTCCTTATGTACTGAGCACTCTATAGTCCAGTATTCCTTTGGTTTAAAGTTAGTTACCTCTTTTTCTCTATCGCATATCATTCTTAGTGCTACAGATTGAACTCTTCCTGCACTTAAACCCCACTTTACCTTACGCCATAATATTGGACTTATTTTATAACCAACTAATCTGTCTAAAACCCTCCTAGTTTGTTGAGCATTTACTACATTTAAATTTATCTGTCTAGGAGTTTTTATTGCATTTTTAATGGCATTTTTAGTAATTTCATTAAACTCTATTCTACACTTTTCCTTTTCATCTAGCTTCAATATGTGAGCTAAATGCCAGGAAATTGCCTCTCCTTCCCTATCAGGGTCTGTTGCTAAATATATTTTTTCACTCTTTTTAGCTTCTTTTCTTAGTTTATCAAGCAGTTCTCCCTTTCCTCTTATTGTTATATATTTAGGATTGTACTCATTATCTATATCAACTCCCAATTGACTTTTGGGAAGATCCCTAACATGACCCATGGACGCTTCTACTACATAATTTTTTCCTAAATATTTTCCTATGGTTTTTGCCTTTGCCGGTGATTCAACTATAACCAATTTTTGTCCCATCTCGTACTCTGGTAAGCACAAGTCTCACCAAAGTGTTTACACCCCCTTATTTAGAAATATATCTAATTATATAATTATTTTCTTTATATTTACTAAATACTATTCTCTATTCAAATAAATATACCTTATTTTATCAGAATAGCATACTTATACTGTACTTTCCACTTTTACATAATAGTTACCTGAAAGACATATTACTACATTTTCAAGCTGCAATTCAAATAATAACTCATATAATTGTTTTATGTCAATATTGGTTCTTCCAAATATATCGTCTATATGTGTAGGCCTATCGCCTAAAATATCACATATTTTCTTTTTTACGCCTTCTATTTTGTTAACTTTAATATTATTCTTTATCATATAGTCTATATTTAAAATTCTAAATAAATCTTCAAAATCTGTAAAAGGATATGCACCATCTCTAATTAACTTATTGGTACCTTTACTTTGTTCAGAAAACATGGACCCAGGTACTGCTACAATTTCCTTGCCCTGTTCTAAGGCTATCCCTGCCGTTACAAGAGAACCACTCTTTTCACTAGCTTCAACAACAATTACAATATCACTTAAACCACTTATAATTCTATTTCTTATTGGAAAATTATAAGAGAAAGGTCTTGTTCCTGGTAAAAACTCCGAAACAATACATCCCTTTTCTGATATAATATCGTATAATTTTTTATTTTCCCCAGGGTACACTACATCAATACCTGAACCTAATACTGCACAAGTAAAGCCTCCATTTTCTATGGAACTTTCGTGTGCAAATGTGTCAATGCCTCTAGCCATTCCGCTTATAACATTTATGTTATTTATAGAAATTTCTTTACTTATTAACCTTGCAGCATCTTTTCCGTAGCTCGTAAAGTTCCTAGAACCAATAATGGCGGCATTAATCCCCATATTAAGCTTATTTATATCACCTTTGTAAAATAATATACTAGGGGAATCATCATAGTTTTTTAATGCTTTAGGATATATATCCTCATTAAATGTTGTAGCTTCTATGTTTTTATTTTTAATCTTCACTATCAAGCTTTCTAACAATTCTTTGTCCCAAGCCTTTTTTAAATTGTATTTAATCTTTTTATCTCTATCATTTAACAATGTTTTATTTGCATTATAGAAAGTATCATTCCACAGTTCCTCTGTGCTGATGAATTTTTTTATTAAATCCAGCTTAATTTTACTTGATAAACTTACTGAACTAAACCATAAATCGTATATATTCATATTTTTCTCCTTATTTAATTTTATGTAAGAATTCTTGTCATAACTGATTCTTTTTATTCAATTTTATCTTTTTTTACCTAAAACTCTTTCTTATTTAGTAAGTTATATGTTATATTAATACTTGTTCAAAAAATAAAATTACGGAAGGAGTTTTTGGACTTGGAAAAACTAACTATACTAGGCACAGGGTCCGCAATGGTTACAAAATGCTATAATAGCTGTTTTACACTCTCAAAGGGTGAAGAGCATTTTCTTGTAGACACTGGTGGCGGAAACACTATTCTCACCAACTTAGAAAAAGCAGATATCTCAATCAATAAAATTCATAATGTTTTTATATCTCATAGTCATAATGACCATATTACTGGTATAGTTTGGATTATACGAGCTGTTGCTCAGCAAATATTAAATGAAAATTATGAAGAAAATTTATATATATACTGTCATAAAGACGTGGAGAACATAATTAGAACTATTTGTAATTTACTTTTACAAAAGAAATTTACAAATTTTATAGACGATAGAATATTATTTATTTCCATAGAAGATGAAAGCTGTTTTAATATACTTCATTGGAATTTTACTTTCTTTGATATAAAAAGTAATAAACACCTTCAGTACGGATTTACTACTAAACTTAATAACAATAAGGTTCTAACATTCCTAGGTGACGAGCCTTATAATGGCAACTTATCTAAATACTCAAATAATGTAGATTATCTTATACATGAAGCCTTCTGTTTATATTCACAGAGAGATATCTTTCATCCTTACGAAAAGTTTCACTCTACTGTAAAAGATGCCTGTGAAAATGCTGAAAAACTTTATGTTAAAAATATAATTTTAATTCATTCTGAAGACAAAAACCTTGAAAATAAAAAAAGACTCTACACTGAGGAAGGAAGCCAATATTTTAAGGGAAACATATTAGTACCTAATGATTTAGAAGTGATGGAGCTTTAAAGTGCTTAAGTTATTTATTTAAACAAATTTATAGAGAGGTGCTTTTATGGATAATTTGCTATTTGGAATTTCCGGTCTTCCAATTGGAGAAGCCGCCCAAAAATTCAACTATTCTTCTGCTATTAAGTATCTAAAAACCTTAGATCTTCATGCTATGGAACTTCCTTTTGTTCGCTCTGTAAATGTTACAGATAAAAATAAAGATACTATACTAAAAGCTAAAATAGAGAATAACTTCTACTTATCTGCTCATGGATCTTATTATATAAACCTAAACGCAGACGATATTGAAAAACAGCTTCAGTCTATAGAACGAATAATAAAGGGTGCTGAAGGCTTACTTAAAGTGCAGGGAAGGAGTCTAATTTTCCATCCAGGATTTTATTTGAAGGATTCTCCGTCAGAGACTTATGATACAATAAAAGAAAATCTTCTCAGACTTCCTAAAATCGGGGTAGATTATAGATTAGAAACTACAGGTAAGGGAAGTCAATTTGGAGATTTAAAAGAGTTAACTTCCTTATGTAAAGAAATTAGTACTTGCAAGTTGTGTATTGACTTTTCTCATATTCATGCTAGATATAATGGTAAACTTAAAACATACAATGATTTTGCTGAAATCCTTCAGTATATAAAAGGGGAATTAGGCAAAGAAGCCTTGGAGGATTTACACATGCATATATCTGGCATTAACTACAGTGAAAAGGGCGAGAGAAATCATCTTCCCTTCTTGGAAAGTGATTTTAATTATGTAGAATGCCTAAGAGCTTTAAAAAACTTTAATGTAAGAGGCTGCATAATCTGCGAAAGTCCTTTACTTGAAAAAGATGCTCTTCTTTTAAAAGAAACTTATCACAAGCTATAATATATGTGATTAAATAAAATAAATCTGACGGCATTTATCTAACTACCGCCGGATTTATTTTATAACACTAAATTATCTCCTGATTTAAAAACCTTCTATACTGAAGTGCTTCAATAATATCACTTTCTACTATATCTTCTCTTTCATATAAATCTGCTATAGTACGAGCTACTTTTAATATTCTACTGTAGGCTCTAGTACTTAAGGTATATCTATTATAGATTTTTTCTAAGATATTATTACTTTTGCTATTTAACTTACAGTATTTTCTTATGAGTTTTCCATCCATTTGTGCGTTGCAATATATGTTTTCCTCTTTAAATCTATTTTTTTGAAGTTCTCTAGCTTTCTCAACTCTAACCCTAATTTCTTTAGATGATTCCCCCTTTGCTTTAGCTTTAATCTCATCATAAGACAAAGGATTAACAAAGCAGAATAAATCAATTCTGTCAAGAAGAGGTCCAGATAACTTTTTCATATATCTCCTTCTTTCAAATTCTCCGCAAGAGCACTGCTTTGCTGATCCATAATACCCGCAAGGACAAGGATTTGTAGAAATTACAGCCATAATATTGCAAGGGTAAGTTACCTTTCCACTTCCTCTGCAAATAGTCACCTTTCTATCTTCAAGGGGCTGTCTTAAAACTTCTAATGCATTCCTTTTGAACTCTAGTATTTCATCTAGAAATAAAACACCATTGTGAGCAAGAGAAACTTCTCCTGGCATTAAATTATTGCCTCCACCTACCAGTCCTATGGTTGTAATGGTATGGTGTGGACTTCTAAAGGGCCGCTGATTTATAAATCCCTTATACTTTTCTAAATTTCCTGATACACTATAAATTTTAGTAACTTCTAATCCTTCCTCATAACTTAAGGTTGGTAATATAGTTGACACTCTTTGAGCTATCATGGTTTTTCCAGATCCCGGAGGTCCAAACATAGCTACATTATGGTTTCCGGCAGCAGCTACTTCTATAGCCCTTTTACAGCTCTCCTGTCCTAATATATCTTCAAAATCTAAACTACTCCTACTTGATTCAGGATTATTGATGTACTCATATGGCATCAAATCTCTATATTTAATATATTCTATTACTTGCTTTAAACTTTCAAAGGCATAAACCCTAGTATTTTTAACTACGGAACATTCTTCTGCATTTTCCATAGGTAAAATGAAATTATTTATTCCTTCATTTATACTTTCAATAGCAATCGGTAATACTCCCCTAACTCTTTTTAGCTTTCCTGATAGAGATAATTCTCCCATTATCAAAAAATTTTTAGCATCTTCAAAAGTTATCTGTTCCGTGGCCATTAAAATTCCTAATGCTATAGGTAAATCAAATAAAGCTCCTACCTTCTTTATGTCTGCCGGAGCTAAGTTTATAACTATTCTTTTGATAGGAAACTCAAAACCAGAGTTTACTATTGCAGCTCTGACTCTTTCCTTAGACTCTTTCACAGAAGTATCTGGAAGGCCTACTATACTAAAACAAGGCAGCCCTCTCTCAAGATCTACCTCTACGGAAACTAAAACTCCTTCAATACCTGAAAATGCAGCAGTATTAATTGTAACAGCCATAATATCACCTCCACTAGATTCTTGACAGATATATGCTTTTATATACTATTTCTTAAAACTTTATACTAAATAGTCTATATCCCTTATAAAATATCCCTTAATTACCCCTATGGAAAAAATTGTATGAAATCCATCTATTATATTTACAAATGGAGGTAATATTGCTAAAATTAAAACATGCCAATGTATCTAAATTTTATACAGTAGAAGTGGTTATTATTTATCAGAATAATTATATAACAATTGAAAATCTATGAAAGGAGCGAATTTATGCATTCTTTTAACAAGGATATTGGTTCCCTGGGCGAAGATATTGCTGAGACTTATTTGAGGCAGATAGGCTATACAGTACTAGATAAAAACTTTAGATGCAAACTAGGTGAGATTGATATAGTAGGCAAGGATGGAGATTATATTTGTTTTATAGAGGTGAAAACAAGATATGGTTCAATCTATGGTAGTCCCTGTGAAGCTGTAACTTATTCAAAGCGGCTAAAAATTTATAAAACTGCAGAAACTTATATACTCCGAAAAAAACTATTTAAATTTAATTTTAGGTTTGATGTTATTGAAATCATCCTTAATAAGTGTAATGCTAATCCGTCTATACGTCTTATTAAAGATGCTTTTCAAGTATAACTTTTATTTAAACAAAAAGAATGACACTTAAAAATAGAAAGTGTCATTCTTCCGTTGCGACTTTTGCTGCATTTTAAATTTATATTATATTTTTCAAAAAACTTTTTCTATGTATCTTACAAATACCATATTTTTTTATAGCCTGCACATGTTCAGTAGTTCCATATCCAGAGTTACCGTCAAAACCATAGTGAGGAAATTCTTTGCTATATTCCTTCATTAGGTTATCCCTATATACCTTAGCAATTATAGAAGCACATGCTATACTAGCACTTTTCATATCACCTTTTATGATAAATTCATTATAAATATCTAGGTTTTTAACTGCATATCCATCTGATAAAACAATATCTGGCGCAACTTTCAAACCTTTAACAGCTCGTCTTAAGACTTCATTATTGCACCAAGCTATTCCTCTTTCATCTATTTCATTATTATTTATAAGTGCAATGCTATAACTTACTGCCTTTTCCTTTATGATTTTTGACAACTCTTCTCTTTTCTTTTCGGAAAGTTTTTTAGAATCTTTTATGCCTAGAATTAATTCTCTATCCTCTTTCTGCCTTAAGTTTAGTACTACAGCTCCGGCAGCTATAGGTCCAGCTAAAGGACCTCTTCCAACCTCATCAACACCTGCTACATATATATAGTTGCCAAAGCTCTTATCAAAGCTGTACATCTCCTTAACCCTATCAATCTCACTTTCTTTCTTAAATATGAATTTTTCAAGACTTAAGGCTAAGCTCTGGACATTTTTTCTACTATCCATACTTAAACAGTTCATAACTTGCTGATATTTTTCTTTATCAGTAATAAAGTAGTTTTGTTGCAAATACGCTACATAAGTTTTAAGGCTGCTAAAATTTAATTTAGCAGTCCCCTTAAATAAATTATCTTCTATTTCACTAAAGTTAGTATCTTTTTTTACAATATCTATATCCATCTTGCTTCTCCACTTGATCTACTCTGGTCTCTCTAATGATATATTACCTAACTTTCCACCTCTAAATTCATCTAAAAGTAGTACAGCCACTCTATTGTAGTCAATTTGACCTCCAGATATAACAGCCCCTCTTTTCCTACCTATATTATTCATATTTTCTAGTGGATCTTCACTTAACTCCGTAAGCTTATATCTTCCCATTAATCTATCAGGGTATTCATTTTGAAGTCTTTCTATAAGCTTTAAAGCAAGTTCCTCAATATCCATAATTTCATCTTTTATTGCTCCAGTGAAAGCTAGGTTCAGTTGAGTTTCCTCACTTTCTAGTTTTGGCCATAAAATTCCTGGTGTATCCATTAGTTCCATACCAATTTTGGTCTTTATCCACTGTTTGCTTTTAGTAACTCCTGGTCTATCTCCAGTTTTAGCTATGTTATTTTTAGCCATTTTATTTATAAATGTAGATTTTCCTACATTGGGTATACCTATAACCATAACTCTATCTGTTATATTTACAATACCCTTCTCTTTCATTCTTCCATGTTTTTCTTTTAAAAGATCGTTCATTAAAGGTCTTATACCTTTTAACCCTTCTCCAGTTAAACAATTCACGCCTATTAATCTAATGTTATCTTTAGATAAATTTTTAATCCACTCTCTAGTAACCTTCTCTTCACTTAAGTCACTTTTGTTCAGCAGTATTATTCTTGGCTTGTTCCCACATATATCGTCTACATCTGGATTTTTACTAGATCTTACAATTCTTGCATCTCTTATTTCTATTATAGCATCTACAAGTTTTAAATTTTCTTTTATTTCTCTCCTAGTTTTTGCCATATGTCCTGGAAACCAATTTATAGCCATATTATCATATCCTTTCTAATTAGCTATTATTTGCGAAGACACTAAGGTCATTTATATCGTTAAAAGAAGTTAACTTTCCAAATCTGCTGAACGGATATATCCTAAGAGCAGCTCTGCCAACTACCATTTTGTAACTTACAAATCCAACATCGGAAAATCTACTATCTCTACTATTATTTCTATTATCGCCTAAAACAAAAACCGTATTTTCAGGCACAGTTACCTCATTAAAATCTCTCATATTAGCTTCAAGTATATAAGGCTCATCTTTTGGCACGTTGTTTATATATAATTTATCTCCTTCGATTCTAACTTTGTCTCCCCCTACTGCAACAACTCTTTTAATGAACTTTTCTTTTGGATTTGCAGGGTATTTAATTACTACTATATCTCCAGCCTTAGGAGCCCTAAAATAATAACTAACCTTCTCTACAATCAACCTATCTTTATGACTTAAAGTAGGATCCATAGAGTGTCCATCCACACTTACAGTTTCAAAGACAAAGGTTATAATTAAAAATGCCGCAATAATAGCTATAATCATCGATTTCCCTAACTCAATTAACTCTTTAAGCAAAATCCTCCACCACCTTAATATACAAAAAAGGGACTTTATAAAGCCCCATCTTTTGTATTATATTAATTCTTTTACTTTTGCAGCTTTACCAACTCTATCTCTTAAGTAGAATAGCTTAGCTCTTCTTACCTTACCTCTTCTAACTACTTCTATCTTTTCAATGCTAGGAGAGTTAACAGGGAATGTTCTTTCAACTCCAACGTTGTAAGCAACTCTTCTTACAGTGAAAGTTTCTCTTAAACCACCGTTTTGTCTTTTTAAAACTATTCCTTCAAAAACCTGTACTCTTTCTCTGTTACCTTCTTTAATTCTTACGTGAACTTTTACAGTATCTCCTACATTAAATACTGGTAAGTCATTTCTGATTTGTTCTGCTTCTATTTGTCTTATTATTTCTAACATTGTGCATTACCTCCTAAAAATTATTCGACGCTCATGCCCAGCATAATTGCAGACAGCGGAACGCCTGTGTAGCACGAAGAATATTCTATCATACATACATATATATTTCAATATTAAATTTAATTTTTTCCTGTAAATCCTTTAATAATCCTTAAATTTATCACTATTCAACAATTTTCTATCTTCTTTCGAAAATTCTAGTTTAGCAAATAAATCTGGTCTTCTATCTTTGGTTAATTTTAAGGATTGAAGTCTTCTCCATTTTCTTATATTTTCATGATGGCCGGAGGTTAAAATCTCCGGAACTCTCTTTCCCTCGAAATCCTCAGGCCTAGTATATTGAGGATATTCCAGGACTCCATTATAAAAAGATTCTTCTGTATAGCTTTCACTGCTTGAGAGGACTCCTGGCACCATTCTGCATATACTATCTACTATAGGTATGCAAGCCATTTCTCCTCCTGTAAGAACAAAGTCTCCTAGTGATATCTCCATGTCAATATAGGAATATACTCTTTCATCTATCCCCTCATAATGACCACATAGGAAAATTAATTCTGATTCCTCTGAAAGTTCTCTTGCCATATTTTGATTAAAAGTCTTTCCTCTAGGCCCTAAAAAAATCACCTTACCCTTATTGTTTTTTTTAACAGTTCTTATACAGTCTACTATAGGCTGAGGTGCCATTACCATTCCTGCACCTCCACCGTAAGGATAATCATCAACCTTTTTATGTTTATTTAATGTATAGTCACGAATATTAAAGGTATTTACCTCTATAATAGATTTTTCTTGAGCTTTCCCTATTATGCTTTGGTCAAATATCTTAAACATATCTGGAAAGAGTGTTAGTATATCAATTTTCATCCCTATGCCTGCCATACTTCCACCGGCTTTATAACTATTCTTCTATCTTCAATATCCATGCTAATTATAATGTCTTTTAAGGCTGGAATCAAAAGTTCCTTTGGTTCTTTAATCCAGTACACATCATTACTATGAGTCTTGATTACGTCATAAACCTTTCCAAGAACTGTATCATTTTCATCTATTACTTCACAACCTATTATATCTGCAACAAAATAGCTCCCTTCTGGAAGTTTAACCGCATCTTCTCTAGAAACCTCCAGATACTTTTGTTTATATTTAACTGCATCATCCATAGAGTCTATTCCCTCTATTTTTAGTATAACTTTATCTGCTTGCAGTTTACACCATACTACATCCTTTTCTACCCCATCTATGTAAACCTTTTTAAGCTTTCTAAATCTTTTTATGTCATCTGTCAAAGGATATACTTTAAGCTCCCCTTTAATTCCATGAGTGTTTATTATCTGACCAACAGCCAAAAACTGCTTCATAGGATATTTCCTCCTGATTACATATTTTCTCTTTATCTATATTTACCCTTATTATATTATTAATTCTTTAAACTAAAAATTATTTTCAACAAACTTACTATCGATTATTTTTTTGTAAAATAAAAGAGTTAGGTGCACCTAACTCTTATATTATTTCAACAACAACTCTCTTATTTTCTTTTATAGCTGCTGCCTTTACAACAGTTCTTATAGCTTTAGCTATTCTTCCCTGTTTTCCTATTACTTTTCCCATATCTTCTGGTGCAACTTTTAGTTCAAGAATTATAGATTGCTCTCCAGCAATTTCATTAACTTGAACCATGTCTGGGTTATCAACTAGTGACTTAGCTATAATTTCAACTAATTCTTTCATTTATTATACCCCCAGTGACTACTTTAATCCAGCTCTTGATAAAAGCTTCTTAACGATGTCTGTTGGTTGAGCACCATTTTGTAACCATGTATTAACTTTTTCTTCATCAAACTTAATAGTAGCTGGTTCAGTTAATGGGTTATAGTAACCTATTTCTTCTACAAATCTACCATCTCTTGGTGATCTTGAATCTGCTACAACTATTCTGTAGAAAGGAGCTTTCTTAGCACCCATTCTTCTTAATCTCATTTTTACTGCCATCTGTTTCACCTCCTTTTAATAGTAAAACACTTTTTATCTTATGTTAATTACTTATTTAGCTTTATATTAAACCTTTAAAAAGGTAATTTACCAAAGAGTCCTTTTTTATTAAATCCCTTCTGCATTCCCTTCATCTGCTTCATCATCTTTTTCATATTCTCAAAGTCCTTCAGAAGCTTATTAACCTGTTGAACTGTAGTTCCTGAACCTTGGGCAATTCTTTTCTTTCTTGAAGGCGAACTACTTATAAGAGAGGGATTCCTTCTTTCTTTTATAGTCATAGAATTAATTATTGCCTCAATTTTAGCTAACTCTTTCTCACTAGAACTTAAGTCTACTCCTTGGAGTTCCTTCATATTGGCCCCAGGCATCATCTCTATTAGCTTATTAAGAGGTCCTAATTTCTTCATTTGCTGCATTGATGCTAAAAAATCCTCAAGATTAAATTCTTGACTGAGCATTCTACTTCCGATTTTTTTAGCTTCGTCTTCATCTATACTTTGCTGAGCCTTTTCTATTAGTGAAAGCACATCCCCCATACCTAATATCCTTGAGGACATTCTATCTGGGTGAAACACTTCAAAGTCACTCATTTTTTCGCCTATACCTATAAACTTTATAGGCTTACCAGTCATTGCTCTTATAGAAAGTGCTGCTCCGCCCCTTGTGTCACCATCAAGCTTTGTAAGTATTACACCGCTTATATCAAGTTGATCATTAAAGCTATTTGCAACATTAACTGCATCCTGACCAGTCATTGAATCTACTACCAGTAATATTTCGTCTGGCTTAACACTGTCTTTAACATCTTTTAATTCATTCATTAATTCTTCATCTATATGAAGTCTACCAGCAGTATCAACTATTACTACATTTAAACCATTGTTTTTAGCATATTCTACTGCACCCTTAGATATATCTACTGGAGATACTTTATCTCCCATGGTAAATACCGGTACATCTATTTGTTTTCCAACTACTTGAAGCTGTTTTATAGCAGCTGGTCTATATATATCACAGGCTGCAAGTAAAGGTTTCTTGTTCTTCTTTCTAAGTTGAAGAGCAAGCTTTCCTGCCATAGTTGTCTTTCCTGCACCCTGCAACCCTACTAACATTATAATAGTTATTCCGCTAGAAGAGTACTGAATGGTGCTTTCGTTACTTCCCATTAGGCTAGTAAGTTCTTCATTTACTATCTTTATAACATGCTGTCCTGGAGTTAAACTTTGAAGAACTTCTTCTCCAAGACATTTTTCGCTGACAGTCTTAATGAAGTCTTTTACTACCTTATAGTTAACATCTGCTTCTAAAAGCGCAAGTTTTACTTCTCTCATAGCATCTTTAATATCTTTCTCAGAAAGTTTACCCTTACCTCTGAGCTTTTTTAAGGTTTCTTGAAGCTTAGAAGCTAATCCTTCAAAAGCCATGTTATTCCTCCTAAATACTATCACTTATGTATTTTTTTATTTCACTCAATATTTTTATATTATCATCATCTTGAATACTTAACAAATCTATCTTCTTTAAAATATCTTTTTTTATTTCCTCTATTCTTATCTTAGCTTCCATTAGATGAAGCTTTTCTTCGTACTGTATCATGAGCTTATTACATCTTTTTATAATATCGTGTACCGCCTGTCTACTGGTACTTGTAATCTCTGATATTTCCGATAGCGATAAGTCGTCATTGTAATAGAGATTCATAATATCTCTTTGTTTTTCTGTTAACAACTCACCATAAAGATCTAAAAGTACTGAAAGCTTAATTCTTTCTTCCATGAGATACTCTGTAACCTTAAAGTTACATTTCCACTCCCTTAACTTTTTTAAATCAATTATGTATCAAAGGACACATAATTTACTCAACGAAATATATAATATCAAAGATTAAAAGGGCTGTCAAGTATTTTTACTTAACACATAAAATTATTTTTTCACTACTGATATCCACTACCAACTATGCAGTTTAGCAGGCTTAGATTAAGATAACCTAAGCCCCTTAAAAATCCAACTGATTTCCTAAAATAACGCTTCTGCAAATTCTCTAGGGTTAAATTCTTGTAGATCCTCAATTCCTTCCCCTACGCCTATCAACTTAACAGGTATATTGAGACTATGCTTTATAGAAATTACTATTCCACCCTTTGCTGTTCCATCTAGTTTTGTAAGAATTATTCCATCAATAGGACACACTTCCATAAATTGCTTAGCCTGTTGAACTGCATTTTGACCTGTAGTGGCATCTAATACTAGCAAAGTTTCCCTATGAGCCTCATTAAACTCTCTATCAATGACTCTATTTATTTTCCCTAGCTCATCCATCAAATTTTTCTTGTTGTGAAGTCTTCCTGCAGTGTCACATATAAGTATATCTGTTTTTCTAGCTTTTGCAGCTTGAACAGCATCAAAAACAACTGCCGCTGGGTCAGAACCTTCCTGATGTCTTATGATATCTACTCCAGCTCTATTGCTCCACACCTCAAGCTGGTCAATTGCCGCTGCTCTAAAAGTGTCTGCTGCTGCCATTAGAACCTTATAGCCTTCATCTTTTAGCTTTGATGATATTTTTCCTATGGATGTAGTTTTACCCACTCCATTTACACCTATGACCAATACCACTTCTGGAGTAGTTTTTGGCTTTATAGAACCTTGCTCTTCTCCTAATATTTCTATAATAACTTCTTTAAGGTAATCTCTAACCAAAGCTGGATCCTTTACTTTATTTTCTCTTATCTTTACTTTAAGTTTATCTATAATTTCCAGTGTAGTTTCAACACCTATATCAGCAGTGATTAATATCTCTTCTAGCTCTTCGTATAAGTCATCATCTATTGTCATAGCTCCACTTAATACATCTGCTATTTTTTCTGTTAGATTATTCTTAGTTTTAGTTAATCCTTCTTTTAGTTTATTAAAAAATCCACCAAACATATGTATACCTCCAATATTTAACTGCAATTAGATAACTAAGAATTAAAAATAAAAGTTTTCTTTTTAATCTCCAATTACTAATTCCCTGTTTTCCTCTAGTCCATATATATTATATAGTTAATACTGTCAATTATTAGACTTTCAGTTATTATAGGTTTATATCTCTAAGAAGCTTCTCTGCTTAGGTCCACAGAAACTATCTTAGATATCCCCTTTTCCTCCATGGTAACGCCATATAATATATCACTGGCTTCCATAGTTCCTTTTCTATGAGTTATCACGATAAATTGTATATTCTCTGAAAATTTCTTTAAAAACTCTGCATATTTAACTACATTTGCATCATCTAGAGCTGCTTCTATCTCATCTAGTATGCAGAAAGGCGTAGGCTTCATCTTTAGAATTGCAAAAAGCAATGCAATGGCAGAAAGTCCTTTTTCTCCACCGGACATCAAGTTAATGTTTTGAAGCTTCTTTCCTGGAGGTTGCACTGTTATATCTATGTTTCCTGTAAGTTCGTCTCCTTCAGATAAAATCAAGTCTGCACTTCCTCCTTTAAATAATTCTTTAAAGGTTTCATCAAAGTTTTTTCTTAGTTTGTTAAAGTTTTCATTAAATACTATTTTCATTTTATCTGTCATTTCATTTATTAAACTTAAAAGCTCTTCCTTAGCATTTATTAAGTCTTCTCTTTGAGTGGTCATAAAGCCTACCTTCTCTATAAGTTCTTTAAATTCCTCAATAGCTCCTAGATTTACTACACCTAAAGCAGATATGCTATTTTTCAAACTTAAAATATCTTTTTTATAAGTATCGATATTTTCTATCTCTCTTTTATGCTCTAAAGCTTCAGCATAGGTGATTTCTAACTCATCGTTTAACTTTGAATATAAAGACTCTTTTTCAGAAGTATGTTTTGCTAAAGCAAGTTGAGTTTTATGTAATTCTTCTTCTTTTTTATTAATTAATAATTGTAAGTCTTCTACCCTTTTACTATGTATACTAACCTTTTCTTTTATCTTTATTATCTCTATATCCTGATTCTTAATTGTTTCTTCTAACTTCAGAATATAGGTTTCTATATTCTCTACTTCCCCATTATTTATAATAATTTGTTTACCATATTCCTCTATACTTCTATCTGACTTCTTATTCTCATCTGCTATTTTCCTTTGCTTTAGCTTTAAGTCATTAATGTCGCCTTTAATTTTCTCCAATACAGAAGTTTTGTTTATTACGTTTTCATCTATTTGAGCCTTCTTAATCTTATAATGAGTAAGTCTCTCTTTCCCATCAATAATTGTATCACTTTTTTCTTTTAATTCTTGCTCTAGGTTAATAATTAATTCATCATTACCACTCTGATTTTTCTTAATCTCCTCTAATTCTTTTTCTTTTATAGATAACTCTTTTACGCTTTCTTTTAGTTTATCACTTAACAGCTCTATTTCCTTATTTGAAACCAGCAAACTCTCCTTTAGTTTTCCACTTTCTGTATCAATGGCGTTTATTTTTCCTTTTACCTTAGTTGTTTCTATGTTTTGAAAATAAACTTCATCTTTTAAATTTAAATTTTCTTCATCTAACAATTTGATATCCTTTGCAAGCTTTTGTCCACTGGATGTCACTCTAATTAAATTTTCTTCCGTTTCTTTTAATTTTAATTTTATATCCTCTATTTCTCTTTTTCTTCCAATAATATTGGTACTTCTATGTTGAAGACTTCCTCCTGTAAGTGAACCACCAGGATTTACTACCTCACCAGATAAAGTAACAATCTTAAAGCTATAATTGCTTTTTTTTGCTATCTTAAGAGCACTGTCCATATCATTACAAATAATAGTTCTACCTAATATGTATTCAACGGCATTGGTAAACCTCTCTTCATATCCTATTAATGTGCTAGCAACACCTATGTATCCTTCTATTTTTTTCAGTTCCGTTTCCCCCGAAACTTTTTTGCCTTTAACTATTGTAAGAGGTAAAAAAGTGGCTCTACCAATATTATTACTCTTTAAATATTTAATAAGTACTTTAGCTACATCCTCATCTTTAGTTATGACATCAGATATAGCCCCTCCTAATGCTATTTCAATTGCAGTTTCAAATTTCTTTTCCACCTTAATTATTTCACCTAAAACAAAACAACTATTTTTGTCCACAGAAGCCTTCCCTTTAATTACATCTCCCATTAAGACTTTTACCGCTCTATTATAGCCTTCATATTGTTTATCAAGGTTAACTAACATATTATGATTTGCTTCTAATTTGCTGTGAAGATTATTTAAAGCCTTAATCTCCTTTTCTCTCTCGGATAGATCAACATTTAATCTATTAATTTGCTGTTTATTGCTTTTGATTCTGCTTTCAAATTCAGCAACCTTTCCTGTTATTTCCTCTATCTGCTTTGTAAGTATTTCTTTAGTACTAGAATTAATTTTTATTGAATGCAAATAGCTTTCGCAGGAATTTCTTATACTACTTATTTTATCTTTAATTGTCTCTATATCATTATTTAAAATAGCAATATTATTTTTTAGGTTTGATGCAATACTTAAATATTCTATTTGATCATCCTTTAATTTTTTTATCAAATTACTTTTATCTAAAATGGAAGCTTCCATTGATTCTATTTCAGTTACTAATTCATTTATTTGTTTATCTATTTCAGTTTGCTTAGCTTTTAAGCTTGAAATTTCTTCAACCTGTAAAGCCTCATCAGATAAAAAGATATCTGTTTTACTCTCAACTTCTTTTAACTCTATCAAATTCTTTTCTATTATACTATTAAGGTTTGCTAATCTTTCATTTAAAAGCTTAGTTTCAGACTCTATGGCTTGCTTTCTAGATTTGCTATCATAATATTCTTTTCTATTATTAGTATTCTTAGCATTCAGATTTTCTATTTCTTCACTCCAGTTTCGAATGTCATCTTTCAGTTTTAAAAGACTGCTATTTAATTCATCGGCATTTAAATTCATTCCTCTAATTGATCCTTCAATTTCTTCTATTTTTTTTTGAAGTTTTTCGATAGAATGAATAATTATATTTACTTCTTTATTCTTGAGTTCCTCTGACAATTTTATAAAACGCTTAGCTTTTTCATTCTCAATACGTAAAGGCTCAATTCTTTCTTGATACGTACTTAGTATGTCATCTATTCTAACTAAATTCGCCTCCGTATTCTGTAACCTTTTCTCCGCCTCTTCTTTTCTCCATTTAAACTTTACTATACCAGCAGCTTCCTCTAAAAGACTTCTTCTTTCCTCTGGTCTTCCACTAAGAACTGCCTCAATCTTTCCTTGACCTATAATAGAATACCCCTCTTTTCCTATACCTGTGTCCATGAAAAGCTCGTGAATATCTTTTAATCTACACTGAGTATTGTTTATATAATATTCACTTTCTCCAGAGCGATATAGTCTTCTAGAAATGGTAATATCCGTATAATCCAAAGGCAGCTTTTTATCTTCGTTATCTAGCGTAAGAGATACTTGGCAAAGTCCTACAGGTTTTCTAAATTGAGTACCTGCAAAGATTACATCTTCCATTTTGCCTCCCCTTAAACTCTTTACACTTTGCTCACCAAGAACCCATCTAACTGCATCAGAAATATTACTTTTCCCACTTCCATTAGGTCCTACTATTGAAGTAACCCCATTTTTAAATACTAGTTCTGTTTTATCTGCAAAAGATTTAAATCCTCTTATTTCAATAAATTTTAGAAACATAAAAAGTACACTCCTTATCTTCCAAATAACATTGGAAGCAAGCTAAAAATGAATATGAATGCAACAAAGAAAACTAATAATTTTTTCATCTTTTCCCTAGTCTTCTTTTTCATAAAAAACACCCCTTTAAAATTAATTTACCTATTATTAATACAGCACTATATAGTTTATATTATAATTATTAAAATATCAATTGTAAAATAAAAAACCCTGCTAGCCACAGGGTTTTTCTATCAAATTTAAGTTATCTCGGTTCAACAATAAATTTTATAGCTGTTCTCTCTTCGCCTTCAATGGTTATTTCTGAAAAGGCTGGCACAACAACTAAATCAATGCCATTCGGTGCTACAAATCCTCTGGTAATAGCAATAGCCTTTACAGCTTGGTTAACCGCACCTGCTCCCACTGCTTGAACCTCTGCTGAATCATTATCTCTTAGTACTGCAGCCAAAGCTCCTGCTACCGATTTTGGTTGAGATTGAGCTGATACCTTTAATACTTCCATGTATAATTCCTCCCTACAAATGTTGTTATATTTACAGGGATATAATTCTATAAAACACTAAGATTTCCTTCTTTATACCTTGTTATCATATATTTAGTAAGTGACATTTTTTTCTCTTTTTCCTCAAGAACCAAGGATATCTCTCCCCTATCTACAGAATTATCTTGAACAACGTGAATACTTACTGTCTTTAATTGTTTTTTCATGTCATTAAAAAATTTCTTTTTATCTGCATATAGCTTTGATAACTCTCTACCGTTAATTTTTATCCTTAGAATTCCATTGTAATTTTCTGGGACATGTTGTAATATAAGCTCGCTATATAAGCTTCCCTCCACTAATTCTCTGAAAGCTGGATGGAATGGCCCAGCAATAAGTTCTTTGCCACTGTTTATTTCTTCTGTTGGTTGAAGCCCTATTCTTATAACTTTTATGTTATTTGCAGTAAGCATGGAGTACACTATTTTTGTAATTTCTACAGCCTCATATAAATTATAAGGTTTATATGTCCCTGCTCTATACATTATTTCCATAGGAGTATCCTTAATAACCAAGGCAGGATATATTCTGTATATATCTGGTTTCATTTCTATGGATTTCTTCGTTGTTTCGATATCTTTTTCAAAGGTATCACCAGGAAGTCCAAGCATGATTTGGTGACCTAATGTAAATCCATATTGTTTGATAAGCGAAGAAGCCTTTATTACATCCTCTTCCGAATGTCCTCTTCCAGACTTTCTTAAAACCTCTTCATCTAAAGATTGAACTCCTAGTTCAATGACATCTACAGAATAATTCTTTAAGTTAGCTAATATTTCATCATCTATATAATCCGGCCTTGTAGATAAGTGAATTAAATCTATCTCTCCCTTATCTTTAAACTCCTTAGCTACAGCTAACAGTTCTTTCTGCCTTTCAATATTTATAGCAGTAAAGGTTCCACCAAAAAAAGACACCTCTACTACAGCCTTATCATTATTTATTGTCTCTAAATACTCTTCTATGGTTTTTCTAGTAAATTCTGAGTTTACTTTATCCTCACTGCCTGTTATAGTGTTCTGATTACAAAACACACAATTATGAGGACAACCTTCATGTGATACAAATATAGGTATTATGTAGTGATTTTTACTCATCCTTTTCCTCCAAACCTTTCAGTGCTTCTTGAGCTGCATTTTGCTCCGATTCCTTTTTACTGTATCCCATACCATTTCCTAAAATTTTATCATCTACTGAAACCTGTGTATAAAACTTTCTTCTATGCGGTGGTCCTTCGAATTTAATTAGAGAATAATTAATATTTATTTCTCCATTTTGCTGCATTATTTCCTGAAGTTTAGTTTTATAATCAAGTACTATTTTATTTTTTATAGCTTTTTCTATAGTATCTTTAAAATTTTCTATAATGAACTTTTTGGCGTTTTCAAATCCACTATCTATATAAATCGCTGCTATTATAGCCTCAACACAGTCAGCAAGTATAGAGACCCTTTCTCTTCCACCAGTTAACTCTTCGCCTTTGCTCATCTTTATATACTTTCCTATTCCCCATCGTTTTGCTATTTCATGAAGAGAATTTTCACAAACGATTAATGCCCTTCTCTTTGTTAGTTCTCCCTCTGATTTATTTCCATAATTCGAAAATAGATATTCAGAGATAGTAAGTTGCAGGACTGAATCCCCAAGAAACTCTAATCTTTCATTAAACTTTATATTTTTTCTTCCATTTGCATAAGAACTATGGGTTAAAGCTACCCTTAATAATTCCTTATTCTTAAAACATATTTTCAATCTATCTTGTAATTCCATAAATACAATTTCTTCTGTCATAGATAAACCTTACTCCTTTTGAAGTTTATTCTTCAGCTTGCTTTTAGTTTTTAAACAAACTCAAGGATAGACTACACTTTAATAGTATTAAATACTTATCTTCTATTTATTTGTTTATTTTAAAATTCTTTAATAAATTTATAAAGTCCCGTATATAACGGGACTTTAACTAATTATTCTTCTACATGAGTCTTTATGTACTCAACTACGTCTGCAACAGTAGTTATCTTCTCAGCATCTTCATCTGGTATTTCAAAATCAAACTCTGTTTCTAGAGCCATGATTAATTCAACTATATCAAGTGAATCAGCACCTAAATCATCTATAAAGGATGCTTCCATAGTTATTTCTTCTACGCCAATACCAAGTTGCTCAGATACTATACTTTGAACTTTTTCAAACATAATAGTCTCACCTCCTAAAAGCTTTCTACATAAATAATATTACATAACTTTTATACCGTCAATACAAATACTGCTAAATTTATTATACTTAATTATTTTATATTAATACATTTACTTTTTATGGTTCTTCTTCCATATCTTCTAGTTCTTTTTTAATTTTATCTATTATTTTATTATCATAACAATTTTCAGCTTGCTTTATAGCATTTTTAATAGCCTTACTGTCGGAACTACCATGAGCTTTAATACAAATTCCCTTTGCCCCTAAAAATGCTGAACCACCATACTCGGAGTAATCAAATTTTTTCTTTAGGCTTTTAAAAACTGGTTTCAATAAAATAGCTCCTATTTTAGAGGTAAATGATTTCATTATTTCTTCTTTTAACATATTAAATACATTTAAGGCTACACCTTCATACATTTTTAATATGGTATTACCAACAAAGCCGTCACAAACTAATACCTTTACATCACCATTAGACACTTCCCTAGGCTCTACATTGCCTACAAAATTGAAATTTGTTTCTTTCAGGAGCTTATAGGCGTTCTTTGTAAGCTCATTTCCCTTCTCTTCCTCCGCACCAATGTTCACTAAACCTACTGTTGGATTTTTTACATCTAAAACATTCTCAAAATATATTTTTCCCATTAAGGCAAATTGTATTAAATATTGAGGTTTACAGTCTACATTCGCTCCAGCATCTATAACCATAAATGCCCCATTCTTTCCTGGCATTATAGGCGCCAATGCTACCCTATCTATCCCTTTTATTCTTCCAATTATAAGTGTAGCTCCAGTCATCAATGCTCCAGTACTTCCTGCAGAAATCACTGCATCTGCTTTTCCTTCCTTCACAAGTTGAAGCGCTTTAACTAAGCTAGAGTTTTTCTTACGTCTTACTGCCATAACTGGTGGCTCATTTGTACTTATTACTTCCTCTGCATGTATTATGCTTATCCTGTCCTTTGGATATTCATACTTGCTTAACTCTTTTTTAATCAGTTCTTCTGCCCCTGTAATAATGATATGAATGTCACTTTCTTTTACCGCTTGAACACAACCATCCACTACAGCAACTGGCGCAAAATCTCCCCCCATACCATCTACTGCAACTATCATCTTTTCACATCCTTTTTAATTACAAAAAAAGAAAGTCATATGACTTTCTTTTAGTTATTTTTCAGTTGAAACAACTTCTTTGCCCTTATAATATCCACAACTCTTGCACACTCTGTGAGCAAGCTTCATTTCATGACACTGAGGACATTCAACTATTCCTGGTAAACTTAATTTAAAAGTTTGTGCTCTTCTTGAATCTCTTCTTGCTTTTGAAAATCTTCTCGCTGGATTTCCCACAGTAAAACACCTCCTTAATCAGTCAAAAACAAATCTTTCAACTTTGCCAACCTTGGATCAACATCATCGTCATTGCAATGACATGTAGAAAGATTTAAGTCTGTACCACATTTATGGCACAAGCCTTTGCAATCTTCTTTACAAAGCCCCTGGATTGGCAGTGTTAATATAATGTTATTTTCTATTATTTCTGTGATATCTATAGTATCACTATTTATAAAGATGAGGTCATCATCCTTATTTGCCTTATCATTGGTAGTAAGTCTTTCCTCAATAGTCATATCAATAGGATAACTAAATTTCTCAACACATCTAGAACAAGTAAGTTCTAGCACAGTATGTATAGTACAATCTACTGTGAGAATATCTCCTACTTTACTAAGTGTTCCATCCAACTTAATAGGTTCTAATAAGTTAATGTAGTCACTACCATCATATAATTTTTCTTCATTAATTTCAAGATGTAATTCTTTTTGACTTCTCTCTTTTTTTAATAACTCAGATACATCTAATTTCATAATGCTCACCTCTATATATTAGCCACAATTTATTATATAGAGATGAGCATTAAAAGTCAAGATTTATTTATTTTTTGTCAGTTAATGAAAATTTTTATTATTTTCTGTTGCTAACTATTTCCTCTGTATCTCTTGCTATCATAAGTTCTTCGTCTGTTGGTATAACAAATACTTTTACCTTTGAATCTGGAGTACTTATTTCTACAGCTTCTCCTCTTAAAGCATTCTTTTCTGCATCAATCTTAATTCCTAAATAGCTTAAGCCTTCGCAGATTGTAGCTCTATGTGCTGCTGAATTTTCACCAAGACCAGCTGTGAATATTATAGCATCTGTTCCGTTTAAAGCTGCTACATAACTACCTATAGTAGTTCTTACTCTGTAGTCAAATACATCTAAAGCAAGTTGTGCTTTTTTATCTCCTTTTTCAGCAGCATTTTCTAAGTCTCTAAAGTCACTGCTTAATCCAGATAGTCCAAGAACACCAGATTTTTTGTTCATTAAAGTGTCTACTTCTTCAATGCTCATATTAGCTTCTTTTACTAAGAAAGGTACTATAGCAGGATCTATATCACCACATCTAGTTCCCATAACTACACCTGCAAGAGGAGTGAAACCCATTGTAGTGTCAACTGATTTTCCGCCATCGATTGCAGCTAAACTCGCTCCATTTCCTAAATGACAAGTTATCATTTTTACATCTTCAGGTTTTTTGCCCATCATTTTTGCTGCTGTCATTGAAACGAATCTGTGTGAAGTACCGTGGAATCCATATTTTCTTACACCATACTCAGTATATAATTCATATGGTAAAGCATACATATATGCTTCTTCTGGTAAAGTTTGGTGGAATGCTGTGTCAAATACTCCAACCATTGGTGTAGTTGGCATTAATTCTTTACAAGCATTTATTCCTATTATGTTTGGAGGGTTATGTAATGGAGCTAATTTTACGCATTCTTCTAATGCTTCCATAACCTTTTCGTCAATTAAAACTGAACCTGCATATTTTTCTCCGCCATGAACAACTCTATGTCCTACTGCTGATATTTCTGACATGTCGTTTATTACTCCATGTTTCTTATCAACAAGAGCATCAAGTACTAATCCTATAGCTACTTTATGATCTTTCATTGGCTGCTCTATTACAACTTTTTCACCATTAACCTTATGAGTTAACACTGAACCCTCTATTCCTATTCTTTCTACAAGACCTTTTGCTAATACACTCTCATTTTCCATGTTCATTAATTGGTACTTTAGTGATGAACTTCCGCAATTTATTACTAATACTTTCATTGTTATTCTCCCTTCGATACGCTTAAACTTTAGCTTTTTAAATAAATTTATTTATTATTTTCCTTGAGCTTGTGCTTGAACTGCAGTTACAGCTACAACATTTACTATGTCATCTGCACTACAACCTCTTGACAAATCATTAATTGGCTTAGCAAATCCCTGGCATACTGGTCCTATTGCCTCAGCTTTTGCAAATCTTTGAACTAGCTTATATCCAATATTTCCAGCTTGAAGATCTGGGAATACTAAAACATTTGCCTTTCCTGCAACTTTGCTATTTGGAGCTTTTAAGTCTGCTACCTTTTTAACTATTGCAGCATCTAGTTGTAGCTCTCCGTCTATGTCTAAATCTGGTCTCATTGACTTAGCAAGCTCAGTTGCTTTTGTTACTTTATCAACTAATTCATGACTTGCACTACCCATAGTTGAGAAGGATAACATGGCAACCTTTGGTTCCATTCCACAAAGAGTCTTAGCAGTCTCAGCTGTGCTTATTGCGATTGAAGCTAACTCTTCTGCTGTTGGATTTGGGTTAACTGCACAGTCTGCAAAAAGAAGTAATCCATTGTCACCGTACTCTGAGTTTGGTACATTCATTATAAACGTGCTTGAAACCACTGATATCCCAGGTGCAGTTTTAACTATTTGAAGTCCTGGTCTTAGCAAGTCACCAGTAGTATGTATAGCTCCTGAAACTAAGCCATCTCCGTCTCCTAGCTTAACCATCATTGTTCCAAAGTATAATGGATCTCTGACAATTTTATCTGCCTTTTCTAGAGTCATTCCTTTTTTCTTTCTTAATTCGTAAAACTCATTAGCATACACAGCTGTTTTTTCTGAAGTTTCTGGGTCCTGTATTTCTACTCCCTCTAGGTTAACTCCGAGAACTGCTGCTTTTTCTCTAATTACCTTCTCGCTTCCTACAAGTACTACCTTTGCAAGTCCATTCTCCATTATCTTTCCGCAAGCTTGAAGATTTCTTTCCTCTTCTGCTTCTGGCAAAACTATTCTTTTTTTATCCGCTTGCGCCTTTTTCCAGATTTGTTCCATTAATTCCATCTTTGTTTCTCCCTTCGCAATAAAATTAAACTAAAATTGCATACACTTATAATATAATCCTTTTTTTATGTATTTTTCAATAAAAAAATGTAGAATTTATAATTTTTCTTGAAATTTTTTTTTATTAAGGAATATTTATCTAATTTTTATTAATTTTTTCTATTAACTTAAAATACTGACTATAAGCCTTTTATCTGATTAGAATATAGATATAATTTAAAATAAAACATATAATTGATTTATGTATAGTTATAAATTCAATAAAAAATTTCGCACACTGAGGAGGAAATGAATTGAAGGTTACAGGTGTTATAGTAGAGTATAATCCTTTTCATAAGGGACATTTATATCATCTTGAAAAGACAAAAGAAATCACAAACTGCGATGGAATCATCGCTGTAATGAGCGGAAGTTTTATGCAGAGGGGAATCCCTGCTATGGTGGATAAATGGAATAGAGCTAAATCTGCTTTACTCAATGGAGTGGACTTAGTTATAGAGCTTCCTACCATCTATAGTTTATCTTCAGCTGAAATCTTTGCCTATGGAGGTATATCTCTATTAGATAGTTTAGGTATAACTAATTGCATATGTTTTGGCAGTGAATATGGTGATGCAGCTGGACTATCTCAAATTGCTAGTATACTATTATCAGAGCCAGAGGAGTATAGAATAATTTTAAAGGATCAGTTAAACTTAGGTTTATCCTTTCCAGTTGCTAGAAGCAGGGCATTAATTCAATTTCTTCAGCTTTCCGATAATAAAGATTTGTCAGACTTACAGCAAATCTTATCTTCTTCTAACAATATTCTAGGTATAGAATACTGTAAAAGCATTCTAAAGCTAAATAGTAATATAGAACCTTTCTCTATCAAAAGACAAGGAGGTTCATATACAAGTACAGCTTTAAGTGATACTTTTTCAAGTGCTTCCTCAATTAGAAAATATATAAAAGAAAATAAAAGTCTATCTGGTTTACAAAATCATTTACCTGAAAAGGTATATGATTCGCTTTTATTTTTACTTAAAAATAATTATAACTTTGTTTCTGAGGACTCTATGCTTCCTTACATAAAATACAAGACTATTTTGCACAGAAACCTTATAAAAAACCTTCCTGATGTTTCAGAGGGAATAGATAATAGAATAGTAAAATTTTTAGAAACTGCTAATAGTTATGAGGAACTAATAAGCTTGGTAAAAAGCAAAAGATATACCTACACTAGAATCAGCAGAATTCTGTGTCAATACTTTGTAGGGTTTGAAAACTTTGATACTGCTCTTTTAAGAAAGAGACCTTGCCCCTATGCTAGGGTGTTAGGTTTCAATAGTACTGGTTTAAAGATACTAAAAGAAGCAAAACGAAAATCCTCAATTCCTATATACACAAAATTACCTAAAACTCTTGATGATACTCTTAAGCTAGATATACTAGCAACAAGATTTTATAGCCTGCTAAATAATAGTATTCATCCTAATTCTGACTACTTAACAAGTCCTATTATCACTAGTTAATAAATCGTTAGTTTTTTCCTATTTACAAAAACTTAAATTAATTTTATGAGACAAAATTAAACTAGAATAAGTAACCTACTTTCACAATATAATTTTAGTAAATTAATTTTACGTCTATAGAATTAAGAGTTATGAAGTTCTTAATTGAAATTTATTTTGGGCTTTTAACTCTTAATTCTCAATTTAAGAAGTAGGTGATTGGAATTGAAAATTATATTTTACTTGATAGTGTTAATAATTATTATACTACTAGCCTATCTGCTAAAGAATAAAAATATCTTTATTACAATTGTTTGTTCTCTGCTTATATTGCAAATATTAGCTGCACCAAAGATTTGTATAGATGCTGCTGTAAATGGAGCTCTTCTTTTTTTCTATAAGGTTTTTCCTTCTTTATTTTCATTTTTGGTGGTGTCTAACATTATACTGTCTTATGATGGAGTTTACATATATTCTAGACTTTTAGGCAGCGCCATATGCAAGCCTCTTAGACTGCCTAAAAGCTGCAGTTTTGTTTTAATAATAAGTGTGTTATGTGGATATCCCTTAGGAGCTAAGTATGCCAGTGATTTATATGAAAGAAATGTTATAGATTTAAAAACCTTTGAAAGGCTTCTTAATATTGCTTCTAACGCTAGTCCGTTATTTATGTTGGGTTCAGTAGGTATATCCATGTTAAAAAGCTCCCATATAGGATACATATTACTTTTATCCAACTTAATTTCCTGTATAGCTATGAGTTTTCTAATACCTTCAAATATAACAAACAAAAAAGACGTTCCCAAAAGAAATCATATTTACTCTAATATGAATATTGGAAACGTACTTAAAGGTAGTGTCGAAAACTCTATTAAAACTTGCTTATCAATAGGTGGCTTTGTAACTGCATATTCAGTTATAATCGATATACTTAAGAATAATCAGTTATTTAGTGTACTTGTACAGCAACTGGCTAATATTATAAGTGTACCTAAAAGTATTATAGAAGGCTCTATCTTAGGAATAATAGAGATGACAAATGGTTGTAATTTAATCTCCTCCTCAAATGCATCTATATATACCAAAATAGCTATAGTAAGCTTTTTATTTACCTTTAGTGGATTATCAATTATTTCGCAGGTTTATTCCTTTACCTATAAATTCGATATATCTATGAAAAAGTATACTTTAAGAAAAATAGTACAAGGACTATTTTGCTCATTAATTAGCCTTTTATTTTATCACTTATCTACCTTATATTATTCTAAAGAGACATTTGTATATAACCACACTCCTGCTGCTACTATAGAAAATATTTTTTTAATAACCTTTATTGTTTTAGTTTTACCATGGATATTTTTTAAACTTAAAAATCTATTTCATGTCTCTTAACTCTTTAATATTTTTTCTTATTAAATCTGTTCTTATATTAACATCTGATTCTAGATCAGCTAGAAATCCCTGCATATCGTTTTTAAGGCTTAGTAGCATTTGTTTACTTTTGTCTGTAAGCTCTCTGTCTAACTGATTTAGAATTTCACTTGCATAATCTCTAGCTCCTAACCTGATATCCTTTGCACTTCTTTGTGCAGAGGATATTATCTCTTCCGATCTCATATTTGCTTCTTTTGTAATATCATGATTTTCTATTTGTTTCTTTAATAAGCTTAAGCTTTCCTTCTTTAGATTTTCCGCTTCTTGAATAGCTTCACTTAATATTCTTTCCTTCTCCTCTACTACCCATTGAGCTTTTTTCAGTTCATCAGGAAGAGACTTTATTATCTTATGAACTATTTCCATTACTTCTTTTTTATCTACAACAACCTTTGCTGTCATAGGAACTTTTGCAGATGTGTCCAGAATTTCCCTAAGATATTCTAATAGTTTAATAGCATCCATAGCATTTCCCCCTAAAGGTTATTAACCTTTTTTGTAATATCAGATATTATTTCATCAGGAACTAAGTCCTTAATACATCCCCCAAACATAGCAACCTGTTTTACAGAAGAGGAGCTTAAATAAGAATTTTTTGCACTAGTCATCATAAAAACAGTTTCTACTTCAGAATCTAGTTTCTTATTCATTAAAGACATTTGAAACTCATATTCAAAATCCGCAACTGCTCTCAGCCCTTTTATAATAACCTTAGCCTTTTTTTCCTTCATAAAGTTTATTAAAAGACCACTAAAGCTTTCAACTTTTACATTAGGAATATGCTTAACTACTCTTTCTATCAATTCAACTCTCTCTTCTATAGAAAAAAGACCTTTCTTATCAGGGTTAACAAGCACACCTACCACTAATTCATCAAATACTTTAGCAGATCTCTCTATTATATCTAAGTGTCCATTTGTTACTGGGTCAAAACTTCCTGGATATACAGCTTTTCTCATATTTGCTAGTCCTCCTTGTACTTGTAAAAGCACACCGTTGTATTACCATATTTTCTATAATCGAAAAGAATTATGTTATCTGTACCTTCATATAACTCCTCTTGAGAATCAATTTTAGTTACAATAATCCCTTCCTTATCTAGCAATTCTTCTCTTTCTATAATTTCCACTGCTGGTGGAATCATATTTTTTAAGTAAGGAGGATCAAGAAAAATTATATCAAAAACTAAGCCTTTTCTTCCTAAGTCCTCCAGAGCCTTATATGAATCCATATTTAAACTCTTACATATATGTCCAAATTTTAGATTTTCTATGTTTTTAGCAAGAAAAGGATAAGTTTGAGGGCTTTTGTCTACTAAATAACATTCCCTAGCCCCTCTGCTTGCAGCCTCTAGACCTAAGCTTCCTGTTCCTGCAAAAACATCTAAAGTTCTAGAACCATATACTCTATTTTGTATTATACTAAACATCGATTCTTTTATTCTATCTAAAGTAGGTCTCGTAGTTCCTGCTCCAATTGGTGACAAAAGTTTTCTGCCTTTGGCAAGACCTGCAATAATTCTCATAGCTTCTCCTCCTAAATTATAGCGATTTTTCCTTAATATTTTAACACATATGTCCTCATTATACAAAATTATTTTATATATACCAAAGTAACTCTAGTATAGTCCTATTTTACTATGCATTTTGTTTGAAATATTTAAAAACACATATAGTTTGCATTAGTATACAGCAACTGATTCCTATAGTTACTATTTAATTGAAACAAATAAATCTTGAACTCTGTTCAATCTTCCTTAGAATTTCTTCCTTAACTTTTATGTCATTTTCTGCATTACTTTCAATAAGTCTTTTGGCTTCAAGATTTGCCAGCTTTAATAATTCTATATCATCTATCACATCTGATAAAATCAAACTACTGTCCCCATGCTGTCTCACTCCAAATATTTCTCCAGAACCTCTAATTTTTAAATCCTGTTCCGCAATAAAGAATCCATCATTACTACTCTTCATTATCTCCATTCTTCTTCTTATTATGTCGTTTTTAACGTCAGCAACTAAGATACAGTAAGACTTATGCTTTCCCCTTCCTACTCTCCCTCTTAATTGATGAAGTTGTGCTAATCCGAACCTCTCTGCGTTTTCTATTATCATTAAAGTAGCATTAGGCACATTTATCCCCACTTCTATAACAGTAGTAGACACTATAATTTTGGTCTCGCCCCTTTTAAATCTATTCATAATTTCATCCTTCAGTTTAGGTAACATTTTACCATGTAATATCTCAATTTCCGTGTCTTGAAAGTATTTCTCCTTTAATTCGCTATATAAATTTTCTACAGAACTTAATTTTAGTTCTTCATTTTCTTCAACCAGAGGACAAACTACATAGACCTGTCTTCCCTTCTTTATCTCTTCTAATGCAAAATTATAAACTCTATCCTTACCAGCTTTATTTATATAATAGGTGTCAATTATCTGTCTTCCAGGTGGTAGCTCATCTATAATAGATACATCCAAATCTCCATAAAGATAGAGGCTCAAGGTTCTAGGTATAGGTGTTGCAGTCATCACTAGTGTATCTATATTTTTACCCTTATTGCTTAATCTGCTTCTCTGAGCTACACCAAATCTATGCTGCTCGTCAGTTATAACCATTCCTAAATTCATGAATTCTACGTCATCTTCTATAAGTGCATGAGTACCTATTACTAAATCTATCTCTCCATCCTTTAATCCCTGTTTTATTTTTTCTTTGTTTTTCACAGTAGTGCTTCCACATAAAAGTCTAATGTTAATATTAAAATCTTTGAAGAGTTTTTCAGCTTCTAAGTAATGCTGAGTAGCCAATATTTCTGTAGGTGCCATCATTACTCCTTGATACCCGTTTTTTATCACGTTAAATATGGATATAAGGGCAACAATAGTCTTGCCACTTCCTACATCCCCCTGGACTAATCTGTTCATAGGTATTTCTTTTTTCTGGTCTACCAGTATTTGCCTTACCACCCTACTTTGTGCCTTTGTTAAGGCATAAGGCAACTGTTCTTTTAACATTTTCAATTCCTCATGGATTTTAAAAGAAATCCCGTTTTTATTCTTATTCAAATAATCTTTAAGCATTAATATTTTTAAAGAATATGTAAAGAGTTCCTGAAACTTTAATCTTTTACTTGCTTCATGTAATTCTTCAGAACTTTTAGGACTATGTATAATTCTCATAGCTCTATCTAAGCTGCATAATTTATACTTATTTATAATCCACATAGGAAGATTTTCTTCTATTTCAACCTCCTGAAGAACTTGACTTATTAATTTTATCATTAGATTATTTGTTATCCCTGACCTTAAAGGATATTTTGGGATTATCTTCTCCTCAGTGGAGATGTTAACTTTTTCTTTCACTAATGTAGGATTGGAAAGTATAATTTCACCTCTAAACTCCTGAAGCTTACCCATTAAGGTATATTCCTTATTTAACCTATAATAATTCTTTATATAAGGTTGATTAAACCATTTTCCTTTAAACTCACTATTTCCATCACTAAAAACTATAGTAGTAAGTACCTTTCCAGTTTTAGTTCTAATATCTTTTTCTATCCTTACAACTTCACACTTGATTATAACTTTGCCATAATTTTTATCTCCCTGCAAAGAGTCACAAGCGGAAATCATTTCATAGTCCCTTGGAAAATACAAAAGTAAATCTATTATGCTAAAAATACAGCATTTTTCTAAAGTTTCTGCTGTCTTGGGACCAACACCCCTTAAATCCCTTATACTGCTGTATATATTCATTCGCTCACCTCGTATTTTGTAATTAAATTGATGTACTACTTGATTAACAATGAAGGTAAAACCTAATTATAGCTTCTATCCTAATATACAACACATCAGTTCGGTTCTGCAATAAAATAAAAAAGCCTTATAGGCTTTTTTATTCAACAGAAACTATAAAGTAATATAAAGGCTGTTCACCGTTATAGCATTGCACATCTGCATCTGGATACTTTTCTTCAAGTTTCTTCACAAATTCATTAACTTTTTCTTCATCACAATCTTTTCCATAGAATATAGTTATCAGCTCGCTATCTTCAGTAACTGCTGAATGAATAATGTTTTCACATACGGCAAACATATCCTCTCCTACTTCCTGGATTTTTCCTTCTATAAGTCCAAGAATATCTCCCTCGCTTATATTATTTCCATCCATTTCAGTATCTCTTACTGCATAAGTTACTGAACCACTGGTAACCGCGTTAATCCCCTGTTCCATAGCATGTATATTATCTTGTAGTGCTAAGTCTGGATTGAAAGCAGTCACTGCTGTAATCCCTTGAGGAATTGTTTTTGTACCTATTACCTTTACATTTTTATCTGACAACTCTGCTGCTTGGTTAGCAGCCATAATTATATTTTTATTATTTGGTAACACAAATATATTCTCTGCATTTATCTTATTTATACACTGTAATATATCTTGTGTACTTGGATTCATTGTTTGGCCGCCTTCAATTACGAAATCAACCCCTAAATCCTCAAATATATTTTTAATTCCTTCTCCCATAGCCACTGATATAAAGGCATATTTTTTAGGCACTTCACTAGTTTCAGTATTTATGTCTTCACTTTCACTATCAACTGCCTTTTCCTCTCTATATGGCTTCTTATCTATATCTAATACATGTCTATGTTGCTCTCTCATATTATCGATTTTTATTCTGGAAAGTTCACCTAGCTTTATAGCCTGTGATAGAACCCAACCTGGATCATCTGTATGGATATGTACTTTTATGATGTCTTCATCATTTACCACTACCATAGAGTCACCCATGGTTTCTAGCTCATTCTTAAATCTATCTATATCTGAATTACTTGAGCGGATAAAAAATTCAGTACAATATCCATAAGTTATATCCTGTTCTCCAAGATTTTTAGCGGCAGATTCTGCTATAGGCTCCTTAGCTTCCTTAATATGGACTAATTCCATATTTTCTTTTAACGCCTCATACATTCCCTGTAATATTATTAATAATCCCATACCACCTGCATCTACCACTTTTGCTTTCTTTAAAACAGGTAACATTTCGGGGGTCTTATTTAAAATAGACTTACTATACTGACAAACTTCTTCTAAAAGTTCAGCTACATCAGTGTGGGTAGATTTAATAGCGCTTTCTCCTGCTGCCCTTATGATAGTTAAAATTGTACCTTCCGTTGGTCTCATTACAGCCTTATAAGCTGATTTTGAACCTTCCATTAAACTGTTGGCAAAATCTTCTGCCTCTACCTCTTTTTTGCCTTCTAAGCCCTTTGCAATTCCTCTAAATATCTGTGAGAGTATTACTCCAGAATTACCTCTTGCACCCATAAGAGCTCCCTTAGCTAATTTTTTTGCAATATCCCCTACTTCTGCAGTATTCATTCCTTCTATCTCAGATACTGCAGTTCTAAAGGTCATAGACATATTAGTCCCTGTATCTCCATCTGGAACCGGAAAAACATTTAAGGAATTTACATACTCTTTCTGTTCTTCTAGTTTATTGCTAGCATTTACAACCATATTGTAAAAGCTCTGCCCATCTATCTTTAAGTATTCCATTTTTTTGTACTACCTCCTAGACTCTAACACCTTGAACATTTACTGTGATACTAGAAACTTTAAGTCCTGTATAGTTTTCTAAATTATATCTTATCTTCTGAATGATATTATTTGCTATTACAGATATTTTTGTTCCGTACTCAACCATTATATATAATTCTATAAATAATTCGTTATCTTTTGAACGAACTTTTACACCTTTACTTAAATTTTCGCCTCTTATTAATTCCCAAAGCCCATCCTTAGCATTTTTTGATGCCATACCTACAACGCCATAACATTCCATAGTAGAAATACCAACTATATTAGCTACTACTTCCTCTGAAAAATTAATATAACCATTTTCATTGGTAATATTACCTATCATATAAAACCCTCCTTACTATAACACCATATAACATATTTTATATTAAATAACCTATTAATTCAAGGAAATATATTATTTATAATGTTATTTTTACTATTTTTATTTTATTATATACTTGCGCGAATTATGTATTCTGTGGTAAAATAATAAATGTTTGAATTGAGAAGATTTTATCTTCACAATTTGGTAAGGAGGTGTTTTCAGTGTCAAGAAAGTGCGAAGTATGTAATAAAGGTGTTGTATTTGGCGTTCAATACAGCCACTCACACCGTCAATCCAAAAGAACTTGGGCTCCAAACATAAGAAAAGTTAAAGCTATAGTTGAAGGAACACCAAAAACTATACATGTTTGTACAAGATGCCTACGTTCCGGTAAGGTTCAACGTGCTATATAATAAAAAGGAATAAAAAATGCAGTTGATTAACAATTGCATTTTTATTTCTTTTTATACTTAATAATCCGCCACTATTAAAATAGTGGCGGATTATTTTCTTTTATGTTATTTCTTTCTCCTAAAGAATTTTATAAAGTTAGATAAAAATCCTGGAAGCTTAAAAGCAATAATTTTCATTAAATTCCCCCCTTTATTTATTATGCCCTATTAAATACCATCCAAAATAGATTAATGCTCCACCTACAGCTACTATCCATCCCCAAAGAGGGATAATAACTGTTATCACTATTCCTATTCCAATAGATGCAGCCATTAGCCCTAGTTTTCTTGCCTTTCTTTTTTCACCTCTTCTAGACACACTATTATCCCCCAAAATTGCTTTATAATATTATATGCTTGATTTATTTATTTAGTTACAAAAAAGTATATAGGAAACAAACATTTAGAAAACTAAATGCTTGTTTCCTATTTGCATTTTTATTTAAACATCTGCTGCCAAGTTAGGTTTCCCACTATTCCGTCTGGATTCAGTCCACGATTTCCTTGAAACACCTCTACCTTTTGTCTTGTGCCATTCCCAAATATGCCATCTACAGCGGCTCCTACGCGCCACTGTATCCATCTTACTGCATAGCCTCTACTTCCAACTCTACTTAGCGGCCTAGCCAATACTGCTTTTATAGCATTCCAAGTATTAGATCCAGCTATACCATCTGCTGTCAATCCCATGATGTTTTGAAAACGTACTACTGCAGCTCTAGTAGCCGAGCCATATATCCCATCCACAGTAATCCCTGCATTAACTAAGCTATTAAGATATTCCTGAAGTCTTCTTGTACTCTCATCGGTGGTAGAGAAAGTTGTACCGCCCCCAGCAGTTGCTGGAGTCGAAGGCTCTGTTGACAAACTTACTCCAGATATGGTTTGTCCAGTTATTCCTTGTACAATAGCATTAGCCATATCCTCTGCATTAAATCTTCGCATATCTTCCGCAGAATCTACGAAAGCACCTTCCACTAAAAGTGCAGGCATTATAGTATTATTCAACACGTATAAATGCGGTCCATCTTTACCCTGTACTTTTACTCCTCTGTTTCTAAAACCTAATGCTGCTATATTATTGACTATATTTTGAGCAATTGCACGACTTCTTTCACTACCAATCCATACCTCTACTCCATGGCCTCCTCCTGCATTTTCATGAAGACTGACATATAATTCAGCTCCCCAACCATTAGCACTGCTAACTCTTTGCCACAGACTATTTGAAACACTAGAGCAATCAGTAGGTGTAACAAGTAACACATTATGACCTAAAGCCCTAAGTTTAGAAATAACTCTTCTTCCTACATCCATAACCATAACATTTTCGTTTCCTATAGCAACGGCACCTGTATCTGGAGCACAGTTATGACCTATATCTACAGCTATTTTCATATTCTCTACCTCCTTCCCTTCAAGATTATAATATGAGAGATT
Source organism: Clostridium sp. CX1 (assembly GCF_025398335.1). Classification (GTDB taxonomy): domain Bacteria; phylum Bacillota; class Clostridia; order Clostridiales; family Clostridiaceae; genus Clostridium_AM; species Clostridium_AM tanneri. The sequence continues at coordinate 85,958 of NZ_JAODOO010000007.1, forward strand.
TTATAAATAGTGAATGCTACTTATATTTTATTTATAAATACCTAAAAAAGAGCCTTGGGTGGCTCTTTAATTTTGTAAGTATATATTAAACTTCAGGAAGTCCCCTAACTGGTTTTCTCATATTTGGATCTACGTCCTTAGTAATAGGATTAGCAGTCTTAGAATTTTTTCCTTTATTATCATTTCTACTCTTAATTTCTGCTTTTGTTGGCATATATATCACCTCTTTTCATAAATATATTTTTCACTATATTAATATTTTAATTCTTATTACCCTGTTAATTTTTCAATTTTATTCTTGCAGTTATCAGACAAATACCAACTTGTGACAAAATTAAGTTTAGTTGCAGTCCTGTTGTTGTTCAATTTTAGCACAATTACCTATTATACAATTGTTACAGCTCCAAAACCCATTACTAAATATCATTTTGCTACCACAAAGAATACATCTGTTCTCATTCTTAAGTATCTCTCTTATCTGATTAGCCTTACTAACCTTTCCATCATTCTCTAAATCATTAGCATACTGAGCAATTCTCTTATAATAATTAAACACTTTTATATCCCCCATAAAAACCCCTATATTTTTACCATATTATTTTTGTTTTTACTAAAAATCATATGTAAACGTTACCTAAATACATTATAACATATACTTATAGAAGAGTAAAAATCTTACCCCTGCACAGTAGTAAATTTGTAAAAACCAAAAATATATTAATAGTTTATGATAGTACCATAAATTTTGTGCATTTCTTTATAAAAAAGATGCTAGAATTTTAAAATCCTAACACTCTTAATAATTAAAATATTTTATTATTAGTAGTTAATCTTTACTATAAAATATGAGTAAGATTCCACTTTTAAAGTTGATTTCTACATAGTCATCTAAAAATTCATTTGATACTGTTCGTGGATCCCCTAAGGTTAGATTGTAATCAACAAGCTTGTATCTCGCCCCACTGATATTTAGGGAACTAACGCAATCACTATAAGCTTGAAGTGAAAACACCTCTCCCTTTATACCCTTTATCCTAATAGGCTTATCTGTTATATATATAGAATTATAGTTATCTTTTATGGATGCTTTTATTCCTAATTTCAAGCACTTTAACAACATACCAATGTTGCCCATCAAATGATCTATTCGGCTACCAGTGCATCCTAACAATACAACTTCTCTTCCCCCAATTTCAATGGCCTTATTTAATACAAGTTCTGTGTCAGTGCAATCCTTATACTTGGAAAACCTCTCTATAGAACAGTTCTTCTCCTTTGAAAAAAAGTCCAATGCATCTGAGTCTATAGAATCAAAGTCTCCCATAATATAATCAGGAACTATATTGTATTTGTATAAACAGTTACCACCACTATCTGCACAAATTAAATAGTCACTGTTTTTCAACTCTTTTTTTAGTAACTCATAAGAAGGAGGCGTTCCACCAGATACAATAACTATTTTCATACTAAACTTCCCTTCTTAGTGCCTCTATGTTTTCCTCTATCCTTCCGTCTTTAAACACAGCTGAACCAGCGACTATTACATTAGCGCCACATTGTGCTACTTCCTTAATGTTATCCTTACCTACGCCACCATCAACTTCTATCATAAGACTTGGATTTAATTTATCACTAAGCTCTTTTATTTCTCTAATTTTTTCAGAGCAATATTTTATATATTTTTGACCACCAAATCCAGGGTTAACAGACATTATAAGAACCATGTCTAAAACAGGTATTAAGTGCTTTATATTGTCTACAGGTGTAGCTGGATTTAAAGCTATTGCAGCCTTTACCCCAAAGCTTTTTATATAGTTTATAGTTCTATCAATATGTCTATCTGCTTCATAATGTATAGTTATTATATCAGCTCCAGCCTTTACAAAATCCTCGATATATCTAGAAGGGTCTTCTATCATCAGATGTACATCAAAAGGAAGCTTTGTCACTTTTCTTATACTCTTTATTATAGGCAACCCAAAGGATATATTAGGTACAAACATTCCATCCATAACATCTATGTGAATGAGGTCTGCACCATGCTTTTCCAAATCTCTAACCTCTTCTCCTAGTTTGCAAAAATCTGCAGATAATATTGAAGGTGCTATCTTTATCATAATTTTTTCCTCCTTAGTAATAGATTCCATCACATTAAATAAACATGACATCTATCATTTAATCTTTTAAATAATTTTACCATTGTTTATTCTTATTGGCTATGATTTCTTCCAGTGTTTTTATATAAAATTCATACCTATTATTATTTATATTACCTTCTTCTACACCTTGCTTTACAGCACAGTTAGGTTCTTTATAGTGAAGACATCCCCTAAACTTACACTTATTTATATAATCCTCAAACTCAGGAAAGCAATGTTGTAAGTCTTCCTTTGATATAAAATCGATATCAAAAGAGGAAAAACCAGGTGTATCAACTACAAAACCATCTCCTATATCTATAAGCTCACTATGCCTTGTAGTATGTTTTCCTCTCTTAAGTTTTTCACTTATTTCACCGGTTTCCATAAGTTCTCTTCCAGCTATTGAATTTAAAATTGTAGATTTTCCAGCTCCTGATGGACCACAAAGAACTGTAACGTTATCCCTAAGCTTTTCCCTAATCTCATCTATGCCATAGCCTTCCTTTGCTTTTAAAAGTAATATTTCATATCCAGACTTATTTACCATTTCTATTATTTCACTTTTTTCCTCATAGGAAACTAAATCTAACTTATTAAAACACACTACTGCTTTAAGATTATTAAACTCACAGTTTATTAAAAATTTATTTAACAAATCTAGATTTACATCAGGATTTTTTAAAGCAAATACCACTAAAGCTTGAGTAACGTTTGCAACTGCCGGCCTAATTAATTCATTAATTCTTGAATGGATTTTGTCAATTACTCCCTTTCCATTCTTCACTGTAATTTCTACTTTATCCCCTACCATTGGAGTAAGTTCATCAAGCCTAAACTTTCCTCTAGCTTTGCACTCAACTACTCCTTCATCAGTCTTTATGTAATAGAATCCAGCTATACCCTTTACTATAGTTCCCTGCATATTTCCTCCTATATAAATTAAAACTTTATTTACCGTCCCTATTCCTTCAAATATTCCTCTACATAAAATTCACCTTTTAGCTTACTATGCTCAATAAACAATTTTGCATATACTTAATTTTGGGTAATATTTAGTTTCAGATGAAAAACCTTCATCTGAAACTAAATAATGTTATTGGCCTGATTTCACAGTGCTTTGTTTTTTGTCAGTAGTATTATTACTTTCACCGCCCTGTTGACCTTCTGTGTTAGTTCCACCTGTTCCAGAGCCTCCGTTATTTTGTCCTTTGTCTCCTCCTTGTTGATTTCCTCCGTCTGGTTTACCATTAGTATCTCCAGGCTGCTGATTATTATTATCTCCCTTTTGTGTGTTATCCTCTGGTTTTTTAACTGGCTCAGTATATTTATAATAACTTAAGTTAATTGTTGTGCCTTCCTTTACTTGCTGACCAGCTCCTACACTCTGACTGGTGATTTTTCCGTCTAATGCTTTATCTGTAGTGTTAACTGGATTTCTAGATACTTTAAGCCCAGCATTAGCCACTGCTGATGCTCCTTCTTCTATGTTCTTTCCGCTGACATCAGGTACTGCTATATACTTAACCTCTGGTCCCCTACTTACCACCAAGCTTACTTTAGTGTCTGAATTTGCATTTGAGTCTGGTTCTGGACTTTGGCTTATTATAGAGTTTATTGTCACTGTGTCACTATATTTATACGCTACATTACCAAGCTTTAATCCGCTGCTGGTTATTATATCCTTAGCAGTCTCTAAATCCACCCCTACTAGGTTTGGAACTCCTAAAGTATCCTGACCTCCACTTATGTTAACTCTAACCTCTGAATTCACCTTTACTTTGGTACCTTCTTCCGGATAAGTTCTAAGGACAGTTCCTTCTGGTTTGTCACTTTTTTCTTTAACAACAGCTACAAATTTTAGCTTTTTCTCTTCTACTAGTCTTTTAGCGTCTTCTTGCTTCATACCAACTATATTAGGTACAACTGTTTCTCCATTAGAGCCTCCTAATTTACTGTAAGCAAAATAACCTGAAACTGCACCTATCACGATAATTAATATAGCTATAGCTGCTCCCATAATGGTTCTTCTTTTTCTAGAATCTATACCTCTTTTAGGTTTTTTTGGATTTTCAGCATTCTTGTTTTCTTTGCTATAGTTGTCATCTATTACTATAGGATCCATTATTCTTGTCATATCGTCGTCAAAATCATTTGTAGAGATTTTGAATTCTCTATTACTTTCAATTTTTCTTAAATCCAAAAGCATATCCTTTATTGTTTGGTATCTCTTTATAGGTTCCTTTTCTACAGCCTTTAATATTAACTTATTTAAGCTTTCAGGAATATTTCCATTAATTTGTTTCGGAGGAACTACAGGCTCTTGTATATGTTTTAAAGCTACTGATACTGGACTATCAGCATCATAAGGAACCCTTCCTGTAGCCATTTCATATATTACTATTCCTAAAGAATATATATCAGTTCTTACATCAACAAAACTTCCTCTTGCCTGTTCAGGAGAAAAATAATGAGCTGATCCCATTATCTTGCTTGAATTAGTTATTGTTACTGAATTTGATGCCTTAGCTATTCCAAAGTCTGTAACTTTAATCAAACCTTCTTCCGTTACAAGTATATTATGAGGCTTTATATCTCTATGTATAATGTTATTCTTATGAGCACACTCAAGAGCTTTAGCTATTTGAATAGCAAAATCTACTGCTTTACTTGGCTCTACCCTACCTGCTTCTCTAATTATCTGCTTTAGAGTTTTGCCTTTAACATACTCCATTACTATATAGTTAACATCTCCTTGGGTACCTACATCATAGATATTTACTATATTATTGTCTGAAAGACTAGCCGCCGCAGTAGCTTCTCTTTTAAATTTTTCCACAAATTCCTTGTCATCACTGTACTGCTCTTTTAGTATCTTTACAGCAACGTATCTATTTAACAGGTGGCACTTAGCCTTATATACTAAAGCCATCCCACCTTCTCCAATCTTCTCTAATAACTCATACCTATTTCCTAGCATGGTTCCTATCATCTTCACACTCTCCTTCAAATACAATAACTGATATGTTATCTCTGCCACCTTTTATCTTACTAAGTTCTACTAATCTTCTGCAGGCATTACTGTTATCATCATTCATTATTATATCATACATTTCACTTGTACTTACTCCATTAGATAAACCATCAGTGCACATTATTACCTTTTTAACATCGGATAAATCCACTTTAAAGGTATCTATTTCTACAGAAAGATTAGTGCCTAATGCTCTAGTTATTATATTTTTATTTGGATGATTAGCTGCTTCCTCTTCTGTTATACTGCCCTCGTCAATTAACTGTTGTACTAGGGAATGGTCTTTTGTTATCTTTGTTATGCCATCGTATTTTACAATGTAACAACTACTATCCCCTACGTTTGCTGTAATCATTTGTTTGCTCTTTACTAAACAGGCAGTTATAGTTGTCCCCATTCCGCCTAATGCTTCGTTATTTTTAGCTAATTCAAAAATTTTATCATTTGCAGATTGGATGCTTTTTTTCAGAACATCTTCCATATCATCGATATTATCCAATGATTTAATAAAAGAAATAATAGTCTCTACAGCTAGTTTACTAGCAACTTCTCCGGCATTATGTCCCCCCATTCCATCAGCTACAACATAGATGCTAAATTTATCATTCCTATAGAAATCTACGAAGTCCTCGTTAATTTTTCTTATATTCCCTATATCCGATAGGATCCCCACCATAATCTACACCCCTTTTAAATCATTTTTTGATTCTAAATAGCTTCTTCTTAGTTGCCCACAAGCAGCACTAATATCCGAACCCATTTCTCGTCTTATAGTAGTTTCAATACCGGCCTCTATTAACATATTATAAAATTTCTTAATGTTATCAGAGGAAGACTTTTTAAAATTATTTTCCTTTACCTCATTTACAGGTATTAAATTAACATGACATAATAGACCTTTTAGTAAATCTATTAGTTGCTTGGCACATTCATTATTATCATTTACGTTTCTTACCAGGGCATATTCAAAGGTTACTCTTCTTTTCGTAGTATTAATATAATACCTGCAAGCATCCATAACTTCATTTATAGAATATTTATAGGCAATAGGCATCATATTCCTTCTTAGATCATCATTTGGTGCATGAAGAGATATCGCCAAGGTTATCTGAAGATTTTTATCAGCTAACTCCTTAATTCTAGGAACAATTCCACAGGTAGATAAGGTTATATGTCTCTGTCCTACATTAACACTATATTCAGCTCTTACTATATCTAAAAACTCCATTACATTATCATAATTGTCTAAAGGTTCACCACTTCCCATTAACACAATATTTGATATTCTATCTTCTATTTCCTGCTGAGCTTTTAAAACCTGAGCTAATATTTCTCCGCTAGTTAAATTTCTTATCATTCCACCTAATGTAGAAGCACAAAATTTACAGCCCATTCTACAGCCAATTTGAGTGGAAACACATATAGAATTTCCGTGTTTATATTTCATAACTACAGATTCAATAATGTTACCATCTCTATATTTAAAAAGGAATTTAAAAGTGTCATCTAAATTAGATTTATATACATCTACTACCTGAGGTATTTCTATATAAAAGGAGTTATTAAGCTTTTCCCTTATATTTTTAGGAATATTGCTCATATCCTCAAAGTTCCAGATATTCTTCTTGTATATCCAATCAAAAATTTGCTTTGCTCTAAACTCACTCTCTTTATTATCTTTCATCCATTGCTTTAGCTTATCAAGACTAAAATCTAAAATATTGTACACTGATTACACCTGCCCATGTTTTATCATTTTAGCAATAAAAAATCCATCCATATTTTTATCTGGAAGAATAGTTACTACTCCTTCTTTATGGTAAATTAAATTATCCAAATTACCAAAATAAAGTGGTTCTACTTTAAAATCTGGACATTTCTTTAAAAACCATCTTATATTTTCTTCGTTCTCCTCTTTATTTAGTGTGCAAGTGGAATAAATAAGTTTTCCACCTTCTTTAACATACTTAGCAGCATTTAACATAATATCTCTTTGAATCTTAACTAAACCTCTAATATCTTCCTTATCCTTAGTCCACTTGATTTCCGGCTTTTTCCTTATTATTCCCATACCAGAGCAAGGTACATCTATTAGTACTCTATCTGCTCCATCTTTGTATTTACTGGAATACTTAGCAGCATCAAGTACAGCACAACTAATATTCTTTATTCCTAATCTTTCAGCATTATCTCTAATTAGAGATAACTTGTTTTCATGAATATCAAAAGCCAGTATTTTCCCAGTGTTATTCATTATTTCTGCTGCATGACAAGCTTTACCACCAGGTGCACTGCACAGGTCTAAAACAATCATATTTTCTTCTAAATCCATAGATGGAGCAACCATCATTGCACTTTCGTCCTGAACAGTTATTAATCCATCTTTAAATAGAGGATTATCTTCAATGTTTCTTCCTTTTATTATCTGAATAGCTTCTGGACATACTTTCCCTTCTTCTATATCATATCCATTATCCGCAAGTTTCTTCCAGGCTTCTTCGTAGTCTGTTCTCAAAGCATTTATTCTCACTGTAACTGCTGGAACCATATTTAATCCACTAAGTATCTTTTGTACTTCTTCTATGCCATAGCTCTCTAAAAAAAGTTTAACCATCCATTTAGGAAATGAATATTTAAAACTTAGTTCTTCTAATTTGCTGTTTTTATTATGATAATCTATATCTTTGTTTCTTAAATAGTTCCTTAAAACTCCATTTACAAGCTTTGCTGCTTTAGGAGATTTTATCTTAGTTAATTCTACCGCTTCATTTACTACTGCAAATTCCGGAATCTTATCTAAATATAACATTTGATAGATAGATATCCTAAGTATATTTAGAACATCTATTTCTAATTTTTCTAAATTACTTTTTATAAAATAGTTTAGTATAGTGTCAATAGTATATTTGTACTTTATCGTCCCATATACTATTTCCGTAACTAGCCCCTTATCTTTATCATTTAAATCAGATTTATTTAGCTCTCTACCTAATACTATATTTGAGTAAGCATTTTTATTAAATACTTCTCCCAGTACCTTTACTGCAGTTTTTCTAGCATTGTTCATTCTATTACCTCATCTTTAAAATAATTTACATTAATCATCACTTCTGCTTATAAATATTAATCTTAATAATTGAGCTACTGCTGTTAAAGCTGCTGCTACATAAGTCATTGCTGCTGCACTTAAAACTGACTTAGCTCCTCCAAGCTCACTACCATAAAGTATTCCTTTAGACTCTAATATTTTAAGCGCCCTATTGGATGCGTTAAATTCTACTGGTAGAGTTATGATCTGAAAAACTACCGCTGCTGTAAAAAGAAGTATTCCTATACTTACTAGCCCTTTCAATCCAAAAACCATTCCCAATAAAAATAGTATCCAAGAGGCATTTGATCCAAAGTTCGCAACTGGAACTATGGAATTTCTTATAACCAACGGTGCATAACGTTCTTTATGCTGAATTGCATGGCCGGTTTCATGTGCTGCTACTCCAATAGAAGCCACGGAGTTTCCATAATACACCTCTTCCGAAAGTCTCATAACCCTTCTTGTAGGATCATAATGATCTGAAAGTCTGCCAGGTGTAAGCTCTACAGGTATATCATATAGTCCATAACTGTCTAATAATATTCTTGCCACTTGTGCTCCTGTATATCCTCCACTACTTCCAACTTTAGAATACTTTTCAAAAGTTGAAGACACTTTAAACTGGGCCCAAGCTGCAATAATAAGTGCAGGAATTAATATTATAAAACTACTATCAAAATACATTATTACACCTCCAATTACAAAGTAAATACTAATTAGTTTTACACTATAAAAGTGCCTTTCTTTAACTTTAAAATCATACTGAATATCCTAAAATCTCTTATTTCCATTTCAGCATCCTTAAAATTATTCCCCTAATATCACAGCTTTTTTAATTTCATGTCCTTTAATATACTCACTTACAGCCATTGGCCTTCCACCTGGAAACTGTACAGTTTTTAGTAATAGCACTCCTTCTCCGCAACTAACCTTTATCCCCTCTTTAGATACATCTACTATAGTTCCCGGTTCTTCTTGTGACTTCTCATCTAAAACTACCGCTTCATATATCTTCATGTTTTGCTCTTCAATTTGTGTGTGCGCAATAGGCCATGGGTTTAAACCTCTTATGAAATCCTTTATCTTAACACTACTTAAGTTCCAGTCTATTCTTGCCATCTCTTTATCCAGCATTTTAGCGTAATCCGTAGGCATTTCACCCTGCTTTTCTCTTTGGATACTTCCATCCCTTAGACCACTAATTGTGTCTACCAACAGTTGTGCTCCATCTTCCTTTAGAATATCATAAAGCTCTCCTGCAGTCATATCCTCAGTGATTTCTACTCTGCTTTTCAGAAGCATATCTCCTGTATCAAGTCCCACATCCATAAACATAGTTGTGTTTCCACTTTCCTTATCTCCATTTATAATAGCCCAATTTACCGGCGCTGCCCCTCTATATTTAGGAAGTAAGGAACCATGGAGATTAATACATCCATACTTAGGCATATCTAGTACTTCTTTAGTAAGTATCTGACCGTAAGCTACAACAATAATAAAGTCCGGCTCTATGTTCTTCAATTTTTGCAGTGCATCTTGATCATTTTTTAGTTTTTCTGGTTGATATACAGGTATATCATGTGCTACTGCTACCTCCTTTACGGGAGATATAGATAGCTTTTTTCCTCTGCCCTTTGGTCTATCTGGCTGAGTAAATACAGCGGTTACTCCAAATTCTTCAATAAGCCTCTTTAAGGAAGGTACTGCAAAATCAGGAGTACCCATAAATACTATATTCATATTTTATTTTCCTCCTTCATTGGTTATGGTCTTATCAACAAATAATACACCATCTAAGTGGTCTATTTCATGACAAAAAGCTCTTGCTAAAAGACCCTCTCCTTCTATCTCAATTTCCTCTCCCTTTTCATTTAAAGCTCTTACCTTAACCTTATAAGGTCGTTCCACCTCTCCTTGTTCACCAGGAACACTTAAACATCCTTCTGTATCAATCTCACTACCTTCTGTTTCTATAATTTCAGGATTTATTAATTTAATTATTCCCTGACCTACATCTATAACTACTACTCTCTTAAGTACCCCTACCTGCGGAGCAGCAAGACCCACTCCATCTGCAGCATACATAGTCTCTTCCATATCCCTTAATAAGGTTATTATTCTTTCATCTATAACATCAACTTTTCTACTTTTCTTTCTTAATAGTTCATCTCCGTATTCTCTTATATTTCTTAAAGCCATAATATCTACCTCCAAATTTTTCTAAGACAATCTAATTATTTACAATAAACTATTTGGGTTTACATCAATACTCACCCTTATATCATTATAAACATCTTTTAGTAATTCATAAACTGTTTTTCTTATATTTTCACCAAACTCTTTATCTATTTTTCCTTTAAAAATAATTTGCCACCTGTATAACTCCTTAATTTTTGAGATTTCACAGGGACATGGGCCTAACATATTAATTTTATCATTTTCTTCTAGTCTATTTTTTAAAAATATACCAACATTTTGTATACTTTTTATTAATAAATTCTCATTTTTACTGCTCATATTTATAAGAAGGATATCGGAGAAAGGCGGATACTCCATATTCTCTCTTAGTTCTATTTCTTCTGTGTAAAAGCTTTCATAATCATTAGAAGCAGCGTATCTAATACTGAAGTTTTCTGGATTATAAGTCTGAACAACGACTACTCCCTTTTTCTCTCCTCTTCCAGCCCTCCCTGAAACCTGGGTTATAAGCTGAAATGTTCTCTCTGCAGAGCGAAAATCCGGAAGATTTAAAGACAAATCCGCTGCAATAACCCCTACTAAAGTAACATTTTTGAAATCAAGACCCTTAGCCACCATCTGAGTCCCTATTAATATGTCTGCCTTTTCATCCCTAAAAGTATTATATATCTGTTCATAGGAATTTTTTCCTCTTGTAGTATCAAAGTCCATTCTTAAAGTTCTTGCTGATGGAAAATAGTTCTTAATTTCCTGCTCTATCTTTTCTGTTCCCACTCCAAAATATTTAACATACTTACTGCCACACTTGGTACATTTATTAGGCACTGCCTGCTTTTCTCCACAGTAGTGGCACATTAACTTTTTACCTTCACTATGGTATGTAAGTGATATATCACAGTTATTACATTTAAATACATATCCGCATTTTCTACAGGAAACAAAAGTTGAAAATCCCCTTCTATTTAAAAAGAGTATTATCTGCTCTTTCTTCTTTAACCTATCCTCAATAGCCTCCTGCAGTTTTTTACTGAAAATAGATTTATTGTTGTTTAAAAGCTCCTCTCTCATATCTACTATCTCTACTTCTGGCAATTCAGCGTTATCAGCTCTATTTGTTAAAGTGATTAACTCTATCTCATCTTTTCTACTTCTATAGTAAGTTTCCATAGACGGGGTAGCAGAACCTAAAACCAGCTTGCAGCCACTTATGGAGCACTTTAACTCACTAATTTCCCTAGCATGATATTTAGGATTACTATCTGATTTATAGCTTCCCTCATGTTCTTCATCTATAACTATTAATCCTAGATTATTAAAAGGTAAGAAAACTGCAGATCTAGCCCCTATAGCTACCTTTACTTTACCCATTTTTATCCTAAGCCACTCATCATATCTTTCACCATCGGATAACTTACTATGAAATACACTTATATCTTTTCCAAATCTTCCCTTAAATCTTTCAACCATTTGAGGTGTAAGGGCAATTTCTGGCACTAATATAATTGCTTCTTTATCCTGATTTATCATTTCACTTACTAGATGCATGTATATCTCAGTTTTTCCACTACCGGTAATTCCATGTAATAAGAATGTTCTTTTTTTTGAACTTAATACTCTGGTTACAGCTGCCTGTTGTTCCTTGTTTAAATTTTTAGGTAAGTATTGAGCATATATTCTTTCATTATATCTATTTATAACTTTATCCTGTACTAAAAGTATTTGATTTTTAATCATAGTATTTATTGAAGATAAAGATAAATTAAATTCTCTACTTAATCCGCTCTTAGTAAAGATACCTTCATTATTTTTTACTATTTCATATATGTTTTTATAAATTTCTTTACTAAACTTACCTTCTGGCATATTTCCACAGTATACAAGGCTTTCTCTTTTATTTTTCATTCCTTTAAAAACACCAGTTGGAATGAAAACCTTAATACAGTCAAGATATGTGCAGAGGTACTTCTCTCTCATCTCTCTTATGAGTATTAAATCCCTATCTGTAAACAACGGAAACTCCTCGCATACTTCTGCTATTTCCTTAATTCTTCCTGTACCTTTATACTCATCATATAGCTCTACTATAAATCCGTCTATTTTTTTGTTTCCCATTCCAAAGGGAACCTTCACCCTATATCCAATATCTATTTTGCCATACATACTAACCGGTAATCTGTACGTAAATGGCTTATCTAATTGTATTGATGTATTATTTACTATTATTCCAGCGTATTTATACACTTAATCACCCTTTAATAACATACTAAATAAGAGAGGCATTCTCTTACAAAAGTGTAAGTTCCAGCCCCTCTCTATCAAATCTATTTTTCATTTATTATATCAAATAGTTTTCTTGCTACTTGTCTCTTTGACATCTTTTCTAAAGGAAGATTTCTACCATCTCTACAAAGTATGGTAACTTTGTTATCTTCTGAAGCAAAGCCTGTATCAGAACTGGTAATATCATTTGCTACAATATAGTCAAGGTTTTTATTTTTAAGTTTTTTCTGCGCATTATCAATTAAATCATTACTTTCTGCAGCAAAACCTACAAGTATTTGTTCTTTTTTTAATTCACCTAATTTTTTAAGGATATCATTATCTTTAGTTAGTTCTAAGTTAAGATCATCATTTGCTTTCTTTATCTTCTTATCTGAATACTGTTTTGGTTTATAGTCAGCTACCGCAGCGGCTTTAACTACTATATCTTGATCAACATAGTGTTTTAAGACTTCTCTTAACATATCTTCGTTAGTGCTAACATTAACTACTTTTACCCCTAACGGTGCTTTAAGTTTTGAAGTACCAGATATGAGTAACACTTCAGCTCCCCTATCTCTAGCTTCCTCTGCTATGGCATATCCCATTCTTCCAGAAGATCTATTGGTTATAAATCTTACAGGATCAATTGCTGCAATTGTTGGCCCAGCTGTTACTAAAACCTTTTTTCCCTTTAAATCCTTTTTATCATATAGCATACTTTCTACATATTCAGCTATAGATTCTGTATCTGCAAGTTTTCCTTCGCCCTCATCTCCACAGGCTAATCTTCCACTGGCAGGATTTATAAAGTTGTATCCAAACTTGACAAGCTTATGGATATTCTCTTGAACAATAGCATTACTATACATATTTGTATTCATTGCAGGAGCAAAAATTACAGGGGCTTTAGTTGCCATAATAGTAGTTGATAACAAATCATCTGCTATTCCATTTGCAACCTTCCCTATAATATTGGCTGTAGCAGGAACTATCAGCACTAAGTCTGCCTTCTTAGCAAGAGAAATATGTTGTATTTCCCAAGCTCTTGGCTCAGCAAACATATCTGAATTAACAATGTTTTGACTCAAACTCTGAAAACTTAGAGGAGTTACAAACTTTGCAGCAGATTCTGTCATTATAACATTTATCTCAAAATTCTTCTTTTTTAATCTGCTTATTACATCTAAAGCCTTATAAACAGCAATTCCCCCAGTAACTCCTACTACAACAGTCTTCTTTTCTTTTACCATTATTTAATACCTTCTTTTACAGTTTCGTAAGTAATTGCTCCTTGATTTACTTCATTTGTTGCTATTGTAACAGGTTTTGTTGAAGTTACTCTTACTAAAGGCTCCTCTCCCTCAATTATCTGTCTAGCTCTTTTAGCTGTCATAGTAACTAATGTATATCTGTTTTCTACTTTTGTTAGCAAATCTACTATAGATGGATTAATCATAGAGTTGTTCATGAATAATGCCCTCCTTTGAATCTAATATTTTCTCTTTCACTCTATCTACTCTGCATCTTTCAGCTACAATTATACTTTCAATTTTTTGAACAGCTTCCTCCACAGTGTCATTCACAACTGCGTAGTTATATTTTGATATGTAATTTATCTCCTTGTAAGCCGATTTAAATCTTGTCATCAGAGACTCTGGGGTTTCACTTCCCCTATTTATAATTCTCTTTTTTAGTTCTTCCATAGAAGGAGGAAGTATAAAAATAAATACTCCTTCTGGATAAGTATCTTTAACTTTTAGAGCACCTTGAATATCTATTTCAAGCACTACATCCTGACCTTTTTCTATAGCTTCTAAGGCTTTAGATTTTGGTGTGCCATAGTAGTTTCCATATACTTCTGCATACTCTAAAAAATCCTCTTTAGCAATTCTATCTTCAAATTGTTCTCTGCTTAAGAAATAGTAGTTAGTTCCTTCTATCTCTCCTTTTCTTGGCTGTCTTGTAGTTGAAGATACAGAAAGCCAAAAATCATTTTGTTCCAATAACGCTTTACATATAGTACCTTTTCCGGCTCCTGAAGGTCCTGATATTACTATTAAAAGACCTTTCTTTTGCATTATTCATCTACCTCAACTTCATCTTCCTCTTCCTTAGAAGATAATCTATGTGCTACAGTTTCAGGCTGCACTGCTGAAAGTATTACATGGTCACTATCTGTTATAATAACAGCTCTTGTTCTTCTACCATATGTAGCGTCTATAAGCATTCCCCTGTCTCTTGCTTCTTGAATTATCCTTTTTATTGGAGCGGATTCTGGACTAACTATAGCAACTAATCTATTTGCTGAAACAATATTTCCAAAGCCAATGTTTATTAATTTGATACTCATATATTTCCTCCTAGCTCTTACTCAATGTTTTGTATTTGTTCTCTAATTTTTTCAATTTCATTTTTTATATTTAAAACAAAATTTGTAATTTCTAAATTATTTGCCTTTGAGGCAATTGTATTAGCTTCTCTATTCATTTCTTGAACAATAAAATCAAGTTTTCTACCCACAGGTTCATTTAAGCCAGAGGTTTCTTTCAATTGAATTATATGGCTATTCAATCTAACTATCTCTTCATCTATACAGGATTTATCAGCAAACATAGCCACTTCCATTGCCACTCTGCTTTCATCAATTTGAAAATCCCCAAGTAACTCTCCAAGTCTTTCTGTAAGCTTTGCTTTATGTTCTTTTGCTACTAAAGGAGACTTCTCTTCTATTTTATCCAGTAAATTCTTAATATAGTCACACTTTGAAAGTATATTGTTTTGGAGCTTTACCCCTTCTTTTTCTCTCATTTCTACAAGCATTTGAACCGCTTCTTCTAAGGGGTTAGATAGAATTTTCCACATTTCTTCTATGTCATCATCTTCCTGCTTTAAAGTTATTACGTCTGGAAACCTAGTAATAAGCGAAATTGAAATATTATCTTTAATCTCATACTTATCTTTTATTTTATTCAAGCATTGAACATAACTATCTGCAAGCTTTTCGTCTAATACTGCTTTAGCTCCTTGCTTTTCATAGTTATTCTGAATAATAAATACATCAACTTTTCCTCTGCTTACTTTCTCTTGAACTGTCTTTCTTATCCTGTCTTCAAGAGCCATTAAGCTTTTTGGCATTTTAACATTTAAATCACAGTATCTATGATTAACACTTTTTATTTCTACTGTAAAACTACGCCCATTTTGTTCTATACTTCCCCTTCCAAAACCTGTCATACTTTTAATCATTATTATTTCATCCTTCCATGTTGCCTTGTCAATTCATACTAATTATACATAAATATTAATAATAATTTCAAGATAAATTTACAATTACTAAACATAGGCTTAAACTCTGTTATTCAACTATAATATAAAGATTATAGCATAAGTACAAAGAATAAATGCATTTACAGAAATATTACAAATATATTATTAATTTAGTATTTAGTTTATAATAAAAATTATACAATAATGATACCCATTTAAACTAAATATAATCCCTTTTCGAAAATTTCTTTAACCTCACCTAGATTATCCGTATGCGCTAGTGCCAGCATTAATTTAATTCTAGCCTTCTGTCCTGGTAAGTTATCTCCAAATATAACTCCTAGGTTTCTTAGGTTCTTGCCACCACCAGTATATCCATAAGTGTCTAGAACTCTACCCTCATAGCATCGTGACACTAATACAACTGCCATACCTTTGTCAACTGCAACCCTAATACTCTCTACCATGGCTGGAGGTACGTTACCTCTACCCATACCTTCAATTACTATTCCTCTATCTCCCTCAGTTATACAAAAATCTATAAACTTTGAATCCATTCCAGAAACACACTTTACCAGTGATACCTTGGTTTCTATGTTTTCTGTGTTTATGTACTGTCTGTTTAAACTCTCTCTATAAAAAATAACCTGATTATTATCTACAATACCTACTGGTCCAAAGGAAGGGCTCTGAAATGCACTTAGGCTCATTGAGTTGGCCTTCGTAACTTCTGAAGCAGAATTTAATTCCCCGTTCATACATACCAAAACACCTTTGCCTCGTGCTTCATCTGATATAGCTGTACAAATTGAGGCCGAAAGATTTGCTGGTCCATCATAACCTAACTCGGAGCTACTTCTCATAGCACCTGTAACCACTACTGGTTTCTCACTTTTTATAGTTAAATCTAATAGGTAGGCAGTTTCCTCTAGTGAATCTGTACCATGTGTTACTACTACCCCTACTATGTCATCTCTTTTTAACAAGTCTTTTATGTATTTAGACAAATCCATCATGTCTAAAGGAGTAACATGAGGACTTGGCACATTAGAAAAATTATGTGATTCTATTTCTGCATATTTTTCTATTCCAGTTACCATAGCCATTATTTCTTCTCCACTTAAGCTTGGCACTGCTGCTTGAACTCTTGGGTCAACTTTCATAGATATGGTCCCACCATTAAAGACCACTGCAACTTTTTTCATTAATATTCCTCCTTAATTTCCTATTCTTCTATTATAATCTAATATCCATCATTTTTCATGGTTTTTATTAAATTTATTCTTATTTTCTATTGAAATTGCCTTTTCCTGCATTTTTTCACACCATAAAGCCTGTGAACCTAATGGCTCACAGGCTTTATGGTGATTATATTATATCAGTAATTATTAACTTATAATATAATACAGATTAATCCACCGTTGCCTTCATTTATTATCTTTTGAAGGGTCTTCTGTATCTTAAGCTGTACATCCTCAGGCATCTTGTACAACTTATTTTGAAGTCCCTCTTTTACCAATATTTCTAAGGATTTACCAAACATATTGCTCTGCCATATCTTTGATGGGTCACTTTCAAACTGTTCAAGAAGGGATTTAACCATCTCTTCGCTTTCTCTTTCTGTGCCCATTATAGGAGAAACCTCTGTTTCAATATCCGCTCTTATGAAGTGAAGTGAAGGAGCGCTAGCTTTTAGCTTAATGCCCGTTCTGCTACCTTGTTTTACAATCTCAGGTTCCTCTAATTTCATTTCTGAAAGTTGAGGTGCTACCAAACCATATCCAGTTTCTCTTACATCCCTCAGCGCAATAGCTACCTTATCATATTCAATCTTAGCCTTATGCATTTCTTTAACTATGTTCAGTAAATCACTTTCACCGGAGACCTCAGCATCACAAACTTCACTTAATATTTTATAGAATAAATCTGATTTAGGTCTTAGATTAATTCTTGCGGTACCCTCTCCCATATTAATTTCATCAATATTAGAAACCCCAATAAACTCTACATCCTTAAATCCCTCTAAAGATTTACCTATGTCTCTAACTTTATATATGTTCTTACACATATCCTTAACAAGGTTAATAAAATCTAGTTTTAGCCAATGGGAACATTCTAATTTTTCTATCCACTCAGGCATATCAATGTTTATTTCCTTGATCGGGAATTCTTTAAGAACTCTTTGAAAAACTCCAGTAATATCTTCCTGCTTCATATTAAGTACGTTCATTTCTTGGACAGGCACATCATATTTTTCTTCTAACTCTCTCTTTAGAGCTGTGGTTTCAGGGCTACCAGGGTTTTGTGAGTTTAGTATAATTATAAATGGCTTATTTATAGCTTTAAGTTCACTTACCACTCTCTCTTCAGCCTCAACATAGTCATCTCTACTTATATCTGTTACAGATCCATCTGTAGTTACTAAAAGACCTATAGTTGAGTGTTCATTTATAACCTTCTTAGTTCCAAGCTCTGCTGCTTGTTCAAAAGGTATTTCATAATCATACCAAGGTGTAGTAACCATTTTGGCTTGTTCGCCTTCCATGTATCCTAGGGCACTTTTAACAATATATCCAACACAGTCTACTAATCTCACTTTGAATCTAGTATTTTCATTTAGATTTATTTCTATTGCCTCATTAGGTACAAACTTAGGCTCAGTAGTATGAATAGATTTTCCTGATGAACTTTGAGGTAACTCATCCTTTGCCCTCTGCTTTTTATAAGTATTCTCAATGTTAGGTATTACCATAAGCTCCATAAATCTCTTAATGAAAGTAGACTTTCCAGTTCTTACTGGACCAACTACTCCTACATATATATCGCCCTGTGTTCTCTCTGCTATATCTTGGTATATATCAAAGTTCTCCAAAATATTACCCCCAATAATCTTAATGTTAACAGTATATATATATTTTCAGTGGGGGTAATTTATTACTATTAGAAAAAAAAATTAATATGCTTCGTCTTTCTTATCTCTAGTCATAAGTTCATATACACCGTACTTGGGGTCCTTATCTTCAAAAAGCACCTTATATAAAACATCTGTTATAGGCATAGATATTCCAAGTCTTTCTTTTAAGCCATAAAATGCTTTACATGCCTTTATTCCCTCTACTACCATACCTATTTCTTTCGTTGCTTCTTCTGCTGTAGCCCCTTTACCAATCAGTATACCTGCTCTTCTATTCCTGCTATGCATACTCGTACAAGTAACAATTAAGTCTCCTATTCCAGTAAGTCCTGCAAAAGTTTCTATTTTGCCACCTAATTTTATTCCTATTCTTACAATTTCACTTATACCTCTAGTCATAAGGGCAGCCTTAGTATTATCACCATACCCTATACCGTCAGATATTCCTGCAGCTAAAGCAATAATATTTTTAACAGCTCCACCTATTTCAACACCGACTAAATCCTCATTAGTATAGACTCTAAATTTATTTGTCATAAATAAATCCTGAACCTTCTCTGCAGCTTCTAAATTCTCCGAAGCTACTACTACTGTTGTTGGTATATCCTGAGCTACTTCTTCAGCATGACTAGGACCAGAAAGTATTACCACAGGGTTATCTGCAAGTTCTTCTTTAATCACCTCTGAAAGCCTTTTACCGCTTTCCTGCTCGATACCCTTAGCTATACTTACTATTATCTGATTACTGCTAGTAAATTTCTTAATGTCACTAGAAATTCTTCTTATTACATGAGACGGAACTGCTAGCACAATATACTCACTATCTTTTACTACTTGTTCTATATCCGTAGATGCTGTTATACCTGCCGGCACCACAGCGCCGTGCAGATATTTTATATTTTCTCTTTTTATATTAATATCATCTACTACCTGTTGTTTTCTGTCCCAAATTTTAACTTCAATCCCTTTTTTAGCAAGCATTATTGCTAGAGCTGTTCCAAAACTTCCTCCACCTAAAAAGGCTATTTTAGAACACATAACTATTCCTTCCTTTCTCTAAACTCCAATTTGATACCTGTACCTTTAAACTCAAAGTTTTCTCTTAGCTGATTTTCTAGATATCTCTCATAGGAAAAATGAAGGTTTTGAGGATCATTAACGAAGAATACAAAAGTTGGAGGCTTTACTCCTGTTTGAGTAACATAGTATATTTTTAATCTTCTATTAGCTACAACTGGTGGCTCCTTCATCATTACAGCCTTACTAATCACATCGTTTAATACACCAGTTTTTACTCTCTTTGTATAACTGCCATGGCACTCCTTTACCATATCCAGTACCTTATGTATTCTTTGACCAGTCTTTGCTGAAATAAATAGGTATGGTGCATAGGACATAAAGGATAAGCTCCTTCCAATGGACTTAGTAAACTCATTCATGGTTTTAGTATCCTTTTCAATCAAATCCCACTTATTAACTATAACCATAATAGCTTTATTTATTTCATGAGCATATCCTATTATCTTTTCATCCTGATCTGTTATGCCTTGGGTTGCATCCAGCATTAATATACATACGTCAGCTCTTTCTATAGCTGCATAGGTTCTTATAACACTATACCTTTCAATTTCTTCTTTAACCTTACTTTTTCTTCTGAGTCCAGCGGTATCTATTAGTAAAAACTTACCCTCTTCTGTTTCTAAGTAGCTATCAATAGCATCTCTTGTTGTACCAGGTACATCACTTACTATTACTCTATCTTCTCCTAGAAGTTTGTTGATAAGAGAAGATTTTCCTACATTAGGCTTTCCTACAAAGGCTATTTTTATAAGGTCTTCTTCTTCTTCTTCATCTAATATTTCATCAAAATGAGATACTACTCTATCTAACATATCTCCAAGACCAAGTCCTTGAGCAGCAGATATTGTAATAGGATCACCAATTCCTAAGTTATAGAATTCATAAGCATTATCTTCATCTTTTAGACTATCTATTTTGTTAACTACTAGTACAATTGGCTTTTTACTTTTCCTAAGCATCTGAGCTACTTCTCTGTCTGCAGCTGCAAGTCCTTCCTTACCATCTACTATAAACACAATTACACTAGCTGTTTCGATAGCGATTTGAGCCTGCCTGCGCATTTGAGAAATTATTACATCTTCACTTTCAGGCTCAATACCACCAGTGTCTATCATAGTGAAGTTATATTTTAGCCACTCCGCTTCTGCATATACTCTATCCCTTGTAACTCCTGGAGTATCTTCTACTATAGATATTCTCCTTCCTGCCAATTTATTAAATAATGTAGATTTTCCTACATTAGGTCTTCCAACTATTGCTACTATCGGTTTTCCCATTATTTATTCCTCCTCACAATGTTCATTGATTATCTGGATTAAATCTTCTCCTGTATAATCACATATTAAAATATTTCTATCTAAGGCCTTTGACAGTCCTTCTACAGTAATATCATCTAAAAAAATTTTTTCGTCATTTGATGCCAGCTCGTAACCTTTTCTCAGCATACAATCCGGTATCATGATATAATCTCCCAGTTTTTCATCTTTCAATTGCTCTATAATATCACTGCCAGTTATAAGACCTGCTACAGTTATAGTTTCACCAAAAAAGTTATTAATTATCTTTTTCACTTCTATTTTAATTTTAGGATTTGCTGACGTTATTTCTTCAGCGGCTTTTGCTATTTCTTCATAGGCTAAAGCACCAGTTAACATTGTAAAGGAACCTTTTACTTCCCTTTTTAAATCTGAAAGTGATTCCTTAATATAATTTCTAAAAATCCTTATTACTCCCACACCATCTTCTAGCTGCTTGAAACCGCTGTAAAACTTGGCATCTGGAATTTCTCTATCTGCTACTACATAAAATTCGTCAGATAATCTTACAAAAGGTTTTCCTATTTCTTTTATGTATTTATCCTGTAGTCTAGAAATTCTGTCAAGTTGTTCTGATGCTGTTTTCTTATTGTATAAGTCCAGTTTAAATAATCCTTCTCTAAACTTAGTAACTCCTACTGGCACTACTGCTAAGTTCTCTACCTGAGGATACAGCTTATATAAATCCTCAATTGTTTTTTCGATTTCATCGCCATCATTTATACCTGGACACAAAACTACCTGACAATTTATCTTTATGCCAGCCTCTGCCATTCTTTTTATTCTTTCATAAACATTGCCAGCAAACCTATTGTTTGTCATCCTCATTCTAAGCTCAGGGTTCGTAGTATGAACAGATACATTTATTGGACTGATTTTATACTTAATTATTCTCTCAATATCTTCTTCGCTCATATTTGTTAGTGTAACAAAGTTTCCTTGTAGAAAGGCTAATCTAGAGTCATCATCTTTAAAATAAAGAGTTTCCCTCATTCCTGCTGGTAACTGATCTATAAAACAAAATATACACTTATTATGGCAGCTTCTAGGTCTGTCTAATATGGCTTCCTTAAACTGTACTCCTAAATCTTCATCATAATCCTTCTCTATTTCTAACTCCCAAACCTCACCATTCTTTTTCTCTATTTCAATGTTAACAAATTCATCGGATATTAAAAACTTATAGTCTATTATGTCTTTAACCGGTTCTCCATTTATACTTAATAAAAGGTCTCCTACCTCTATTTCCATTTCTTCTGCAATACTTCCTGGTTTTACTACCGCAATTTGATTCTTCATATATTCAACCCCTTTTTACAGCTATACATCTAGTAATATTACCCTAATCCTATTATTTAGTCAATGTAAAAACAAAACCCTTCTGTAACAGAAGGGTGCTATGTACAAATTATATTAAATTTATCAACATTAAGGTTAACGCTGAAATTAAAGCACAGGCTGGAATAGTTATCACCCAAGCTGTAAGAATTTCCTTAGCAACAGCCCATCTTACTGCTGAAAGTCTTTTTGATGCTCCAACTCCCATTATTGAACCTGTTATTATATGAGTTGTACTTACTGGAGCATTAAGCATTGTCGCGGTAAAGATTACTGAGGATGCTCCCATCTCTGCTGTAAACCCATTGACTGGAGCTATCTTCGACATTCTAGATCCCATAGTTTTTATAATCTTTTTACCCCCCATGCTTGTACCTAATGCCATTGCTAGTGCACAAGATATCTTTACCCAATCTGGTACTGCAAATACTGGCAAGAAACCAGCACTAACTAAAGCCATAGTAATGATACCCATTGATTTTTGTGCATCGTTGCCTCCATGATTTAAGGCTATAAGTGCTGCTGAGCCTATTTGAAGCTTTGAAAACACCTTTGTTACTGTTGCAGGTCTTGTCTTTCTTAGAAACATATTTATTATATTCATAAATACAAATCCTATGAAGAAACCTATTACCGGTGATAATATTAACCATAATATTACCTTAGAAAAAAGACTAGCCCAATTCACTATAATGAAAGACTTTTTAAACATTATAGCTGATCCTACTAAGCCTCCAATTAGGGCGTGAGAAGAACTACTTGGAATCCCAAAATACCAAGTTATCAAATTCCATATAATCGCTCCAACTAAAGCAGCTATTATTACCTGCTGGGTAATACTATTAGGATCTACTATTCCACTTCCAATAGTCTTTGCAACTTTCACGTTCATAAAGGCTCCTGCAAAGTTTAACACAGCTGACATAATTACCGCCTGCTTTAATGTTAGAACTCTTGTAGATACAGAACAAGCTATTGCATTGGCACTGTCATGAAAGCCGTTTATCAGGTCAAAGACTAAAGCAATGACAACTATAGTAACTGTTAAAATAATAGTACTACTAAGCATTTTTCATTACTACTCCTTCAATGACATTTGCTAAATCTTCACAAGCATCTAATGTATCTTCAAGATATTGATATATCTCTCTCCATTTTATAATATCCAACACATCCATATTTCCTCTGAAGATGTCCTTTATAGCAGTTCTTGAGACCTTGTCTCCTTCTTCTTCTATTCTATTAATCTCTATTATCTTCTTAGATAATTCCTTACTTGTTTTCATATTTTTTAATTCTTGCATAAGAACTATTATTTCCTCACAAGACTTAACAATTAGTCTACTTAACATCTCTGCTTCTTCTGTGCAGCGATTTACATTAAGCATCACAAATCTGCTTGCTGTAGACTCTATGTAATCAATAATATCGTCGGTGTCTTTTGCTATAGCATAGATATCTTCTCTGTCAAATGGTGTTATAAAAGTTTTATTTAACTGTTCAAGTATCTCATGCTGCTTTTTATCTCCTTCGTGCTCCACCTCTTTAATCTTCTTCAAATTTTCCTCTGCATTATCTAGATCCTTCAAAAACTCCACTAATAAATTGGAAGCCTTATAAGCAATATTTGCAGTTTCAATAAAAAGTTCAAAAAACTTGTCTTCTTTTGGAGTCAAACTAAACATTTTATCCCTCCTGATAATTTGAAAGTATTCTTTTTCGACCTCATAAAGTATAACATAAATTTTTTAAAAATAAAACATTAAATTAACAAAACTCGCCTCTTGAAAACCTTTTCAAGACAAATTTTTATTAGACTTTTTTGTCGCTCATTTTCTTAGAAGTGCACTTTTTTGTCTTTTTTCGCCTGAAAATATTAATATTTTAGCAATAAAATCAAAACATATTTTTATAAACTTAAGTATAACTTAAAAGTTTTTTAATCTTACTATATTGAAAACTCTTGCATAATATAATTCTATACAAAGAAAAAATCGATATTTATTCAATACCGATTTCCCCTACTAAGCTTATTATATAATTAACTTTCTCTATTCATTTAAGTCTATTTGTTCGCCGGTTACTAGATATATAGTCCATTCACAGATATTTGTTACATGGTCTCCTACTCTTTCAAGATACTTAGAAACAAATAGTAGTTGAGTAATTTGACCGACATTTTCCTGACCTTTTGACATTAATGTCAGCATCTCTGTAAAGATATTTCTATATAAATGGTCTATTTCATCATCCATTTTGCATGCCTCGTAAGCTGCTTCTACATCTCCTGCAACATGAGCGTCCAATGCTTTTCTAATCATAACCTTAACTATTTCAGCCATCTTAGGAATATCAATTAATTCCTTAACATACTTTTCATTTTTCATCCTTATTGTTATTTTGGCTATATCTACTGCATAATCTGCCATTCTCTCTAAATCAGTAACTAGTTTTGAAGTAGTAACTATAGTTCTCAAGTCTATAGCAAGAGGTTGTTCTTTAGCTATTAGTTTAATGCACTTATCTTCGATTTCTCTTTGAAGTTTATCGACTAAATCATCATTTTTTATTATTTGTTCTGCTAAGGCCTCATCCTGTTTAACTAAAGCTTCTATACACTGGTGAATTTGTTTTTCAACTATACTGCCCATTCTTAATAAATCGTTGTGAAGTTCCTCTAAAGCGGAGTCAAATCCTATTCTTGTCATTATACTCACCTCTTTTTAATTATTCTTCTCTTCATTATTACATATTTCTAATTATTTTGAAAGATAGTTATACCTAATCACATATAAGTATAGTATCTACTTTAATAATATTATACTATTTACCAATTTTTTTATGATTATTGCTTAGATGGCACTGATTAATTCAACTTTTACCTTATAGGACTCCTGCCATTGAAAGCAGGAGTCCTATAAGTAGTCTAATCCAAACAAAGAATTTTTATCCAAACCTTCCTGTTATATAATCTTCTGTTCTTTTATCTTTTGGCTTATAGAAAATACTTTCAGTCTTATCAAACTCCACTACTTCTCCACTTAAAAAGAAGGCTGTATAGTCTGATATTCTTCCCGCCTGCTGCATATTGTGAGTTACTATTACTATAGTATATTTTTTCTTAAGCTCATCCATAAGTTCTTCTACTTTTAAGGTAGATATAGGATCTAGTGCTGAAGTCGGCTCATCCATAAGTAATACTTCTGGTTCTACTGCAAGAGTTCTTGCAATACATAACCTTTGCTGTTGGCCGCCGGACATTCCTAATGCACTTTTATTCAACCTATCCTTTACCTCATCCCAAAGAGCAGCACCTTTTAGGCTGTTTTCTACTAATTCATCTAGCTTATTCTTGTCCTTCACACCATGTACCCTAGGTCCATAAGCTATGTTATCATATATAGACATAGGGAAGGGATTAGGCTTTTGAAATACCATTCCTACCCTTTTTCTAAGCTCAATCTCATCATAATCCTTATATATGTTTTTTCCTTCGAAGAGAACCTCTCCTTCTATTTTTACGCCTTCAATCAAATCATTCATTCTGTTTAAAGTTCTTAAGAATGTAGACTTACCACAACCAGAAGGTCCTATCAATGCTGTAACTGCATTTTTTTGTATATCCAGATTTATCTTCTTCAAAGCCTGTGTGGTTCCATAGTATAAATCAAGATCCTTTGTTTGTATTATACCCATTTAATGTCCTCCTTACTTCTTACCTGTATAGGATTCGTATATTTTTTTACCTAATATTCTAGCTGAAACATTGAATATTAAAACCATAACCACAAGTACTGCTGATGCTTTATTAGCTATTATAGATGCGTCTGGAACCATACTCTCAGAATTCAGTTTCCAAATATATACTGAAAGTGTTTCAGCTGGTCTAAACAAGCTAAATGCTGATGATTTTGTAACTAAACTAGGATCGTTAAAACGAAGCATAGGAGCACTCATCCCAGCAGTATAAAGTAGAGCTGCTGCTTCCCCAA
This sequence comes from Clostridium sp. CX1, assembly GCF_025398335.1. Lineage (GTDB taxonomy): Bacteria > Bacillota > Clostridia > Clostridiales > Clostridiaceae > Clostridium_AM > Clostridium_AM tanneri. Next base: position 112,589 of record NZ_JAODOO010000007.1, read on the forward strand.
ATATTCTTCCTGCAGCTAATATAACTCCTGTTAGAATTTGTGGAATTGCAGAAGGAAGTATTACTTTTCTTATTGTTTGCCATTGAGTAGCTCCAAGTCCCAAACTAGCTTCCTTAACAGATTTTGCTGCTGCTCTTATGGCATTTTCACTTACACGTGTTAGTGAAGGTAGATTTAGCACAGTTATGGCTAACGCTCCTGAAATAAGAGTAAATCCCCATTTTGTCATATTAACAAACACTAAAAGGCCAAAGAGACCTACTACTATAGATGGTAATGATGCCATTGTCTCTATGCATAGCCTTATTGTATTTAATACAACTCCTTCTTTCGCATACTCTGCTAAGTATATTCCAGCTCCTACGCCTAAGGGGATTGAAATAATCAGTGATACAATCAACATATAAAAAGAATTAAAAAGTTGTGGTGCAATTCCTCCACCAGCTTCTCCAATCTTAGGATTACCAAATAAAAAGGATGGACTTAAAAAATTACCTCCCTTTATCAATATATATCCTATTAAAGACACCAGGAGTAGTACTACAAAACAAGACACCGCATATAAAACACCAGTCCAAACCTTATCTTTTAATCTAGCATTCATTATTTAATCTCACCTCTTTTTTCGATAGACCTTAGTATTATAATAAATACAAATGATATAATTAATAATAGTAAGGCCAAGGACCATAACGCATTATTCCACATAGTTCCTGTAAAAGTATTTCCCATATCCATAGTTAAGATACTAGTTAATGTGGATGTTGAATCATATAAACTCTTAGGAAACTTTATAGAGTTTCCTATAACCATCTGTACTGCCAAGGCTTCTCCGAAAGCCCTTGCAAGCCCCAAGACTACTCCTGTTAAAATTCCACTTTTAGCAGCTGGTACTATTACTTTACTTATGGTCTGCCATCTTGTAGCACCTAGTCCATAAGAAGCCTCTACATAGCTTTTGGGTATAATTTTAACTGCATCTGCAGAAATACTGGCAATTGTTGGCAATATCATAACACTTAAAACTAAAATACCAGCTATTAAACTAAAACCGGTTCCCCCAAATATACCTTTTAAAAATGGCAGTAACACACTTAGTCCAATCCAACCGTATACTACAGAAGGTATTCCCACAAACAATTCTAATGCTGGCTGTACCACTTTTTCTCCTAACCTTGGTGAAATATAGTGCATAAAAATTGCTAACGCTATAGCTATCGGTGCACTTATAACTACAGCACCTATAGAAACAAAAGTAGATCCTGCTATAAATATCAATGCTCCTAATTTAGGATTTTTATTATCTGGCTGCCACTGAGATGAAAAAAGAAACTCTCTCAAAGAATAGCCGTCCTTTATAAAAGTACTTAATCCTTTCGAACTTAAAAAAATTAAAATAGCGAGTGTTAAAAATACAATTAGTAATCCGCAACATGTTACAAAACCTCTACCTAGATATTCAGTTTTTAATTTATGTGAAAATTTCCTTTTTTCCATATCATCAACCTCTTAATATTTTTTATCTTAATATGAAAGAATAATTTTAACCATTACGCTTTCTAGCTTTAAATTAAATTACTTAATTTTCATATCACTAATTGGAATATATCCCATTTTTTCAACTATAGGTTTATTTTCATCACTTACCATATAATCTAAAAATGTCTTTGTTAAGTCTTTAGCTTCTCCTTTTGTGTACATATGCTCATAAGACCAGAAGGGATATTCACCAGTAGTTATTTTTTCCTTAGTTGCTTCTATTCCTTCAATTTTTAAGGTCCTTATATTTTTCTTAGCTGTATCACTGGTTAATGCTGACAGAGCTAAATAACTTATAGATCCCTTTGTAGACTCCATTGATTTTTCAACAGCTCCGTTAGAATCCTGAATTTGTCCAACGGCATCATTTTCCTCAATTCCGCCCATAACGGTATCTTTAAATGCTGCTCTAGTTCCTGAACCCTTTGATCTATGAAAAACCTCAATTTTCTGATTTTCTCCTCCCACTTCTTTCCAATTAGTAATCTTTCCCGAAAATATATCTTGTATTTGAGACTTAGTTAAAGAATCAATTTTTACATCATTGCTTACAACTACAGCAAAGCCTATTGCGCACACTTTGTGATCAACTAGTTCCTTTGCCTTTTCCTTATCTAACTTTTTTTCAGCATATACATCAGAATTTCCTATTTCAGCAGTCCCTTCATAAACTAATCTTATTCCAGTACCACTACCTCCTCCTTGAACATTAATTAAGGCATTAGGATACTTTTCACTGAATTTTCTTCCAGATTGATCTGCTAATGGTTGAAGTGCAGTAGATCCTGCTAACGTAATTAATCCAGAGGTTTCAGTATTCCCTATGCTTTCATTATTTCCACAGGCTGTAAAAGCTGTGCTTATAGTTACTATTGCTAGTGCAGCCATTATAGCCCTCAAGCTTACTTTTTTCATTATTTAAGCCCTCCTCTTACTCTTCAATGATGTAAATTTAGTATAGTTTCATAATATCCTAATAAAGTTAACCTTTTATTATAGTTATGTTAATAAAAGTTAACATAACTATCTTATTTTATTCTCACTTAAGGCATTTTAAAATAAAAAAACATCCTCAAGCCCAAGGCTATAAGGATATTTTTCTCAATTGTTATACAATTATTACAACTATTTAATTTAACACAAAGTTAACATAGATATAAAATATTTATAAAACTTTTTCTAAAATTCGTAGTTCTCAATTGGTATCTTAACGGTAAACCTACTACCTTTCCCTACCTTACTGTCAACTTCAATATCACCATTAAAGCTCATTACAATATGTTTAACTATAGCAAGCCCTAGACCTGTTCCTCCTTGGGTTCTAGATCTAGCCTTGTCAACCCTATAAAATCTCTCGAATAGCCTTTCTATATGCTCCTTTGTTATGCCAACGCCGTTATCTTCAACCCATAATATACATTTTTCCTTCTCATATTTTATTCCTATTGTTACAACTCCATTTTCATCTGAATATTTTATCGCATTGTCTACCAAGTTAATAAGCATTTGTTTAAATCTGTCCCTATCTCCCCAAACGGTAGGTACCACTTCTTCTTTAAGCAAAATTCTAATTCTTTTCTTTTCCGCAGTATTTTTCATTAGATAGTAAACATCCTTAATGATATTATTTATGCTTATCTCTTCCTTTTTTTGCTCTACTCCACTCTCTATATGAGAAAGGGTTAAAATATCATTAATTAGCCTTGTAAGTCTGTCAGCCTCGTCGTTTATAATATTTAAAAACCTTTCCTTTGTTGTAGGGTCCTCTACATATTTTAAAGTTTCCGCAAAACCTTTTATCGATGTAAGAGGGGTTTTTAACTCATGAGAAACATTAGCCACAAACTGAGATCTTACATTTTCGAGTTTTTTAATGTCCGTTATATCCTGTACTACTGCCACAGTACCAATTTTCTGTTCATTATTTATAATATCTGCAGTTCTTACTCTTAACTCTTTCTCTTTAGGCCAGAATATTTTAAGTTCTCTATAATCTTCCTTGCTATCCTTAAATATATTTTCCAATTCAAAGTCTCTTATGTTATCCATTAGGTTTTCCCCTATTATATCTCTGTTAATGCCGAAAATCTTTTTCGCATAGGGGTTTATCATTATAATTTTATGATTCTTATCTACAGCTATAATACCACTATCCATGCTCTTTAATATGGCTGCTAACTTGTTTTGTTTATCTAGGGAGTCCTTTAAGGTATCCTGAAGTCTACCTGCCATCTTATTAAAAGTTATAGCTAACCTTCCTATCTCATCGGCAGAATTTACGTTAACTCTTCTGCTTAATTCTCCCTGAGAAATTCTATCTGTAATAAATTGAAGGTCTTTAATAGGCTTAACTATGGAATGGGATAACTGGGATGCAAATATTAAAGATACTAACACGGAAAATACCATAATTAACATATAGTATTTCAAGTAATTATTTTCAACACCCTTTATAACCTGCATGGTTACAGCACTTCTTACAATATACCCACTATTAAAAGAAGTAGCAAAGTATAATGTACTTGTACCAGTTGTTATACTGTGTCTTATACTATAGCCAGTTCCGTTCTTTCTTGCCTCCTGTATCTCTTTTCTTAAATTATGGTTATCCATATTAGTTGAATCTGCCACGGAATCACTTAATACTTTTCCATTAGGGTCAATATAAGTCTGTCTTATCATGTCATTTTTAAAGTTATCTTTAAAAAGAGCCTTTCTATCTTCCTCTTTTTCATTTCTCAGTACATTGATAATTACTTCGTTATTAATTTTCAAAGTCTGTCTCATATTCTGCATATATTGATAGTTTTCTATTACTATAAATAATATAGTCATTATAGTCAAACTAAGAAATAGAGTACTTAGCATTGAAGACATTATTTTTCTTTTCATAATAGGCCACCAACTATTCCCCTGTACTAAATCTATAACCAATTCCACGGATAGTTTCTATATATTTTGGTTTTTTATCATCCACTTCTATTTTTTGTCTCAAATGTCTTATATGAACATCAACAGTTCTTGTTTCTCCCATATACTCGTAACCCCATATTTTATCCAATAAAAAATCTCTTGTCATTACTCTTCCTTTATTTTTTATTAAAATCTCAAGTAATTCAAACTCTTTTAGAGTTAAATCTACTTTTTCTCCATTTTTAGTTACTTCGTGTTTTTCTAAATCAATATTAATTCCTCCAAAACTGAAGGAGATATCTACAGGTTTAAGTGCAGTTCTTCTAAGTATAGCTTTAACTCTAGCAGTGAGCTCTCTAATAGAAAAAGGCTTTGTTATATAGTCATCTGCACCTAGTTCTAGTCCTAACACTTTATCAAACTCTTCTCCTTTAGCAGTAATCATGATTATAGGAGTAGTAGAAATAGAATGATCTCTTCTTATTTCCTTGCAGACATCATAACCATCTATTCCCGGTAACATAACATCTAATAATATTAATTGGGGATTTTCTGATCTAGCTATTTTTAAAGCATCTATGCCGTTATCTGCAGAGATAGTTTTATAACCCTTTTGTTCTAAATTAAATTTAATTAATTCTCGGATATGCTCTTCATCGTCAACTATTAGTATTTTATCTTCTGACATCCCTTAAACACCTCAGCCTCTCGAAACTATTTTAAGAATATAAAGGAAAACATTCTTCCATATTTATTTGTGCTCTTTCTGTAAGAATGTAATTCATATTCTTTGTTACAAAAGGTACAAATATTTAAATCCTTTATATTTTCTTCCCTTACCCCTTTAATTCTTAATTGATAAATGATACATTTTAACATACTTAGCATTCTTCCCTCTGATAAATCTAAATCTTTATATATATCTTGATTCCTGAACTCGTCTATTATTTCCTCACTAACCTCGTAGCAGCACTGATGCATATGGGGTCCAATATAAACAACTAAATCTTCAGCTTTTGTATCATATTGCTTTTCCATAATTTCAACAGTTTTAAGAGCAATGCAGGAAAAAGTTCCTCTCCAACCGCTATGAATTGCTGCTATCGCTTTATTTCTCTTATCATATATTAGAATAGGTACACAGTCTGCAGTAAATACTCCAACAGCAGTACTTTCTTCATTGGTTACCAGTGCATCCCCTTCTTTTATTTCTCCATTATAAGTAATAACAGAATTACTGTGTATCTGACTCATATAACCTACTTCTGTTAATTGAAACCACTTTTTTATATTTTCTATATTCCTTAGTCCTTCTTCTGTATTCTTATTAAAATCTAATCCTTGTTTTCCAGTAGAAAATACTGCTGTAGCCCCATTTAAATCAACTTTTATAAACTCATATCCATCAACTAATATTCTCTCCATCTTTACCCTCCAAAACTTAGTTAATAATCATACTCATATTTTAACATGAATTTCTATATTACTATAGTACTGTTTACTTAAACATCATCAGATAAAAATAACCTATACCCCTTATAATTATAAAGGATACAGGCTGTTCTTTATATAGGCAACTTATATAATATAAGTTAAAAACACATTACTTATTGCCCAGTAAATTTTTAATTTCTTCCATGAAAGTATTGATATCTTTAAACTGTCTGTATACAGATGCAAATCTAACATAAGACACTTCATCCAAATCCTTGAGACTCTCCATTATCATTTCACCAATATACTCAGACTGAACTTCTGTCATCATTTTATTACTAATCTTTTTTTCTACTTCATCTGCAATATTCTCTATTTGCTGCCTCGAAACAGGCCTTTTCTGACAAGCTTTTATTAATCCATTTATTATTTTTGTTCTATCGAAGTATTCTCTATTCATGTTTTTCTTTATAACTAGTATAGGCACATTTTCAACTTTTTCATATGTAGTATACCTTTTCGCACATTCCAAGCATTCTCTTCTTCTTCTTATAGACATATCATCTTCGGTTGATCTTGAATCTACTACCCTGCTTTCTAAATAACCACAGTAAGGGCACTTCACATCTCTTCACGTCCTTCTAAATATATTATCCTTTTTAAATTTACGCCTATAATAATTATACACATTTCAGTGGTAAATTCTATAGTTTAGTAGATTTTAATTAATTTTATAAATCTAACCTTTTGTACATTCACTTATTCCTTCAACATAAACTCTCCTCCATCTATAAGCAAAACATCAACACCTATCTTCTTTACATTTTCCCAAGGAACTTCTATATCTTCACTTTTCCCAAACCAAGACATTTTTTGAGATGGTAAAATAATAGATATAATCTTATATTCATCACAATCAATTTTTAAATCTTTTATAAATCCTAATTTTGTTCCCGTATTTATATCTATAATTTCCATTGCCCTTAAATTTCCTAAAGAATATAAAGATTTTTCTTCATCCATTTTTATCCCTCCAAGTTTTCTCAGTTAAAATTAGCCTTTCAAGACTTCTTCGCAATAACTGCTCAGTAAATAATATGCTTATATTCTTTTAATAATTCATAAAAAATAAAAACCGAGAAAAGTATACTAATATCGTCATATTAGTATACTCTCAGTTTTTATCCTAAAATTAAATATAAGTACAATTATTACCAAGGCTATACATATTTTCTCATATGTCTTAAGGCGGTTTTTTCTAACCTAGAAACCTGAGCCTGGGATATGCCTATTTCATCTGCTACCTCCATCTGAGTTCTACCATCAAAGAATCTCAAGTTGAGTATAAGCTTCTCCCTATCATTTAATTTTTTCATAGCCTCCTTTATAGCTATGTTCTCTAGCCAGCTATCATCTAAGTTTTTGTTGTCACTTATTTGATCCATTACATAAATTGCATCTCCACCGTCATGATAAATAGGTTCAAAGAGAGATACCGGATCTTGAATAGCATCTAATGCAAATACTACTTCCTCTCTTGGCACTTTCAACTCTTTAGCAATTTGAGATATTGTAGGCTCCTTATTATTTTCGCCTATAAGTTTATCTCTAACTTGCAGAGCCCTATAAGCAATATCTCTTAGAGATCTGCTTACTCTTATAGAGTTGTTATCTCTTAAATACCTTCTTATCTCTCCTATAATCATAGGAACGGCATAAGTAGAAAACTTTACATTTTGATTTAAATCAAAGTTATCAATGGCCTTAATTAATCCTATACAACCAACTTGAAATAAATCATCAACATTTTCTCCTCGGTTGTTAAATCTTTGGATAACACTTAATACCAGTCTCAAATTACCCTTGATAAACTTTTCCCTTGATGAGTAGTCTCCACTTCTCATCTCCATTAACAGTCCTCTCATCTCATTTTCCTTTAATACTGGTAATTTGGCAGTGTTAACTCCACAGATTTCAACTTTATTAATTATCATAAAGTCATCAGCCCCTTTAGAATATATAGCATTTTAATTATTTCCTAAGTAGGGCTTTTTTATACTAAAGACAACCTTATAACATTTTATTTATTTCTTTCTTTAATCTTTTTATTATTCTTTTTTCTAATCTGGAAATGTATGATTGAGATATACCAAGCATATCAGCAACTTCTTTTTGTGTTTTTTCTCCTTGACCGCCTAATCCAAATCTTAGATTTACTATTTCCTTTTCTCTGGCACTTAACTTTTTCATTGCTACCATTAAAAGTTGCTTATCAACTTCATCCTCAATGAGGTTATAAACCACATCATTATCTGTACCTAATATATCTGATAATAATAGTTCATTTCCATCCCAGTCAATATTTAAAGGCTCATAAAAGGAAATTTCAGCTTTTACTTTGCTATTTCTTCTTAAATACATAAGTATTTCATTTTCAATGCATCTAGATGCATATGTAGCTAATTTTATTTTTTTCTCTGGATCAAAGGTGTTAACAGCCTTAATTAAACCTATAGTTCCTACTGATACTAAATCCTCTACGTTTACCCCTGTATTTTCAAACTTTCTTGCTATATATACTACTAATCTTAAATTCCTTTCTATTAACGTAGATCTTACACTCTCCTCACCAGTTACAAGTCTTGCAACTAGATCATCTTCTTCCTTTTTACTAAGAGGAGGGGGAAGTACCTCATTGCCACCTATGTAGTACACTGTCTTTATAAAGACCTTAAATTTAGTTAATATTCTATTTAACAATATCTTTAATTTAATCATATTAATCCTCCAATCAATTTAATATCCTTTACATTACTCCTCTAGATAAAAGAGCTTCATAATCATTAAAATCACTTAATCTTTCTTCGCAAAAAGCAACTATTACCTCTCTATTCTGACATTCCTCTCCACCGTGTATTCTTATACAGAGAGGTTTAAATCCTTGGAGGTTACCACTTTGTCCATTTACTACTCTATAGGGAATATAAAATTTATCATATAGATTTAAATCTATATCCTTAAAAACCTTTTTCTCCACTATAATTACTGGTAGGTTAGTAGCTGGTTCCCTTAATTCATTGCCAGTATCTAAAAAAGCCTTAATATTTTTCTCTGAGTTCTTTAACACAATATCTACATCATATATAAGACTTTTTAAGTCTTTTCTATCTTTTATGTAGATTACTATTCTATCAATTAATATATATATTATCATTATTGAAAGCATAAGCTTTTTATAGGAAAAGTTTATAATAACAAAGTTATTAATATCATAGTCTTCGTTATATTGTATAAACATGCAAGTTCCAGCTAGAAGCATGGAATACAAGAGGAATATAGATAACGCCTTTAAATTAAAAAACACTTTCCTTTTTCTAAAACTAATTAGTATTAGGGCTGCTGCTATTATCATTTTAAATGGAACCGTAGAAAACCTTTTTAGCTCCGGATAGACTAAAGTTATAACATACATACTACCAATAGCTGCTGCAACTAAGATATATCTTAGTTCTACTTTTACTCTCAAAGTACGGGCAGTTATATATAACAAAAATAGGTTAACCACTAAGTTTTGAAAAATCAAAACATCGATATATATAATCAAATACTATATTCACCTCCATTACAATGAATTTCCATTTTCTTACTTTTTATTATATACTTATTATCTTTAAAATTTTGTCATTTTTTATAAATTATTATTATTTTTATATGCTATAATATGCCAACTTATTATAATTTGCTTCCTGTATGCTATAAGAATAAAAAAACAAGTGTAGCCATAGGCTACACTTGTTTTTTTATTCTTATATTACTTTCTTTGTCTTCTTAAAAAGGCTGGTATTTCAAGGTTATTTTCATCGTAATTTTGATGATATTCTACAGTAGCTGCGGCTTCATCTCTATTACTTGTAAAACTAACTGTTGGTTGTGTTGGAGCTGCAGTTACTTTTGCAACCGGCTCTGGCTGAGTTCTTTGCATCTTTTCTGATTCAAAGCCTGTGGCAATTACTGTGATTCTTATCTCATCTTTTATATTTTCGTCTATTACAGCACCGAATATGATGTTTGCATCTGGGTCAGCAGCATCCTGTACTATTTCTGCTGCTTCATTTATTTCCAGAAGTCCCAAGTCCGGTCCCCCAGTTATATTTAGAAGTACTCCAGTAGCTCCTACTATAGATGTCTCAAGTAAAGGACTGGAAATAGCTTGCTTTGCCGCTTCTTGTGCTCTATTATCTCCTGTTCCTCTTCCTACTCCCATATGTGCAAGACCTTTGTCTATCATGATAGTTCTAACATCTGCAAAGTCAAGGTTAACAAGACCTGGTATTGTAATTAAGTCAGATATACCTTGTACACCTTGTCTTAGAACGTCATCTGCATATTTAAAAGATTCCATCAATGTAGTTTTTTTATCCACAATTGTAAGTAGTCTTTCATTTGGAATAGTTACCAATGTATCTACTCTCTCTTTTAAATTCTTTATTCCCATTTCTGCGTGAAGCATTCTTTTTCTTCCTTCAAAAGGGAAAGGCTTAGTTACTACTCCTACAGTAAGTATTCCCATAGACTTAGCTATTTCTGCAATTACAGGTGCTGCTCCAGTACCGGTTCCGCCACCCATACCTGCAGTGATAAATACCATATCTGCACCTTTTATGGCCTGAGATATTTCTTCCTTACTTTCCTCAGCTGCTTTATTTCCTATTTCAGGATTTGCACCTGCTCCTAAACCTTTAGTAAGTTTGTCTCCTATTTGTATCTTTTGTGACGCCTGAGAAAGAGCTAATGCCTGCTTATCTGTATTTACAGAAATAAACTCAACATTCTTTAGTCCTTCTCTTATCATTCTATTTACGGCGTTGTTTCCTCCACCACCGCATCCTATTACTTTTATATTAGCTAATTGTTGAACATCAACATCAAAATCTAGCACAATATTTACCTCCCTATTAGAAAAAATCTGTGAAAAAATCTTTTAATTTTGATACAAAGCCACTACTATTTTCTTTTTTTTCTTCATGTTTGTTTCTCTCTTTAGTCCATTCCCTTTGAATACCTTCTGTTTCCTTCTCTGACTTAATCCTTAAACTTTTATCTTTCATAGAGTCTGCAGCATCCTTTACTGCACCTACAGCTGCTGCATATAGAGGGCTTGCTGCTCCAATATATTCAGGACTTCCTACTCTAACAGGTTTCTGTAGTATATCCTTGCTAAAGTCTTCAATTCCTTTAATTAATGCAAATCCCCCTCCAACAAAGACTATACCTGAAATTTTGTCATAGTGTTCATTAGATTTTAATTCACCTTTAATAATGCACAGTAATTCCTCAACTCTAGCCTCAATTACTTGTTTAAGTATATCCTGATCTACATGAATCTTGTTATTATAGTCAGCGTTGACTTCTATTTTTATATCATTGTTAACGGAGCTTCTACCAACACTACCATACTTAATTTTTAGTTTTTCAGCCTCTGAAAAAGGAAGCTTAAGACAGACTGCAATATCATTAGTTATAGTATTTCCACCTAATGACATTGTACTTATACTTACTAGATTTCCCCCTTCAAAACTATATATATTAATAGATTCTGCTCCTACATCTACTAATACTACTCCTCTTTCAACTTCTTCTTTTTTTAACACAACCTCTGATAGAGCTAAAGGTTGGAATACTATGCCAGATACATTTATTCCAGCTTTCTCTATACTTTTAAATAGATTATTTACCACAGTAGTTTGAGCTAGTATGATTTGAGCATCTACTTCCAATCTCAATCCACTCATACCTATAGGGTCTTTTATCTTATCATACCCATCGATTATGTACTGCTGGGGTATTACACCTATAATTTCTTTATCGGATGGAATTGTAATGATTTTAGATGCTTTTATAACTCTTTTAACATCGTTATCCTTTATCTCTCTATCTTCTGAAGCTACAGCTACAACACCTTTATTCCAAACCAGCTCACTTATTCCTCCAGGTAAAGATATGTATGCATCCGTAATCTTGATATCGACCATTCTTTCTAGTCCGTCAATACACTGTTTTACAGATTCAGAAGTACTATCTATATCAACAACAATTCCTTTTTTTACTCCATTACAAATTGCCGATGTAATTCCCATTATCTGCATTCTACCGTGCTTGTCTATTTTTCCGGCAGCAGCACATATCTTCGATGATCCAATATCTATTCCAATTATATATTCATTCATTAAGCATTTCCCCCCCTGTAAGAGAACCATCAAAGTATATATTCAACAAAAATTCTAATTTTCCTCTTATATTTTATCATATTTTAATAAAATCTCAAATATAGTTAAATAATCTTATTTTTTGTTTACTCAATATTCCAAAAGGGAAAGACTTCCAGTCTTTCCCTATCTATATTCTAATTGGCTTTTTCTAAATCATTTATTTTTACACTTCTGGTATGTAAAGTATGACTCCACTCCTTATTATTTTTGTCCATGATTCCTTGAATGGAAATCGGAAACCATGTAATAGCATAAACAGGATATATTATATAATACCAGAATATTTTTAAGTTAAGCTTCTTTTCTAGAACTAGTATAAGCGGCGTGTATATAAATTGTAAAACTCCAAAAATGCCAATAGCAATAGTAAGTAAGTTAAAGTTGAATGAATAAATAAAAGTATTGAAGTTAGATATTATATTAAATGCTTTCATAAAGTATTGAAATACACCGGTTATTGCAGAGATACCTATCAAAATGGCAATTATAGGTTGAATGCTATACAGTGCACAATCCAAAGCAACAAAGCTAAATTTAGATATTGCTCTTCTTAGTAATTTAAAAAAATACCTACTTGAAACATCTGCAAATCCCTGCATCCATCTTTTTCTCTGCCACCAGGACTGAGCCAGCGTAAGAGGCTTTTCATCATATATAACAGCATCATGTGCCCAACCTACTTTATAACCATTTAAAACTAGCTTACAGGTGAATTCTAAGTCCTCAGTTAAACACGTAGCACCCCAACCTAATTTTCTTAATATTTCTGTATCAATGCTAAATCCTGTTCCACCTAATTGACTTGATAGTCCAATATTGTTTCTAGCTAATTGAAACATTCTATTGTTAGTCCAAAAGGATATTGAGTAACTTCCAGTAATCCATGTATCCTCTGGATTTTTACTATCTAGATATCCTTGAACAACTTTATATCCCTCACATAGTTTTTTATTCATTTCTATTAAAAAGTTCTTATGAGCTAGGTTATCTGCATCAAATATCGAAACTGCATCATATTTCTTCTCCATATTAAAAATATGATCAAACATCCATTCAAGTGCATAGCCTTTTCCTCTTTTTTCTTTATTCACTCTTTCATAAACTATAGCACCTTTTTCTCTTGCTCTTAGTGCAGTTTTATCAGTACAATTATCTGCAATAACATAAATGTCATAAAGGTGTTTAGGGTAATCAAGCCTTTTTAAACTTTCTACAATATCTCCAATAACAATTTCTTCATTATGTGCTGCTACAATCAGTGCAAAGCTTTTCTTCGGTTTTACCTCTCTCTTCTCTTTTTTTCTATATATGCCGAAAAAAGATATACATAAGTAATATATGGTTATAATGTACACTATATAGGTTAAAACACGAGAGGTATCATGAATAATTTCCTTAAAAACGCTCACTATCAATCCCCCCTAATTCAAGGTTATTTTAGCATAAATAAAAATTAATTACTATAGAATTTTTAATAATTATGGAAATTATTTTATGTATAATTGTAAAATTGACTAACTACAAGATATCTATAGCAATATATACATAAATGCACTTAATTATTATTATTACAAGTTTTTTGAATTTTAATTAACTTTAACTATATAAAGTCCATTTGTTATTAATAAAGTTATATGGTATTATATAATTAACAAAAATAAACTTAGCTGTTATAGTACAGCAATTAGAAAAGGGGGTAGAGCCTTATGAGGCGCTACGAACTGATCTTCTACATTGATTTACGAAGGCTTCATAAAAAAGACGAATCCTTTGGTTAAGTCCTCTCTTAAAATTTAAATTTAAAAATTTAAGGAGGATTTACTATGAATGCTACTGTCGAAAAAGTTAACACCGCTAATATAACTGAGAGTAAAATAGAAAAAACTAAGGAAGTTGAGAAGAAGAGTACATCTCTAAAAGATCAATTTTGCTTGAAAACTTTAGACTATTTCATATTCTAATAAAAAAGCAGGGTCCTATGGACTCTGCTTTTTTAGAGCACTTTAAAGTTAATACGAAAGCTACTCTATATATACTCATTTCTCTATTAAAGTATAATTGTTACTTATAAAGAAATAATTTTTGTAAGCATATCCCTGTCTATAGCATAGCTAAGAGCTGTTTCATAGGATATTAAACCTTTCTTATAGAGTTCTGACAACGACATATCCATTGTCTTCATTCCATATTTAGCACCAGTTTGCATTGATGATTCCACTTGATGGGTTTTGCCTTCCCTAATCATGTTTTGAATTGCACTGGTAGCTACCATTATTTCTAAAGCTGCCTCTCTTCCTTTTCCATTCACCTTAGGCAAAAGCTGTTGTGAAACAATCCCTTTAAGTACTGCAGCAAGCTGAATTTTAATCTGCTGCTGCTGGTGCGGCGGAAACACATCTACAATTCTATCAATAGTTTTTGCCGCTCCTATAGTATGTAATGTAGATAAAACTAAATGTCCTGTTTCTGCTGCTGTTAACGCTACGGATATGGTCTCCAAATCTCTCATTTCTCCCACAAGAATAACATCAGGGTCTTCCCTCAGTACTGATCTTAAAGCATTAGCATAGCTTAATGTATCTTTTCCTATCTCTCTTTGATTGATTATAGATTTATTATGTTTATGTAAATATTCAATGGGATCTTCAAGTGTAATTATATGTGAAGCCCTAGTAGCATTAATTTCATTTATCATAGCAGCTAGGGTTGTACTCTTACCAGATCCAGTAGGACCTGTAACTAAAACTAGACCTCTCTTATTAGCTGCAAGTTCTTTTATAATAGGCGGAAAATTAAGGTCATTTAATGTAGGGACTTTGGAGCCAACAACCCTTATGGCAATAGCACTACTTCCTCTCTGTTTAAACAAATTAACTCTAAATCTGCCGGTACCAGCAACAGAAAAAGAAGTATCTAAATCTCCTATTTTTATATAAGACTCATAATCTTCTCCTAATATTTCCTTAGCATAATTTTCAGTATCTATTGGCTGAAGCTTTACATTGCTTATATGCCTTAATTCTCCATTCACCCTTATCACAGGCGGCACCCCAACAGTTAAGTGCAAATCTGAAGCATTTTCTTTCATGGTTATATCTAGTAAATCCTTTAGTAGTTCCATTTATGCTCTCCTTTCATCAATGCTTACTATAATCAAAAATTTAGCATCCTTTATAACTATCGTATATAATCATAAACACATAAGATTATAATTCTACAAATTTTATTAAATTCCTTTTATTATTTTAATTTATTAAACTAAAAATCAAATTAAAACTGAGAATTAATTCTCAGTTTTAATTATTTTTTTCCCAAGTTTAACTCTTTATTTAACTTTTTTAGTGCTCTCTTTTCTATTCTGGAAACATAGGATCTAGAAATACCAAGAATTTTTGCTATTTCCCTTTGGGTTTTTGGCTTTCCTTCTAAGAGTCCATACCTCATTTCAACTACATTTTTTTCTCTTTCAGAAAGGCAAGTATTTATCTTGGAATACAACTTTTTAATTTGTATCTTACTTTCAACAATCTCTATTATAGAATCTTCATCACTACTTAAAACGTCCATAAGAGATATTTCGTTTCCCTCTTTATCAATGCCAATAGGATCCTGTAAATATACCTCACTCTTGTTCTTCTTATTATTTCTTATAAGCATAAGTATTTCATTCTCTATACATTTTGCCGCGTATGTTGCAAGTCTGGTTCCTTTCGATGCATCAAAAGAATCTATAGCTTTAATTAAACCCACTGTTCCAATAGATATTAAGTCATCAACTTCCTTACCTGGATATGAATATTTCTTTACAATATGTGCTACTAACCTTAAGTTTCTTTCAACCAAAATATTTTTAGCTACCATATCTCCTTCTTTTAACATCCTTAAATAATACTCTTCCTCCTGGTCATTTAGAGGCTGCGGAAACGAACTACTGTTCGTAATATAAGCTGTTAAAAAGACCATATTACCTACAATATCTAATAAGCAATTTGTTAAAAACACGGGCTGCTCCTCCTAATAGTGCTTATTAATATATTATGAGGTAGTGCTAAAAAAAGTGCATGTAAATATGAAATTATTTTAGATATTGACTTACTCCGTTAACAATGTCTTTAAATACTGGCGCTGATGTAGATCCTCCACTATCTTTATCCTTATCTATATCCTGTATAAATACAATCATAGAATAGTATTTATTATTTATCTTAAAAAATCCTGCAAACCATCCATCTGAATGTTCTTCTACCTCTCCCTGTTTTGATACTTCCATCCTTTCTGTAGTTCCAGTTTTTCCTCCTATTTCTAAGCCATCTATGAAAGCTGCCTTGGCAGTTCCTTCTTTTACAACCTTTTTCATTTGATTTTTTATAGTATCGGCTGTAGACTTTTCTACTACTGGCCTCTGATCTGTAGCTAAGGTTTCTATTTCGTTGTTATTGTCATCTACATAGGAATCTATAATATATGGCTTTACGTATACACCATTATTAGCAACAGTGTTCGCTATACTTAAAGCTCCAACAGGAGTTATTCTAATGCTTTGACCAATAGATGCAATTCCTAAGCTTCCGTCACTATACTTAGCATTTTTCACTTCAGAAATGCCCTCTTTCTCACTATCAAAACCTAGTACCTTTTCTAAAAGTCCCTGGGACTTAGCATTATCATAAAAGTTATTAAAACCTACTTTATTTCCTATTTGAGCAAATATGTCATTACAGGATACTACAAAAGCCTCTTCTACAGTTAAAGTTCCATGTTTCTTGTGCTTTTCTCCCTCATATAGACCTCTACAAGTAAATACATCATTGCTACTTATACTTTTTCTATCTAATCCTGCCTCTTCAACTATAATCTTAAATATTGAACCAGCAAAAAAACCATGATTAGTAGCTACTCCTAAGTTTACATTAGGCTTACTATCATCTTTCTGAACTAAGGCTTTAATCTTACCTGTATTTGCTTCCATTAATACTACTCCGATTTGAGAAAAATTCTTATCTTGAACTAGTATTTCTTTTATCTTATCCTCTATATTTTTATCTACTGTTAATCTGACGTTTATATTATTTTTAGGCAACTCAGTTTCTTCCCCGATTATGCTGCCATTTACATCTCGATTAAATACTATCTGAGGCTTTTTATTGTCTTTTGTCTTATTATAAATTTGCATCTCCAAGGAATCCGCAGACTTTAATTCATTATTATCAGTTCTTCTAGGATTAACTAATAGATTCTCTAATTTCCATACCCCGTCCTTATTTAATGATGAGGATTCATACACATAAAATCCTTTAACATTTTTCACCAACTTTAACTTATTATAAGTACTCTCATCAATTTCATAATAAAGTTTCTGGCTGCTTTTTAACATTCCTATATTGCTTAGATCGTATTCTTTATTGTAATTTCGAAGAATATACATTAACGTTAAGATTTGATCCGAATCCGTATCTAAATTGTTTCTTTTAAATATATCTGGTGAAATTACTGCATAATATTTTTTATCATAATTTAATAGCTGCTTTCCATTACTATCAAATAATAAATAATTTGAATCGGTAATATACTCTTTATATGCATATTGAGAATCTGCTTGTGCACTTAGTATATCTGACCCGATATATTGAAATTTAACTATTCTATAATACAATATGCTAAGTATAATTAAAAAAATTGCTAATATTATACGCTGCCTTTTTCCTATCTTTGCTCTACTTACTTTTATTATCATAAAAAAACACCCCACTCAGACAAAATTTTGTCCAAAATGAGGTATTTTATTCATATATTTACTAATCTCTTTGTAAAATTTGTTTTATATTTGCTACCATAATGTCTATAGCCACTTTGTTGTGACCACCTTCAGGTATTATAATATCAGCATATCTTTTAGTTGGTTCTATAAATTGCATATGCATTGGTCTTACTACATTTAAGTATTGATTTATAACTGAATCTACTGTTCTTCCTCTTTCATTTATATCTCTTAAGATTCGTCTTATTATTCTTACATCGGCATCTGTATCAACGTATATTTTTATATCTAATAAATCTCTTACTTTTTCTTCCTGGAGGATAAGTATTCCTTCTACTATGATTATTTCTCGAGATTCAATTTTTACTGTCTCTTTTTTTCTGTTGTGAACCTCAAAATCATAGATAGGCTTCTCAATAGACTTGCTATCTAACAAATCTTTTAAATGCTCTATAAGTAGTGCTGTATCAAAGGCATTAGGATGGTCATAGTTAGTTTTTATCCTTTCTTCCATAGAAAGGTGACTTTGATCTTTATAATAAGAATCCTGCTCTATCATTGCAATGCAATCCTTATTAAACTTCTTATATATTTCTTTAGCAACAGTACTTTTTCCTGAACCGGTTCCACCAGTAATTCCTATTAGAATTGGACGCTTCATTTATTATCCCCCTTTTGTAGCAATATTAAATACCTTTATTTATTTTTTACCTTTGATCAACATGTCTCCTTCTACTAATTCAACGTCTGTTCTTATGGTAAATATCATCTGTGCTGAAGGTGCTGAAGGAATTTTTTCACCTTTTCCGTTCTTCATATCCTCTAGGAATATTTCAAGGTTTTCTCCAGTTGGTCTTAAAACCTCTACTTTGTCTCCTTCTAGTACTTTATTCCTTTGCTCAACTGTTGCAACGCCAGTACTACTATCATAAGCTTTTACTATCCCTACGATATCATAACCTCTTATATAAGAAGATGATCCATAGGTTTGTTTGTTTGGATCTCCAAAGTAAAATCCTGTAAAATACTCCCTATGACTTGCTTTTTCAAGATTTTCTAACCAATCGCTGTTAAACTTATAGTCCTTTGGATTTTCAAAATATGCATCTATCGCCTGTCTATAAGCTTTAACAACGGAAGCTACATAAAAGACACTCTTCATTCTTCCTTCTATCTTGAAGGATTCTATACCAGCTTCAACTAGTTCCGGTATATGCTCTATCGTGCATAAATCCTTGGAATTTAATATGTAGGCTCCTTTTTCATCTTCAAATACCGGGAAATACTCTCCTGGTCTTTTTTCCTCTACTAGGTAGTATTTATATCTGCATGGTTGAGCACACTGACCTCTATTGGAATCCCTTCCAGTCATATAATTAGAAATAACGCATCTACCAGAATAAGCCATGCACATTGAACCGTGAACAAAGGCCTCTATTTCACAGGATTCAGGTATCTTTTCTTTTAATTCTTTTATTTCCTGCAAGGATAATTCTCTTGCTAAAACTATTCTCTTTATGCCCTGCTTATGCCAAAATATTGCGGATTTCCAGTTTACGTTATTGGCTTGAGTGCTTAAGTGCAGCTCTAACTCTGGTACTACCTCTCTTGCAGTCATAACTATTCCTGGGTCAGATACAATTATAGCATCTACCCCTATTTTGTGTAGGTTTATTAAGTAATCTTCCAATCCTTCTAAGTCTTCATTATGTGGAAATACATTTATTGTAACAAATACTCTCTTACCTCTACTATGAGCATATTCTATCCCTTCTTTTAATTCTTCATCAGTGAAGTTATCTGCAAAAGCCCTTAAATTGAGCTTACTTCCACCAAGATAGACTGCATCTGCACCAAAATCTATAGCAGTTTTTAACTTTTCTAGATTTCCAGCTGGTGCTAGTAATTCTGGCTTTTTCATATTAATCTCTCCTCCTAGTAACCGCAATTCCGTCACCCATAGGTATAACTGAGGTTACTAAATTTTTATCTTTAGATACCATCTCTAGGTATTTTCTCATTCTTTTAACAATAGTTATTTTTCTTCTTTCTACAAGTTCATCGGATGCAACCATCCCTCTAAAAAGTACATTGTCAGCTATTATTACTCCGTCCTCATTAAGTAGTCTAATACAGTGAGGGAGAAACTGATTATAATGGCCTTTTCCTGCATCCATAAATATTAAGTCGTATTTATCATCTAGTTTTTCTAGAATATCTAGACAATCTCCTTGTAGGATATTTATCTTATCCTTGAAACCATACTTTTCTATGTTACTGCTAGCAATCTCAACCATTTTAGAATCTCTTTCTATAGTTGTTATAGAGCTTTTTCCTTTAGAACTTAAACTCATTAAAATTGCTGAATATCCTATTGCAGTACCTAATTCTAAAATCTTTATAGGCTTCTTCATCTGTATCATAAGTTCAAGAAACTTTGCTACTTCCTTTTGTATTATAGGAACAAAGTTATTATGGCCGTAGTCCTCAAGTTCTTTTAAAATACCTTCATGCTCTTCTATAAGGCCTCTTATATAATGCTCCATGTACTCATATGCAACACCGCTCATTTTTTTCCTCCAAAACTATAATAATCTAATTAAATTTATTATAAGTCTCAAGAATTTAGCTACATTTATATTATATAAAAAAGTTGACAGTTGACAACTGACTACTTCCTGTCAATTGTCCATTGTCAACTGTTTTACTCTCCCTGTGTAACCTTCTTAACTTCTGAAAATTTCTTTTCACTATCTGTAAAGAAGTGTGTACCGTCATTATTTGAAACAAAAAATAAATAATTAGTTTTTTTAGGATTTATGGCTGCTTTAATACACTCCTTGCCTGGATTTGAAATAGGCCCTACTGGTAATCCTTTTTCAATGTAGGTATTATAAGGTGAGTTTATCTTTAAATCATTATAGTATAATTTATCCTTATGATAACCTAGTGCATATAAAACTGTAGCACAGGACTGTAGTTTCATACCCCTGTCTATTCTATTGTAAAATACAGAAGCAGCCTTTTCTCTCTCATCCTGTCTTTCAACTTCTTTTTCTATAATAGATGCCATAGTTATTATTCTATCTAAATCTTCATAATTAATACTTTTGCCAGTTTCTTTTTCAATATCATTAATTATTGAAGAAAATCTTTTCAGCATAACATTTATTATCTCTTTTCCCTCAGTACCTTTTAAAAATTCATAGGTGTCTGGAAACAGATATCCTTCTAATGCATATTTTCTCTTAGAATTATTTTTTATAAACTCTGGAAGTTTATATTCTCTGCAGCTTTTTATGAACTCTTCCTTAGTTATTACATCTTTTTTTTCTAAAGCTAATGCAATATGTTCAATATCATAACCTTCAGGTACTACAACTTTAACAGGCTCATCATCTTTAATACCTTTGTTTAACAACCTAATAAACTTTTCTAAAGTTATATCCTCTGAAAAGGAATATTTTCCCGGTTTTACTTGTTGATTAATGTTACTGATATCTACATATCGTCTTATAAGATAAGCATTTGATATAAAGTTTTTATCGCTTAAATTCTGAATTACAGTATCTAAGTTGTCTCCATCATTGACGGCAAACTGCACTTTCTTATCGGAAGACTTTAGAGGATGCTTTAAAACGCTTCCTCTAAAGTATAAAAATCCTCCAAGTATTATAATGAAAAATAATAAACAACTTACGAAAACTTTTAATAAGTTTATCTTCTTCATTTCAATTCATCCTTATTTTTTCCTTTGAGCTCTTTTTCTCATCTCTGGATTTAATAGCTTCTTTCTCATTCTTATATTCTTAGGAGTTACCTCTACAAGTTCATCTGATGCTATAAACTCAAGACTTTGCTCTAAGGACATTTGAGTTACTGGAACTAGTTTTAGAGCTTCATCTGATCCTGAAGATCTTGTATTTGACAACTGTTTCTTCTTACATACATTAACATCAATATCTTCTGCTCTAGAACATTCTCCAGCTATCATTCCCTGATAAACATCTATACCTGCCGGTATAAATAATGTTCCTCTCTCTTGTGCATTGAATAATCCATAAGTAATTGATGTTCCTGTTTCAAATACTACAAGGGAACCTCTAGTTCTTTCTGGAATTTCTCCTCTATATTCTTCATAACCATGAAGAACATGATTCATTATACCATTTCCCTTAGTGTCAGTCATAAATTCATTTCTAAATCCTATAAGTCCTCTTGCAGGAACCTTGAACTCTAATCTTGTATATCCGTTAACTGCTGATGTCATGTTTACCATTTCTGCTTTTCTAGGTCCTAACTTTTCCATAACCGGTCCCATAAACTCTTCTGGAACATCTATAGTTAAATATTCTATAGGCTCTAGTTTTTTTCCATTTTCTTCTTTAAATATTACAGAAGGTTTAGAAACTTGGAATTCATATCCCTCTCTTCTCATTGTCTCAATTAGAACAGAAAGATGAAGTTCTCCTCTACCACTTACCTTAAAGCAATCTGCAGACTCAGTTTCTTCAACTCTTAAAGATACATTTGTTTCTAATTCCTTCATCAATCTATCTCTAAGATGTCTTGATGTAACATAGTCTCCATCTTGACCAGCAAAAGGTGAATCATTAACCATAAAGTTCATACTTAATGTTGGTTCATCTATTTCTACAAATGGAAGTGCTTCAGGCTCATTAACATCTGCTATAGTTTCACCTATATTTATATCTGGAATACCAGCTACAGCTATTATATCTCCAAGTTTAGCTTCATCAGTCTCTTCTTTCTTTAGACCATTATATACATAAAGACTTGATACTTTAACATTATCAACTTTTCCATCTTTTCTTACTAAGGCTACCTGTTGATTCTTCTTAATGCTTCCTCTTTCAATTTTTCCTATTCCTATTTTACCAACGTATTCATTATAATCTATAGTTGTAACTAACATTTGAAGAGGCATATCTAAATGACCTTGTGGTGCTGGAACATTTTTCACAATAGTATCAAATAAAGGTTCCATATTATCAGATTCATCTTCTAGTTCTTTCTTTGCAAAACCAGCTCTTGCTGAACAATAAACTACTTTAAAATCTAACTGGTTATCATTAGCACCAAGTTCTACAAATAGATCAAAAACCTCATCTAAAACATCTGCTGCTCTCTCGTCTGGTCTGTCTATTTTGTTTATAACTACTATTGGATTTAAATTTAACTCTAATGCTTTCTTTAGAACAAACTTAGTCTGAGGCATAGGACCTTCATAAGCGTCTACAACTAGTAAAACACTATCCACCATTTTAAGTACACGTTCAACTTCGCCACCAAAATCAGCGTGTCCAGGTGTATCAACTATGTTTATTTTTACTCCATCATGCATAACTGCAGTATTTTTTGAAAGAATAGTTATTCCTCTCTCTTTTTCAAGATCATTTGAGTCCATTACTCTTTCATCAACTTTTTCATTTTCTCTGAATACACGGCTTTGTCTAAGTAACGCATCAACTAAAGTAGTCTTACCGTGGTCAACGTGGGCTATTATAGCCACATTTCTTATATCATTTCTTGTAAATAATTCCATTATTATTCCTCCAATTTTGTTTAAGACACAAATTTATATTTGTAAAAACTGATGTTATATCAAAACTTGTTCTTATTCTTTAAATAAAATACTCAAAAAAATTGGATACTGTTACGTATCCAATTGGATTTAGTCTTACTTATCTATTTTAGTATTATAGACGTAAAAAGTCAACTTTTGTAGAATTATTTCTCTGTAGCAAAACCAAAATCAATTCCTATGGCATCATTTAGTATCTTTAGTATATCATCCCATACAACACTAAATCTCTGCTCTGCCTGAAGATACTCTGATAACGTTGGATTCATGGATATGACTGAACCTATATTATTAAGCTTTTCTTTTACAGAATCAGATATACTTCCTTTTTCTACTTGCTCTGAATAAGCTTCAAATTGTACTCTTCTAAAATCACTTAACATTTTTTTGTTTGTTTCATCAGTTTCAATTTTTTTACTTAACTCTCTTAGCTGAACGATTTCAGGTACATTTCTTAACTCTTTAGCAAATTCATGAGTTTTATCATATATATTCATTACCAGTACCCCCTCTTTTTACTAATTGAGAATAAATGTAGGTTTCTATATGGATAGATAAAGGCCTACATTTATTCTTAATTTTACTCTAATTCCTATATTTCCATAATAATCGGAAGTATCATTGGTTTTCTCTTTGTTCTTTCATACAGGAACATTCTAAGAGCTTCCTTTATGTTAGATTTTATACTAGCCCATTCAGTTATATGCTTCTCTTCGCACTCTCTTAGAGCTTCTCTAACCAATTCCCTTGCTTCTTCCATTAAATCTTCTGATTCTCTTACATATACAAATCCTCTTGATATAATATCCGGACCTGCTATTACACTTCCTGTTTCCTTTTCTATAGTAACTACCACAGTAAGTATTCCATCCTGTGAGAGGTGTTTTCTATCTCTTAAAACTATATTTCCAACATCTCCAACGCCAAGTCCATCAACAAATACCTGACCAGATACAACAGTTCCATTCTTTCTTATAGAATCTCTTGTTATCTCTATTACTTCTCCATTATCTGCAATAACAACATTATTTGGCGAAAGTCCTAACTTAATTGCCAATTCTGCATGCTGCTTTAAATGTCTGTATTCACCATGTACTGGTATGAAAAACTTAGGCTTTACAAGGGTATGCATAAGTTTTAATTCTTCCTGGCAAGCATGACCTGAAACGTGTACATCAGCTAGAGCTTCATATATTACTTCTGCACCTTTTTTAAACAATTGATTTATAACTCTAGTAATTAGTTTTTCATTTCCCGGTATAGGTGTAGCTGATATTATTATCATATCTCCTGGAGCAATATTTACCTTTTTATGTTCTGACGCAGCCATTCTTGAAAGCGCTGACATCGCCTCCCCTTGACTGCCAGTGGTAATTATAACTATTCTGTTATCTGGGTATTTATTTATGCTGTCTATATTAATAAACACGTCTTTCTCTGCATGAATATACCCTAGTTCCTTAGCTACTTCCATTATATTTTCCATGCTTCTTCCAGAAACAGCAACTTTTCTATCGTGCTTTTCTGCTGCCGCAATTATCTGTTGTATTCTATGAATGTTAGAAGCAAAGGTAGCTACAATTATTCTCCCTTTCGCACTGTTGAAAAACTCTTCAAAAGTTTCACCTACAATGCTTTCTGACATCGTATAGCCTGGTCTCTCTACATTTGTACTATCAGCAAGCATAACTGCTACACCTTTTTTGCCTAACTCTGCAAATCTACCTAGGTCTGCAACACATCCATCGATTGGTGTGTAGTCAATTTTAAAATCTCCTGTATGGAGAATAACCCCAATTGGTGTATGTATAGCAATTGCTACTGAATCAGCTATGCTGTGACTCTGTCTTATAAATTCTACAGAGACATTTTCCAGCTTAACTATATCTCTTGGTTTTATACAGTTTAATTCTACTACACTTAAAAGATTATGTTCCTTTAACTTTGTCTGAAGGATACCTAAAGTCAGCTTAGTACCATATACTGGAACATTCATCTCTTTTAATATATATGGTAACGCTCCAATATGATCCTCATGACCATGAGTTAAAAATATTCCCTTTACTTTTTCTATATTCTTTTCAAGATAGCTTATATCCGGTATTACTATGTCTATACCAAGCATCTCCTCATCTGGGAACTTAAGTCCACAATCTATCACTACTATATCATTTTTGTATTCTATCGCAGTGAGATTTTTTCCTATTTCATTTAGTCCACCTAGTGGAATAATTCTCACTTTATCTTTTTCCCTACGCAAAAATTCTCCCCTCCTTATTCGTTTTTTTTAATTTTTGCAAATTTATTTATTATAATTTTTTGTACATTCATTGCATATTCCATAAAATTTAACACTATGATTTTTTATCTTGAAATTATATTTCCCCTCAATTTCATTTTCTAGTACTTCTAATAAATCATCTTGAACTTCAATTACTTTTCCACAGTTAGTACATACTAGATGATGATGCTGATGATTTTCCTCTTCATGAATTAATTCATACCTACTACATCCATCATTCAAATCCAATTTACAAATAACGCCTAAGGCCTCCAATAATTGCACTGTTCTATAAACTGTAGCAAGCCCTATTTCTGGACATTCTCTTTTTACCAGGTCATATAATTCTTCTGTTGTGAGGTGACTTCCCTCATTTCTTATTATCACATCTACTATCGCCCGTCTTTGAGGCGTAAGTTTGTATCCTTTTTCTTTTAGATTACCTTTAAATCTTTCTATATCTTCCGGCGAAAGCTTTGACATTGGACTACCTCGTTTCCACCATTATTTTTTTTCGTCATTTTCAAATTTTAGTTTAATACTTATTGTATTAATTGTCAATTGAAAGTCTATTGATAATATGAAAAGCTATGTGATATACATAGCTTTTATAATAGAATATTAATCAAGTTCACCATCATCCCCAAATAATGTCTCATAGGCCTCTGCTACTATTGCAAACTCATCATCATCTTCTACTGTAACTAATATATCGTTTCCTTCATTGTCCTTATCAATTCTAAGTACTATTGCCTCATCTGTTTCTTCTTCATCCTTCGGCACTACAACTACATACTCTTTTTCTTCTATATCTAGTTTAGTTATTACATCAAATTCTACTTCATTTCCATCTTCGTCGTTTAAAACTATGCTGCTTACATCATTATCCATATATTTCACCTCTTAAATTTATATTATCAAATTAAACACCTTAATTATAAGCTCTTAGTATTTGAACTATTAACCATATGAAAATACATAGTCTATTTACTACTAATACTGTCCAAGTATCCCTGCAATATATACATAGCGGCCATCTTATCAACTATCTTCTTTCTCTTCGCACGAGATAAATCTGCTTCAAGCATAGCTCTATGGGCTGCTACTGTTGTTAACCTTTCATCCCACATTTTTATAGGTAATCCAATTCTTTCTTCAATTACTTCACAGAATTTTAATACCTTCTCACTCTGTGGTCCTAAAGTTCCGTTCATATTCTTTGGAAGTCCAGCAACAATAGTTTCTACCTTATATTCTTCACATATTTTCTTTAATTCTTGTATATCTTTTTCTTTTCCTATTCTTTTTATGGTAGTTACCCCCTGTGCTGTAAATCCAAGCAAATCACTTACTGCAACACCTATTGTTTTATCACCAATATCCAAGCCTAGTATTCTCATTTATTCTCTCCTGTTTATTATGTTCAAATTTAAAATAAAAATGCCCCTAAGGGCACTTTTATTTTATATCTAAGTATGCCTTTAAAACTTCCTCTAATATTTCATCTCTTTCAAGCTTCCTTACCAAAGCTCTAGCTCCATTATAATTTGTTATATATGTAGGGTCTCCAGATATCAAATATCCTACCAATTGATTAACTGGATTATACCCTTTTTCTATAAGGGAGTTATAAACTTCTGTTAATATTTCCTTTGTTAAATCCTTTTTGCTTTTAGAAATATCAAACTGAATAGTATTATCGTTACTCATTTATCTCACCCCTCTAATAATTCTAGTTAAATATATTATAGAACATATTTAATAAAAAGTATACTATTTAACTAGTTTTTCCATAACAGCTGAAGAGCTAGCCACCGCTTCTTCTAGTTTTTCAGGCAATTTACCTCCTGCTTGGGCCATGTCTGGTCTTCCACCACCGCCGCCGCCAGCAATGGATGCTACTTCCTTTATTAGCTTTCCGCAGTGTGCTCCTTTTTCTATAGCTCCTTTAGATGCCATAGCTACAAATTGAACTTTTTCTTCTACTGTGCTTCCTAAAAGAACTACACAATCTTCACCTTTGCTTCTAATCTTGTCTGCTAAATCCCTTAGGGCATCACCGTCAATGTCCTTTAGCACCCCTGTAAATAGTTTTACACCTTTTATTTCTCTTACACTGTTTAATATGTCATCTTCAGCGTTTCCTGCTAGCTTAGATTTTAATTCAGTAATCTCTTTTTCTCTTTCCTTTAATTCTGCCCCTTGTAGCTCAAGTTTATGAATTATTTCCTTTTCAGAGCACTTTAGCTTGCTAGCGATTTCTTTTAAAAGCTCATTTTTAGCTTCTACATAAGCAATAGCTTTCGCTCCAGTAACAGCTTCTATTCTTCTTACACCAGCAGCTACACCTGCCTCTGAAACTATTTTAAACAATCCTATTTCACCAGAGTTTCTTACATGAGTTCCACCACATAATTCTTTACTAAAATCACCTACAGAAACAACTCTTACCTCATCTTTATACTTGTCATCAAATAATGCAATAGCCCCACTTTCTTTAGCCTGCTCTATACTCATAACATCAGTTTTAACCATTAAAACCTTCATTATACTATCGTTAACTATCTTTTCTATCTTTTTAAGTTCTTCACCTGTTGCAGCTTCAAAATGATTAAAATCAAATCTTAATCTTTCATCATCAACATAGGAACCTGATTGATGAACATGCTCTCCTAAAACCTTTCTTAGGGTTTCATTAAGAAGATGAGTTGCGGTATGATTTCTTCTTATATTATTTCTTCTCTCTTCATCTACGCTTAACGTAGCATCCTCATCTACTTTTATAATACCTGATAGAACCTTTGCAAAATGCAACACTTTTCCTGCTACATTCTTTTTACAGTCTAGTATCTCAGCTTTGAAGGAACTATTGAATATTACTCCTTTATCTCCTACCTGGCCTCCCATTTCTGCATAGAAAGGAGTATTATCTGTAACTATTACTATTTTATCTCCCTCTTCAGCAGAAGTAACAAATTTCTCATCTTTAACTATAACTCTTACCTTTGATATAGTAGATAGAGTTTCGTAGCCTTCAAAAACAGTTTCTATCTCTAAAGGAATTTTATTAAGTATAGTATCCTCTGCCCCCATATAATTTGTTTCTTCTCTAGCAGCTCTTGCTCTTTCTCTTTGGCTTTGCATTTCTTTATCAAAACCTTCTATGTCCACTGTCATCCCTTTTTCCTCAAGAATTTCCTGGGTAAGCTCTAATGGGAAACCGTAAGTATCATAAAGTTTAAATACTCTTTCTCCTGATAATACAAATGCACTGCTATTTTGAAGTTCTTCTATATATTCATTTAAGATCTGCATTCCACTATCTATAGTCTCATCAAATCTCTCTTCCTCTAGTTTAATAACTTTCTTTATATACTCTCTTTTTTCCTCAAGTTCAGGATAGTTTCCGCTGGAACTTTCTATAACAACATCGGTAAGTTTATATAAGAAAGGCTCACTTATTCCTAGAGACTTTCCATGCTTTGCAGCCCTTCTTAATAGTCTTCTAAGTACATATCCTCTTCCCTCATTAGAAGGTAATATGCCATCACTAGTCATAAAGGTAACGCTTCTAATATGATCAGTTATTACTCTCATAGAAATATCGCTTTTTTCATCTTTTCCATACTGTATTCCGCAATTTTTGCTGATTTGGTCTAATATAGACTTTATAGTATCAACCTCGAAAATGCTGTCTACTCCCTGCATTAGACTAGCTATTCTTTCTAACCCCATTCCTGTATCTATGTTAGGTTTTGCCAGTCTATTGTAATTTCCTTCTTCATCCTTATCAAATTGTGTAAATACAAGATTCCAGAATTCCATTACCCTATCTTCGTCGGCAGCCTTAACAAATTCTTCTGCAGAATTTATTTTGCCTTCACCCTTATCAAAATGAATTTCCGAACAAGGTCCGCAAGGTCCTACTCCAAGCTCCCAGAAATTATCATCTTTTCCTAATCTAAAAATTCTTGAAGGATCTATGTCTGTTTTTCTAGTCCATATCTCATAAGACTCATCATCTTCAAGATAAATAGTTACGTAGAGTCTATCCTTTGGTAGCTTTAAAACTTCTGTAGAGAATTCCCATGCCCAAGGAATAATTTCTTCCTTAAAGTAATCTCCAAAAGAAAAGTTTCCAAGCATCTCAAAGAAAGTGCCGTGTCTTGAAGTCTTTCCTACATTTTCTATATCTCCAGTTCTTATACACTTTTGAGATGTAGTAACCCTCGTACTAGGAGGAACCTGTAGACCAGTAAAATAAGGCTTTAAAGGTGCCATACCTGCGTTTATAAGCAGTAAGCTTTTATCATCTTTCGGTATTAGTGGATAACTTGGTAATCTTAAATGTCCCTTACCTTCAAAAAAACTTAAGTACATTTCTCTTAATTGATTTAAACCTAACTTTTCCAAAGTTCATCTCTCCTTTATCTTAATTTATTTTATCTTAATTTATTTTTAACAAAAAAACTTCCATCCCAGTAAGGGACGAAAGCTCATTCCGTGGTACCACCCTAGTTACACAGCTGTTTTTCAAACCAAAAACCCTACCATCTATAGAACATTAATAAGAGTTCTTTTCATATACTTTAGTACTGTGTCTCTTTAAAAATCATGACTCATGGACTGCTTCAACATACTTTATAAGAAGTTCTCACCTTCCACTTCCTCTCTAAATATAAAGATATATTTACTCCTTCCAATCATTGCCTTACTATCTAATTATGCTACAAATTATAAAGAAAAATGTTATATCTGTCAACATTTAATCAAAACAAATAGTAGTTCAAATCCTCATAGATTACTTTTATAATGACCCCTATAGGTACAGCCAATATCATCCCTACGAACCCTGCAGTCTCTCCCCCTATAATTAAAAGTAATATAACAATAAGAGGATGCATACTAACAGTATCTCCAGTAATCTTAGGTGATAGTATATTTCCTTCTATCTGTTGCAATATGTACAGCCACAGAGCAGTCCATAGAGCTTTTTCAGGAGAATCGATTAAAGCAATAAATATAGCTGGAACTGCTCCAAATATTGGCCCAAAGTACGGCACTATATTGAAAAAAGCGTTCAATATAGATAAAATAACTGGAAAATCCACCTTCAAAAATAATAGTATTATAAAAGTTGCTACACCAATTAATCCACATAAAAACAACTGACTAACAATATATCTTCCCAGTATCTTATCAATATCTGATGTAACTTTTTTCACCATATCTCTACTTCTAACAGGGAGAAAATTTAATAATCTACTAGAAATATACTCCCCATCAGATAGGAAATAGTACGATATTATAGGAATAACCGCTATCATAACTATATTTTCCCCTATATTTAAAACAGCATCAAATATTCTGGTAAATACTGATATTATGTGATTATTTATCTTTCCATATAGATTATCCATTGCAGTATACATTGTTTTATTAATACTTATTGGTTTAAGCTTAGAATATATTCCATCTATAAATTTCTGAATATTAACTACTGTATCATTTATATTTAGGCTTTCTTTAAATATAGAAGGTATTAAGAGAGTAAATATGGCAACTAATAACAATATTAATCCGCATATTAACATTAAAGCTGCAGTTCTTCTACCTATTCTCCTTTGTTCCATTACCTTTTGTAGAGGCTTTAAAGTATAAGATATAACAAAAGAGACAAGCAATAAATTAATTATTTCTCTTATAACCACACTTTTTAATGATAAGAACGCCAGTATAATTACAATGATAAAAACTATTAAGTATTTATATACTGTTAATCTTTTTATCTTTTTCATTATTATCCTCTTCCATAAATAATTTGTGTGGTACAGTTGAAAAATTCAAGTTGTCTTTTTTACCATTAAAAAGCAAAGTATTTTCTCCTAGTATTAAGTTATTAATTAAAATAATTTTCTTCCCAAGGATAAAGTTATTTATAAATCCGGTAGATATTACTACTCCTCTTATAGAAAAGTTATTTTCGTCAAATAAAACGTCTTCTATCATGCCTACTATATTACCCTTTCTATCTCGGATATCCATTCCTCTTATATCATTAAACTGGAGAAATACCCCCTTAGTAGCCTCCGTGACAACCATAGTAGAATTGTACCCCACTATGTTATTCATCATTATGTTTAGGTTTTTCTTGAATAAACTGCTTGAAGCTAAATTAAAACCTATAACTTTTTTTCTATTAAAATCTACTAGCAAGTCTTTAATATAACCTAATCTTTTTCCACTAATATCTACAACATCCATAAGAGTAAAGTCCTTACTTCTATACAACTTACCACCGCCAAAATTATAAAATGTTAAGAATTGAAACTTAATAATTAATAGTTTTGCCAGTTAAACAAAAAAATATAACTTCTAAATGAAGTTATATTTTTTGTAAGGTTTTATATTCTTATATTATTCTTAGTGTCCATGAACATGGTCATGAATATGATCTGAATGATTTTTCATTTCCCAAGGTTCTAATCCTTGTGATTCTCTATAGTTATTTATAGCTTTATGAATAGCTTCTTCTGCAAGTACTGAACAGTGCATTTTTACTGGTGGAAGTCCATCTAGAGCCTCTGCCACCGCTTTATTACTTAGACTCCAAGCTTCTTCTACAGTTTTTCCTTTTATAAGTTCTGTAGCCATACTTGAGGAAGCTATTGCTGAACCACATCCGAAAGTTTTAAACTTTACGTCCTTTATTATATTATCTTCTACTTTTATATAAATCTTCATTATATCTCCACATTGAGGATTGCCCACTTCCCCTATACCATTGGCATCTTCTAACTCTCCAACGTTTCTAGGATTTCTAAAGTGTTCCATAACCTTATCGCTATACATATTAACTACCTACCTTCCTTTTTAGCATTTTCTTCTTTTATAAAATCTTCCCAGAATGGTGACATCTCTCTTCTTCTGGCAACTATTCTTGGAATTACTTCTAGAGCGTAGTCTACCTGCTCTTCTGTAGTTCCAGATCCAAGACTTAGTCTTAATGATCCATGTGCTACTCCATGGGATAATCCTATGGATAAAAGAACATGTGAAGGATCTAAAGAACCTGATGCACAGGCACTTCCTGTAGAAGCATATATTCCTTCATCATTTAAATCAAGTAATAAAGTTTCTCCCTCTATTCCTATAAAGCTTACATTTACGTTTCCTGGCATTCTGTTGTCGCCTATAGGACCATTAATTTTAACATAAGGTACTTTTTCAACAAGACCATTTAAAAGCTTATCTCTTAAACCTCTTAATCTAGCAGCTTCTGTTTCTAGCTCTTCTGTAGCTAATTCAATAGCCTTTCCCATACCTACGATTCCAGGAACATTTTCTGTTGATGCTCTTTTACCTTTTTCTTGACCACCACCGTGGATTAAGTTTTCTATTTTCACACCTTTTCTTAAATACATTGCACCTACACCTTTAGGTCCATAGAACTTATGACCTGCCATTGATAATGCATCTATATTCATTTCCTTTACATCTATCTTTACGTGTCCTATAGCCTGCACCGCATCTGTATGGAAATAAACCTTCTTTTCTCTACAAAGCTTACCTATTTCCGCTATAGGTTGAATTGCTCCTATTTCATTGTTTGCAAACATTATTGAAACAAGTATTGTTTTATCAGTAATAGCATTTTTCAAGTCTTCTAAGCTTATTATTCCATATTCGTCTACAGGAAGATAAGTTACTTCAAATCCGTTCTTTTCAAGAAACTTACATGCATGTAATATTGCATGATGCTCTATTTTAGTAGTTATTATATGATTTCCTTTATTTTTATTAGCAAAAGCTATACCCTTTAATATCCAGTTATCGCTTTCAGAACCACCAGCTGTAAAGAATATCTCCTCTTTCTCAGCATTTATAGCCTTAGCTACTCTTTCTCTAGCTGTATTCACTGCCTTTCTAGGAACGTCTGACATGGAATACAATGATGATGGATTTCCAAAATGCTCTGTAAAAAACGGAAGCATTTCCTCTAAAACCTCTGGTTTTGTATAAGTAGTAGCTGAGTAATCCATATAAACCTTTTTATTCATTGACATTATCCCCTTTCGCTCTATTGTATTTCATTTTATTATAATCATCTACCATATCTTGTAATGTGGTGGACTCCATAACACTGTCCATACTTTCTTTTATCCTAGACCATAATAATCTTGTAGCACAGCAATCTATATTACTGCAGGATTTCTCACTATCCCCATCTATGCATTCTGATATTTCTATAGGTCCTTCAAGGACCTCCATTATATCCGCTACAGTTATGTCTCTAGGCTCTCTACTTAATATATAACCTCCCTGAGCACCCCTAATACTCTTAATTAGGTTCGCCTTCCTAAGAGGAGAAAATAGCTGCTCTAGATAATATTCCGAAATATGTTGTCTTTCCGATATACTTTTTATGGATGATGGTTCTTCTCCATAATGAATAGCCAAATCAACCATAGCTTTTACACCGTATCTTCCTTTAGTTGATAGCTTCACCTAACCACCTCCTTTAATGTTGAGCGTTTTACTATGCTTTCAACTTTATAATAGCAAACCCGAGTAAAATTGTCAACAATAAAGTTAACAAAATATTCTACTTTGCCCAGTCCATCAGTATTTCTTTCATTGTGTCTTTAGCGTAGGTTGGATCTGCAGATTTTACTTCTATTGAGGATAGTTTTTTCACTGGTCCATAGGGATTTCTTAGTGAAAGTTTTTCACCTTTCCCTGTAAGCACCCATAAAATATTTCTATTTATAGGAGTACAGCTTAATACTTCTTCACCTACACCATCGGTAAAATAAATTATGAAACAGTCTCTCATGGATTTTCTCTTTATATATTCAAATACCGGCGAAAAGGCAGTTCCTCCCCTTGTATCTAATTTAGATCTAATATCCTTTTTATCTTTAGCTCTATAGACTCTTCTAACCCTATTATCGCACTCTATAATTGTTATTTCAGAATTGCTATTTTTTACAATCTCCAATACCTCAATTACTATTTGCTCTATCTCCCTATCGGAAATACTTCCACTTATGTCAATAGCTACAACTATTTCAGTAACTTTTCTCGATAACCTTCCTCTTATATCTAGCCTATTCGGCTGTCTTCTATCTTTTCTGGTAATAGTTTTCTTATATCCAGAAGGTAATTTCCCTATGTTTCTCCTTAAATAATCCTTCCAAGATATTTCTGGCCTCTGATTTAATCTCTCTAAAATCTCTCTAAATTCTCCAGGTACTTTTCCTTTAGCCGCATTACTGGCAATCTTTTTAGTAAGCTCTTTTATTTGTTCAAAATTAAGGCAGTATTCATTTTCCTCCCACAATTGGTGAGCCCGCTCCGGATTATGTTCCTTTTTGATCTGAAACTCTTCATCATCGCCTTTATCTTTTATAACTTCTTTTCCCTCCTTACCTTTCAGCTTATCTATTCCTTCTTGAATCTCCTTTGCATATTCCTCCATTGTTAGATTAGGTTTTAAATCAATATTGTAAGTTAAACTCACATTATGCAGCTTATCAGACCAAGGTGGTAAATTCCTTATATATTGATTTATAGAAACATCCATAGCTCTACTTATAGCCAAGCTGCTGTATTTACCTTTAATATGTTCAGCTCTTTTAAAGTGATTATACATAATGTGATAAACCTCATGCTTCAGTAGTGCCTTCATTTCCTCTATAGAGCACTGTAAAAAAATGTAGGGATTGAAGTATATTTTATAGTGAGATAAAGCTGCTATACTTCCTACTGCTGTTTCTATATCTAATTTAACTTCTCGTTTCATTTGCATAGTAAATAGCGCGAAATAATTATCCTCACTTCCCATCATTGAGAAGGTACATAATTCTATAAGTCTTGAAAAATCCTTTTCAAATTCTTCCGTTATATCCTTATCGCCCTGCCATTGCAGCACCTCTGCATAAAGCCTTTTTCTTAATTGTTCAAAGCTATTACTTGTTTCCATATATACTCCCCCCTTCTAAATAATTAGAAATATCTCCAATAACCATAAATAGACCTACTTTACACCAATCCTCTATTTTCGGCTCTCAGAACTCTTTCTACCTTTTCCTTTTTAAAGCTTCTCATACATAGAAAAATAACTTTCTATAAAAACTTCTTCATTCAAGAACTCCTTATAAAGATTGTCCTCATAATTCCACTTGATTTCTTGCATTATAGCCATTCTTAAATCAGTAGGGTAAAGCTGTAGAAAATCTGTAAATAACCTAATTTCAAACTCACTATGCTTTTCCTCCGCCAAATAAATTAATGCATTTTTAGCAGAAAGATAAAGTCTAGAGTGGCTTTCGTCCTTTACTTTCTCCCTAAGATCATCGGTCAATTCATCATTTCTAAATAGATCTTCAGGTCTTATTAAGGGGTTTTTATTATTTTCTATAAAGTTTATAAAATCCTGCGCAATACTTCCCCCTACGTTGCCCCTTACTACATTGTAGAATATTCTAGACGGTATTTCATTTTGATTTTTTAAATATACTTTATAAGAATTAGATACCCTTTCCCAGCTCCTTGGTGTTGCCTTTATCATCTCCTGAGAGTTAGGCGTATGAAGAAATTCTGGAAAATTAGCTATAAATTCTAATACATGCTCATGAATGTTTTTCTCTCCTTTTATGTGGTTTCTTTCCATTCCCCACTGCAACCATGATTTTGTATCTGCCTCTAACTCAATCCATACAAAGCGATCCTCCTGCGCCCGGTCCATGTCTATTACGCCATAATCTGTACCGGCAAAATCATCATATTTACTTGAAGGATTCATAGCTGCTATGACCTTAACATTTTGGTGAAGTCTATACCCATTTATCTCTCTATTTAAAATTATATTCATAAGCTCTTGCTGTACACTATGCTCACATCTATTTATTTCATCTATGAAAAGAAGAACCTCTTCATCAGGATTTTTAGATATAATATCATCAATCTCTTGAAGCTTTGTATGAACAGCATAAACTGTTCTCTTTTTTATTACCTCTTTTCCACCCATATTCACAGTATAATCTTCTACAGTAGGTAGTCCTCCTATTTCCCCTTCTTTGAGCATATTTCCATCTATTGTAACTAGATAATAGGCTTCTTTCTCAGCTAACGTTTTAGCTAGTGCAGTTTTACCTATACCACTTTCTCCAATTAATAGCGGTACTGCTCCACTTTTTATAACTAAGTCTGCTGTAAGTAATGTATCTATAAAGTTCATATTCAAACCTTCTTTCCAAGTAATAATTCTTATTAATTAATATTTTACATCACTTTGTTCAAAAGTTCCATTATTTATTAAAAAATATAATAACAGTCTAAAATCCCATAGAATCGTTTTGAAACCAATTCTATGGGATTACTCTTATAGCTTTATAAATAGTTTTTCTTGTTTCAAGCACTTAAGCTATATAGAAAGCTTATAGTCTACAAGTATTACCTTTGCAACTTTGCTTCCATAGTGATGAATAAACTTGACCTTATCAATATCTAAACTTTCTTCTTTTATAAAGTCTATTATATAGTTTCTGTCTACATCGTCACTGCTTAATCTTTCTTTTAAAATTTCAAGAACCTTTTCCCGAGGTACTTGTCCGTTGTAATATTTTAATGCCCTTACGTTATCTCTAATGAAAAACTGCCAGCTTTCTTCTGTAACATTATCAATGTATCTTATTGCTTCTTCATTCTGAATCACTGATATTCTTTGAAGCTCCACTGATGGATTTTTAATATATTTTATACTATTCCACTCTTTTTTTACTGCAAGTTTTTTAACCTTTTCCGTAGGATTTTTAATATACCTGATAGCATCCCAATCTTTTTCCACAGCCATGAGTTGCAACTCTTCTGGAGGGTTTTCATAAAATTGAATTGCCCATCCCTTTTGTTCTAGAGCCTTTATAATAACCGATTTTCCTGGATTTTTAATAAATTTCAATGTATTCCATGCCTGTCCTACTACGAATAGGCACATTTCCTCCGAAGGATCTTTGATGTATTCTATAGCCCATTTATTATATTTTAAAGCCTCCCATTGTACCTTTTCAGTGGGGTTTTTTATGTAATTTAAAAGTATTCCATTTGCCCTAACTGCCATCAGCTGCATCTCTTCTGTAGGATTTTCCACTGATTTAATATAATTAGGATTTATAGAAAGTGTCTTTAAGATTTTTTCTTCGTTATCCATGGATATTACCTCCATCTTTAATAGTTATCAGTCTTTAAACTGTTTTTTATATGCTAGCTGCTTATATAATACTTATAAGCTGAAGGTTAGTCGTTACACTTATTATAATTCATAAACAATAAGTTGAACAGATAAAGCAATTAAGATATTAATAGTCTGTTAAAAATAAAGTTAGCATTGGAATATCAGCTTCAGACAAGTGAACATGTGCACATAAATACTTGAATATTGATTTTATTATTAAAAACCATCAATTTTGAAGTATAATAATATAAAATACTTTTTAAAAGGATGGTGAGATTATGGATTTATTTGATATTGCTAACGAAAAAAACAATAAAGGATTAAAGCCCTTGGCTGAAAGAATGAGACCAAGGACTTTAGATGAATATATAGGTCAAAATCATATTTTAGGTAAAGGTAAGATGCTGTATAGAGCAATAGTTACAGATAATATTTCTTCAGCAATTTTTTATGGGCCACCTGGCGTAGGTAAGACCACATTAGCAAGAATTATAGCTAATACAACAAAGGCAAATTTTTATGAATTAAGTGCTGTAAATTCTGGTACAGCAGATGTAAAGAAAGTTATAAAGGAAGCCGAGGATAACTTAAAGTTTTATTCTAAAAGAACAATATTATTTATTGATGAGATACATAGATTTAATAAAGCTCAACAGGATAGTGTTTTAAATGCAGTTGAAAAAGGTATCATTATATTGATAGGTGCCACTACAGAAAATCCCTATTTTGAAGTTAATAATGCACTTCTTTCTCGTTCTATGATCTTTCAGTTAAACAGTCTTTCCGAGGATGATGTTAAAAAAGCATTGAAAAATGCCATTGAAAGTCCAGAAGGCTTTGGCTATCTTAAAATAGAAGTGGAACCTGAAGTGTTTGATTATTTTGCTGTACATAGTAATGGCGATATAAGAAAGGCCTTAAATGCTTTAGATATGGCAGTTAGAACCTCATCAAGAAAAGAAGATAAAATTTTTGTAACTGTTGAAGATGCAAAAGAATGCATTCAGAGAAAAATGACACTGTACGATAAAGGGGGTACATCTCACTACGATACTATCAGTGCTTTCATAAAATCCCTTCGGGGCAGTTCTCCAGATGCAGCAGTATACTATCTTGGAAAAATGCTGGATGCTGGTGAAGACCCAGTATTTATAGCAAGGAGAATTGTTATACAGGCTTCAGAAGATGTAGGAAATGCAGACCCAATGGCATTAGTATTAGCTGTAAGCGCTATGAATGCTGCCCATATGATTGGCATGCCTGAATGTAGATATGTACTATCACAGGCTGCAATATATGTTGCATCAGCACCAAAATCAAACGCTTCCTGCATTGCCATTGACTCAGCACTTACTGACGTAAGAGATCGAAGAGATTCTGGAATACCTTCTTATTTAAGAGACTCTCATTATAAAGGTGCAGAAAAATTAGGACATGGAACTGATTATTTATATCCCCACTCTTATGGTGGATTTATTAAACAGCAGTACTTACCTGATTCTCATAAGGACGTTGTGTATTATAATCCAACATCTAACGGATTCGAATCTAAAATTAAAGAGAGATTAGTTAGACTCTGGGATAAAAAATAAACTAATAAAATCACTAAGTTTTAGCAATAACTTAAAGATAAGCGCTGTGTTAACTAACATTATTGTGAACATGGATAAAAAGAAAAATCAATCCATACCTTACCACATGGATTGATTTTTTGCTTTATCTTTCTTAACCTTTTAATAGTTGTTTAAGCTCTTTTTAAAGATTCCAGGTTTTATCTTGAGTTTCTATATATTCTTCAAGTTGTTCCATAGAATTTGCTATAAGTTCATATACAAGATACTGAGGATTTATAAATTCAATAAGTTTCTTTACATATTTATCAGTGAAAGGTCTATGGGGATCTATTCTAAAAACATGCATAAATAATTCATCACTTATTGGGTTTAAAGAAAATTCTTTATCTTTTTTCTCACTTTTCTCTATCTGATACCTTACATAGTCTCCTGACAATGAACAACTAAGATGTATACCATTTATTAATTTTTTTAACTCTCCAAGATTCCTTACAGAGTTTATTATATATTCCACTGCTTCTTTTTCATCTTTAAGATACAAATTTGTATTCATTAGATGTGATGTATCAAGCATAAAACCTTTATTTTTATATTGAACTTTGTCTAACAATTCAAGTGCAATTTTTTTGTCAAGCATAGTAAATCCAGGCCACCACATATTTTCAAACAAAAGTTTTACATTTGTGTTTATACCATTAAACACCTCATTTATTAAGTCAATACTTGCATGTACCACCTCATTATCTGAATATGTAAATTTGTAGTCATAAGTATGTTCAGTTTCTACATGAGCTACGTGAAATACCACATACTCTGCACCAACTTTAGTGGCAGTTTCAATTTCTTTCCTATAGTGATGTATCATAACTTCCCTGCTATTACCTAAATAGTACTGTTTAACCATATCCTTTGTTTTAAATTGGTTTAAAAGCTCCTTTTTATTACCATTCCAGAAATCCAACCATGTAGGGTAATACTTTAAGTGTACTCCTCTAACTATTTTTTTAGGAAGAATACTTTCTTCCCAGGTAACTGGATTTAAAAGTTCAACACCATCCATCTTATGCTTTTCTAAAAAGTCCGTTATTTGCTTACTATCAAAATTAAATTTCTCAAGATCATAATCATATGTGGAAAGGTTTATAAGCTTCAACATTTATACTATCCCCATTTCCCTATTTTCTTTTTTTCTATTTAAAATTGTATACCTGTTTCTAAGCTATATCAACATCTTTTAAACTTTCTCATTCAGGCTAAAATTCTCTATTCTTATAAAGAATAATAGATACTCCGTAAGAAACTAAAGCTAGTATAAATACAATTACAATAAAAAAGAGTAATATTTGAATATCTGACCCATTATATAAAAAATCTAATAGTAACCCTGATGTCCCAATAATTTTATTATTCTTTAGGTATCCAGCTAGCGACGCTGCTCCGAAGAAAAATAGGAAAAACAAAATGAAACTAAACATTTTAGATTTAATATAACCTAATTTAAAAAACAAAGGTAAATTAATACTACTTAATAATATTACAGAAACCATACTACTAATAATATCCACAGTTGTAACAGTGTTAAGTTGAATAGGCAGCATAGTTAATTTAATCAATAAAATTGATATAAAATAAAAACCTATCCCAATAGTTAAGTATAAAAGCACCGAAACATATTTTGCAGTAACTATATCCTCTCTTTTTATAGGTAAACTATTTAGCATAATCTCAGACTTATTTTTATCATCATATGCCAAGGAAGTATTAAGTAATAGGTAAACTATCGCTACTACTGATCCAACAAAGCCTACATTTCCCATACCTTGAAAAGTAAATATAAAAAATATAGTATACACTAAAGAAATTAATATAGTCTTTTTTTGCACTAAAATATCTTTTATAATTAAATTAATCATTTAAACTCCTCCTTGTAGAATACAACATAATATCCTCTAGTGTTGGTTTTTCAACAATTACATTATCTTTAAATAGAGTTTTAATACTATTCCTGTCTCTCAATAAACCTTCAAAGCCAAAGCTGTTTTCTTTAATACCGATAAAATTCTGTTTAACAGCTTCATTTAGAAGTTTTTTATCCCCCTTTATAATAGTATAACTATCTAAAAGTTCATCCTTAGCAGTAGAAAATAAAACCTCTCCATTATGAAGTAAAGTGATATAATCAGCAGTTTTATCTAAGTCCGATGTTATATGAGTTGAGAAAAAGACTCCTTTGTTTTCATCCTGTATTAAAAAGGATAATATATCCAAAAGTTCACCTCTTACTAGCGGGTCCAAGCCTGATGTTGGTTCATCCATTATGAGAAGCTCTGCTCCATGTGAAAGAGCAACTGCCAAGGAAAACTTCATTTTCATTCCTTTGGACAAATCCTTTATTTTCTTTTTAGGAGAAAGTTCAAAATTTTTTATATGCTTATCAAAAGCGTCTTTATCCCAAAATTTATATAGTGGAGCAATGACATTTTTCATTTCGCTTATAGTCAGTTCTTCATAAAAATAATTTTCATCGTATACAAAACCTATCTTATTTTTGATTTCTTTTTCATTTTTAATATTATCTAATCCAAAGACTTTAATTTCACCGCTATCCTTTTTTAATAAATTC
The DNA here is from genome assembly GCF_025398335.1 of Clostridium sp. CX1. Classification (GTDB taxonomy): domain Bacteria; phylum Bacillota; class Clostridia; order Clostridiales; family Clostridiaceae; genus Clostridium_AM; species Clostridium_AM tanneri. The sequence goes on from NZ_JAODOO010000007.1 coordinate 154,820, forward strand.
ATTATTAACTTAATAGTAGTGCTTTTGCCAGCACCGTTAGGTCCTATAAATCCCATTATAAATCCTCTCGGTAGAGAAAAACTTACATTTTTCAAAGAAAAGTCCTTAAAAGACTTATTTAGATTTTTAACTTCTAGAATCGAATTCACTTCCTATACCTCCTCGTAAAAAAGTTTAAGCATTTCCTGAAGCTCTTGTAATGTTAAGTTTATACTTTGTGCCGCATTAACAGCTTCCATTAGCTTTTCTTCCACAATCTTTATCCTGCTTTCCCTAAGCAGCTCCTTGTTTTGAGCTGAAACATAGCTTCCTTTACCTGGAACTGTTACTATAAAGCCTTCTCTCTCTAGCTCGTCATAAGCTCTTTTAGTAGTGATAACACTAATTTGCAACTCCTTTGCTAAGTTCCTAATTGACGGAAGTGTCTCCGCTTCCTCTAATTCACCCTTTAAAATATATTGCTTAATTTGAGTTACAATTTGACTATATATGGGCTCCTGTGATGAATTAGAAATAATTATATTCATTTATTTTAATCACCTCTTATTCTGCAAATACTGTATATATACATTATATACAGTATTAACAACCATGTAAATATAAAAATTAAATTATTTTAGTTTTTTAACCTGGTAGTATAAACATATTGATGACAAATAGAATAAGGTTTTTCTAAATAAAAAAAGATTTAGTATAGAAAATTCTCATAAACTTCTATACTAAATCCTTTTTATATGGCTTTGTAAGCTTTTTAATTAATCTCTTTTTTTCCTAACCAATATATTAATATAAAGCCAAGTACAAAGACTGCAGTTGACAGTATAATATGGATTCCATGAGGAATACCTGGAAATACAGGTATTAAAGAACCTACTACAAAGCCTATAATTAGCATATAAGTTTTGCCGGGATGTCTTTGCATTAGTTTTTCTAAGGTTCTTACAGTGGCTAAGGTACCTATAACTATTCCAATCCCCAATGGAATTAGAAATCTTATATTAAAAGTATTTATGGAACTTAATGTAATATCATATAGTCCCAAAGTTAAAAGCATAAAGGAGGCACTTATACCTGGTAAAATTAATGCTACTGCAATAATTATTCCAGCAATCAGAAGAAAAATTATACTTTTCATTCCTTCTGCTGCAGCTAAAGCAGCAATTCCCTCAGGCTCTGCAGACATTAAAAGACTAACTCCCAAACCTACTAGTAAAAACATCAAATCTTTATTATTCCTTTTTACTGAAATAGATTTCTTATATAATAGAGGTAAACTACCAAGAATCACCCCTATAAAGAAAAATCTCATCACAAAGGGATATTTACTAAGAGCACTCTCTATTAGTCTGCTGAAAAGTAGAATACCGATAGCCCCACCTAATGCTATTTGTGCTAAAAAAACAAAATGTTTTTTCCAATCCTTAAAGAAAGAACTGATAGAATTAATAAGTTCGTCGTAGACTCCCAATACTATGGACATAGTTCCCCCGCTGACTCCTGGAACTAGCGTCGCCACAGCAATTGCCATTCCCTTAAAAAAATTAATTAATTTTTTCAATTTATCCTCCTATAATAAACACTATATTTTCATCCTTTGTATAGATAATTATATATACAAAGATTTATGTTTATACAGGAATTATAAATTTCAAGTGCCTTTCTGTAAACCTATAGAGAATACTTTTAACCTTAAGTTCAAACTTAAGACAAATTGTTTAAAAATTTTTTACACTTTTATTTGTCTTCAATTAGCTTATCTACAGCAAAATCCACAATTCTTTCACTAGTCTTTAATAATTTCTGACTTTGTTTCTTAACCATATGCCCTGTTCCTTTTATTGTTGTAACAAGAACATTTCTCTTATAATTTTCGCCAAACTCCTTTATTTGATTTTCTGTAGCTCCTAGCTTTCTAGCTTGTTCTAATGCTCTTTCATAAGTCCATTTGTCCTTATCTAGAGCACTTTCTATAGATCCTCCAACTAATTCTGATGTAATATCGATAGTGCTTCCTATTGGGTCAATAGGTGCTTTTATTCCATTTATAATTACAAAAGCTTTTTTATAAAACCTTAAAGATTCTGCTAATTCAAGCCAGCATTCAATCTTTTCAGGGTTAACTTTTATGCATTTTTTTGCTTTTTCTATCTCAGATAGCCCTTCTGCCAGGTCATTTACTACAGTAGCTATAGGAATTTCTTGAAATTCCTTTTGGACTTTCTGTATAACATTTAGATTTTTATTGTCTTTTTTCCTTTGTAATATGGAGTGTTTAACTTCCTCTTTTAATTCTGACCTTACTTTATTTCTTTTTCTCTCTTCCTCATTTTTTTCTTTCTTAAGCTTTTTTTCAAGATTTTCTTTTTCAATTATTAAATGAGCGCCTTCTTTTTCATCCAAGTTTTCTAGTTTTTTATCTATACTTTTAATCTTACTTTCTGCTAACTTACCTTTAACATTTTCCTCAATAGAACTAGCTGCTAACTTTCCTAACTTTGTAAACTTATTTATTAATCCCATAAGGCCCTCTCTCCTATTTTTTAATATATATTCATATCTTCTAAACTATTGCACTTGTCTTTAGGTTAAGTAATATTGTAGCCTACTTTCTTCATCTTTTCCACTTTATGCTTTACTTATCATTATTTTTTCTTTTAATGTAATACATCCGTATAATTAAGGTTATTATGAAAGTACTACCTACTATAAAAGCCATGCTTTTCACCTTATGCTGAGGAAAGAAAATCCATACAAACCAGAAAGGTACACATATGACAAAATCACAAGCTATAAAAGCTAGTAATACTAGATCTAGTTTTTTAATAAAGTAATAATAATAGAAAGCTATGTCCCAAAGTGCTAGGGAAATTACAAATAATAAATATGAGCTGTTTTTTAACTGATTTTTTGTTAGTTCTAAACTAAAGTAATGAATACTTTCATTACTGAAAAATATACTTGCAACTTGAAAAAAGCATGCTGTAACGAAAACAGCAATCCCTGCTTTAACAAGCATTTTGGTAAATATATTACGACTTTTTAATACATTGCTCATCTCAGCTACTACATAATTTTCCTGGCCAAAACCTTCCAAGGCTCTGCTTATACTCTCTTCTTCGCTTAATCCTTGCCTTTTTAACTCTTCTACTTCCTCATACAGATGGTTTCTCATTTCTTCTTTTAATATTTTCGTATCTTTATCTAAATTATCAAAATTACCATAAATACTATCGATATATTCATCAATTTTATTCATCTAACATAACCTCCATAAAATTATTTAATAATGATTTTAGAAGCTTCCATTCTTTTACCTTGTCTGTTAAATATCTTTTTCCCTCCTCAGTAATTCTATAATATCTTCTTCTTCCTCCTCCAGTACCTTCCTCATCATTCCAGTATCCTTCTAGATAACTCTTTTTTTCTAACCGTTTTAAGGATACATACAGAGTAGCTTCCTTTATCTCAAACTCTTCTTTTGATTTTTCTCTTATTCTTTTAGCAATTTCATATCCGTACATATCATTGTTTTGTAAAACACTTAATACCATTGTATCAATATATCCCTTCAGTATCTCTTTATCAAATTGCAATACTTTCACCTCCTTAATAAAACTATTACATTATACATACTACTTTATATTATTAAGTACAATTATACTATATAATATTGGAGATTACTATATTATGTGACATAGTGGTAACTTATTTTTAATACTCTCCTCAATAGAACTAACTGCCATCTTTCCTTACCCTGAAAATTATATTTTTTACACGCATTATACAATTTACAAGCTTGAACTTATTTAAATCTACTTGTCATTGAAATCAAATTAAAAACTTGGTAATATCATTAATTTATTTTACCTCTGAAAAAGCAATAATAGTTGTTATTATGGTATATGAAGATACTTGATTTATAACCAAGTTGTCCAATATAAGTTTACCAATTATTAAATCAAAGTGTAGCTAAATGAATAATGGCAGTTTATTGCGACACAAAAGTTTTGTGCACTGAAAAATGGTGTGTAGATAGCGATATATATCTGTTTTTAGTTCATTCAAAAGTTTTATGTAGACTTGTACTTTTTACGATATATGTAAAGCCAACTTGACATATGCTTAACTTTACAAACGGAGGAAATAAATGTGAAGAATAAGTTGGAAGAAATAAGGAAAGTACGAGGTATAAATCAAGAAGAACTGGCAAATATCTTAGAAGTATCTAGACAAACAATCAGCTCTTTAGAAAACGGAAGATATAATCCATCTATTATATTAGCATTTAAAATTGCTCGATATTTTAATCTTAGTATCGAAGAAATATTTATTTATGAGGAGGATGAATAATATGAAGAAAAATAAAAAGGAATGTGCATTATTAGTTGTAGGAATACTAATTTTTGGGATGTGATTAATTGGATTTTCATATAAAAAAAACTGGCTTTTAGCAATCGGTGTAGGCATTGGAATAATGACATTGTCATCAGTCATTAGTAGAATACTTACAAGTTATTCCTTGAGAGATGATATGTAACTGTAAAAGAAACATGAAATTCTTAATAATGATGAAAGAAATCAATTTATTCTATACAAATCAAGTTATCGAGTCTATCAACTAATGACACCAATTTTAGGGGTTATTGGTTTTTCCTTAGGATTAATGGGAGTGGAAATATGGATAGTATGCATTCCTGTAGGAATATTGCTTTTGGAAGCAATTTTAATAGTTATGTTTCACTCAAAATATAATAAAGAGTATTAAAGTGTTATATACTGGAGAATAATATGTAAGATGAAAATTAGAGATTTTGAATTATGTAAGTTTCCCAAACAATAAGAATCATAATTTTGTTGAAGACTTTTTATTTAATCAAATTTAGCAATACTAATTATAGAAACTTGTCAAACTCATGCCTCCCATTCTTATTTCTATGATTTAACGCCTAAATATTACATTATATTACTTCTATTTTAATCTATTAGTTATGCTGTGGCATAAATTTTATGTGTGATGACAGACACAACAAAGTCTTTGTATACACTAAAAACAGGTGTGTAGATAGGGGTATACTGTGTAGAAAGCTTCGAATGAGGGTTAGAAGGTCTTATGCTGGCGATTTCGAAAATGTTAACTCAAACTCAGCTTTCGAAGAAAGCATTGAGTTTGAGTTCATTTTCGAAGTTGAGCCAGCATTAGATCTTCTTCCCGAAGTGAGGGCTTTTGAGCAGTATACCTCTATCAAACGCACCGGTGTTCAGTGCACCCAAGCTTTTGTGTCGCATCATACTTATTCTTCGTAGCAGTCTATTATTTCTCCAAAATAGATTGTATGATAATCTTTAGTTCCATAAGAATTGTTATCCACAGCTTCATCTAAAAGATTTGGAGTCATTGGCTGCTTATACACTACTTTACATTCGAAATGAACTTTTGAACCTTTGATAACAGGAGTTGAAAGACTTCTTCCTTCTTCAAGCTTCAAATTAGCTTCTTTAATTTTATTCATGTCTCTTCCAGACTTTGTTCCGCATAATGCTAGTTCTTTTTTCATACTATCATCAAGAGGTATGCTTACAGTAAATTCCCCTGCCTTTTCAAGAAGATTGTATGTATGTCTTGACTTTCTAACTAATGCAGTAAACATAGGCTTACCCCAAATAAATCCAATACTTCCCCAACTTATAGTCATTGTATTAACTTCGTCACCAACCTTTGTAGTTAGAAAAGCCCCTTTCTTGTGTAAGAATTCCATATTTTTTTCTAAGTTTTTAGTAAAGTCCATATTTGTTCCCTCCAAAGTCTAACTATATTTATATTTTATCATATTGCTTTTTTCTATCTTTAAAATATACTACTCTTAAGTCACAAAAGTCTACTATTTCTTTAGCAACACTAAAGTTACCGCCTATTGCTAGTGAATTATGAGCATCAGAACCTAAGGTTATCTCTCTGCCTCCAAGCTCCCTAAATCTTTTATATATAGGTATAAGATTCTTTGCTACCTTTATATCATCAAGTCTTCTGGTATTAAGTTCCATACATTTTTCTTTTTCAATAATTGTTTTTAGTATTTTATCTATTATTTCTGAAAACTCTTCATAGTATATTTCTCTATCCTCAAACTTTGAATATCTTGCAATATAATCTATGTGTCCCATGCTATCGATAAAATCAAATTCATTTACTGCTTTAAGCATTGCATTAAAATAACTTTTGTAAGCTTCCTTTTTACTAACGCCTTCATAATATTTAGGATAGTAAATATCTAAGTTGTTAACTAAGTGTATTGAGCCTAGTACATAGTCAAAAGGATAGTTTTCTATTAACTCTTTACTTTCATAGACACAATCATCTTTCATCCCTATTTCAATTCCTAGTAATAGCCTATCATTTCTGTATTTAGCATATTGATTAAAATAGTCCTCTGCATCGAAACAGAATAATCCTTCCTTTGGAAATTTTAAATCCATGTGTTCCGTTATTATTAGTGAAATATCTTTATCCTTCGCTAATTTGATAGCATCTTCTAATTCCATTTTTGAATCTGTGGAAATTTTAGTATGAACATGGGTATCAAACATATTCCTTCACTCCTTTAAATAAACATAACCACTATAGGTATTGTGATCATTGATATTACAGTTGTTATAAACACACTTCTTGATGCAAGTGCTGTATCTGCTCCATATCTTTCTGCAAATATTGATCCTAGCACTGCTGCCGGCATTGCTTCAATAACTACACTTACCTGCAACAGCAATCTGTCTGCATTAAGCAATTTTAGAATAAAAAGAGTAAGAAACGGTACCACCATAAGTCTTAAAAAGGAAGCATAATATACTAAGGTTCCTTTAAAAACCTCCTTAAACTTAACTTCTGCAAGCATTGCACCTACAATAACCATAGAAAGAGGTGTAGTCATTGAACCTACAACGCTGAGTGTGGTATATAATGGATAAGGTAACTTTATTTGAAAAATAAACATTAAAAAACCTAGTACCGTTGCAATTATGCCTGGATGTACTAAAACACTTTTTAATGTCTTTAAGTCCTTTTTACCTGTATAAATCATAACGCCAGCACTTAACATAAATATATTAAAAGGTATATTATAAATTGCTCCATAGAAAATCCCTATTTTTCCAAAGAGACCTTCCAAAACTGGATATCCCATAAAACCGCAATTTGAAAAGATTGTTACAAACCTTAAAACCTTCTGAGAATTCTCTGGATATTTAAAAGCTAGGATTTTGCTTACAAATATTAGAATTACATGAATAAGTATAGAATATATAAAAATAGTTCTAGCGTTTACAATCATGTTCTCTGAGTAGTTAAAGTTAAATGAAGATATAAGTAAAAAAGGAAGTGTTATATTCATAAGTAGGTCCGAGAGACTTTTTCTAGTTTCTCCAGTTATTATATTTCTTTTCCTTGCATATACTCCAACCATCATTACTAATGATAATATTATTACTTGATTTATTACATTGTTATTCAAAATATCTCCCCCAAAATTAGTGTCCACTAAGATTTTACACTTTTATGCTAGAAAAATAAAGGATTTGTTTTATAAGTTTTTTATATCTTGTTATGCAGAAAATCATATAGGGAAGATCATTACTTCATATGCAATAGTGATTTTAAAAATAGTATATAAGACCCCCGAGGCGGAAAACAGATATATTTATATCTGTTAAACCTTTTTACTACCTCAGGGGACCATCTGCTATTTTATATACTAAACATTTTCTATATCGGGATACATGCAAGCATCTGCAGCACTAGAAACTAAATCGGCAATTCTCTGAGTAGTTTCTTTAGCATTATCTTTAAATAAACCTAATAATAATTCCTTATTTTCAGAAAGAAACTGATAAATATTTAGAGTAATGTAATCTCTAATACGAAGATACATATAGTCTTCTTGTAAAGCTCTAATCTTTTCTTTTGAATCTGGTATAGCATTATATCTCTCAATAAACTGCAGATAATCCTTATTTATACTTTTTCCATCTTTAAATATAATTTTACCGTTAACTACAGCAGTTTCACATTCATTTTCTATTTCAACAATGACTTTGTTAATTTCATCTACCTCTGGAATTTGACCTTTTATCCCCCATTGACAAATTGTGTCCAATTCTCTATTCCACAATCTTTTAAGATAAAGAAGTTCTGATTTTAATACATTAATATATTCTTCTTCAGTTTTAATGTTTTCTGCCTTCCCCCTTAAAATATTATAGATACTTTCATACCAATAATTTTTCGAACTAAATATTGGTTTTGTAGAAATCTCTACAAGTTCTAATATTAAAGTATTCTTATCTTTAATACTACTCTCCATGATTAACCCTCCCCTGCTTGTCCTCTTGAATAATATAATATTTGTTAAAAATTAAACATAACACAAGTTAAATTTATTACACACACTAAATTATACCACAATTTTATATTTTTAACTTGTTATTTTCTTTCAAATCTTTCACTTTATCCTAAATACTAGCAGTTGCATAGTTTCTATTCAAGGTTAAAATAAGGCTAAAGTTTGTTTATCTCTAGCCCTTTCATAGTTTAAATCTAATATTAAAACTTATATATCCATTGTTATAGTTTACGTCAATTTCGCCTCCTTGAAGCTCTACAATATTTTTTGCTATAGCAAGTCCTAAACCACTTCCTCCTGTATCTGTAGATCTAGATTTCTCTACTCTATAAAATCTATCAAATATCTTTTCCAAATCCTCTTCAGTTATGTTGTCACAGTTATTCTGCACTTTTACTAGAGCAAATTGTTCTTCCTTATAAAGAACTACCTTAACTTTTCCTGGCTTCAAGCTATACCTTATAGCATTCATTAACAAGTTTTCGAATACTCTCATAGTTTTATTTGGATCTACACTAACAATCACTTTTTCCTCTACAAACTCTTTAGATATAGTCACATTGTTTTCTTCACTAATAGGAACTAATTCATCTATAAGCTGCTCTAATAATCCATTTAAAGCTATATTTTGTTTTTCTAAACTAACTCCATTATTAGCAATTTTAGTATATTCAAATAAGTCATTAATTAGAACTTCAAGCTTTTCTGACTTACTGTAGGCTATATTTACATATTGCTCTAACTGAGAATCCTGTGAATACTTTTTATCTTTAATTAGTGATAAATATCCTTTAATTGAGGTTAAAGGTGTTCTCAAATCATGAGATACATTAGTTATTAATTCACTTTTGGCCCTTTCTGATTTTCTTTCACTTTCTATCTTATTTTTAAGCTCTTCTGCCATAAAATTAATATTATTTGCTAAAGAAGCAAGTTCATCATTTCCATACTTTTTAATTCTATAGTCTAAATTACCTTTGGATATTTCTAAAAGCCCCTTAGATACCACCTCTATGTATTTCATCTTTTTATTTGTTATAAAGTAAAAGGATGATAAAAAAGTAACTAGTATTGCTACTGTGCCTGGCAAATTATTATTATTTTTATCATAAACTATCTCTCCCTGCGGCATTCCGCTTACTATTAAATATCCCCTTGCATCTGTAAAGTTCACAGGGTAAAAGCTTACATATTCTTTATTTCTATACACAGCTGAATTGTTTCCATATTCAGAATCTCTAACCGTCTCCATTGCATTTTTTATTGTACTATATATGTCTATCTGCGTTTCATTTGAATTAGCTGATTTGTATAAAACTTTTCCATCTAAGTCTGATATTATTACTTTAAAATTCTCAGATTGTATTGAATGCTGCAAAGTCTGTTGTACCTTCTCCTTATCATTTACACTTACTTTTCCTTCTCTTAAGGTATTAGCGATATAACTTGCCTGTTCTGATATCCTTCGTACGCCTGTAGTGTAATCGATTCTAGCGTTTCTTCCTTGAAAAGAATCACTTACTATACTTCCCACCAATATAGAAGCTAGTAAACATATTCCAAACACTAAAACTAATTCCATTCTTATACTTTTACTAACTTTACTTAAAATCAGTGTATACAATTTCCTACCGGGACTAAAAAGCTTCTTTATTATTTTGGGAACCCTAATTTTCAATTTTATATCCAACTCCCCACACAGTTTTTATAAATCTAGGTTTTCTTGGATTATCCTCTACTTTTTCTCTTATTTTTCTTATATGAACCATTACCGTATTATCCGATTGAAAAAACTCTTCCTTCCATACCATTTCATATATTTTTTCTATACTAAAAACTATACCTTTGTTTCTAGCAAGTAATAATAATATATCAAACTCTCTAGGCGTTAACTTTATTTCTCTACTACCTTTTTTAACCTCATGAGTATCTATGTTTATTAAAAGGTCATCTACTTCAATCACAGCCTCATTTCTTTCTAGTGCCGCTGATGAGTTTAGTCTTTTATACCTCCTAAGCTGAGACTTTACCCTAGCTATAAGTTCTAAAGGATTAAAAGGTTTAGTAACATAGTCATCTGCTCCTGTGGTAAGACCCATAATCTTATCAATGTCCTCACTCTTGGCGGAAAGCATAATAATTGGCATATTCTTATCTTTTCTAATTTGCATGCAGGCTTCCATTCCATCCATATTAGGCATCATAATATCTAATATTATTAAGTCTACATTTTCTTTTTCCAAGGAATTTAAAGCTTCTATTCCATTTCCTGCTTTTAAAACCCTATAATCATCATTTGCTAAGTATATTCCTATTAAATCTCTAATTTCTTTTTCGTCATCCACGACCAAAATTGTTTCTTTTTCCATACTAAACACCTCTTTATAGTCAAATTGTCAATAGTTCTATATATTCCATCAGTTAGCAATATTGCTGAAAATATATCTAAAATAACATGTTGTTTAACAAATTCAGTTGATAAAATTATAAGTATAGCTGTTAAATAAATGGTTAACTTAATAGTTAATTTGCTACAGCTGCTTTTTCTTACCCCTCTTATCATAGCATAACTGGTTAAAACATGTATACTTGGAAAACAATTAAAAGGATTATCTGTTTTATATACAAATTTTACAACTTCCGTAAGAGAATCATTTTCAGTAAGTATAGGCCTTGGAACAGTTGTCTGGAAGAAAAAGTATACTAAATAACTTAAAAGCATACCTATAATTATGGTACTTATAGCTTTATAATAAGTTTCTCTATAGTAAATGCATAAATATATTAGGGTAAGTATTATAAAGGGATACCATATTAAATAGGGTATTATAAATGCTTTTATAAAAGGTATGCTTCTATCTAAATCCGTTACGAGGCTGTGTGTTCCTCTCCTAGGATTATTTATATAACCGTAAAAAATATTCACCAACGGTATTAATAGCATTAGCATTAATGGAAATATGTTATCTTTTAACCTCTTCATTTCACAATCACCCTTTCTTATGGATTATCCTCATGTTTCTAAAATCTATATGTAAAATTATAAGATGTCCATCTTAATTAATTGATATACAAAATCTTAATTATTTCTTAAAAATATCTTTTAACTCTACTACACAAATTATAATTTAAAATATGCTAACTAATAAAAAGGGTGCCATGAGCACCCTTTTGGAAATATAAACCATAATAAAGTTAAAGAACTTATATTTAAGTGTATACCTTAATATGTTCTAGAGTTTAGTTACTTTTCATACAATTCTATTGGCAAGTTATCAGGGTCATTAAAAAATGTAAATCTTTTACCGGTAATTTCATCCTTCCTAATGGGTTCAGTGTCTATCTCCTTTGAATTTAATTCCTTTACTATAATCTCAATGTCATCAACTTCAAAGGCTAGATGTCTCAAGCCTCTTGCCTCAGGATAGCTCGATCTTTTAGGTGGATTGGGAAATGAAAACAACTCTATTTCTTCCCCCTTTCCAATTAAAAGATTTAGTTTATAAGATTTTCTTTCCTCCCGATAAGTTTCACTTATAATCTTTAATCCTAATATATTAACATAAAAATCTTTAGATTTCTGGTAATCAGAACAGATAATAGCAACATGATGAATTTTATTTAACTTCATAACTTCCCATCTTTCCCTTTCCATTAAAACTTAATAACTACTTTCACTAATTATAACATTATTTTCAATGCACAATTATGATATAATTTAATCAATTTGTAATAATAATTATATAAATATAGTTTTTCTAAAACTAAACTATGATGGAGAGGTGAAGGTTTTGGCGGGGAAAAAACAGAATATGCTCTGTCATCCATCTGTTAACTTTACAAAAGGATATATTAAGTCTGCCTCTAAGCAGCTTGGTATAATAAATAAATACACCTTAGAAGATCAAATTTGGATATATGAACTGCACTCTCAAATACAGAGGAGGGCAAAAAATAGATGTGTCTTAAAGGGTGGAGCATCTACACAACTACATCTTCCTCTGGAACTCCAAAGATTAACAGCTGATATAGATTGTGCAACGGATTTATCAAGAAAAGAATTAGAGAAAATAATCCGCTCAATTAAAGAGGATTTTAATAAAGGCGGCATTCACTGCAGTTATAAAGAATATATACCTAGAGAAGTACAAATCCATGGTAGGACCATACCTATGATGACTTTTATATTCCATATACCTTTTGTATTTAACTCTTGGAAAAGACAACGATATCCAGGGCTTAAAATAGACTTTTTGTTTTTAGATTTGAAAGAACTTCATACTGTAAGACTTTCTAAGTGTAAAGCCTTAGGACTTGAACTCTCATATAAGCCTATTGTTATTGATAAATATTCTACTATTAGTGATAAATTTCTCACTTTAGCACCTAATCTCTCTGGTCTTGAAAAAACTCAATTAGATAGAATTTATAAGAATATATATGATTTATACTGCCTAATAAATTCTAATAACGACTTAGAGAGTTTTATAATAATATCTGAAAGAATTAAGGAAAGCCTGGAACAGGAAATAAAAATGAAAAACGCTTATCCCATTAGCATTAAAACATTTTTAGATGATATCTTATATAATACTTATGATATTGCTACTTTTAGTCTAGTGAAAAATCACTCAGAATTGCCTGTTCAGATTCTTAGATTTCAAGAAGCTTCAATGCCTGAGCAAAATAGACAAATTCTAGGAACAGATATGTGGAGTATAATGGCATTGTTCCTTTACATATGGGTGTTTGCTTTAAAAACCTATATTATTGAAGAAAATTACTACAAATTAGAGGCAATAAATATCGTCATCGAAGAGTATGAATATTATAAATCCTTAGGCAAAAAAGAAAGACGCCACTTTAAAAGGGCACTTAAGGCTCGGATTAGTTCAAAAGATTCTTTACTAAACTTAGAAGGTACAGGACATCCATTAAGACTTATATGCTTAGACTATATTTTAAGTAATATGAAACCTAGTACCTTGTAAGCAAATATTCCGTATATGTTAACAAGAGGAAAAAGCACTTTATCCTAAAAAGATTAGTGCTTTTAAAAACTTAATTTTCCTTTAATGTATACCCTCTACTGTTTTTCTTTCTGGTTTTTTATTGCATATTTTTAATCTTCTTTTTTCTAGCTCTTTTACTAAGTCATTAATATCAATTCCCTGTTGAACCATCAATACCAATAAATGGTAAACCAAGTCACAGGTTTCATATACCACTTCGTCCTTACTATTATTCTTAGCTCCTATTATTATTTCGGAACTCTCTTCTCCTATCTTTTTTAATATTTTATCTAAGCCTTCTTTAAATAAGTAACTAGTATAGGAGCCCTCTATTGGGTTTTCTCTTCTTTCTTCTATTATTCCATAAAGTTGCTCTACGATACTCTTTAACTCCATCTTAACCCCTCCCTTATTAATTTAAAATCAAGTAGCCTCCCAAAGTTTTACTCTGTAATAATTTCTCTATAAAAACAAGTTCTGCTTCCTGTATGACAAGCAGCACCTACCTGTTCTACTTTTATAAGCAAGGTGTCTCCATCACAATCTATACTTATACTCTTTACATGTTGAAAATGCCCTGAAGTAGCCCCTTTATTCCAATATTTATTTCTTGATCTACTCCAAAACCATGTAGTTCCTGTTTCCAAAGTTCTATTTAGGGATTCTTTATTCATGTATGCTAGCATAAGCACTTCTTTGCTTTCGTAATCTTGTATAATAACCGGGATCAATCCCTTATTAAAATCTACCTCTTTGAGATTATTATTACTTATATTACTTAACTGTAAACTTTTCATTAAAATTACCTTCTTTAGCAAGTTTTTACTTTCCACCTCAAAAATCAGTATATAATCCACCTAAAGTTTATAGAATTTATATTCTAACCTCTAGCCCCTTACCTCTTAAGTATTCCTTAACTTTACCTATAGTTAATTCTCTATAATGAAAGAGTGATGCTGCTAACGCTGCATCTGCCCCAGATTCTGCAAACACATCATAGAAATGTTCTAACTTTCCACAGCCCCCGGAAGCTATTACTGGAATATTTAAGCTATCAGTTATAGCTTTAGTAAGAGCTATGTCATATCCAGCCTTTGTTCCATCAGCATCCATGCTAGTTAAAAGTATTTCTCCTGCACCTAGTCTTTCTGCTTCTTTCGCCCATTCTACTGCATCCAAACCTGTATCTATTCTGCCACCGTTTATAACTACATTCCACCCTGATTTATCTTCTCTCATCTTTCCATCAATTGCGACTACAACGCACTGACTTCCAAATTTATCTGCGGCCCTGCTAATAAGGTGCGGCGTTCTTATAGCTGCTGAATTAACAGAAATTTTATCAGCACCTGCTCTCAATATACTTTTAAAATCCTCTATGCTGCCTATACCTCCACCAACAGTAAGAGGTATAAATACCTTTTCTGCAGTTCTCTCTACCACCTCTATCATAGTTTTTCTACCTTGGTGAGTGGCAGTTATATCCAGAAAAACTAATTCATCAGCGCCTTCTTTATTGTAGAATTCTGCTATTTCTACTGGATTGCCAACATCTCTAAGTTTAACAAAGTTTATACCTTTTACTACTCTCCCCATATTTACATCCAAACAGGGAATTATTCTTTTACCAAGCATATCTTACTCCCTCCCAACAGATATTGCCTCTTCCAGATTAATGTTATGTGAATAAATAGCCTTTCCAACTATTGCGCCATATACCCCTATTTCTTTAAGTTCTTTAATACTCTCAATGTTTTTTACCCCACCAGAAGCTATTATGTTACAGGAGACCGCGGAGTTTATTCTTGAAAGCTGCTCCAAATTAGGTCCTGTCAAAGTTCCATCTCTACTTATATCTGTATATATAATAGTTTGTACTCCTATATCCTCCATTTTTTTAGCAAAATCTATATATTTCACCTTACTTACATTTAGCCAGCCATCTACTGCTACTAACTCATTTTTAGCATCTATTCCTATTGCTATCTTTTTGTTATATTTTTTCACAGCCTCCTTTACCATCTCAGGATTGCTTAGAGCTGCAGTTCCCAGTATAACTCTACTGATACCCTTGTCTATAATTGTATCAATAGTCTGCAAATCTCTTATACCTCCACCCAGTTCCACCGGTATTTTAACTTCCTTTACTACCTGCAAAACTACATCCATATTCTGAAGTGATCCCTTCACCGCACCATCTAAATCTACCATATGTAGGTATTCAGCTCCTGAATTTTTAAAACTTAGCGCTGTTTTTACTGCGTCTTCACCAACAATCTCTGAAGAAGACATTTCGCCCTGGTAAAGCCTTACACATTTACCTTCTTTCAAATCTATAGCAGGAAATATTATCACTGTACTTACCTCCCGAATCTATTTTGTAAGTTTTACAAAATTCTTTAGCATTTGGATCCCAATATCCCCGCTCTTTTCAGGGTGAAACTGAACTCCAAATAAATTGCCGCTGCTTACCACCGCAGGAATATTGATTCCGTAAAAACTTATAGCATCAAGGTTTTCTTTATTTTCAACATCTGCATAGAAGGAGTGAACAAAATATGCATAGCTTCCTTCCTCTATGTCTTCTAAAATAGGACAATTTCTTTCTACCTTTAAACTATTCCAGCCCATGTGAGGTATTTTTATACCACCATAAAGTCTTCTAACTGTGCCTTTTAAAAAACCTAAGCCTTTGTTCAAGCTAACTTCTTCACTTTCTTCAAATAAAAGCTGCATGCCGAGACATATGCCTAACATCGGTTTATTTTTATCTACTGCTGTCCTTAAAGCCATATCTAATTCTCTACTTTTTAAGTTCTCTATAGCATCTGGAAAAGCCCCTACTCCTGGTAATATTATTCCAGTGCTTTTTTCTATTTCTTCTCTATCTGAAGTTATAACAACTTGTTCTCCAATGTACTCTAAAGCTTTTTCAACACTTCTTAAATTTCCCATACCATAATCTATAATAGAAATCACTACTTT
Source organism: Clostridium sp. CX1 (assembly GCF_025398335.1). Classification (GTDB taxonomy): domain Bacteria; phylum Bacillota; class Clostridia; order Clostridiales; family Clostridiaceae; genus Clostridium_AM; species Clostridium_AM tanneri. Next base: position 171,210 of record NZ_JAODOO010000007.1, read on the forward strand.
CACCTCCAGCACAAAAACATTTCTACATAAGTACAAACAAATTATAAACTTCCCTTTGTTGACATCACTCCCTTTATTCTATCATCCTTACTTATTGCTTCTCTTAAAGCCCTTCCAAAGGCCTTAAAAATTCCCTCTATCATATGATGAGTATTTTTGCCATAGAGCACCTTTATATGGAGAGTGATTCCACTGTTAACAGCAAATGCTCTAAAAAATTCTTCAACTAGCTCCGAATCCATTTTTCCAACCTTTTCTGAATTAAACTTGCCGTCAAATACCAAAAAAGGCCTTCCGCTTATATCCATAGAAACTACAGCTAGAGCTTCATCCATAGGCACAAAGGCTGTGCCATATCTTTTTATACCGCTTTTATCTCCTAAAGCCTTTTGTATACACTTACCAAGAGTTATTCCCACATCTTCTACAGTATGATGTCCATCAACATACAGATCACCTTTCGCCTTTATATTCAAGTCAATTATGCTGTGTTTTGACATAAGAGAAAGCATATGATCAAAAAAGCCTATTCCTGTATCCACATTATAAATTCCTTCTCCATCTAAGTTCACTTCTACAGCCACATCAGTTTCACTAGTTATCCTAAAAATTTCCGCCTTTCTAATACTACTCATATCTTTCTATTCACCTTTCATCTTTACTAAAATCACTGTTAAAGTTCTATACTTTTGAGACAGTCTAATAGCAGCTGATTCTCTTTCCTGCTTCCAACAGTTATTCTTAGACATCCTTTTAATCTCTCATCCTTAAACTTTCTCACTATTATTCCCTTTTCAAAAAGACCATTGTAAATCCTATCTATATTCTCAGACTGAATTAATATAAAATTAGCAAAGGTCGGATATATTTTTATCTTCTCTATAGAGGCTAATTGTTCCAAAAGGAAACTTCTCTCTTTTACTATTTTTTCTATGGCTTCTTTTATGTTAGCTGTATTTTCTAAAATTACTTCACCTATCAACTGAGTAACAGAGTTTACGTTAAAAGGAGGCTTAACTTTCTTAATCTCGTTTAAAAGAAGATCATTTGTTATTAAAAATCCTAATCGTATACCTGCCACTGCTATAGCCTTTGAACAAGTTCTTAGAACTATCAAATTTTCATAGTCTTGAACTTCGTCCACTACCGACTCCCCGTAAAATTCAAAGTAAGCTTCATCTATCACTACTATGCAATTGCAACTTTTTATTATTTTTATTATTTCTCTTCTTTCTATAACCCTTCCTATGGGATTATTGGGATTTGATATAAATAGTATCTTTACCTTTTCTTCATTAACTTTTTCTACAAGTGATTCTACATCTAAATTAAACTCCTCATCTAGTTCAAAATGTAGCGCCTTACCACCGGCTAATTCCACATAACTTTTATACATTGAAAAGTCTGGATTTAGGGTCATTATTTTTTCATTTTTATCTACAAAAGTTCCTACAATCATTTGTATTAATTCATCAGAACCATTTCCAGCAATTATATTTTTAGGACTTATTCCAGAATATTGTCCATATAATTGACAAACTGTCTGGGACTCTGCATCCGGATATCTATTGATGGTAATTTTCTTTAGTCTACTTGCTATTGTTTCAAGAATTTCTTCATCCAAGGCCAGAAAACTTTCATTAGCATCTAGCTTCACCTTATACTCAAGTTTCGGAACTTCATATGCCTTAAACACTTTTAAATTTTCCTTAAATAATTCTTCTATCATAGCCCCCATCCTTTCACAATAAGAACATAATCAGAGTTCTATTTACTTTTCATTCTTATACTGATTGAATTAGCATGAGCTGTTAATCCCTCAGTTTCCGCAAGCTTTACCACTTTCCCTCCAACTTCTAAAAGAGCTTCTTTAGAGTAATGAATAAAGCTAGATTTTTTAACAAAATCATCTACTGAAAGCGGAGAAAAAAATCTTGCAGTTCCACTAGTTGGCAATACATGGTTTGGCCCTGCTAAATAGTCGCCCAAAGGTTCCGGTGCATAATCCCCTAAAAAAATTGAGCCAGCATTTTTAATATCTCCAAGTGCTCTAAATGGCTCCTCGATACAAAGTTCAAGGTGCTCTGGTGCTATTTTATTAGCCATATCTATTGCCTCTTGTAGACTGTCTACTACAATAATTACCCCATAATTTTGAAGAGAGTCTACTATTATATCTTTACGACTTAAGCTTTTTACCTGTCTCTCTAATTCCTTCCTAACCTTTTCTGCCAACTTTTGGGAGGTGGTAACTAAAACTGCTGAAGCTAATCTATCATGTTCTGCCTGAGACATCAAATCTGCAGCTATATACTCTGCCTTTCCACTGTCATCTGCTACAACCATAATTTCACTTGGACCAGCTATCATATCTATATCAACATATCCATATACACTTTTCTTTGCCATGGCAACGTACATGTTTCCTGGACCAACTACTTTATCTACTTTTTCTATACTTTCTGTTCCAAAGGCTAGTGCTCCAATTGCCTGTGCACCTCCAGCTTTATAAATTTTGTCTACTCCAGCTATATCTGCTGCCACTAATATATTTGGATTAATGCTGCCATCTTTTAGAGGAGGTGTTACCATTATTATGTTATCAACTCCTGCTACCTCTGCTGGAATAGCATTCATAAGCACTGATGATGGGTATGCTGCTGTGCCGCCCGGAACATAAATCCCTACATTTTCTAGAGCCCTAATATTTTGACCTAAGATAACGCCATCTTCCTTTGTCACCATCCAGGAATTTTTCTTCTGTTTTTCATGGAAAAATCTTATATTTTTAGCTGCTAGCTTAATAGCCTCTAAAAACTCTCCCTCAACCTGCTTATAAGCTTCCTCTAGTTCCTCTTTAGTTACACAAATATTTTCTTTGTTTACTTTGTCACTATCAAGTATATTCGTATATTTTATTAAGGCATCATCTCCCTCATCTTTTATGCCTTTTAATATTTCTTCAACTCTAACAATCACTTCTCTTTGAACGCTCTCTTCCCTATCTCTAAGAGCACTCAAATATTTAATCCCTTCATCTGTATCTTTATATATTAAACTTATAATTTCATTCTCCATAACTTACCTCCGACTACACTGCTTCCCTTTTGCTAACTTCCCTTTGAACCTTTAACATAATTTCTCCTATTTCTTCTTTCTTCATCTTTATACTAGCTATATTTACTATCATTCTTGCACTTATACTACATATATCCTCATAAATTACCAAACCATTTTCCTTTAATGTATTTCCTGTTTCTACTATGTCTACTATAGCATCAGCTAGTCCTAGAATAGGACCTAACTCTACAGAACCTTCTATTTTAATTATTTCAACATCTTGACCAATGGTTCTAAAATAATTTCTTGCTACATTAGGATATTTAGTAGCAATTTTCTTCCTATTGTAGCCTTCATAAAAATTAGAGTTTTTAGGACCTGCTACCGCAAACTTACAACACCCAAATTTTAAGTCTAGAACTTCATAAAAGCTTTTATTATATTCCATTAATGTATCTTTTCCAACTATACCTATATCAACAACTCCGTGTTCCACATAAGTTATAACATCTGCTGCTTTTACAAGAACAAATTCTATATTGCTGCACTTGTTCTCAAATATTAGTTTTCTGCCTTTATTTAAAAGCTCACTGCAGTCTATATCAGCAGCCCTAAAAATGTCTATAGCCCCTTGTTCAATTCTCCCTTTAGTTAAAGCTATTCTGACGGTTTGTTTATTCTCCATATTAAAGCCTCCAATGTTCCTAATTTGATAAAGTTTTGTCTTTCACTTATATAATTTTTACAATTTTATTTAGTCCCTTCATCTGTGCATATTTAACAGCTTCCTCATATGAATTTGTTAGATTAAGTTCAGTAATAATGCCGCTTCTTCTAAGTTCTATCGCTTTTCTATATGCCTCTCTAAATTGCCCCTCTTTATAGTAAATTAAAATCTTCTCTTTAACTGTTTCTTTACTATCACTATTCTGCAGAGCTGTCAAAATACTATCTACATCAATGGCAAGCCCTGTAGCCGCCTGTTCTTCTCCAAACTGGTATATCAATTTATCATATCTTCCTCCACTTAATATATTTCCACCAACTCCTGGTGCATAGCCTCTAAAAACTATTCCGGTATAATAATTTAAGTCCTGAACCATCCCTAAATCTACAGATAAATACCCTGAAAGTTCTGCATCCTCAATTACTTTATAAACATTTCTTATAGTTTCTAATGCATCTAAAGCTCTAGAGTTAACTGTTAGTTCTGAGGCTTTATCTAATATTTCAATGTTTCCAAAAAGCTTAGGAAGCTCTTTTAGAATAAATACTGTTTTTTCATCTATATCAGCTTTTTTCTCTTCTAAAAATTCTGAAAGAGCCGTAAAGTTTTTGTTTTCTATATGTATTCTAAGCTTTTCCTTTACTTCATCTTCAAAGTTAGCTTCTTCTACTATAGCCTTAAAAAACTCAGCATGCCCTAGCTCTATTTTGAAATTATCAAGTCCACAGCTTAATAGTGCCGATATTCCTGTTATTATTACTTCCACATCTGCTTTAATATTGTCTATCCCTATAAGTTCAATCCCTGACTGGGTAATTTCACTATTTTTACCATTTAAACTTTCATTCATTCTATAAATATTTGATGTATAACATAATTTTAAAGGATGAGGTGCATCTTTTAATTTAGTAGCTGCTAATCTGGCTATAGGTGTAGTCATATCTGGTCTTAAAACTAATATTCTACCTTGATTATCAAGTAACTTATACATTTTCTCCTGAGCCAAAGTAGAGTTTTCTCCACTAAAGACATCATAAAACTCCAGTGTTGGAGATATTACTTCCAAAAACCCGCTATTTACATAGGTCGTCCTTAATATATTTTCTACTTGAATTTTTCTACTACATTCCTCAAATAACATATCTCTTGTACCTTCTGGTATATATCTCTTCCAACTTAGCATCAAATTCACTTCCTCATTTTATCGCTTTATAATTTTATCATGATAAAGCACTAATTTGTCATAGTGTAATTTTAACAGTTTATTCCTAGAATTGCAATAGTAAAATATTCAGTAACCAAATTTATTTTAGCCACATATTATATAGTTGAGTGCTTCTAGCAACACCAATATTTAGGGAGGAACATATTTTGTTTAACGGAATGGATATGTATAGGAGAGACAAAAATGTACTAGACTTAATCACTGAAGCCATGAAAGATGAACGACATGACAGAGTAAAGTATAAAAAAATGATGGAATTAGCTAAAAATGATAAGGTTCGCAAACAAATAGAATTCGCCTATAAGGATGAAGGAAAACATTATATGATGTTTAAACACATTTACTATATGCTAACCGGAAGAGAATGCGACATACCGGTTCCTAAAATTGAAAAGATAGACTGTCTGCTTCCTGCAATTGAAAGTAGTATAAACGGGGAATTGGGAGCTGTTGAATTGTATAGAAGAATTCAGTCAATGCTTCCTACTATCCAGATGAGAGATATGCTTTTTGAAATCATTACTGATGAACAGGAGCATGCAACTAGATTTGTATATCTGTACAGTATGCTAAAATAACAAACTATGCCTAGTTAAATCGTGGTTTTAAAGTAATTTTAAGAGAGCTAAAATGTCCAGTTTTCAGCTCTCTTAACTTATGTTTTATCATTGTTTTTATACTTTCATCTAAGCTCTAAACTAATTCTTTCTTTTTATAAATTTTATTTATTTCATCATACTTGGTAAAATAGTTATAGCCACCATTTTGAAGTATTCCTCCACTTTTTCCCAAAACTAAAAAACCATTTTTATCTAAGGAGTCACTTAGATACCTTAATACCTTTTTCTGAAGACTGTTATTAAAATAAATTAATACATTTCTACATAGTATAAGATGAAATTCGTTGATAATACCATTTCCTAAAATACTATGTTGAAAAAACAATATGTTTTTCTTAAGCCCTTGTTTAATTTTAATATAATTTCCCTTCAATTCAAAATAGCTGGTAAAGCTATTTTCACCACCAGCTTTCCTATAGTTTTGAATTCCTTCTTCTATATCATCCATGGAGTACATACCATTTTTTGCTTCTTCTATAACATATGGATTTATATCTGTAGCATATATTTGTACTTTGTGGAGTAATCCTGCTTCTTCTAATAAAATAGCTAAGGAATAGGGTTCTTTTCCTGTAGAGCAACCTATGCACCAAATTCTAATATGTGAATAAAAGTTAAGGTGTAAAAGTACTTTATTTTTCACTACCTGAAAAACTTCTGGATTCCTAAAAAACTCTGTGGTATTTATAGAAAAATCTAAAAATAGCTGTTCGAAATAACTGTCATTTTCTAAAACTAAATTCTGAAACCCGGTAAAATCGTCAGTATTAGCTCTCAGCATTGATATTTTAATTCTTCTCATAATACTGTCAACTTGATACTCAGTATAATCATAGCCATATTTTTTATTAATATTCTCAAGGAAATATAAAACCTCTTCTCTCCCTAGTTTTACTTCAGCGCTTTGCAGCTTTTTAGAGATAATTCCCGAACTCATATTTCTCATTGGATTATACTTACATCGAATTCCTAGCTTATACATATAAGAATACAAATACGACTTAACAACAGAAATTTCTAATTTTCTAGCACTTTGAATATCTGCCAGTTTTTCAATAATTGCCGCCTCTAAAGTAGAGGCATCAAGAAAAGTTACTTGGGTTTCAGTAGTGATTTGTTGATCTAGTATATTAAAAAATTCTTCTATCTCAATTTCATCACATAACTCACCGGTTACTGTAATGCATCTTACTCCATTTATTACCTTATCCACACTTACCCCCATTCACTTATCCTCCTTAACCATTAAAGTTTTTTGCTTATCCAAGCCTTTACTAAACGGATAAAAATATCATAGTCTACAGGTTTTGAAATATAATCATCTGCTCCAACTTCAATACACTTTGCTCTATCTTCCTTTAAACTTTTTGCAGTAAGCGCAATTATAGGAATGTCTTTTAATTTTTCATCTTTACGTATTGTCTTTATAGCCTCGTATCCATCCATAACAGGCATCATAATATCCATTAAGATTAAATCCACATTATTCCTCTTAAGCTTTTCTATTGCAATCTTTCCATTTTCAGCATCAAGCACCTCTCCCTCAAAGTCTTCTAAAGCAGATGCTAAAACAAAAATATTTCTCGGATCATCATCTACTATTAGTATTTTTTTACCTTTCAAATTCAAAGCATATTCTCTATCTGTTCTACTTACCAGGTATCCGTTTTCTTTATTATTTTTTCTAACCTTATGTAAAAACAACGTAATTTCATCTATCAATCTTTCGTCAGAATTAAATGTCTTCAAAATTACACTATCAAAATACCTTTTTACTTTCCTTTCTTCATCAACTTCCAACTCTTTATCTGTATATGCAATAATAGGGATTTCTTTGTTATTACTATTCCTCAGTGCTTTTAGCCTTTGTAACTCTTCTTTACTCAATAATGCTAAATTCACTATAATACCATCTACTTTACACTTTTTAAGCATACTGTTTCCCTCTTCAACATTAGCAGCAACTACAGTATTGAAACCTAGACCTTGGTTAATGTTTTTCACAGAAGTTATAAAGTCTAAATTTTTTTCAAGCAATAAAGTAAGTCTATCACTCTTTCTTACAGATTCCTCTTCTAGCCCTTCACCTATATTTTCACTAGAATCATCTGGAATAACCTTAATTTCCTCTCTGGTGGCACAGATATCAATTAATCCTGGCAAAATCAGCTTAAATTCGCTTCCCACTCCTAGTTGGCTGTTTACTTCAATGCAGCCTCCCATGAATTCAGCTAATTTCTTTGATATGGAAAGCCCAAGACCGGTGCCGCCATATTTTCTGGATATAGAACCATCTCCCTGTTGAAACTCTTCAAATATCATCTGTATCTGCTCATATCTTATCCCAATACCGGTATCTATAACTGAAAATACTACTGTGTCTTTTTTATACTCATCTAGGTCTACTATTAATTTAACAGATCCTTCGTTAGTAAACTTTAAGGAATTAGATAATAAGTTTCTAAGTATTTGAGAAATCTTATCTCTATCACCCTTTAATTCTTTATCAACACTATCCTTTATTATTAACTGAACATTCTTCTCTTCAGCTACTTCGCCAAAGAGGTTCTTTAGGTTTTGTAAAAGTTCATTAGAATGAAATTTTGTTATGTTTAAATTCATTCTTCCAGCCTCAATTTTTGAAAGGTCTAGTATATCATTTATCAATCTTAGCAATTCATTTCCAGAACTATGTATAATACTTATTTTTTCAATGTATTCCTTACTTAACCTACTTTCTTGATTTGTTATTAATAATTTAGATAACAAAATTATAGAATTTAAAGGTGTTCGAAGCTCATGAGACATATTGGCCAAAAACTCCGACTTATACTTATTAGTTATTTCTAATTCATTTGAACGACTAATAAGTTCCTCTCTAGAACTTTCTAATTCTCTATTCTGAGTATTTAGAACTTTAGATTGTTCCTCTAACATTTGCTGTTGTTCTTCAAGTTGACTATTAGTTTGCTGCAGTTCCTCACTTTGCTGCTGCAGCAATTGCTGTTGTTCTTCAAGTTCAGCGTTGGTTTTTTGTAACTCTTCCGTTTGCTGCTGTAACAATATCTGTTGTTCCTCTAATATAGTGTTGGCCTTTTGCAATTCTTCTGCAGTAATCTGAATTTTTCCCTTTGCTTCCTCTGATTCTTCTAGAAGAGTCTTTATCTTTTCATTTTGAATTACAGAAAAAAGATTAATGGCAATTATTCTGCTGCTTTCTTTTAAAAACTCCTGTTTTGCATCTGTAAAAGGTTGAAAAGAGGAAATCTCAATAACACCATAAAGCTTGTCCTCGTGAATTAATGGAAAGGCATATAAGTTAAGAGGCGGCTCACTAATTATACCAGTCCTTATTAAAGCATCCTGCCTTTTTATATTACGTAATAGAATAGGCTTTCTCTCCAATGCAACCTGCCCCACAATTCCCTGTCCCATAGCATAATGTTCAAATAAAATGTTCCTTTCATTAAAAGCAAAAGCTGAATTTAATCTCAAGGTTTTATCCTTCTCGTTATATAAATAGAAAACTCCATTTCCCGCTTCTAAAAACTCACCTAAAAAGTTAATAACCCTTTGAGTAAGTTCTTTTAAAGAGTAGTTACCTGATGTTTGCTGACTTAATTTGTTTTGCCCATCTTTTATCCAAAACTGACTTCTAAGCTTGTAAATTAAGGCATTAAAGTTTTCTGACATATCTACTAGCTCATTTTTCCCCTGTAGGCTACATTCCAGTAGGTCATCGGTAGTGACACTATCTTTCATTACAGCCTTTAACTGAGCAATAGGTACTATTATACTTCTTGCTATTAGGGTAAAAAAAGCAACTGCTATAAGTCCAAATACTAATAAAGATAATAAAAGTATAGACTTTTGTGAGTTCTGAATTTTATGAGCATCTGTTATTAGATCACTGGCTAGTATTCCTTCTAGCTTATCTATTTTATCTAGCTCTTCTTCTATTTTACCTACAAAATCACTGTTATTATCCTGTGATAAAATTAAAGCCTCTCTTTTCTCCCCGTTTATTGAAAGATTGATTACATCTTGTCTGCTTTTTTTCCACTTTGTTAATAAAGATCTGATATCCATTTCTAAGCTTTTAACGTCTCCAGAAGAACTGGCATTTTTTATTACATCCATTTCTTGATAAACTCTATTTTCAAGTGAATTTATAACATCTATATGACTTTGTATTTCTGTTTCGCTTTCAGAAAGTATTACGTCTCTCATCTCTCTATGTATTTTTATAATATCTACTCTAACTTCCTTTGCTGAATTTGATAACTGTAATGGATAATCGTATATTTTTTGAGTCACCAAGGCAAGCTCCTGAAGCTTGATAATTGCTAAGGTGCCAAAACCAATAAGAATAATCATCCAGATTACAAGAGCTCCGATTAGACGTTTCTGTATACTTACATTTTCTAAGAATTTCATAGTAAAAGTGAAGGCCTCCTTGCTAAACTTTGTATCTTTGTATCTGCTGTTTATTTCCTAGCTAAAATAGTAACTATATGCTCTTAAAAGCTTAGTAGTATATATCTGAAAATTCAACATGTATTCTTTGCATAACGTTTTCTTCCGTAATAAGCGGTTTTAAATCAGGAATAGATTCCTGCTCCCCCTGTAAATCTGTAGGTAGTTCAAATATAAGTTCACTTCCCTTTCCATACTCACTTTCAACATATATCTGTCCATTATGCATTTCTACTAAAGACTTTACCAAATTCAAACCAATTCCACTTCCTTCACATTGCCTTGTAAGGAGGTTATCTACTTGTTTAAATCTTTGAAATATAATATTAAGTTTATCCTCTGGGATACCTATACCTGTATCTCTTACTGAAATCATCACCTTATCCCCTAAATCTTTTACGTTAACAAATATACTTCCTCCTTTAGGGGTATATTTTATAGCATTAGAAAGCAGATTTAACATAATTCTTTCAATAGCATCTAGATCACAACAAATAATTTTTTCTTCGATATCTGTATCAAAAATTAGATTAGCTCCTTTGTTTTCAACATATTCAACTACTGACATGGTTATTTCCTCAACAATTTCAATTATATTACACATGCTTAACCTAAGATTAAAATATCCTGCATCTATTTTTGTAATATCAATTAAGTTATTTACAAGTCTTAGTAATCGATAACAATTTTGTACCTGCAAGTTTATTTTACTTTGTAGTTTTTCTCTATCTAGCGCCCTATCCTCCCTCAGATATAAGTTAATTAACTGGGTTGTACTTAATAAAATATTAAGAGGTGTGCGAAGCTCGTGAGACATATTTGCAATAAAAGTGCTTTTTGCCTCATTTAGCTGCTCTGCTAATTCTTTCGCTTTTTTTAACTCCTTGACTTGATCGTTTACTCTCTGTTCTAATTCTAAATTCATAGTTCTTTCTTTTTCAATCATTTTTAGGTATATATTAATTCTATTGATTAGCTGATATTCATCAATAGGCTTGGTCAAGTAATCTACAGCACCAACTTGAAAGCCTCGCTTTCTAAATTGCTCATTAGTATACGCAGCAGTTAAAAATACGATTGGTATACTTTCTGTTTTCCTCCTCTGTTTTATTAATGTAGCTAATTCGAATCCATCCATTCCTTCCATTTGTACATCTAGAATTATTAAGTCTATAGACTGTTTTAATAATTCCCTTAGGGCCTCTTGTCCACAGTTTGCTTCTATTACATTAGCATTAATATATTCTTCAATAAGAGCTCTTAGTGATATCAAATTATTTCTATTATCATCAACAATTAGTATATTATATAACGCATCCTTCTCCAATTCCACAATCCTCCGCAATAGGCTATAATTAGGCATATTAATATACCTTCCCCATATATAATTGTACCCTATTTCAGGGATTTGTCAAATTTAGTAAATTTATAAATATACAGACTTATTATAATTATAGATAAAAAAACACTACATTAAGCTTTACCCTAATGCAGTGTATCTAAAGAATGGTATATTGTTATATAAGTTAAGTATTTACCTGAGATAACCTACTTTTGGCTTAAGAACTCGTCAATAGCCTTAGCAGCCTTCTTTCCAGCTCCCATAGCTAATATTACTGTAGCAGCTCCAGTTACAGCATCTCCACCAGCATATACTGCTTCTCTTGAAGTTAAACCAGTTTCCTCCTGTGCTACTATACACTTATGCTTGTTTATTTCTAATCCTTTTGTAGTTGATGATATTAATGGGTTTGGTGATGTTCCAAGGGACATGATAACTGTATCTACGTCCATTACAAACTCTGAACCTTCTACTACTACAGGCTTTCTTCTTCCTGAAGCATCTGGCTCACCAAGCTCCATCTTTACACATTTCATTCCTTTAACCCAGCCATTTTCATCTCCTAAGATTTCAGTTGGGTTTGTAAGTACATCCATTATTACGCCTTCTTCTTTTGCATGATGTACTTCTTCAACTCTAGCTGGAAGTTCTGATTCTGATCTTCTGTATACTATATGAACTTCAGCTCCAAGTCTTAAAGCTGTTCTAGCTGCGTCCATAGCAACGTTTCCGCCTCCAACTACTGCTACCTTTGTGCCAACCTTTATAGGTGTATCGAAATCCTCCTTAAAGGCTTTCATTAGGTTGTTTCTTGTTAAGAACTCATTAGCTGAGAATACTCCATTTAAGTTTTCTCCTGGTATTCCCATAAACTTAGGGAGTCCGGCTCCTGATCCTATAAATATAGCGTCAAAATTCTCTTCTTCCATTAACTGATCTATTGTAACGGTTCTTCCTATTATTACGTTAGTTTCTATTTTAACGCCAAGCTTTTTAACATTTTCAACTTCATGTTTAACTACTTTATCCTTTGGAAGTCTAAACTCTGGTATTCCATAAACTAAAACTCCGCCTGCTTCATGTAATGCTTCGAATATAGTTACATCATAACCAAGCTTAGCTAAGTCTCCTGCACAAGTTAACCCCGCAGGACCACTTCCTATAACGGCAACTTTCTTTCCATTGCTTGGCTTTCTTTCTGATAAATCCACATTATTCTCTCTTGACCAGTCAGCTACAAATCTTTCAAGCTTACCTATAGCTACTGCTTCACCTTTTATTCCAAGTACACATACACCTTCGCATTGGCTTTCTTGCGGACATACTCTTCCACATACTGCTGGAAGTGCACTAGATTTAGCTATAATCTTAGCAGCCTCTTCAAAGTTTCCTTCTTTAACCTGCTGTATAAATTCTGGTATGTGTATGGATACAGGACAGTCACCTACACATTTAGGATTTTTACAATTTAAGCATCTTGAAGCTTCTTGTAATGCTTCTTCCTTTGTATATCCTAAACAAACCTCTTCAAAGTTAGTTGCTCTTACCTTTGCATCTTGTTCTTGTATTGGTATTCTCTTCATTCTATCCATTATTTATTTCCTCCCATACAATTACAACTATGTCCTTCTTTCTTTTCTTCTGCAACAAGCTTTCTTCCTTCCTCGCTCTTATAAAGAGATTGTCTTCTCATTGCTTCCTCAAAATTCACTAGATGTCCGTCAAATTCAGGACCATCAACACAGGTAAATTTAGTTTTGTCTCCTACTGTAACTCTACAAGCTCCGCACATACCTGTGCCATCTACCATTAGCGTATTTAAGCTAACTATTGTTTTAAGATTATATTCTTTTGTAAGCTTAGCTACAAATTTCATCATTATCATAGGTCCTATTGCAATTACTTCGTCATAATTGTTTCCAGCATCTATAAGTTCTTTTAGAAGACCAGTTACAAGCCCCTTGTATCCAGCAGAACCATCGTCAGTACTAATATGAATCTTAGCACCTAACTTTTCCATTTCATCAATAAGAAGTAGATAGTCCTTTGTCTTTCCGCCTACAATAACTTCTACATCTACTGATTTTTCTCTAAGCCACTTAACCTGTGGATATACTGGAGCAGCACCAACTCCACCTGCAACAAAGATTATCTTTTTCTTCTTTAATTCCCCTAAATCTTCGTGAATAAATTCGGAAGGTTGTCCAAGTGGTCCCGCAAAATCTGCAAAATAATCACCTTCATCTAGCTTAGCCATTTTATTTGTCGAACTACCTACTGTTTGGAATACTATAGTAACTGTACCTTTCTTATCATCATAATCGCAAATTGTAAGAGGAACTCTTTCCCCTTTGTCGTCCAACTTTACTATGATGAATTGTCCTGGTTTTGCTGCTTTAGCAACTCTTGGCGCCTCTACATCCATAAGATAAATGTTTGGAGCCACTTCTCTTTTCTCAACGATCTTATACATTTCAATCCCCCTATAAATTTATTTTTCTATCAAAGTCTAGTATTAATCCTTAGGTCTTTTACAGCTGAAAGATATAATACTAATTTCTAGTGTATATAAATGCATTTAAATATTATACCATTATTTACAATAATACCAAAACTTCTACAATAATAAAAGTATATTTAAATAATATTGTTTAAAAATTAAAACTCAAAGATGATTCATAAAACTGAATCACCTTCGAGATTTTATTATCCTGAGATGAGAAAGTAAATTTTTATGTTATGTTGAAAGTTTAGAATGTAACCTTTTCACCTGTAAAGGAACATTCAAATACCTTCTTCATTTCTTCAGCAGTTATTGTTCTTGGGTTTGATCCTGTACATGCATCTTCTATTGCGTTTTCTGCGATGAAATCTATATTTGCTTTAAAGTCTTCTTCAGTTACACCGTATTCCTTTAATGTTAGAGGAATATCCATCTTCTTATTCATATCTTGTATCATATCTATTAATGCATCTACTAATTCTTCTTCAGTAGTACCAGCTAACCCTAAAGTTTTAGCTATTGCAGCATATCTATCTCCGCAAGCTTTGCTATTAAACTGGATTACATATGGAAGAAATATTGCATTAGCACATCCGTGTGGTATGTGGAACACTGCCCCAGTCTTATGTGCCATGCTGTGAGTAATTCCAAGTAACGCATTTGAGAAAGCCATTCCTGCTAAACATTGAGCTATATGCATTTCATTTCTAGAATTCTTATCACTTTCATAGGATTTTAATAAATTCTCTTTAACCATTACTATTGCTTGCATTGCAAGTGGGTCTGAGAAGTGAGATCTTGCACTTGCTACATAAGCTTCTATTGCATGAGTCAAAGCATCCATTCCAGTATGAGCTGTTAATTTCGCTGGCATTGTTTGAGCTAAAGCTGGATCTATTATAGCTACATCTGGAGTTAAGTTAAAATCAGCTAAAGGATATTTTATCTTAGCTTTATAGTCAGTGATTACTGAGAAAGCTGTAACTTCTGTAGCAGTACCGCTTGTTGAAGGGATAGCTGCGAATCTAGCCTTTTGTCTTAATTCTGGTAATCCAAAAGGAACTACAGCCTGTTCAAAAGTGAACTCTGGGTATTCATAGAATATCCACATTGCCTTAGCTGCATCTATTGGTGAACCTCCGCCTATTGATACTATCCAATCTGGTTCAAACTCTCTCATAAGCTTTGCGCCATTCATAACAGTTTCTACAGATGGATCTGGTTCTACTCCCTCTATTAATTTAACTTCCATTCCCGCTTCTTTTAAATAGCTTTCTACCTTATCAAGGAAGCCAAACTTCTTCATTGAACCTCCGCCAACGACTACTACAGCTCTTTTACCCTTTAATTCTTTTAATACTTCTAAAGTGTTTTCTCCAAAGTAAATATCTCTTGGTAATGTAAATCTTGCCATATTTATTCCCCCTAATATCAAATCAATTTATTACTCACCATATTATATAGCAAAATTCATGCCAAAATTTAGAGCCGCTATTTTAAATGTTATTCATTTAACAAAATCTCAAAATGAGATTAATGTTAATCTCATTTTGAGATTTTTAGTTATTTTATTAACAAATTGAGATACATAATATTCCATTTAAACTTTAATACCGTATTTTTTTACCTTCCTATATATTGTAGCCCTACTAATGCTAAGTACTTGTGCAGCTCTTAGAAGGTCTCCTCCATTCTGTTTAATTGCCTTTTCTATGCTCTCCCTTTCAAGTTCCTCTATAGTTAACATTTTATCATTATTATTATCTTCTAGTTTATTTTCCTTTTTATTTACTATATAATCATGAAGGTATTCCTCTGTTATACTATTACCTTCACAAAGATAGTAAGAACGCTCTACTATATTCCTTAGTTCTCTTACATTCCCCGGCCAATTATAGCTTTTAATTATGTCTAAATAACTATTTTCCAAAACTTTGAATAGGCTTGGGTTCTCACTGTTCAATTTATTTACAAAATAACAGGCCAAAGCCTCTATATCTTCAATTCTCTCCTTTAAAGGTATAGTTTTTACACTCATTACATTTAGTCTATAGTATAAATCTTCCCTAAAATTTTTATTGTTTATTTCATCGAGGAGGTTTCTATTTGTAGCAGCAATAACTCTAACGTTCAATACTTTTTCGTAAGTTCCACCAACTCTGGTTATTTTATTGTTGTCCAGCACTCTTAAAAGTTTAGATTGCATATCCAGTGGTAACTCCCCGATTTCATCTAAGAATATAGTTCCACCATTTGCAAGCTCAAATTTCCCTGGATGTCCATCTTTTGATGCACCAGTAAATGCCCCTTTTTCATATCCAAAAAGCTCACTTTCAATAAGCTCCTTTGGAAGTGATGCACAGTTTAACGCTACAAAAGGTCCACCACCTCTATTGCTGTAATTGTGTATAGCCTGTGCAAAAAGTTCCTTACCAGTACCGCTTGGTCCTTCAATCAGAACATTACAGCTGGTTAATGCCGCTTTTTTTGCAAATTGAATAGTCTGCTTCATTTTTTCATTTTCAGTTATTATATTTTCAAACTTATAGGTTGCATTAAATCCTGCCATAGTATTTACTACCTTATGAATAAAATCTTCGTCCTTAAAGGTTATAACTGTTCCATGTAACCTGTCATTTATCATAACAGGAAAAGCATTTAAACTGCATCTTATTCTTTTATTTTTGATAAAGAAGCTAGAATTAGAGCTGTGGTAACCTTTTTCAACCTTTAATTTTTTCTTAATAGTTTCTATATCTTTGAGAAACTCCCTAATATTTATATTTATAAGTTTTTCTTCCGAAATGTCTAACATCTTAGAAGCCATTCTATTAATCCTTCTAATATTTAAATCTTCATCTAATAAAATCATTCCTTCAGACATTGACGCAAAAATTACATTTAAAAGCTTATTAGATTTAATTAAAGCAAATTGCTTTTCTATTGAATAGGCTCCAGAAACTACTATTCCTGTTGTATGAGAGTTGGCTTTAGAGTAATTTCCAGACATATTTAAGCATCCCACTATCTCTCCATCTTCATTATGAATAGTAGCTGCAGAGCAAGTGAGACAGTGATTTTTTACATAGTAATGTTCCGCTCCAATAACCTGGAGAGGCTTATCTAAATAAATCGAAGTCCCTATAGCATTTGTACCTATGGATTCCTCTGTCCAAAAAGCGCCTAGATGAAAATTTAACTCTTCAATCTTCATCATCTCTTGATCCCCTACCATATCGATAATGCAGCCTTCCCTATCAGTAAGTATTATTACAAATCCGGAACCTGATACTATATTATAGAGATTTTCCATTATTGGATGGGCTATTAGAATAAGTTCTTCATTTTCTTTAAGTTTAAAACTTAACTCTTCTTTTGAGGCCTTTCTTATTTCTGTTTCTAGATAGTTAACTCCATAATTTTTAGATCTTGTCCAAGAGTCCTTTATTATAAGACTTAATTCATTATTAAGTTGGTTATCCTTTACAAAATCTAACCAATGCTGTTTTACACTATTCATAATTTTCAACATATAGCCACCTCAGTTCGTAGTATCTTACTTTGTTCCATGACAACATTCTGTAGTCATCAGGTAGATTAAAGCGTCATTATATCATATTTTACAATTAAATGTAATAAAAAAAATAAAATGACTGTTTCAAGACTAAACTTAGTCTTGAAACAGCCCCTTATCTTTTATTTAATCCAGTTTCTATTATCCATACAACTTAACTAACTAGCTGTTTAGTAGCTTCTTTTTTACTTAATCCAGTTGCATACCAAGCAATAATTAAAATCAGTAACCATACAACTCCAACTACTGCTGGAATTCTTGTATCTGCACCTACAAGCATGGAAACAAATACGCCAACTAGGAATATCATAGTGATTATGCCTGAAGCTGGATAAAGTACTGTTTTAAACTTCAGCTTGCTAACCTGTTCAGGTGTAAGACTCTTTCTGAATTTAATCTGAGTGTAAACAATCATGAACCAAGCGAATAATCCAGCAAATGTTCCTACGCTTGTAACATAGGTAAATGCTTTACCAGGAGCTACATAGTTTATTATAACCCCGATTAACATAAATCCTACTGAAGTAAGGATTCCATTCTTAGGAACATTATTTTTATTAAGTTTTCCGAAAACCTTAGGAGCTTGTCCTTGAAGTGAAAGATTGTAAACCATACGTCCAGTTGTGAATATACCACTATTACAGGATGACAATGCTGCTGTCAGTACAACGAAGTTTATGATACCAGCTGCTGCAGCTATACCAAGTTTTGAGAATGTAAGAACGAAAGGACTTCCTGTTGTTCCTATGCTGTCCCAAGCATAAAGTGACATGATAACGAACAATGCACCGATGTAGAATATCATTACTCTCATGAAAACGCTATTTATAGCTTTTGGTATTACTTTATCAGGATTTTTTGCTTCTCCAGCAGTAACACCGATAAGTTCAACTCCTACGAAAGCAAAGGCAACCATAGTCAATGTTGATATAGGTCCCATGATTCCTTTAGGGAAGAAACCACCGTGAGCGGTCAAGTTTGAAATACCAGTTGCTACTCCATTATTTCCTAAACCAAACAGTATCATAGCTAACCCGATTGCTATCATGGCAATTATAGTAACAACTTTTATAAGTGCAAACCAGAATTCGATTTCTCCGAAGGCTGATGCTGCAGTTAAGTTTACAATAGTAAGTATGCAAACGGCAACCAATGCTGTTACCCACTGCGGTACGCTTGAAAACCAGAAGTTAATGTAAATACCTGCTGCTGTAACTTCTGCCATACAAGTTACAACCCACATTATCCAGTATGTCCAACCTGTTAAATATCCTGCAAGAGGACTTACATAATCGTTTGCATATGCACTGAAAGAACCTGCAACAGGGTGTTCAACAGCCATCTCACCAAGAGAACGCATAATAAAAAATATTATTATTCCTGCAACGGCATAGGTACACAATATAGCTGGACCTGCTGCTTGAATAGCTGTTGCTGATCCCAAGAATAGGCCAACTCCAATAGCTCCTCCTATTGCCATCATTTTAACATGTCTTTCTTCAAGGCCACGATGAAGTTCTTCATTTAAAGCTGTTTCTTTTTCACTCATTTTTTATCCCCCTTTAGTTTAAATCTCTGAAATTTCTCCGTAATTTCGCTTGAATGTTTTATCAAGTTTCATCCCAGTGTATTATTTTTTCACCTCTTTCTTCTGTGTCTCGTTGCAATTTTTAAAAGATTTAGAATTAATAAATTTATTATACTACTTTCATAAATTTTTCACAATCGTTTTCCTTTTCAGAATACTTTCTTTATGACACAAATACTTCAAATATAATCAATTTTCACATAATTTCTGCTCAATTTAATAAACTTAATATATTCATTAAATTTCTTAAATTTCTTAAGTTTATTAACCAATATACCTGCCTATAGCTTAAAAATTTAAGCCGCTATAAAACAACAATATACCTTAACCTTTGTTAAAATCAACAATAATTTTTTTGTAAAAATTGCATATTTATAACACTTTAAGGCGACGTAATTTAGAGTAATATCCCTAAATTGCATCGCCTTATATTTTCTATTCGTAAGTTATCTTCTTGTTTTCATCACATATAATTTTAGTAATCTTTTTATCTAAATTAGTATAAAGAACTACTCTGTGTTTCCATAAATCCACAATATGCTTGATAGTCTCTACTGCATACTGAAGCTGAAGTTCTCTGCCATCAAAAACATGTTCTAAAGTCAATGTTTTATCAAGCTTCGACATATCTACTACCCTTATATAAGGTATTGATCCCATGCCACAGGTACTGCTTAAGCTATTTCTAATTTCTTTCCATCCTTCTTCATCAGATATCTCCTCAATGACATAATTCTTATCTTTCTTTGCATACTGGAATAAATTAAGCTTTTCACATAGTTCCTTTGTAACATATCTCCTTAAGAAAGATTGATCTCTTTCTAAATATCTCACTTCAAATATTTTTTCTAATCCATACCTTTCTACCAAGTCTTTATAAATTTCAAAACCTAAGAAGTATGGATTTATACTTCCCTGCAGTGGAACAACTACATCATTATGTCTTTTCATAAATTCTATATAAAGCTTTTGTGGTAAATCCAGACTCTTCAAAATGTTGTAATGCCAATAACTAGCCCATCCTTCATTCATAACTTTGGTTTCTATTTGAGGAATAAAATATTTTGTCTCATCTCTTACTATTTCTATGACATTCTTCTGCCATTCGAAGAGATCTCCGTACTTAGAAATAAAACCTAATATATCTTCTACTGGCTCCTGCGGAACTTTTTCTACATCTGGTGCTTTTGGTTTTATCCTAGGAACTATTGGACTTTCGAAATACTCTATATTTCTATAGTCTTCCATCTTTTTCTTTCTTATTTTATCATCATCTAAATATAACGCGCCAATAGTTCTGTTGGTTTGGAATTTTAATGCGTGGGCTGCATTTAGCATTTTCTCTACTTCTACATAACCTATGCTGGGATCGTTTATATAGGATCTAATCATATCTGCATGATTCTTAAACATCTCTACAGTATACTTAGCATCTGTAGCCTGCCTAAACAATCTGTTGTTTTTGAAAAAATCATTGTGTCCATAAACATGGGCAATGGTTAGTATTTGAAGCAGCAACGTATTATCCTTCATAAGATAGGCAATACAAGGGTCCGAATTTATTACCATTTCGTAAGGTAATCCTGTAAGGTTATAATTATAGAGAGTTCTCAACTTTTCATAAGACTTTCCGAAACTCCAATGAGGGTACATTGAAGGCATACCTACATAAACCTCGTAGGCAAGCATATCATTATAATTTATAATTTCAAAATCTTGTGGATAGTAGTCAAGTCCTACCTCTTTTGCCTTTTCCTCTATAATATCATTCCAATATTCTAAATCTGCTATAGTGTACTCCAAAGCTTCACCCCCTCAGCTATTCAAGCTCATTTTTTATGTCTACTGTTAGCATATCCCTAAGTGCATCCCACATATCTTCCTTCTTTTTCATTGCCACAGATACAAAGTTATCTCTCTTCACTTCAGCGGCATATCTCTTCTTAATTGCACTGGTATAACCATAAGCCATAATCTCTGCGTAACCAAATAAATTACAGACATCACAAAGCTTATTCGCTGATTTTACCGCTCTGTCATTGTCTTCACTCCAGTTATCCCCATCGCTTACATGGAAAGAATATATATTCCATATTGCCGGATTATACTTTTCATTTATAATCTCCAATGCCTTATCATATCCACTGGATATATAGGTTCCTCCGGATTCTACCTTATGAAAAAACTCCTGCTCATTAACTACCTTAGCAGTGGTAGAGTGCGCTATGAAAACAACCTCTACACTAGAGTACTTCATTCTAACAAATTGGTATAGCATAAAAAAGAAAGATCTAGCTAAATACTTTTTGTTTTGGTCCATAGAAGCAGAGGTATCCATAATACACATAATTACTGCATTATACTCCCTCTTTTTTGTTGGCTTAACTCTGTAATACCTTAAGTCATCATCTTTAAAAGGAAATCTTCCTACAAGTGCATCACCGTCTAGTGAGTATTGATCTAGTAATTCCTCGTTTATCCCAGTATCATTAAGCCCTTCCCTAAGGGCCCTCTTCATACCCTGCTTTCTTTTAAGCTTTTCCACCACAGTTTTTTTCTTTGCAAGCCTAGGAGGTATACCTTTTTTTTGATAACCACATTTTTTCTTAGAGCCTTCCCAGACTATCTCAGAAAATTTCTTTTTAGTGAGGTTAGGCAAATTCAAGTCCTGAAATATATATTCCATAATGTCTTCAACAGTTATCTCTGTTTCATAAATGTCTTCTCCCTCTTCATTACCTGCTCCCTTATTTCCTTGTCCCTTAGCATCCTTCTCCTTGCCTATGACATCTCCTCTTTTTTCTGTTCCGTCCCCACTTCCAACACCAGGAACGTTTTTTCCATAGACAAATTGATACTCCTTAAGACCTCTTATTGGAATTTTTATCTTTTTATTTTTGGTCTGGCCTATTATACTTTCTTCTGATAAAATATCCACTAAATTTTTCTTTATAGAATCCTCTACTAATTCCTTATGCCTTCTTCTGTCTTCTGCCACTCTATCATGTCCTATTGGATTAAACTCCCTGAATACTGCCATACCATCAATCCTTCCATAGGTTATTAGCAGCATATTTCAAGATTACATCACAACAATGGTCACAATATCCATTCTTCTTCATTTCTTCTACCATTGAGCTATATTTTTTACTCTGCTCCTTATCTCTAACCTTAGACTTAGTTACTATACGAGACATTTCTCTTACAGAAGAAGTTATTTTCTTTTCTATAGCTTCTTTTAAAGGCTCATAAGAGCTATAATCTATCTTTCCACCCTTTCTAATCAAATAGAACATATAGGAAGTTACATCTGATCTAAAGCCTTTAGCAGACCCTTCTGATATTCCTATTTGTTCCTCAATAGAACGCATGAATTTTTCATCTGGATCTAATTGTTCACCAGTAGATCTATCTTTAATTTTTGATTTATTTACATAAGCCTCTGCATGATCTAGATAATTATTAAATAAATCATCTGCCTGTTCTTTAAAGCTTTGTATAAATGCCTTTGTTATTTCCTTTTCAAGAACCTTGTTGTATTCTTTTCTAATTGTATCTTGAATAAGTCCAAGATATTTCTTTCTTATATCATCAGCAGTATCTAAATCTTTTACTGACTTCATAATACTTTCCATTACACTAAGAGGATTAATACAATTATGCTCTGAATCAGAAAGAGCATTATCTATAGCCTTAATTATAAACCTTGTGGAAATACCATCCATACCTTCTCTAAGTCCTGCTTCTTCTTTAAGCTCTGTAAGGTCTACTCTCTTTGTAGTTCCCTTTTCAACTATTTCCTCTCCATTATAAATCTTAAGCTTAGTTAAAAGGTCTACTTTGTTTGATGGCATTAATCTAGTTAGTATAGCAAACATGGAAGCTACTTCAATGGTATGAGGGGCTATATGAGCTTTAAAGTTGCTCTTATTTAGGATTTTTTCATATATCTTTTTCTCTTCATTCAATTCCATACAGTATGGAACTTCAACTTTTACAATTCTATCTAGTATTGCTTCGTTAGTATGATCTGACTTAAACTTATTCCACTCCGCCTCGTTAGAATGTGCCACTATGACTCCATCGAAGTATATCATAGAGCCTTTTCCTGGTGATGGTATAGATTTTTCCTGAGTTGCAGTTATAATAGTATGAAGATATTCCACATCATTTTTAAATACTTCTATAAACTCAACCATTCCTCTATTTCCCACATCAAAAGCACCATTCAATGAAAAGATACGTGGGTCGTCCTCTGGATACAAGTCCATCTTAGATATGTCTACAGAACCGATAAGAACTGAAGTATCCTGATTATTTGGATCAACTGGAGGAACTACACCTATTCCCTTTCTTGACCTTATAGAAAAACCGGTCTTAACTACTGGGAACTTTTCATATTCTCCTTTAAACTCTTCCTTCAATCTATGTCTGCATACTGGACATAAATCTCCTTCTATTTTTATTCCTAGGGTTTCTTCGAATTGTTTTCTGAGGTGTTTTGGAACTAAGTGAAGTGGTTCTTCTCTCATAGGGCAGCCTTTTAATGCGTAAACTGGTTCTGCTGCTTCAAGGGCTTTTTTAAGAGACTCAACTATGGATGATTTTCCAGAACCTACAGGACCTACAAGATAAAGTACCTGTCTAGATTCTTCTCCCTGCATAGCTGCTGAATAGAAATAGCTGACTAACTTCATTAAGGTTTTTTCTATTCCAAAGAAATCATTTTTAAAAAAGTTGTAACTCTTAATAGTTTCATTTCCATATATTTTTCTTACTCTTAGATTTTCTTCCGGCTTTAATATTTCCATACCAGGTTCTGTTAGTATATTATACATCCTTTTATGTGCAAGCTGTGATATTTCAGGATTTTCCTTTACTATTTCCAAATAATCTAAAAAGGTTCCTTGGAAATCATCTTTTTGTCTTTTTTCTCTATCCTTCTCTATTAACTCTTTAAAATTCATTTCTCAACCTCCATTAAAAGTGATTACAAAAGAAAGGAACAATTGTTACTGACATATCTTGAAGGATATATCTTTGTAGTATTTATATTATTCATTGAAGAATTTTAGAACACCCTTAAGTTTCAGTGAAATTGAAATATGATATAATGAATAAAAATGTATATAGAGGTGACCAGCCTTATATAAGAATAGTTTTAATTAGTTCAAAAAGGAAAAGAACTAGCATAGTTAATATACTAGTTCTTAAATATTATAATATGAGTAAAAAAGATACATAAATAGTATTTGCAAATTTTTTAATATTATACTGACTTATACTAATTTCTATTTACCTTTCCAATTCGCTTTCAAATCTTTTATATAAAGCTAATATAGTTAGAACCTGTTAACTATTATAACACTATATAATATAATTATAACTTAATATTAGTTCTACAAGAATTAACTCTAATATCAACTTCAATTACTCTTTCGTTAGTGTTAAGTTAAAGTGGGCAGCATAATATTTTATAAAAAATTATGTCATAAAACTAAGCAATATCAATATTTGCAAAGAATAAGCAGTAATTAAAACTATGTTTGCCCGCAAAAATTTTACGCTATCAAATCTGTTACTTCCTTGTTATTACTTTGTTATTCAAATACAAACTAAAAGACCACCAACCCTTGCTGTTGCTTAGGTTAATGGCTATGAGATCAGACCCCATGGCAGAAAACTGGAAACAGTTTTCTGCTTGTTATGGAATCAGATTTCACGAGAAAAACTAGAAACAGCTTTCTGCTTGCTATTGTTCTATTTTTTTCTACTCTGTAACCAAGGGACTATTTTCTTTATCATTAGATTACATGAAACAAATAATAGAATTATCCCTCCTAAAATCACATAAGAATTCTCTAAATACACGCCTAAAAGCATAACTATTAATGGCGACAACATAATTAATACTATAGTCATACCTAAATATTTTTTCGTTTTGTAAGCCACAATAATAAAATACAATACTAAAATTATAAATGCACACACTCCAACAACCAAGTTTCCATTTTTGCCATAATGATTAGTAATCCATCTACTCAATATTATACCAAATAGTGCTCCACTTGCACCTATTGACTTCATTTTATTTTTCAAGATTATTTTCCTCCATAGTGATGATCCTTTATAATACTTCCAAATTTATCTATAGCAACCCCAACTACAACACTTCCAATAAAAACAGGAATTACAGTCGCACTAGCAGACATGCCCATAGCTATTAATCCACCTTCTATTGCTGTCCCTACTGCTGATCCTAAACGTAAACCTAAGAAAACACCTCCTGCGTCAACACCTAAACTAAAATACTCTTTCCTATACATATCTCCAATTATATCCGTCCCAGCAAATATTGCTGTTCCTGTATATTGAGCTGAATGGCTTATAATACTACCACCTAATGTAGTTGGTTTTCTTATTGAACTACTTAATCCCATTGTTCCATAAGACTTCCAGCCACTAATAGATTTTTTTACAAGCCTATTAGCTCCATATTCTGCAGACTTATCAATTGCTCCTGAAGCAGTATTTTTGTGAGCAGGTGAAGATGATAACTTATTAGATATATCTGATATGATTTTTTTCCCTACAACTTTAGCTTCTGCCACAACTTTTCCAGCATATGCCTTTACTTCTGCCACAACATTTGTTGCATAATCATAAACCTCTTTAGCAAAATCACGAGCACCTTGAATCGCATTTTCCAATAATCTTGGCAAATACCCATTTGGGTCAACCATATTTACAGGATTATTCATTGAGTATGCAAACACATTATGGGATAGCAATAATCCAGTAACTCCAACTAATGCATCTGCATTTAAATATCTGCACCACTCTGGGTTATAATATCTTGAGTTCAAGTAATATAATTGGGTTTCACTATCATATCTGTAGCCGCGATATCTGTAAGAATTCTTATACCCAACATGAGATTTATCATTAGTTATATCTATTCCACTTTCATTTTTTATACTAATAAGCCTGCCCCAGGTGTCATAAATATAGCTTACTACCTGTTTTGCATTCTTATCAAACAAACCAATAATATCTCCTTATCCATTCCTTATATAGTAATAATGACCACTTAAGTTCATACTTAAATGGTCATTATTACTATCATAAGTATAGTATACCCTGTCAATTCCGTTATCCCCAAGAATTACCTTATTCCCAATGAGGTAATATCTTGTAACAACTTATAGTAGTAGATAATTTCTTTTCTGTCTACATAAATTCTTGTTATATTACCATTCTCATCACGACTATAATCTACTCGATTTAGTTCATTTTGTATAGATCTTAGTCTATTTGTTGTTGAACTTATTTTATTGCCACCTTCATAACCATAATGTGTTTCGAATTCTTTACACCCTATTCTTATTTTCTTTCTGACTACCTTTCCAATACTGTCATACTCATACTTTACTCTGCTTCCATGATACATTTTAAGTATTTCAGCATCTGTTAGTTCCCTAGGTGATTAGCTGAATTTTTTTATCAGTCCCTTTAGTGTGTAATCTCCACTTATATTGCTTCCTACTGCTGTTTTTACACCTGTAAAATCTGTTATTTCCTTGTTATATACTTTATTATTCAAATACAAATTAAAAGACCATCAACCCTTGCTATTGCTTAGGTTGATGGCTATGCATTCAAACCTCATGGCAGAAAGCTGAAAATAGTTTTCTTCTTGCTACAAATCCTTTTAATTCACCAACTTCAAAATATTCACTATAATAAATACTATTCTACCTTTTTTATAGATATTTTTCTAAAAGAAACTAAAATTGTTGCTCCTGATGCAAATAAAATTTCATGTGACAAAGTTTCTTCATCTACTTCATTAAATTCGTTATATCCATAAATATCAAATCCATCATAATATTTTTTTGTCTTTCCTGGACGTACATATGGTTCTGATGTATATTTTACATCTATGTCCTTTATTCCATGATATATTATATTCCAACTTTTTTCAGTATCTGTTATTGTTAGTATAACCTTAACTGGATTTCTATATCCAGGGGTTTCGTGAATTATTTGTAAGTCTGTAAGATAATAATCATGAAATCCATACTCTTTCATAAATATCTGCAAAAATCTTTTAGGTAACTTATATTTTAGCTTCTCAAATCTTTCACCATATTCTTTTGAGTTTTTTGTCCATTGTTTTTTAGCATCTTCACGCTCTTCATCTGAATCACTATTTAGTTTTCTCCAAAGTTCACTTGTATAATATTTCATTTCAACACTCCTTTCTAGTAATTCACGGAGTAATCACATTGACTGGTATTGTCCACCATAACGGCGGTGCAAGTGATGGTATCATTCTAATCGAACGATATATTAAATAAGAACCTCCACTTATAACTAATGTTTTTGCTACAATATTTTTAGACGCATTTGTATCCCAATCCCAATTTCCCTTTTCTTTTAAAAGCTTTCTTACTTTTTTAGGAGGATCAGGCAACCCGTAAGGGTTTTGTTTTTTTCTTCTTCCACCTTTAATATCTTGTTGATATTCTCTACCTTCTCCTCTCAAGTGAACATGTTCTCTTTCTCTTGTCGATTCATCAGCCTCATCATGTCGATACTCCCAATCTTTATGCCCCAATGGCTTCCAAGAGGAAAATGCAAAATTATTTATTGCACTACTCACTACATTTTTAACTGTTTCTTTTACTTCTACTGCAACATCTGTTACATAATTATAAGTCCTCTCAGCAAAATTACGAGCACCTTGTATTGCATTCTCCAACAACCTTGGTAAATATCCATTTGGATCAACCATATTTACAGGATTATTCATTGAGTATACAAATACATTATGGGATAGCAATAATCCAGTAATTCCAACTAACGCATCTGCATTTAAATATCTGCCCCACTCTGGGTTATAATATCTTGAATTCAAGTAATATACTTCAGTTTCACCGTCATATCTGTAGCCACGATATCTGTAAGAATTCTTATATCCAACATGAGATTTATCATTAGTTATATCTATTCCACTTTCATTTTTTATACTAATAAGCCTGCCCCAGGTGCCGTAAACATAGCTTACTACCTGTTTTGCATTCTTATCAAATAAACCAATAATATCTCCTTGACCGTTCCTTATATAGTAATACTCCTCACCATTTAAATTCATACTTAAAAGGTCATCATTACTATCATAAGTATAGTATATCCTGTCAATACCGTTATCCTCAAGGACCACCTTATTCCCAATAAGGTAATATCTTGTAACAACTCCATCTACATTCTTTTCTGTTCTAATTCCTGCGTCATTATATCTAAAACTTATATTCTGCCCATTACCAACTATGGATTTTAGCTGTCTTCCTTCCTCCCAAGTATAACTATAGTTATTATAAGTTAAAGGATTCCCTGCGTTATCATGAGTTATTTCCTTTCCATTATAATGTGTCAGTTTATCTTTCCATATAAGATCATACTGATAGCTTCCTGTAGTTACTGATGTTCCTCCAGATAAAGGTGTTTCAATTCTTTCTGCTATATTTCCTCCTGCATCATAGCTGTAATCTATAATCTTTTGAGTTATTCCATTTATTTCTTTTACTAATTCATTTAGCTCATTATATCGGTATTCTATAACTTTTCCGTTATCAATAATTTTAGTTATATTTCCGTTATCGTCATGACTGTAATTTATTGGATTCAATTCATTTTGTACAGAACTTAGCCTATTTGTTGTTGAACTTATTTTATTGCCACCCTCATAGCCATACTGTGTTTCAAATTCCTTAAGCCCTATTCTTATTTTCTTTCTAACTACTCTTCCAATACTGTCATACTCATACTTTACTCTGCTTCCATGATACATTTTTAGTATTTCAGCATCCATTAGTTCTCTAGGTGAGTAGCTGAATTTTTTTATCAGTCCTTTTAGTGCGTAATCTCCACCTATATTGCTTCCTACTGCTGTCTTTACTCCTGTAAAGTCTCTAAAATCTATTACTTCCTTATTATATACTTTATTATTCAAATACAAGCTGCATTTTAAAGTAGTTCCATTAAAAATCCAAGATACTGCTACAAAATACCACTGACCTGGGATTAATTCTTCATCTACAGTTATTACATTAGTAAAGTTATTACTGTTGTTTATTACTGCAAGGTTCAATTTATTTTTCTCATCTACATATACATTAAATAAGTTTCTGTTTGTTCCTTCATTTGCAATTATTAATCTTGAGCCTGTTCCGCCTATTCCTATATTTGCCCAAGCTGTCATTGTTCGTAAGCGATAAATTACCTAGTGTAGGGCTAAATAGAAACGGCCATCCGATAAGGTGGCAGTACTTTTCGATTTAATTATTCTTTTTACAGGAATCCTGTGCCCATGAATCCCAAGGCAGGAATTCCTCTAAGAATTCTGGATTTGCTTCGAACTGAACCCCTGGAAGTTGTTCAAACAAAAACTTAAGGTAAATATACGGGTTCAAGCCGTTGGCCTTTGAAGTCTCAATTATACTGTAGACTGTTGCACTTGCGCTAGCTCCTTTTGGACTTCCATTGAAGAGCCAGTTCTTACGATTATGTGCTTAAGCACATAATCGTAAGAACTTCCTTTTTGCCAATACTGCTAAAGGAGCCACTTCTAGTGCTAATATTTATAGCATTGTTGAAACTGCCAAGGCTAATAAACTAGTTGTAGAAAGATACCTAGTTTATTTATTTGATAATCTATTAAAGATAGATCTATCTGATAGCGAAAGCTTAGAGAACCTTATGCCTTGGTCTAATAAGATTCCTGAAAATATGAAAATTAAAGATAGGAAATAAATTAATCCTAGTAAAGCATATTTTTGCCTTACTAGGATATTTTAATGATATTTCTGAAATTATTAAAGGTGCTAAAACTTTGACGCTTACCTTTAATCTAACATCTAGGGTTTTTGTAGTTAAGAAATTGATTTCTGAGAAGTCTTTACATACATTAGTTGCACAACTGTAGTAATTATGACTTCCTAAAATAATAGCATTAGGGTGTAATCTCAGCCGCCTTCACCGAGCTTATAACGGTTCCTCTCTTATTAAACAAACCGCTATTCGGAGTATTAGAGAAAGCCCTTCGGGACGTTACTCCCTCATTTGACTTTTCAGATTATTAGTTCTCCTAAATATTAAATTTAGTGTCTAACCTTTTCAGTTAGGAACGTGTCGCACCTGAATCATTGTATTTAAAGAAGACACTAATATTATTACCCATAACTTTAGTCTCCCAAGGTTTATCATAAAAACATCTTACTGACCTGTCAGTGTATGTTGAAAGTAAAAGACCACCAATCCTTGCTGTTACTTAGATTGATGGCTATGGTGTTAGAACCCTTATCAGAAAACTAAAAACAAGTTTCTGCTTACTAAAAATCATAAATAAAAGTTAAAATTTCTACAAAACACATTGTATTATACATCTATAATTTTATAATGTCTCTTAAATGATATTTCAAAGCTTGAGCCTCCCAGTACAAATTGGATTGAATTCTATCTTCAATTAAATATTTTAATCCTTCTTTAGATTTAATTTTTCCAAGAGCTATAAGAATATGACAAGCAATACTATCTAATTCATCTTCTTGAATTTTTAATAAATCACTTTCTATCATCTTAAGTAGTTCAATATCAAAATTAGAAATCCAATAACAAGCTTCCATTCTTGCATCATTTGAATAATCATCAGAGGCTATTTCGATTAATATTTTCAATAGCTCTTCATTACTAAGATTAATATTAAAAAACTCATTTACCTCTTTTGCTCCATGTACTGAATTTATTAATAATTCTCTAATTTTATCTTTATTATAAATAATAACAACCTCCATTCTATTACATACCTATAATTCTTTTTACATAATCATTAATCTGATATTCAGTTTCTTTTGGTAGTAAACTTTTATCAAAGTTAATGTTATTAATTTCCATTTTCAACTTATATACTTCATTAGTTATGTCAGCTATCTTTACAATCCATTGATTAACGTATCTCTTTGCCATCGAACCCTTAATTCCCAGCTGAATTGCCTTCCTTGCCATACGGTTTCCATGTAAGTCCCTATCAGGATCCCACTGGCACCTTACTTCTGAAAATTGCAACTTATTCTTCCACTGCTCATATGATGAATAAACACAATCATTATATGTTGATAGAACAGCGTTTGAAAGGATGTATTCAAAACCATCTCTTAAAATATCAATTGCCAAAATTCTTTCCTGATTTACTTTTGTTGCCCACCCTGACCTATACATCATCCATAAAAATGATGGTTTTATCCACGTCATTCTTTCCATATTAAAGACAGGACCAAATTTTCCTAGATTTAGTGCCTCATCTGCAATCTTATTGTTATATGCTTGATAAATCCTAATAGTTTTTTTGTTGTAAAGAGCAAATATTTTTTTATCTTTACATAACGTGTCTATAGTATAAATTTTATCCATTCTATTTAATCTCCATTATTTAATATTATACTCAGATAAAGTTAAAAATACTTAACTTTATCTAAATAATTATTATTTTACTATTCTAACATTTATAATACTTTCATTAAACAATTCTATCTGTTGAGGAGTTATTCCGTAATTTCTTAATTGCCCGCCTTCTGGCAATCCTTCATAGTGATATTTAACTTGCGGCATCCCCCTAGAACCCTGCTGTGGAATAGCAGTTTGTTGTATATTTCTATAATAGTTTGGGTTCATTTCAAATTCAATAATTCTTTCTTCTGTAGATATTGCACTCTTATTAGTGAAGTTTCTCACTTTATCTAGACTTTCTGATAACCATTTTGTCGGTTCCTTTCCTTTGATAGCTGGTTGAAGTTTCATTTGTTTTAGTGTTTTTCCTGATTCATCCAAACTCATTTTTCTATAAAGTCTAGGATTTCCCCTAAAACTATTAACTACTTTACTAACGATTTTTTGCCCTATATTTTTAATGTTATTTACTAATCTTTGATTTGTTTGTTGAATTTGTACTACTTTTGTTAGTACAAGTCCAGTGACTAATGCATAAGCCTTATTTAAAAAGCTTCTAATGCCCCAATTTCCTGATGTATCTTCGCAATTTATTGGATTATTACCACAATATATAAATAGGTTATGTGATAACAAGTCACCTACAGCTCCAACTAGTGCATCAGCATTCAGGTATCTACCCCACTCTGGG
>NZ_JAODOO010000070.1 GCF_025398335.1 Clostridium sp. CX1
TCTATCAGTTTTAGAAAAGCTGTTTCTCCCATCAAAGACAGTATTATAGTCATTGTATTTTGTCTGTTTTTCAATAAATTCTTCTATCCTTTCTACGGCTCGTTGAATCTTAGTTTTTCGTCTTCCTTTACCTTCTACGAACTTTATATTTTGTTGAAGTTTGATTTTATCTAGGAACTCTAAGATAGACTTCAATTCTTCTAGATTAACTTTTGACTCAGGGATAACAAATACTGTGTTAAAGTCGTTATTTATTTCTTCAATAAACTTCTTAACTTTTTCAAGCAACTTTGTTTCAAACTTATTTGTGGCTT
>NZ_JAODOO010000071.1 GCF_025398335.1 Clostridium sp. CX1
TGATCTGTCCGCAACCCCAGGAACAAGTTCCTGGTTTGGGCTCTTTCCCTTTCGCTCGCCGCTACTCAGAAAATCGATTTTTCTTTCTCTTCCTCCGGGTACTTAGATGTTTCAGTTCCCCGGGTCTACCTCTATAAACCTATGAATTCAGTTTACAGTACATAGCGTTAGCTATGTGGGTTGCCCCATTCGGAAATCTCCGGATCGCAGGCTATTTGCGCCTACCCGAAGCTTATCGCAGCTTATCGCGTCCTTCATCGGCTACTGGTGCCAAGGCATTCACCATGCGCCCTTTGTAGCTTGACC
>NZ_JAODOO010000008.1 GCF_025398335.1 Clostridium sp. CX1
TATCCAAAATCTATGATTTTGTAATAGTCGCTTACTTCTCAATTCATTGAGAAGATTCATTAAAGAATTGCTGGTTTATATTATAGATAAGTTTTACTTACCTTACTCTGTTTAATTTTCAAGGATCATGTCGCTCATTTGCGACTGAATTTATACCTTATCATCTTTGTTTCAGCCTGTCAACTAGTAATTTGTTACCAGTTAACTAATTATTCAATCGCTGTTTTGCGATTGGATTTACATCTTATCATGTCTAGTTCATCTCGTCAATTAGTAATTTGCTACCAGATTGTTCATCGTATATTATTACGTGATGTTCTAGATAGCTTTTGGTTGCGGGGGCAGGACTTGAACCTACGACCTTCGGGTTATGAGCCCGACGAGCTGCCAACTGCTCCACCCCGCGTCATTATATATTCTTGTTCGCCGCCTCTCGAAGCGACAAGTGATATCTTATCATGTATTAGTATATATAAATTAGACTATGTATATGCTCAGAGCAAATGTCCCTATTAATAATCCAACATCCTTTAGTATACTCAGTAATGGTCATAATGATACACCCGATTTAGTTGGCTGGTTAATATTTTATCTTAAAGTTGTTTATGAGCTTGGGGATAACTATTCTCCCCAAAGTCTCACCTCATTTTAAAATTTTGTATTAACCTACCTTATTAAGTTTTCTTTTCAATATACTGTTTTCTGTGAATATAATTGCCTCTTTATTAAGAAAATATATGCTAGAATATTTCTTTAGGAGGCTGATTATGGAATCTCAATTCATTCAAGGAAATGCCCTATTTACTGATATAAACACCGTTCCCATTCAATATCCATATCTTGTAGATAACATAAACACAGAGGTTATCATAGTAGGCGGTGGAGTCACTGGTGCTATCTGCAGCTACTACCTTTCTAAGAACAATATAAGTGCTGTTATACTTGAAAAAGGAAGGATAGCCCACGGCAGTACTAGTATTACTACCTCTCTTTTACAATATGAACTTGATAAAAGCTTTGGAAAGCTTAGTAAAATACTTTCACCAAAGGACATTGTAAAGGCCTATAAACTGGGAGTCAAAGCACTGGATGAGCTACACAAATTTATAGATGAACAGGGTAACAGATGCGACTATGAAAAACGAAATACCTTACTTTATACCGATAAAAAACTTGATACAAAGGAAATCGAAGAGGAATTCAAGTTTAGACAGGATAATAATTTTAACGTTAAGCTTATAAAGGAAGAAAACAATCCTTATAGCTTCCCTTTAAAGGCTGGAATACTTTGTGAAAATGCCGGAGCAGAACTAGATCCATATAAATATACTCATCAACTTTTAGATGTTTCCACCAAGCTAGGTCTTAGAGTATATGAAAATACGGAAGTTGTTAAAGTAAATTATTTACAAGATTTTGTAGAGGTAGAAACTCTTTATGGTAAAAAGGTTAGAGGAAAAAAAATAGTAGTCGCTACTGGATATAATACTTCTCTATTTACAGATAGAAACTTTGCAACAAAAAGTACCTCCTTTAACATAGCCACTAAGCCTGTTAAGAATTTTGAAGGTTGGAAAGATAGGTCCCTTATCCGCGATAACGGTGACCCTTACACCTATATAAGGACTACTAAAGACGGAAGAATTATTATAGGTGGAGAAGATGTTCAGTTTATACCTGATATAAATAATGAAAAACTAGCTGAGGAAAAGTATAGTATTTTAGAGCAAAAGCTTAAATTTATGTTTAAGGAGATTGACAATATAGAAATAGAGTATAGATACTGCGGCTGTTTTGCATCAACCACTGATAACTTAGGTTTTATTGGGCCGGACCCTGTCCATAAGAATCTATGGTATTGTCTAGGCTATGGTGCTAATGGAATCTTATTTGCAATTCTTGGGGGAATGATGCTTAGTAAATTGTATAAGGGAGAGCATTGTGAGGATATGAAACTATTTAAGGTTGATAGATTTGACAACTAAATTTTGTTGATAAAATAAAAAAAGGGCTGTTGCATTAAATCAATTTGAAAAATCCTTTAAATAGAATGACTATTTAAAGGATTTTTCAAATTGCTCATTAATTAAATAATAGTAATATTTTCTGCTTGAGGTCCCTTAGGTCCCTTAGTAACATCATAAGAAACCTTTTGACCTTCTTGAAGTGATTTGTAACCTTCTGAATTTATTTGAGAAAAATGTGCAAAAACATCAGTTCCATCATCTCCTGTAATAAATCCATATCCTTTTTCTCCATTAAACCATTTTACTGTACCAGTCATATTATACGTACCTCCAAATTTTATTATTTTTGAACTTATGATAATAATTCAATAATAAAATTCCCTGAAGATGATATATTTATTATAAAATTTTTTCTAAACTGTGCTAAGTGGTGTGTCTTTTTAACAAGTTTCGTTATTTTGTACTGATTTGCTGCCTTTCTTCATTATAAAGTATAATGGAATTTCTATTATTAGCGCTCCAAGTCCCTATATAATTTGAACTTTAGTTGCTTGCGTTAAAAGCCAGCAGCTAATACCTAAAGAGATAAAACTTACCTTGTGAGGTATAGCTCCAATTAGTTACAGACGAAGAGACCGGAGGAACTAACTGTTCAAACTATTTAGTACAAAAGGGATTTACAAAGGCCTGCCTAAGCTTGCTAAACATCATCAATAAGACTATCGAATCCAACACCCTTACCCCAAACAGATATAACAGAAATAACATTTACAAAGGCGTTTACATCCTTGTTAGCTATAAATCTCTTGATCAACATGCTTTCACGTGGAGAGCAAATTGTAACCAACTTAATTCGGGTTTGATTCATATATCCGCCTCTAATCTGATAGGTACTGACGCCTCTTTTTATTTTATGTAGTATATAATCTGTTATCTCCTCATGTTTATCACTTATTATTTCTATTTGAACCTTTTTAGAACCAAATCCGAAAAGGACCGTATCTATTGCCTTCATAAATATTATCTCAGAAATAACTGCATACATGGCTATATTCATACCATAAATAATAGCTGAAGATATAATTATTACAGCATCTATGCCAAGCAAAATTTCACTAATACTGATAAAAGGAAAAATTTTATGATGAAGGATTTTCGCTAAAGTATCAGTTCCACCAAAAGAAAATCCTCTTTTTAGTATAAGCCCACAACCTAATCCACTTATTATTCCATAGTAAATTGAGGCTAACATTAAGTCACCCTGTATAGAAGAAACCTTTAATCTATCAAAGACAATTAGAATCACAGGAAACAGTAAAGATAATGTAATTATTTTTAGCCCTTCTCTTTTTCCAAGAGTTACCCATGCAATAGTAAGTACTAATATTGACAATGCATAGTAAATGTAGGTATATTTTACGTGCAGTAGCTTGTCTATTATAATTGATACGCCCGTAATTCCTCCCGTGATTAATCCATTTGTTTTTAAAATTGAAGTAGTTGCAAATGCACAAAGTATGCATCCAGCTATTAAAAATAATAAGTCCAATGTGAGTTTTTTGTAGTCAATTTTTTTCACTCTATCACCTTCCATAACCATTTCATATCTAACTAGTATATTACAGTACATCTTAAGTTAACATATAGGAAATATTAAATTTATGTTAAATGTCTTAAATTAAGAGCAACATGGAGCAGCCTTTAAAACTCTAACAGTTTACTATGAATTAAACCTATATCCTGTCCCCCATATAGTTTCAATATAGTCAGGATTTCCAGAATCTTTTTCTATCTTTTTTCTAAGCTTTTGTATATGTACTGCCACAGTAGCTGTATCTCCACAATAGCCTTCTCCCCAAATACTGTTAAATATTTGATCCTTTGTAAAAACTATATTAGGATTTGAGGCTAGAAAAACCAATAATTCGTATTCTTTTGTTGTCAATAAAACTTCCTTACCATTGACAAACACTTTATGAGAATCTGTTTGGATTTCCATGGCTTTATGGCTAATAAGCTCTAAAGTTACTTTTTTACCTGAGAGACGTTCATATCTTATAATGTGAGATTTTATCCTTGCAACTAATTCTGCCGGGCTAAAGGGTTTAGTTAAATAATCATCTGCTCCAAAGCCTAAACCTCTTATTTTGTCTATATCTTCATTTTTAGCTGATACAATTATAATAGGAATTTCAAACTTATCCCTAATTTCTTTTACTATCTCATATCCATCTTTACCAGGCAGCATCAGGTCTACTACAACTACATCATAGATGCCAAGTAGAGCTTTTTTTAATCCTGCTGCCCCATCTTGCTCTATATCTACCTTATATCCGTTTAACTGAAGGTAATCTCTCTCTAAGGCTGCAATGTTGTTATCATCTTCAATTATCAAAACTTGTTTCACAAAAACCTCCCCTTCCTTATACCATTAAATTCTGCATTATCATTAAATCGCTACAGGAAGCTCTACTCGAAAAGTGCTGCCTTCTGACAAAGAGCTCCAAACGGAAATTCTTCCACCATGGGCTTCTACCATTTCCTTAGCAATTGCTAGTCCAAGTCCTGTACTCATTAAGTCCTTTGTTCTTTCTGTATCAATACGATAAAATCTATCAAATACAAAGGGAAGTTTATCCTCAGCTATACCTGGACCATTGTCACTGATATTAATCCTTACAAGATCTGCCTCATCTTCTAACTCAATAGAAATAGCTAAATTTTCTTCATGACCGTACTTAACAGCATTTCCTATAATATTTCTTATAGTTTGATATATCCTTTTTCCGTCTATGTTAACTTCTAATTCTTTTTCTATTCTATCAATAAAACTAAAATTAATATTTTTTTCACCTAAAACAAAGGTAAACTCTTCCACAATATCCTGCATAAAAGGTTTTATCTTTACTCTTTCAAATTTAAAATCTACCTTTTGCATATCAAGTTTTGAAAATAAAAATAAATCATCAATAAGTCTATTTATATAATCTATATTACTATGAATTGTTTTAAGATACCTATTTATTGTATCAGGAGAATCGGCGACTCCATCTAATATAGCTTCAACATATCCATTTATTGAGGTAATTGGAGTTTTTAAATCATGTGATATATTCGCTATAAGAGTCTTTCTATTTTCCTCATATTCTTTTTTTAACTTTTCCCCTTTCTCTAATTTTTCCGCCATTTCATTAAATTCATCTATTAAAATGCCAATTTCATTATAAACTTCTTTTTTAATTCTAATCTGGTAGTTTCCCTTAGCAATTTGCCCTACTCCAGTTTTTAAGCTTTCGATAGGCTTTATAATTCTTTTCTCTAAGCGCCAGTATATATAAAGATGTGCAATCTCTTTGGCTGTAAATATTGCTGCAAAGAAAATGGTTATAGACTTAATTCCTACTACCTTAAAGATTAGGTAAATTATAAATATATTAATAAAAAAAGCCATCGGACGAAGCCATATCAAGTATCTATGGCATAATTTAAATTCATTTCTATGCTTTCTGCGTATCTTATGAGTTTGATGTAAATGTTCATGATTTTTATGATGCAGTTGATGCCATTCATGGTGCTTTTTATACCACTCTTTGTTAAACTCACTTTTATTCTTCTTAAAAATACTCATATATATCACCTTTAAAATTTAATTACAATAATATTACCACAATATACTCCCACTTAAAATAAAATAATGGGTGTAAAATTTAAGCTTACACCCATGCATATTTACCAACTAAAGTTTACTAAAGCATTTAAACTATTTTCACCTTTAGCACTAACTTCTATTTTTTCAACTTCATTATTTTTATTAATGTATATATTTAACTCAGCATTACTATTTTCAGAACATAGTAATGCTTTAATGAACTCACAGTGCTTATGATGATCTCCCATCTCTTTAACATGTAGGTTTTTATGATGCTCAGCTAAATCTTTGTGCTGATCCTTAATTTCATTGATTATATCCTTTAAGTTGAGAGATAATATAGATATTCCATCCTTTTCTTCAGCTTTAAGATTTTCTAGTACATTAAGTATAAAAGTAATTTTTGAAAGTTTTGCCTTTATACCTCCATGTCCACAACATCCCCTACCGTGATGACCCATATGATGGTTTAATTTGTGATGTTTACAATCCTGCATGTTAAATTCTGTATTGCTTTCATGTTTTACTTTCTTTCCATCGCAGTTAAATTCACTGTTTATTTTAGCCTTAGATTCCCCGGTAGTTGTGTTAGTAATAAATTCTTTAGACAAGGATAATACTTTCTCTTCACCCTTTGCTGCATCAATTTTAATGTTTACATCAAAGGCTTCTTTTTCCTTCATAGTTTTAAATACATCATATAAAAGTTTAATCTTGTTCATTAATATGACCTCCTAATATTTTTGCAAGGATATTATTTGGTGTCCTTGCTTCCTATGAGTTCATTATAAAGACAGAGGTTAAAAATCCTTTAAAGTAATTTTAAAAATTTTATAAAGAATTATAAAATAAACTTAAAATGAAAGTATAAATCTCTATGACTTTTTCCTCTAATTAAATTCTGCTATATAGTTTTCTTCCTAAGTAGAAGCTGTTGCTTTTGATAAGGGAGAACTTACTATAGTTCTGGTGGACAAACCTTCGATACTTTGGTAAAATTATCAATTGATGTTCTAAGTTCGGTTTATTTTTCAACTTAACTAGTCATCTCAAAAGTTCATTCATAAATATTTATTTTATGAAACTTTTATCTATCAGTGAAATGGAGGTTGTAATATGAAAGCTATGTTAAACAAAGAAATCTTTTATAAGTATATTGGTGCAGTTGGTGGAGCTCTTTTTTTTGCTGCTGCTTTAAATATAGTTATTGTTCCATTAAACTTATACAATGGAGGTTTTACAGGAATAGGACAACTTGTTCGAGCAATACTAATCAATTATCTTCACATAACTTTTCCTGAAAACTTTGATATCACAGGAACTATTTTCTTTTTACTTAACGTTCCTCTTCTTATATTGGCTTATAAAGAGTTGAACCGTGACTTTTTTGTAAAAACAATTATTACAGTTACTTGTCAATCCATCTTTCTATCTTTTATACCTATACCAAAAACTCCAATCATTAAAGATACTTTGGCTGCTTGTGTTGTTGGTGGAGTAATTATGGGCTACGCTGTAGGAATTACTTTGAGACTTGGAAGTTCTGGAGGCGGAGTAGATATTTTAGGTATATACTGTGCAAAAAAGTATCCTGATTTTAGTGTTGGAAAAATAACTTTGTTAATAAGCTTTTTTGTATTTAGTGGCTGTGCCATCATGTTCAATTTAGAAACCTCTATATATTCTATTATTTTAACTGCCATATCAACTTTTGTAATGGATAAGGTACACGATCAAAACATAAAAACCAGTGCTCTAATCTTTACAAAAAAAGAAGGGATTCCTGATTCCATAATGCACCAATTAAATCGAGGTGTAACTGGCTGGATCGGAAGCGGCTGTTATACTAATGAAAAAACCTATATTTTAATGACAGTTATTTCAAAGTATGAAGTTAAAAGATTAAAAAAGATTGTTCATGAGATTGATCCTGATGCATTCATGATTTTTAATGATGACTTAGGGGTTATCGGAAACTTTGAAAAACGATTCTAAATTGTATATAACAAACTTTAAATAAAGGTAGACTTGCCCTCGGACAAGTCTACCTTTATTTAATTTAACCTATATTATCATATCAAATCTATCTATTATTCTTTGAATGCTGCTAACCGTCTTACTCACATGATACCACTGGGCCACTGCTAATAAGTTATTGAATTGCTAGCATCTATTACAAATTTATCTATACTATTACTATCCTTTAGTCTATCTAAAGTCCTGTTAACTTCTTTTACTAAATCTGTGCTTCCCTTTTTCATTGCCGCTGCAGAACCTGTATATTCAGCACTAAGTTTTATATCAGATATAACTATATCACCATCCACATATGCTTTAGCAATTGGTGTTCTAAGAACTACCCCATCTGCTTTGTAATTCTTTAATGCCAAAACTAAGTCTGATACTGTTGTAGATTCCATAGGTTCAGCCAGTGGAATTTTTTCCTTAACTATAGCTTCTTCAATACTTCCCTTTTGAACACCTAGAATTTTACCATTGAAATCAGTATCTGACCTAAACTTGTTCTTATCTGCAGTTCGTACAATTACATTTTGAACTTCTTCGTAATAAATATCAGAAAAATCTACATGTTTTTGTCTTTCTATTGTTGGACTTATTCCTGATATAACTAAATCTACTTTTCCCTGATCTAAGGCAGCCAGTAGTCTATCAAATTGCATATCTATTATTTCCAATTGAACACCTAAGTCTTTTGCAATTTCTTTTGCAATCTCTATATCAAAACCAACAATCTGATCCTTTCCATTTACTGACTTATGAAACTCATATGGTGGATAGTCTGCACTGGTTCCAAGTACAAGTTTCCCTGTTCTTTTTATTCTTTCCATTGTTTCAGATACTTCAAAGCTGGAACCAACTCCAGTTACAATACTATTTACTGATGCATCTGAAACTACTGCAGTGCCACCTAAAATTATTACATTATTATATTTGTTATGTTGGGCTTTTATGGACTCCATTACTGAAGAGTCAACGGAATTACCAACTAGAATTAAAGGTGAGTTGCTGGAAGAGGCTAATACACTTCCGGATAGTGCATCTGGATAATTTTCCCCTGATGCAACATAGACTTTATCATAGTTAAACTTATCCGCAAAATAATCTAGTACTGCTGAATTGGTTTCATATCGGCTTAAGCCTCCAAGTCTTACAGAATTATTTAAATATGAATCAATCTTAGTTCCTACTACTCCTGTGCCGCCAATTATATAGTTTTCCATAAAAGTTTTATTTGCTAAAAAGTTTTTGGTTACTATGGGCAAATCATCTTTGTCAGTAAGAAGTATGGGCATTCCCTTTTGTGCTGCAATTGGAGCAATAGATAATGAATCTGCGAATCCATAGCCATTGGTTACTACTACTCCAGTTGTATTTTCTAAATTTTTAGCTACTTCTATAGCTGTTTCAAATCTATCTTGTCCATATATTCTGGTGGTTTCAATCCTCATGTTTTCTAATTCAGCTTTTACGTTATCAGATACAACTCCAGTTCCACCAATAATAAATACTTTTTCTACCTTCAGTTTTAATAATTGGTCTTTGCTCTCTATACCTAAGGCATTCTTACTAGTTAAAAGTATAGGTGCTTTATACTGCTTGGCCAAAGGAGCAGCACATAATGCATCTGCAAAACCTTCTCCACTTGCTATTACAGCATATTGGGATGATGTCCAACCGGAGCTTACAATTTTAGAATTAGTCTCATACCTGTCATTTCCCCATAACCTATCTTGTAATGTTGCTGCTTTAACAACACTTGATGTGAAAAATATTAGACAAGACACAATTGCAGTAGAAATAGACATTAACAATCTTTTCTTCATACTTATCCTCCTATCTATAACTCATATATCAATTATAATATCTATTTGGAAATAGTTCCATTAATTTACTCCAAAATAATTAACTAGGAGGATAAGTGACTTTTATTTAAATCAATTTCTCAGGAATAAATTTAGAGGAAATCCACCTTATCAATATATAATCAGCTATGAATAAAACAGCACCTACTATAACCATAACAAGATTACTAATAGTAAGTACACCTGTCATCTGACCTACTAATGTGAGAATTATAGGGATAACAAGAAGAGAACTTACCTGTTGTGCATCTTGAAAGGTTTTTGATTTTGCTGATACCATTACAGTAAAAATCAAAGAAAACAAATTAATTGCTGGTGAAATCCAAAGTATAATAATCAGCCATTTTATATCTGGAAAGATAAGTCTTCCAAAATAGATAAAACCGCCTATATTTACTATAATACCAAAAGCAACAAAGGAAAGTAATGTTATAATATACGCAGGTATAAAAACACCTAAAATCTTTGCCCTTAGCAGTTCTTCCATGGATATTGGTGTATAAAGTAGTGTCTCCATCGTTTTATGCTCCCTTTCCCCTACAAAGCTGCTGGCTCCAATGGTTGCTGAGCACATTACTGGAATTATAAGAAAGTATGATGGAAACATATAGTTTATAGCAACTTTTATAAACAGTTGAGAAGGACTATATGCCATATATTCAGATGGTAGTTTTTTTATAATTGGTCCAAGATCTCTAAGCACATTATCATCATATCCAATATAATTAGCACCTATCACCATCGCCAAAGGTATAATTACAGTAAGAATAATCGGTACAATAGTCATCGGTAGAATAACTTGCTTTGAATTTGTTATTTCATGTATATCTTTATCAATCAATGCCCTTTCACTACTATTCATATTCAATCCTCCAATATTGTATTATCAGATGTACCTTTTATATACTTAAAGTACAATTGTTCCAAGGACCATTTTTGTTGTGCCACTTCATAGATTTCTCCACCATTTACTACTATATTTTCAATAAGAGCAGTTACCTCTTTATCCCCTAAAATAGGCTTGCTATATAAATTATTACCTTCATAAATAAAGCCAAGCTTCTCCGGAATATTTTTTCCTCTAATTTTTAATTCAATCTTAGCATTTTTCTTTGAAGCAAGCTCATCAAAAGTACCTACACCTAATATATTGCCTTTATTTATAAAACCATACAGTGTACATATATCTTCCGCATATTTTAATTGATGAGTACAAAGAAAAATTGTAACTTCATTTTCCTCTGCAAGTTCCTTTATAAGTCTTGTAACATTAAGTGCATTTTCTGGGTCCAGGCCAGAAGTAGGTTCGTCAAGAAATAAAACCTGTGGACTGTGTATGAGAGAAATAGCTAAAGAAATTCTCTTTCTCATTCCTGTACTGAAAGTCTTTACCTTCTTATCCCTTACCTCTGACAATTCCAGCTTTTCCAATAAGAAATTCCTCCGTTTTTTTAAAAGTTCTTCTTCCATGCCATGCATCTTTCCAAAGAATATCAAATTTTGCTCAGCAGTAAGATTTTCGTAGCAGGATGCACTTTCCGTCATAACTCCACAAAGTCTGTGAAGCTCAATATTGTTTTTCTTCAAAGGTTTTCCTAAGATTTCAGCATATCCAGAGGTTGGCAAAAGAATCCCATTGAGAATTCTAACAGTAGTAGTCTTTCCAGAGCCATTAGGTCCGAGAAAGCCAAATATCTCACCTTTAGGTATACTGAGATTTATATCATTTAATACATTAATCTGTCCATCATAGGATTTCTTAATATCTTTCATATTTATTGCATTCATTTACTTACCTCTCAAATTTTGCTCTAAGTGTTTTATTAATAATTTATATATATCTTCTTCTTTCATATCATTCACCTCTAACAATATGTTATTACTTTGGGTATTTACCGTCAATGGATTGCTAGTTGATTTTGGTTGAAAAAGTTAACTGGTAAGAAACTAAAAGTACCCTGTAGGGTGATGCAGCCTTTTTTCTGTATCAACCCTACAGGGTACAGTTTACCCATTAAAATTAAATTTTACTTTTCATTGCTGATCTGAACATCATAGCTGAGGTAGATAGAATTACAAACACTACCACCCATTTTAACATGGTAAGGGGCAGTTCCTTAACAATATAGGCAGCGATTAGAACTCCTACAAT
The DNA here is from genome assembly GCF_025398335.1 of Clostridium sp. CX1. GTDB lineage: Bacteria > Bacillota > Clostridia > Clostridiales > Clostridiaceae > Clostridium_AM > Clostridium_AM tanneri. The sequence goes on from NZ_JAODOO010000008.1 coordinate 11,653, forward strand.
ACCAAAAATATTTGTAGCCAAGGATACCTTTCTATGATATGCTCCTTCTCTAACAAACTTTATAGCCGCTACAGGTTCAAGAAATGCACAGGAACCCATCATTATAGGAAAGGCTACCTTAGGGGACATTCCCAAAGCAAAAACCAAAGCCATACATGGTGCATAATTTCCTATTCCTATGCACATTAAAGCTCCAAGAATAAAGTTACCTATCAATCCTATTATCAGCTTAACTCCTGTAAGTTCTGTTGCTGCTCCTCCTACAGGCATAATATTTAGCAATCCTGCCAGCATTACAAATGCAACAATCACAAGGGCTGTTCCCATTCCAATCTGAACCTTTTTCTTCGGGAGCTTGGCAACTATTCCAGCACCAAAATAGGAGCCTGCAGTAGCTGCTATAATCATAGTAACCAACGTAGTTATATCAACTTTAATAACAGTGACGAATATAAGTGCCTGTGTTACCACCGGAACACAGTTTGCAACATTCAAAGTACCTGGGATTATTCTGTCATCCACAAGCTTTAACACTTTATAAACCGCAGTAGTAGGGGCGAAGCTTCCAATTCCCAAGGCGTCAAAGAAATTTGCTACTAAACCTACTGTTCCATAAACTAACCAGTTGCCGCCCTTCTCAAGTCTTCCTTCTTTTTTTGCCTTCATGTAATCCTGAAAAAAAATAAATGCAAAAACCATGGTGAAAATTGAAAGGATTCCTAAGATAATTTTAATGATCATACTAAAATCTCCTTACTAATATCCATATAGTAATACTTGTCCTTTTCATACATTATATAACATTTCAAAGGAATTGTCAGTTTAATTCTGTAAATTGAATTATAAAATAATTTTTATTCAAAAATGTTATTTTGCTTTCCTATTTAAATCTCTGGTAACCAAAAATCTTCATCTGCTGTAATTGCCTAATCTTATCAAGACTTGCAGGTGACCCTCTCTGAAGAAGGCCTGTTTAAATTGTATTAATATGTACACTTATGGTAAACTTATCTAGAAGAGAGGTGTTACTACAATGAAAAAACTGATAAAAGTAGTTGGAGCTGTTATAGAAAACGAAAACAATGAGATACTATGTGCTCTTCGTTCTCCAAAAATGTCCCTTCCAAATATGTGGGAATTCCCTGGAGGAAAAGTTGAAAAAGATGAAAATTTAAAACAAGCTATAGAAAGAGAGATAAAGGAAGAGTTAGGATGTAAAGTTCAGTATTCCGATATATTTAATGATAACACTCATGAATACGATACCTTTACAGTGAATTTAATTACTGTGAAGTGCAAATTAATTTCTGGCACTCCTACTGCCAGTGAGCATTCTAAGCTTATATGGTTAAAGAGAGAGAACCTGCCTTCCTTAAAATGGGCTCCAGCAGATATTCCTGCAGTTTTACAATTGGCATCAGAGAAGGTATAGCTAAAATACTATACCTTCTCTGTAGATTCACTGTATAAATATTTATTTTATTGAAGTTCCAAAGATACTAACCTTATAATCCTAAATTAAATTCATCTATGAGATTATAGCATTTTTCCTTTAATAGACTAATCACTCTTTCATTAGGTATGTTATTAATTGAATACTGAAATCTTTCATCTTCCCCTAATTTATCTAAAAATTCAACTTCTCTATAAAGTCCAACATCTTCTCCAGAATCAGGTTCCTTTAAGTGATTATTTAAATTCTCTTCATCAGTATTTACTTTTTCTATTTTACTTCCAATAGTTACAAGATATATCACCTTTGCACATCCTCTCATAAAGTTCTAGTAAAATCAAACTACTTTTAACCCTTAGTTTATTAAATCTTTCTGCCATACATAATAAAGCTGATACTCTGATATTACAGAGCAAAATTCCCAAAAATCTTATGCTGAAAATTATTATAAGGCTATCTTAGAATGATTCCAACTTCATTTTAAGATAGCCTCTTTTTTAATTTATCATATTATTAAATGCAGTTAACTCATCTATTTTTTCTTGTAAATTTTATACTTATGCATAAGCATGTGGCATATTACTAAAAATCTTAACTAAGCTGTTTAGCAGCTTTCTTTTTACTTAATCCAGTTCCATACCAAGCAGCAAGTAAAACTATCATCCATACAACTCCAACTATAGCTGGAATTCTAGTATCTGCACCTAAAAGCATAGAAACAAATACGCCAACTAGGAATATCATAGTGATTATGCCTGAAGCTGGATAAAGTACTGTTTTAAATCTTAACTTGCTAACCTGTTCAGGTGTAAGACTCTTTCTGAATTTAATTTGAGTGTAAACAATCATGAACCATGCAAATATTCCTGCAAAGGTTCCTACGCTTGTAACATAAGTGAATGCTTTACCAGGTGCAACATAGTTTAGTATAACTCCGATTAACATAAATCCTACTGAAGTAAGTATTGCGTTTTGAGGAATGTTATTTTTATTAAGCTTTCCAAAAACCTTAGGCGCTTGTCCTTGAAGTGAAAGATTATAAAGCATACGACCTGTTGTGAATATACCTGAGTTACATGATGATGATGCTGCTGTAAGTACAACAAAGTTTATGATACCTGCTGCTGCTGCTATACCAAGTTTAGAGAATGTAAGAACGAATGGACTTCCTTTTGTTCCTATGCTGTCCCAAGCATAAAGTGACATTATAACAAACAATGCACCGATATAGAATATCATTATTCTTATGAAAACGCTATTTATAGCTGTTGGTATTACCTTTTCAGGGTTTTTTGCTTCTCCAGCTGTAACACCAATAAGCTCAACTCCTACGAAAGCAAAGGAAACCATAGTCAAGGTTGATATAGGTCCCATGATTCCTTTAGGGAAGAAACCACCGTGAGCGGTCAACTTTGAAATACCAATTGGTACTCCATTATTTCCTAAACCGAACATTATCATAGCTAAACCAATTACTATCATAATAATTATTGTAGCAACCTTTATAAGTGCAAACCAGAACTCAATTTCTCCGAAGGCTGATGCTGCAGTTAAGTTTACAATAGTAAGTAAACAAACGGCAACTAGTGCTGATATCCACTGAGGTAAGTTAGGGAACCAGAAGGTCATATAAATACCTACTGCTGTAACTTCTGCCATACAAGTTACAACCCACATTATCCAGTAAGTCCACCCCGTCAGGTACCCTGCAAGAGGACTTACATAATCGTTTGCATATGCGCTGAAAGAACCTGCAACTGGATGTTCAACGGCCATTTCACCAAGGGAACGCATGATGAAAAATATCATTACTCCTGCAACAGCATATGTAAATAATATAGCTGGACCTGCTGCCTGTATAGCTGTTGCTGATCCCAAGAATAGACCAACTCCAATAGCTCCTCCTATCGCCATCATTTTAATGTGTCTTTCTTCAAGACCACGTTCAAGGCCTTCGCCATTTTGAGTTTGGAACTCATTGCTCATTTTAATTCCCCCTTTTATTTAATATCTTTCACTATTAGTTTATTTTATTCTCCGAATATTGTCAATAATTATTCGATTGATTTATCTTATATCACTTTTTTAAATATTCTTTCTTCATTTTTGATTGTTTACTCCTTTATATATATCAATATGTAGATTCTCTCTTTTTTATTCTAGGTATAGATTTTTTAAAATTTTACGTAGACTATTAATTATATTACTAATTTGTGTTATATTAGTAATAGGTTTTATGCTACCAATTTTAAAGACTATAGAATATAAAACCTAATAAACTGGTATATCACCAGAGTATTGCATTATAATAAGGAGTGAAATTACTGAAATGAAAAACAAAATAATACTATCACTTACCACTATATTTTTTGTCGTATTGTTAGTATCTGGTACAGCTAGTTCTTTAGCAATAAACCTATTGTATAAGAACTCTGCTAGTAGTGAAATGTCCTCATTATTTAGTTCTAATATTATATTAGTGATCCTAGGCACAACTATAGCCTGTACTGTTCTAGCAATGATACTTCTATCAATATATATTAATAATGTGTTTACGAATATTATTGTATTTAAAGAAAGACTTTCATTTATAGCAGATGGACAACTTTCCATTAGAGTAAAGGAAGAAGGTCTTTTAAAAGTAATTGCTGCAGATATTAATAAAGTTATAAATAATACAAAAAAGGTACTGTGCCAAGTTGGTGAAATATCTGATAAAAATAGAGGGCTTGCTCTGACAATCAAGGACAACTCCGAAAGTACAGAAAGGGCTTCAAATGAAATAGCAAATTCTGTACAAGCCATTGCTGAAGGAACAAATCAGCAGTCCCATGCTGCTATGTTATCAGACGACAATGTGAAAAAGATGGCTGAAAATAACAATATAATTATGGAGCAAGCAGAAAAAACAAAGATAGTTGCAGGTGAAATGATAGAAATCGTAAAGTCAAATAGCCAGCTTTTCGGTGATTTAATCGGCAATATAAAAAATACTGGAGATATTACAACAAAGCTTGCATCAAAGATCTATCAACTTCAAATAGAAGCAGATAAAATAAAAAACATTACCAATGTTGTAACTGAGATTAGCGAGCGAACTAATTTACTTGCTCTTAATGCAGCAATTGAAGCAGCTCGTGCAGGAGAACAGGGAAAGGGCTTCTCTGTTGTAGCAGATGAAGTTAGAAAGCTTGCTGAACAGTCTTCTGACTCCGCTGGGGAAATAAAAAAATTAATTGAAAATATTACATTAACAATCGAAAGTATAACATCTGAAACAAACAATCAAGTAAAGGAAATAGAAAAGGATATAAAATTTGCAGATGAGTCAAAGGAATCTTTTTCTAAAATTGTGCAGTCAACGCAATCTACCTTTGATGCAATAAAACAAATTAATGAACTATCAGCAAACTCTATGGAAATAACCTCCACTGTAACTAAACTAGTTGAAGAAATATCCTCTTCAACACAGGAGGCTGGGGCATTTACTGAAGAAGTTTCTGCTGCCTGTGAAGAACAGCTTGGCTCAATGCAGGAAATGAGCAGGCTTGTTGAAAAGATGAACACCACCGCCGATGATATTGACAAAACTTTAAATTCCTTTATTAAAAATATTACCGTTGGTGAAAGTGAAAAGGCTTTGATAAACGAAGGATTAAAAATACTTAAAACCTTTAATGAAGATATGAATAAACAAAATATAACTATTGAAAATGCTACAAACTTCTTTAGAGAAAAAGCAAAAATCTATCCACAATTTGAGCTGATATCAACAATTAATAGAGAAGGCATAATGATATCTGCAAGTGTTGATACTAATATAGGCAATGATTTTACATACAGACCTTATTTTAAAATAGCCTTAGAGGGAAAAGAATATCATACTGAAGCTTATATTTCTAATACAACTTTTAATTATTGCATTACAATTTCCAAGCCTTTCAAAGATCCAAATGGAAACATAGCTGGAGTAATTATGGCAGATATTTGTATAGAAAGCTAGTCTTTCTATTAGGCACCATTTTTACTAAGCTTTACTTATAAGATTATAAATGATTACTTAAGCACATTAAGAAATACTTATGATATTACTTAATGTGCTTTTAATATTTATTTATAATTAAAAGTTCTTAGCTGCTTCCTCAGCCTTTTTAATTGCATTTCCTACAATAGCATCAACATCATTGCCTACTACATCTAATTCCTCTGCAGATATGGTATTGAAATCTGTAATTCCTAAGAATCCGAAAATAGTTCTTAAATATCTATCTCCCATTTCAAAGGATGAATTTGGCTCTGATGAATATTGGCCACCTCTTGCTGTAATATTAATAGCCTTTTTATTCTTACATAAACCTACAGGACCTTCTGCAGTGTACTTAAATGTAATTCCAGTAACACAGATATAGTCCACGTATGCCTTTAATATGGCTGGTATGCTCAAGTTCCACATTGGCTCTGCAACTACATATTTATCAACTTCAGCAAATTGATATGCATACCTAAGAATAGGATGCTTTTTACTTTCTTCAGTTTTAGGACCAAAGACAGTGTTTATATCCTCTGCTGATAGTAGCCCTATTCCTTCTTTGTATAAATCTAAAGTAATAATTTCATCCTCTGGATGACTCTGCTTGTACGACTCAATAAAACTATCAGATATTTTAAATGTTCTAGACTGACCTTCTGGTTTTGCATTTGCTTTAATATATAACACCTTAGCCATTTAATTTTACCTCCATTTTAATTTTATTCTGTATTAGGGTGTTACATATTTAAGTTATTTATTCAATTGAATTAGTCACTTATAGTTACATAATTGTCTCTTTTATTTCTAAAACTTTCAAAATAACAAATTACGCATAAGCAATGTGTTATCATCTATTAGCTTAAATTTTCCAATGGTGCTATAATAATATTATTAATTTAAAGTGCGAGGAGATGTAATCATGAATAAAATAACTATTGAATTAGAACAACTCTATTCTGATGCTAGAAGAGATCCTTTACTTAGAGAAAGGCTTCTTGCAACCCGTTCAGCAGATGACCCTATGGATGCCTTTTGTAAGATAGCTTGCGAAGTTGGACATCCTATCACCGTTGGTGACCTTTTCGCAGTTGGTCAAGAATATAGCGACAATCAATGCAAAAGTACAAATGGTGGAAATCCCTATCCATACGACTTATTTGATGACACATACGAAACATTTCTGGCCTCTCTGTAAAATGCACATAAAAGAAATTTCCCTCAAAGCTAAGTTTGAGGGAAAATACATTATATTATTTTTTCGTTAAACTTTACCCTTAAAAATAAATATCAGAAAACTCAATTTGTACAGCCTGTATTATCCTATGGTCTTGCATTAGCGACATGTCACGGGAAGAGTCCTTAGCCCTTAATTTTGTTACAGGAAGGGTAATTGTAAATAGGCTTCCCTTTCTTTCCTCACTGTCAACTGATATTTTACCTCCCATTGCGGTAATAAGGCTTTTTGCCAGTGACAACCCTACCCCTGTACCTTCTGCCTGTCTGGAAAGAGTACTGTCTACCTGTCCAAATCGCTCAAATATTAGTTCCTGTTTTTCTTTAGGTATGCCTATACCTTCATCCCTTACTGTTATTGTTGCTTTTCTATTTTTGTATGAAATATTTACATAAATAGCTTTGCCTTCAGGGGTAAACTTAATTGCATTTGATAAGAGGTTTAAAAGTATACGCTCATACTTCTCTTCATCAATAGCCATTTCTAAATAGTCAACCTCCGATGAAAATTTTAATTCTACCCCCTTTTGTTTAGCATATATATCAACGGATTCTACAATAGCCTGAGATACAAAAATAATATCTACATTTCTTTTATGCATTTTAAAATGTTCTGTATTAATTTTAGTTATATCCAATAAATTATTCACAAGTCTTAGTTGTCTGAAGGAATTTAATTTTATACTCTTTAAATAATTTTTTACTTTCTCCCCTACTTGATACCCATATATATTCTCAATAGTTTGCAGTGCTGCCAAGATAACATTTAGTGGTGTCTTAAATTCATGAGTCATTAGTAATAAAAACTCGTCCTTTATTTTCATCGCCTTTTTAAGTTCACGATTCTTTCTTTGAAGTTCATCCTTTGCCTTTTTTAGCGAAAGATGGGTTCTTACTCTGGAAACCAGTTCTTTTCTATTAAAAGGTTTGGTAACATAATCTACTGCCCCTAAATCAAAGGCTTTTACAATATCCTCTTTTTCATCCTTTACAGTTAGAAATATTATAGGGATATCCTTATACCTATAATCCTTTTTAAGGGTACTGCACACTTCATATCCATCAATTTCCGGCATATCAATATCTAACAAAATAAGCTCTGGAGTATTCTCTCCAAGAAAACTATAGGCTTCACTAGCATTCATTGCAATACCCAGTTCATAACCATATTCCGCCATGATTGTGGCTACTACTTGTATATTGCTAGGATTGTCATCTACTATTAAAATTAAGTCATTACTCATATTATTCAACCTCTCTATACTCCAAAATTAAATTCTTAATTTGCTCTAACTGTAATTTTATCTTAATTATATTGTAGCTCTCAGCACTAATCATTAATTCTTCACCTATTGTAGATAAAAACTGCAGATGGTGTTGCTTTCCAAAGGAACTTAGTATGCTAGCTAGATTTTTTACACTGCCTATAATCATAGATGTTTCTAATTTTTCAATTAACGGACTAATCTTGTTTCTTAAATCAGTAAGTATTTTAGCATCAATTGAAGGTATTATTATGTTTTCAACCTTAGACTTAGAAAAATCGTAGGTTTGTTTTTTCACCCTGTTATTGATATACCTTGATATTTTCTTCATCAGCTGCTCAACCTTAACAGGCTTCATCAAATAATCATCGAAGTTACAATTCTCTGATATACACTGTGCAGCAGAGGCACTTAAAGCTATAATTGGAATATTTCTCAGTTCTTGATTTTTCTTAAGCTTAGAAGAAGCTTCAAAACCGTCCATAACTGGCATAACCAAATCCATAATTATTAATGTAGGTTTCTCTTCCTTGCAAACTTTTAATGCTTCACAGCCATTTTCCGCCATTATCACTGTAATTCCCACTTTGGAGAGCAATTCCTTTAACAAAAGTCTGTTGGTTTCTATATCATCTACAATAAGCACCTTTTCCTTAGAAAAATTATAGTTTTCAAAACAAGCTCTATATGTATCCTCCAGAACCTCTTCTGTGGCAGCTACTTGAACATTGTAAAATTCCACATGAAAAGCACTTCCGCTGCCAAGGGTGCTATCAATAAATATTTTTCCCTCCATCATTTCAGTTAGTTTTTTAGTAATAGAAAGCCCTAGGCCTGTACCACCATATTTTTTTATACTTTGTCCTGATACTTGACTAAAAGCTTCAAATATCCTTTCTCTTTCATTTTCAGGGATACCAATACCTGTATCTTCAACGGAAATGCGGAGATCCAAGCTACTACTATCTTCATCAGCAGCACTGGCCTTTAACGAGAGTTTCACATAGCCCTTATCAGTGAACTTTACAGCATTACCTACTAGATTTAATAGTATTTGACGAACTCTTACTTCATCAAACAAAAGACTATCTGGAAACCCCTTCTGAATATCTATTATAAATTCAACATTTTTATCTTGAAGTTTCTGCCTAAATATATTTTCAATATCCTTAAAAACATTCTTAAGCTTTGCCGGTTTATACTGCAGCTCAATTTTCCCCGCTTCTATCTTAGACAAGTCAAGAATATCATTGATAAGAGTAAGAAGATTGTTCCCGGCAGTATTTATAGTTTCAACATAACTTTTATGTTTTTCATCCTTTATTGTACTTTGCAGCAATTCACTAAAACCTATAACAGCATTTAGCGGAGTGCGAATCTCATGACTTATGTTGGCAATAAACTGGCTTTTTGCCTTGTTAGCCTTTTCTGCTTCTATTTTTGCATATTTTAATTCAGTGTTTGCTTTCTGTAGCTCTGCAGTTCTCCCTTTAACCTTTTCTTCAAGATTATTTATATGTAAGTGTAATTCTTCTGCCATGGTATTAAATGCAGTTGAAAGCTTGCCAATTTCATCATTTTTAAAAACCTTCGCCCTTTGCAGCAGGTCTCCCTTAGAAAACTTTTCTGAAGCGTCAATTAGATGATTAATGGGCTTTAGAAAAGCCTCTGTGCTTTTCATGTAAATTACTAAGGAAAAAAGAAGAGCAACTATAGATAGAACTAATGAAATACGGATATTTTTATTAATAGGGTATGTAAAGAAACTCTCAGGAATAGCTGTTATAATCAGCCAGTCTAATCCTTCTCTTTTATATTCCGATACTTTTATGTGAATCTTATCATTTAATCTATTTATAACAAAGTTATCATTTGAAGACTTTTTATAGAGTTCATAAGCCTCTATAATAGATTTATTTTCAATTTCTTTAATTGTTCTCCTTTTAACTTTGCCATCATCAGAAGTTGAAAAGTTAGATTCCTCTAGAGAATTGGCTACCAGTTCACCAGAATTTTTTTCAATAATACAAGCAGCCTCTACCTGATTACTGGTAATCTCTTTTAGGAACTTATTTAGTGTGGAAAGGGTAACATGTGTGCCTAGTACTCCCATAAGAATACCCTCTTTATCATAAATAGGATAGGCAGCAGAAAGCACAAGATCCTCCTTTACAAAATGCTTGTAGAGAGGAGAGAATATCGGCTTACCCTTTTCCTTTGCAATTTTATACCAATCTCTTGTACGAGGATCAAACTCACCAAAGTCTTGTACAAATTCTCCCTCAGTTAAGCCTTTTGTAACAGAGTAGTAATAAGAGTGACCCTTTGTTTCCCCATTGCTCCTATATATTTCTATATCATTATTTTTGTTCTTTCGAGCTCCATAATACTGGCCATTCTCCATACCGTAGCTAAAACTATAAATCTCTTCGCTGCTTGATTTTATTATTCCTGCAAAGAAGGTATCTCTTTTTTCTTTATCCTGTATATCTATAATTTGATTTTGTAACAAATTATGGTTTACTTTATTAATATACAGTGGAACATTGATAAGGTTATCTATCTCCCCCAGTATATCTTTACCAGCTTCATTCTCCATTTGTTCTATGAGGCTCCTAGAAGATGTTTTCCAATTGGAAAATATAATAGTGCCAATAATGATAAGAGTACTTATCATTAGCACTACAAAGGATATACTGATTCTAAATCTTATGGAACTTTGTTTTCTATTCATATTCAAACCACCTATCTAAGACTTATCTTTTGTACAGTATCAAATTATAATATAATTTTACATTTATCCGTTACTTTAATGTTCTTATGCTTACTTTTCTTACATTCTATCACATTATAAGTGAAAAATTTGTATAATTGTCTACCAATTCAAATCATACTAACAACAAAAAATTTAATCTTTTATATTACAGAAATGTTCTGTAAATACAAAAGATTAATTATTCAGATGCTTTGTATATTCATGATAAATTAATACTTTCTAGTGGCAAAAAGTTATGCAAATAAAAATAGGATTCCCCACAGGCTTTAGAATAGATTAAGTATTACTTAAATAAATTCAAAAGCAATGTGGTGAATCCCTACTTTAAACTATTTTCTTATTGCTTTAAAGGCTTCTGTTTGTGATTTTATGCCTTTTTCTGCTGCAAATCTTTCAATACTTGAAGCACCGAAGAAACCATCAATTCCTTCTGTTCTCTCTATTACATAAGCAGCATCTTCTGGTTCTGCAATAGGTCCGCCATGGCAGATTACCATAATATCAGGATTAACTTCTCTGCCTGCCTTAATAATAGCTTCAATTTTTTCTACACAATCATCTAATGTAAGTGCTGTTTGCGCTCCTATTGTACCCTTTGTAGTAAGTCCCATGTGAGCAACTAATATGTCAGCACCGGCCTCTGCCATTGCTCTTGCTTGGTCAGGGTCGAATACATAAGGTGTTGTAAGCATATCTAATTCATGTGCTTTTCTTATCATTTCAACTTCTAATCCATATCCCATGCCAGTCTCTTCTAGATTTTGTCTAAACACACCATCGATTAAGCCTACTGTTGGGAAGTTTTGCACTCCTGCAAAGCCCTGTTCTTTTAATTGTTTTAGGAAAATATCCATTACCCTAAATGGATCAGTTCCGCAAACGCCAGCAAGCACTGGAGTATCTTTAACAATTGGAAGTACTTCTGATCCCATTTCAACTACAATCTGATTGGCATCACCATAGGATAATAGACCTGCAAGAGAGCCTCTTCCTGCCATTCTATATCTGCCTGAATTATAAACTATAAGCATATCTGCTCCGCCTGCTTCACTGAATTTAGCTGTAATACCAGTACCTGCCCCTACACCTAACAGTGTTTGCCCATTCTTAACCTGCTCTTTAAACTTTGCCATAATTTCGCTTCTTGTCATTGTATTCATAAATAAACCCTCCTATAATTTATTGATTTTCTATTTTTTCATCATGTCTATTAATTTTTGTGCTGCAGCTTCAGCAAACTCCACATCATTAATAGCGCAGTCCATCTCCACTATTTCCACAACATTTTTGTTTACGCCATTTCTTAGTGTATCAAATAGTATTTTATCTTCCTCTGGACCATAGAACGGCTGACCTTCAACATCAATACCAGATACTCCCTTTAGAGGTATGAATAAAGCGGTTTTCTCTTTAGCTAGATTTAACTTTTCCACTAGCTTCTTACCAATAGCTTGGTTTTCCTCTTTATTTGTTCTCATAAGAGTTACTGTAGGATTATGTTTATATAGGTTACGTCCCTTAAAGTTCTCCGGTACTGTATCATAAGGTCCAAAATTACACATATCAAGGGCACCTACTGATACAACCTGTGGTATATGATTTTTACCTGCTGCCTCTAAACGATGAGGTCCTCCATTTAAAACACCACCGATAATTTCATCTGCCCATTCTGTGGTTGTAAGGTCTAATACTCCTTCAATGAAACCTCCATCAATAAGTGCTTCCATTGAACGTCCTCCAATACCTGTAGCATGGAATACAAGAACTTCATAACCTCTCTTTTCAAGATATTCTCTTGCAGCTGTTATACAAGGTGTTGTCACACCAAACATAGTTGCAGCAACTAATGGCTTTTTATCTACAACCTTTGTGTTTTCGAACTTAAGCATACCTGTAATTGCAAATACAGCATTTGTAAAAATCTTTGTTGAAATTGAGTTAAGACCTGCAACGTCCACTACAGAAGGTATCATCATGATATCACTGGTACCTACATAGGGTTCAGTATTTCCTGAAGCAACTGTTGAAACCATAACCTTTGGCACGCCTATAGGCAATGCTCTCATAGCTGGTGTTACCAGAGAAGTTCCACCGGTGCCTCCAAAGGAGATTATTGCATGAAATTTACCCTCTTTGTATAATTTAGGTACCAATTTTTCCATACCCTTTGATAACATTTCAGTTGCTAAAGCTCTGTCCTTTTTAGCAGCAAGCTCTTCAATATTTGTGCCTGCAGCCTCTGCCACCTCTTTGTTTGTTATATCTGGTTTAAATATAGGTTCAAATACTCCTGTGTGAATGGTAAAAGTGCCTAATCCCTGACTTTCAATTAATTCCTTTACGTATAAGTACTCAGTTCCCTTTGTATCAAATGTTCCTGCAATTGCAACTGTCTTCAATTAATACCCCTCCCCAAAACCTCTATTTTAATATTTATGAAAATATTAGTAAGCATATTAAAGTTATTTAGTAATATTTAGAGCCTTTATAACTACAAAACTAATCTCTTTAAAAATGAACAAAAGCAGCATGATTAACTGTAAATTAATCATACTGCCTTTAATGTTCAATGTAAACGTTATTATGTTCTGTGTTTTTGTGTTTATGTTATATTTTGTTTTTCAACCTAACTTCCTTTGGAGAAAAGCCCATATATTTTTTAAATATCTTACTGAATTGTGCATAGTCCTTATACCCTACTAAAGCCGCTGCCTCTGATAACTGAATTTTTTCTCTATGTAATATTTCCACTGCCTTTTCTATTCGAAATTTAACCAAATACTCTGGAAAACTGCAGCCCACTTCCTTTTTAAAAAGAGTACTTAAATAACTTCTAGACACATGAGCAACCTTTGCCAGATCCATAAAGGATATATCCTGCATATAATTCTGAGCAACATACTCCTTCACAAACTCAACGTAATCATAGTGTTTTTTAACTCCGTCCAGCATTTTAACCATTAAGTCATCTTCATCAAGGTGCCCTGATACTTTAAAGGCTTTTGTTACGTTTGTGATAGTCTTTTCCGAGGGAATTCTTTCAAAGGCAGAACCTCCTATGTATCCCATAAGGTTTTCATTGTTGCTATACATATACTGAACATCAATTGGTGTTTTAACAGGACCACCATAAATAAGCTTAACTACATCAGGTCTAAGCTCATTGCATTTATTAAATATATTTGCTGCCTTAACCTTTGCTGCTTCTAGTGAAAATACCTTTTTTGCACCTAAGAGACCTCCTTCAGTTAATCCTAAGTGGACACAGATAACATCAGCACCGGCTTCAATCATCTCTTCTGCCTGGACCTCATTAAATACAAAAGCAATTGTAAACATATTTTTTTCATGGGCTATCTTTATTGCCTCTACTTCTTTTGAATAACAGCAGCCAGCTTCTTCAAGACCTTCTCTAAATTTGCCGTCAATTAGACCTACTGTAGGATAGTTATTTATACCTGAAAAGCCCATAGCTTTTATTTTTTCTATATAGCCCTCCATATCTATTGTAGGGTCTGTACCATTAAATCCAAAGATAATAGGCACTTCCTTTACCAATGGTATTATTTCCTTTGAAGCAAAATCCATTACCATATCATTGCTGTTACAAAAGGGCAGATAGCCTGCTAGAGAGCTTCTCCCCATTATTCTAAACCTGCCAGAACTAAGTACAAGTATAAAATCAGCTCCTCCCCTTTGAGCATACTTTACTGTCATTCCTGTGCCTGTTGCCACACCAATAATATGGTTACCTTTTTTTCTTTCTGATTTTATGCTTTCTAATATGTTTTGCCTTTCCATAATACAATACCCCTTGAGCTTATAGTTATTTCAGCACAACTCCAAGCAAGCTAATAAGCGAAATAGCCTGGGCAGGTGATATTACTGCACCATAAACATCTTCTACTCTTGCAGCAAGGCCATCAATTTTACAACTGCTAAAATCCATTCCTTTTAATTTAGTATTATAGAACTGACTTTGGAAAATATCAGTATCTTTAAATTCTACTTTAGAAAACTTACTCTCATAAAAATCAGCATAAGGAAGCTGGCAGTTGCTGAATATCACTTGTTTACAATTTATAAATCTAAAAGATGCATACTGTCCGCTGCACTGATCAAAAACAACATTATTAAAGGTTGTTTCTATGAAATCACTTCCTGTAAGTTTGCAGTTTATAAACTCTACTCTATGTATTGATGACTCATTTAGTTTAATATTAGATAGATCACAGTTTTCAAACCTTACATCTAACAATTCTGCTTCCTCTAGAGATACATCTACAAACTTTGTATTTTTAAATATTACTTCATTAAAGGATACTCCCTTTGTGTCAAGATTTTCTATCAAGCCTTCCTTTACTAATACTGATGAAATTGAAGTGTAATCTGATATGTCCCCTTCTGTTAAATCTAATTCACGTAAGTCCTTTTGGATTTTAGGCTTTAATACCTTTATAGTATTTTTATTTTCCGTCATTTTATTTCTCCTTTTCAAATTCTTTCTAGAATAACAGGCTATATTAATTTATTATATATTATCATATTTGATGGCCAAAGCACACTTTAAAATGTTACAAGTTAACACTAATATAGAAATAAAAAAAGCTGAAGAATATATAGCGTATATCCTTCAGCTTTTTATTAATCTGTTGTAAATGGTAATAATGCTATGTTTCTTGCTCTCTTTATAGCATCAGTAAGTGATCTTTGATGCTTAGCGCAAGTACCGGAAATTCTTCTTGGAAGAATCTTTCCTTTTTCAGTAACATATTTTCTTAACTTATTTATATCTTTATAATCTATAAATTCAACTTTATCCATACAAAAAGAACAAACTTTTCTTCTAGCTCTTCTCATCTTAGCTGAATTTCTTCCGCCTTCTCTATATGCCATGCTTTTCCCTCCTTACCCTTTAGAATGGGATATCTCCATCATCTACTGGAGTTATATCCTCTCCATATGTTTCTTGGCCAAAACTTTGAGTTTTTCCAAATTCTTCAGACATATTACCGTTAAATGATGATCCTGCAGCTTTATTTCCACTTCCCCATTCAAGGAATTGAACTTCTTCTGCAACAACCTCAGTAACGTATCTCTTAGTACCGTCTTTAGCATCATAGCTTCTTGTTTGAATTCTACCGCTAATACCGATAAGTTTTCCCTTACCTGTATAATTTGCTGTAGATTCAGCCTGTTTTCCCCATACAACTATAGGAATAAAATCGGCTTCCTTCTGTCCGTCTTTAGAAAATCTTCTATCAACGGCAACAGTAAATGTAGCAACAGCTGAACCAGTTCCCGGAGTAAATTTTAACTCAGGATCCTTGGTCAATCTTCCAATTAAAACAACCTTATTCAATTAAAACACCGCCTATTGCTCATTCTTAACTATTATGTGTCTTACAACAGCATCTGATATTCTGAATACTCTGTCTAACTCTTTTGGTAATTCAGGATTAGCACTGAAATTTACTAGAGTGTAATATCCTTCGCTGATTTTGTTTATTTCGTAAGCAAGCTTTCTCTTACCCCAAACATCAACGTTTTCTATTACTCCTCCACCATTTTCTATTACTCCCTTAAACTTTTCAACGTTAGCTTTAAAAGCTTCTTCGTCTAATGATGGATGTAATATAAATATAGTTTCATACTTTCTCATTAAGTTCACCTCCTCCCCTTGGACTATCGGCTGTGTTTTACACAGCAGGGACTTCAATTTTGAATTTTATCATTAATTTGATTATAAAGCAACACTTTTTTGTTTAAAATATATTTTTTTGCTATTTTTCTACACTTTTTTGTTTCTTGGAATTTTCATATTTTAATTCTAACATGTATAAAATCATTACTTTTCAAGTAAAGCTTTGATAGTTTCATCTAGTTTTTCTGGTTCATATGTTGGTGCATACCTAGCAACAACCTTCCCATTTCTATCCACAAGAAATTTGGTAAAGTTCCACTTAATGTCATCTCCAGTTGTGCTAAAGCCGTATTCTTGTAATTGTCTATATAATCCTTCTGACGCAGCATCTTCCTCTGCCTTTGGTGCTTCTGCCTTTAAGAACTTTACCTTTATATTCATTCATAGAAACTTCTTTTCCACTTATATCCTTTACCTTGTAATCATATATCATATTAATCTCTCCTTTTAATTTTATAAAATTTAATTGTATTCAATCTAACTTCTTTTATATTACTTAATTTTATTTAGACTGTCAATGAAATTTTTATTTATATTTCCACTAATTATTGTCTAAAATAGTAACTATAAATATATCATTTGATGAATATATGAAAAAAAAAATATTATTTCAATTGACAGTAGTATAAAAGATTGTATAAAATATAATTGCGTCAAATTAATCTGCGTTATTAGATATAAATATAAAGAACTAGGCTCTATACAGGGCATGTAGTAAAGAAGTTATAACAAAACGAGGAGATGGTAAAAATAGCTAGTATAGAAGTAAATAAAGAAGCACCAGACTTTGAAATTGAAGACTTCAAGGGAAATAAATTTAAACTTTCTAATTTCAGAGAAAGGAAGAATGTACTTATTGTACTGAATAGAGGATTTGTTTGACCCTTTTGCAAAAAGCATATGATGCAGTTGCATCAAGATTACGATAAATTCCTTGAAAAAGATACGATAATAGTTGCAATGGGACCTGAAAATGCAAATAGCTTTAAAAGCTACTGGGAAGAAAATAATCTTAAATTCTATGGTATTCCTGATGGAAAACAGTCGGTGCTAAAACTATATGATCAGAAGATAAATATATTTAAACTCGGCCGAATGCCAGCACAGATGCTAGTAGATAAAATGGGAATTCTCAGATATGTACACTTTGGAAACTCTATGAAGGATATTCCTGAAAACTCCGAAATACTTAAGATATTAGATACACTGTAGACCTTAATAACATAATATTAAGAAGGACTTATACGGAGTGCTAAGCAGATAAACTTTTATTGCCTCACGTACGTCCTTCTCTTTTTTCACTTTTGACCAAACTCGTCTTTCAAATTCATATTTATTCTAATAAGACTTGTATTAATGCATATTAATCAGTTAACTTAATATAGCTAAAAAATCGTCCAAAGATTTCTTCAATACTAAAAGTTTTTCAGCATCTTCAGAAAAATTACAGTACAATTGCTCTGGTACTTCCACTATTTCTTTCTTTAAAGCTAATCCTTTTTCAGTTAACTCTATTATAACCACTCTATCATCTTGACTATCTCTATATTTCTTTATCAAATCTAAACCCTGTAGTTTTTTCAAAAGAGGAGTTAATGTTCCAGAATCCAGATGTAGTCTCTCACCTATATGCTTAACATTTAATTTTTTCCCCTCCCATAAAACAAGCATTACAATATACTGTGTATAGGTAAGGTTATACTTATCAAGAAGAGGCTTATATAACTTTATTAATTCTCTTGAAGCGGCATATAATGAAAAGCATAATTGATTTTCTAGTTTTAATTTTTCGTATCTCTCTATGATCCATTACCTCCTTTCAACTTTAAATCTAATAAAATTGAATTGTGTGCAATTGATTTTGTTTTATTGTACTTAACCTCATTTAAATTGTCAAGAAAAATTTACATATCAGTATTAATTAACCTGTATGCTGCCCTAATGGTATCCTTGCCTAATCTTAAGCCATCTTATCAACTGATGCTATACTGCCATTTTCAAAATACACCTTTTGATTGCCTTCTTCTATTTTCCTTATTCCTTCCTCAAAATATCTAATGTATGCCCGCTTGCTCCCAACAAATCTGGTCTTTCACAGGTGGAAAAATGATAATTAAGGAAAAGTTGAAATGTATCTTCATCCATAGAATTCAAAATAGGGCGCATATAATTAGCTGGTCCATCTGCTGCAATTAATTTTATCCTGTGCAGTCTTGCTTCTTCATTTAACTTATTGATATCTTCAATTCTTACATAATCATATAAATCTTTTGGTTCCGATATAACATGAAAATCCTCAGTAAGTTTACCATTATCAATACATGCACGAATATTATTTTCCTTAAAACCATATGTTAATACACTATATTCATTCATGCAATACGCTACTAGGATAGCGCCTCCAACTTTCGTTACTCTTTTTGCCTCTTGTAGCACTTTAACTTTATCCTCGAATTTATACAAATGATACATTGGTCCAAAGACCAAGGTCATGTCAAAAGTATTTTCTGAAAATCTTGATAAATCTAATGCTGTTCCCTGAAATGCTTTTACTGTACTTCCCTTTGACTTTAAAATACCTAGATTGTGCTTCACAAGTTCAATGGCAGTAACATCATATCCTTCATTTGCTAATTGTACAGAGTATCTGCCTGTCCCTGCTCCAACATCTAAAATTTTTGCATTATCATTATCTCCTAGATACTCATGAATATACTTCATAGAAGTGATATATTCAACTTGTCCATATTTTCTCGTTAATCTCTTGTCCTCACAAAATTTATTGTAGTATTTCTCTAATTCTATTGTCATCTCTTTATCTTCCTCATCTGTTAAATATTAAAAACTTTTGAATATAAAAAGTCATCTTCTCCTGGCCATGAGCCTTTTACATTCTAACAAATATTATATCATATACTGCGGTTAAAATATGAATAATTATCTTCATGAATACTGAAATAAAAAATGAAGAACCGAGAATAAAAAATTATTCTTGGCTCTTCACTACTTGTGATTTATTCTTTAGTTTATAATCATTGCAGTTTATAAATAGGGCAAAGCATTAACCCATAAACTTAGCAAGGTCAGCATTAACGTCTCCGCTTATTAACTGAAGGTTAAAGTTATCTTGTAATACCTTTAATACTCCAGGAGTTATAAACTTAGGTGCACTTGGTCCTACATGAATATTCTTAACTCCAAGGCTGAATAGTCCAAGAAGGATAGCAACAGCTTTTTGCTCAAACCAAGATAAAATTATGCTTAATGGTAAATCATTTACTGTACATCCGAAAGCTTCTGCTAAAGCTAATGCAATTTTAACTGCAGAACCTGAGTTGTTACATTGTCCAAGGTCGATATATCTTGGAATGTCTGTGCCAGGTACTGTTCCATAATCAACATCATTAAATCTGAACTTTCCACAAGATGTTGTTAAAAGTACTGCTTCCTTTGGAAGTGCTAAAGCTAAATCTCTATAATATTCTCTTCCTTTAGTTGGAGCATCACAACCAGCTATAACAAAGAATCTCTTTATCTTTCCAGCTTTAACTGCTTCTATTATTTCTGGTGCTATACTTAATACAGTGTTGTGGTGGAAACCTGTTGTAACTGTCTTATCTGAATCTTGATTAACAACATTTAATGATAATGCTTTTTCAATTACTGGGCTAAAGTCATCGTTAACTATCTTCGGAACACCTTGAAGTCCTGCAGTTCCATAAGTCCAGAATCTGTCTCCATAAGTTCCTGTAGTTATTGGCATTAAGCAGTTTGTTGTTCCAAGTATTGCTCCTGGGAACTCTTCAAATAACTTTCTTTGATCGTACCATGCTTTACCTACATTACCCTTTAAGTGAGAATATTTCTTAAGCTCTGGATATCCGTGAGCTGGAAGCATTTCTGAGTGAGTGTATATATTAATTCCTTTTCCTTCTGTTTGCTTTAATAATTCTTCTAAAGCATAAAGATTATGTCCTGTTACTAGTATACAGTGTCCCTCTATTTTATCTTGAGATATTGTAACTGGAGTTGGCACACCTAGTTTTGATGTATGTGCTTTATCAAGCACGTCCATTATTTTAACTGCAGCACTACCAACCTTTAAAGCCATTCCTATGTTCTCTTCTAAGCTAAAGTTTGAATTTGTAAGTGTTGTATATAGTGCTTCGTGGGTAATGTTATTTACCTCTTCGTCAGAAGCTCCAAGTTCTCTTGCGTGAGTTGCGTAAGCAGCTACACCCTTAAGACCTAATATCATTATATCCTGTAAGCTTGCTATATCAGGATTTTTGCCACATACTCCAAATTTAGTACAGCCTGTAACTGGAGTTTGCTCACATTGGTAACAGAACATTGGATTTGGTTCAACCTTCTTAATTTCTTTTTCATTATTACACATTTGATATTCCCCCTTTAATTTTATAATTAAATATTTTAATTTTCTTTGATATTACAGCTAATTGTCAGTAATACTTTGTTATTTCCTCTATATGGGTTTAATTTAACTATATAATACCATGCTACCCAAATTAAATCAGTAACGTATGTTACAAAAATTATTCTTTTTATAAAATATTTATAAAAGAGGAGACCTAGATATGTCAGTATCAAATGCAAAACTGGGTTTATAAATTTAGCTTCCCAATGGCCCACTGAGCCATTTGTCTTACCTTGTCATTACTGTCGTTAGAAGCACACCTGATATATTCTCTATACTGTTCCTTATAGTCATTCACCATTGCATTGATGGCATTAGTCTTCCATCTCCAAACATCATCTTTTCCTATATACCAAAACTTAGGCTGCATCACCTTCTCTAAAAATGTATAATCCATTTCTAAAATTTTTTCTAATGATATATGTTCACTTAATTCAGTTAAACCTGGAAATTCTTCTGCTGCCTTCCAGGATCCTTTGTTCATAGGACAGACATCCTGGCAAACATCACATCCAAAGACCCAGCTGCCCATCTGACTGTTAAATTTCTCATTTGGCAAATCCCAACCTTCAAATGTGGTAAGGCAAGAGATACAGGATGAGCGGTTCATAGTATAGGGTTCTGATAAAGAAGCTGTTGGACAGGATTTAATGCACAGATTACAGTTTTTAGGACATTCCTTCAATGTTGGTTTTTCAACAGATTCTAACTCTTTATCAATCAGCCATGCCTCTAAATGCACCCATGAACCAGACTCTGTATAAAAGAAATTATTTCTCCGAACTAGTCCAAGTCCCGCCTTTAATGCCGCCCAACGGAAAGCAGTAATACCAAATTTCCTTTCAGCAGCAGTTTTAAGCCCCATTTCCTGCAAATATCCTTCAAATTTTAAACTATCTTGAAAATCTTCGGAATTCTCATCTCTTCTACTGTCTACCAAATAATATTTTCCAATCAAACCTTTCAAGTGATCAGGAATATGATATTTTCCGTATTGTCTTACACAGATAACGATTGACTTTGCCCAAGGATATATATCTTGCAAGCGGGCAAAGCGATAAAATCCTTCATAATATGGTTTAACCTCTGGAATACGCTGGATTCTTTCATTAAGTTTCTCCTCATAACCGGACATATCAGATATTTTAATAATGCCGCACTTTTCATAGCCCATATTCAGTGCTGCATTTTTTATTTTTTCTACTAATAAATTCATTTCTTATGCACCCCTTCCTTAAGCTTATACTATCAAGGAACGATGTATTTGTAAAATTAATAGTTATGAATTGACAATTCGATTTTACAAATATATTATATAACATGAAGATAGGAGTGAAACAAATGGATATTAGGCACTTTAAAACATTTAAAAGTATTATAGAGGAAGGTAATTTTTCAAATGCTGCAGCAAAACTAGGATACACACAGTCTACTGTTACATCTCAAATTCAGCAATTAGAGCAGGAGCTCTCAATCAAGCTGTTTGAAAAAATTGGTCGTAACATGGTTCTAACTTCCTTAGGAAAAGAGTTGGTGCCCTATGCAAATGAATTACTGGATACAGTAAAAAAAATTGAGAATATTGGTAAACATGGCGATAAGATAACAGGAGAATTGAAAATTGCAGTTGCAGAATCCTTGATGTCTTATAAATTACAAAATGTATTGAGCTTATTCAAAGAAAAAGCTCCTAATGTAAAGCTTTCTATTATTTCACTAAATTGCTTTTCTATAAAAAATATCCTATCCAAGGGTGAGATAGACATTGGTCTAATGTATGATGTTGGAAGCACAAAGGATAGTTTGACTACTATTCCTCTAGCTGATTTTCCTTTAGCTTTAGTATGCTCACCATTATTAGAGCAAGATAAATTGGATTTTTCTAAACCAAATCAAAAGATAAATACAAGCCTTATCATTAATGAAAATGAATCTATTTATCGAAGGATACTTGAAAATTATTTTTGTGATAACAATATATTGTTACATAGCACAATTGAACTTTGGAGCATTGAAGCTATAAAAAAATGTGTTGCAAGTAACTTGGGAATTTCTTTTCTGCCTCGTTTTACAGTGGAAGAAGAACTTAACAATGGTAAGTTAAAAGAACTTAGAGTTGGCTGCTCTGATAGCAAGATTACGGCAATATGCGCATATCATAGGAACAAGTGGGTTAGTCCTGCAATGTCGTTGTTTATGCAATTGGTTAGGAAAAGCTTTAATATTGCATAATTTATCATGGTATCACAAAAGGACTAATTTTATGAATGACTAAGGAATTGTTGAAGCTAACTATGTTAAATAGTCAGTGGTTAGATTGGAAGAATTTGCACTGTAGAAGGTCTAAGAATTACTTGTTTTTCTAGCAAAAGAGCAGACATTCTTATAAAAATATCTGCTCAAATAATTTTAATAATATTTCTGAATAGGAATGTACTTCAGTTATCCTCTTTATAAGCTCTTCATCTCTCTCTTCTCTCATTAGTCATAGTAACTAACCTTAATGCTTATCAATATACTCTTGTAATTGTTCGTGCCACTGGATAGTATCGTATATTTGTGGTTCAGTTGTTTCTCCCATTAAAAGATCAATCAAATGTCTAGGTGTTTTGCCTCCAATATACATTGATTTGATACATGAGACACAGTATACACAAACCTCATTGCAAGGCATGGAATTCGCTCGTTCTTTCATTTTTTCATGAATCTTTTCAATAGGAAGTTTAGGATAAAAATCATCTCCGCAGCATATTGAGTTGGTACCGGAAAACTTTGTTTCTATAACATCAATGTTCATCTTTTTCAGCAGATTTCGTACAGCTTTATGTACCTGTGGCTTCTCACGCACAGGGCAGGCATCATGTACTGACAACTTCAAACCTTTATAGTCAGGATATTGAAATGAATCCAACCCATCAAGTACTTCCCATAGAGAAATTGTTGATATGCCCTCATATAAACTCCTAAAACGCCTATCACAACCAGCACATACATTAATAATTAGTGAATCCGCTTCAAGTTGCGGGTCATGGCGACAGCATATTTTATGTAATGTGACTTCCCCATAGTTCTCATTCAAAAATTTTAAAATTTTATCTTCTATTTCAGGCTTGTATATACTTAAAGCACAGCCTGGATTAAAATATATTTTTTTCATAACATATTTCCCCCTGTAAAGTTGAATTTTATTAACAGACCTTTTACTTACTGGTTAATTGTAACAGGAAATATATAAAAAATCTTCCTGATTTTCAACTTCATATATGCAATTTTCTTATCTTTAGCCACCTATACAAAGATATCAATACTTTACTGCATTATAAAATTCCTTTAGTTCCTTTTTTACTTCATCTGAAAGACTATGCCATCTAATTCCTTGTATTGCTCCTTCTATAGCACATAATCTATTGATGCAGGCGGAACTATCTATAGCTTTAATATCTAACCACGCCTGTTTGCTGCCAACTTTCTTTAATTGTTCAGCTGTTTCTATTCCAGTTTCATTAAGCTGTGCTTCTAACTTACTGCCTATATTAGGTAATTTACATAATTCTCCCATAATCTTTTCCTCCTTTTAAAATTTCAAAACCTACTTTACTTTAAATTACTATCATATCTTTATACCATATCCTAATTATACAATTTTAACCAGCATAAATAAAGTAATGTGGTATATAAAGCAGATTTTACTTTATTTTTAATTATATGGTCCAATCTTCACTGCAGAACACTTGTTCTTTACTCAAAAATCAGTTATACTTAATTTATAAGAAATACAAAGATTGGTGATGAAAATGGAAATAAGTGAAAAACTAAGAATTCTAGCTGGCGCAGCTAAATACGATGTATCTTGTTCATCTTCTGGCTCAAACCGAAGTTCAAAAAAAGGAGCTATTGGTTCAGTTGCTCCAAGTGGCATATGTCACAGCTTTACTCCAGATGGAAGATGTATATCCCTACTTAAAATACTTTTAACAAATTATTGCATATATGATTGTTCATACTGTATTAATAGAAGGTCTAATGATATTGAAAGGGCTTCTTTTACTCCTGAGGAAGTTGTAAATATTACT
This sequence comes from Clostridium sp. CX1, assembly GCF_025398335.1. Taxonomy (GTDB): domain Bacteria; phylum Bacillota; class Clostridia; order Clostridiales; family Clostridiaceae; genus Clostridium_AM; species Clostridium_AM tanneri. The sequence goes on from NZ_JAODOO010000008.1 coordinate 36,625, forward strand.
ATGAATTTTTATCGACGTAATTATATAGAAGGCTTATTCTTAAGCTCTTCAATTATTAACAGTGCTAATTTTACTATGGAGCTGCTTACAACAGTTGTTCACAAATTAAGAAATGAACATAACTTCGGAGGTTATATTCACCTAAAAGCAATCCCTGGCGCCGATGAAGATCTTATAAAAAAAGCTGGTTCTCTTGTAGATAGAATGAGTGTAAATATTGAACTGCCTTCATCAAAATCCCTTAAATTGCTAGCGCCTGAAAAGAATAAGGATGATGTTTTAAAGCCTATGAGATATATTAAAGACAGCATTGTTATAAATAAATATGAGCGTATGAACTATAAAAATTCCCCTATATTTGTACCCGGTGGTCAAAGTACTCAGCTTATTGTTGGAGCAACGAAGGAAAGTGATTTAAATATCCTAAACCTAACAGAAAGTTTATATGACAAATTTGAATTAAAAAGAGTTTATTATTCAGCCTATGTTCCAGTTAACAGCGGTACAAATCTGCCTAAACTTAAAAACCCTCCCACTCTTAGAGAGCATAGACTATATCAAGGTGATTGGCTATTAAGAGTTTATGGATTTAAAGCAGAAGAATTATTAAATGAAAAGAATCCTAATTTTGATATTAACTTTGATCCTAAAACAACCTATGCTTTAAATAATATTCACCTATTTCCTGTTGAAATAAATAAAGCTCCTTACAAAATGCTTATAAGAATCCCTGGTATCGGAATACGTGGTGCACAGAAAATAGTTAGTGCTCGCAGAGTTAACTCACTGGACTTCTTTGATCTAAAAAAACTTGGCATAGTTATAAAAAGAGCCCAATATTTCATTACTTGTAAAGGTAAGTATTATGGAACAGTCTCCTTTGACGATATAAAAATTAAGAAAGCACTTACTCCTAAACTTGACTTAAATTCAATAGATGAAAGTGCAGAGCAGTTAAGCTTTTTTGATAACAATATAAACAATCCACTTCTTCCTAAGGCTTCTTTAAACAATAAGTTACTTTTATTAAATGATAAATCTAGCTCCATTACCGGTGAACTATAGGAGGTTTTTATTTTGAAAGAATATATATATGATAATACTTTTGAAGGCTTACTTACTGCTATTTTTTATGCCTATAGCTGCAAAGAGGATTGTATCATAACAAAATCCAAAGATTATATTGCCTCATTTCTTAATGAAGTTTCAGATATTTCAACTGAATATGATAAATTTAATAGAGTTTATAACAGCATTGTAGAAAAACTTAATGATGAAGTTTTAACAAATCTATATTACTTATATCTTAGTGACATTCCAGATTCTGATTCTCTGGCTTTGAAATACCTTAAACTTTGCTATAGGTATGGTATAAATGTTAACTTAGCTAAGAATAACGATATTATAATTTTAGTTGATAAATACATTAGAAGAGTTACTTTAGAAGCCCATAGATTCACTGGATTTGTGAGATTTAAAGAAATAGCACCATTAAGTTTTTATGCCTCTATAGAACCTGATCATAATATTTTACCTATAATACTTAACCATTTTACAGAAAGATTTTCTGATCAAAACTTTATAATTCATGATTTAAAAAGAGAGCTTGCAATTGTATATAATAAAAAATCCGCTATTATAATTGACTTTAAAAAGGAAGATTCCAAAGTCTTTACCTCTTCCTTAGCAGATGATGAGTTCGAAGCTCTTTGGAAGACTTTTTATAACTCTGTTAACATTAAGGAACGTAAAAACCACAGGCTCCGTAACCTTTTTATGCCTAGAAGATATTGGACTCATCTCACAGAGCTTAAGTAGTAAAAGAAGAAACTTATTTTACTATTTAAGCTCTGCAAGGGCTTTCCTGCTCAAAGGAAATTAACTGCAATAGTTTATCCTCTTCATAAATAGGAATGGAAACTGTAGGTAAATTCCTTTGAAAATAATAAAATGCTATCAGCTATGAATAGGGTTGCTGCAATTATTATATATATTTTCGTTTCCAAAACTATCAGATCGATCGCTATAGGCTATACAGCTGTATCCACCATTTTCAGAGACACATTTATTAAACCTGCATTGAACAACACTCTTATTTGCATATATGTACTTTATGAATACAGCTCCATCTGTTTTAGATAAACAGTTGTTAAACTCACACTCTTCTATTAAGTTTTCTACATAGAAATCACAACAACAATATACCGCACTTCCAATGTTTGCTTTACAACTGTTAAAAATACAGCTGTTAACATAGTAGATAATATTGCCAGACTCATATATAGCTCCACCATAATTAGCTTCGCAATTATTAAATTGAAGTCCACTCCAAGTAATCGCTACTGATCCGCTATTTTCTCCAGAAACGTAAATTGCTCCTCCAACTCCCTCAGACCTACAATTACTAAAGATGTTCTTTTTCATATTTAAATGAGAGTTATTTAAATAAATTGCCCCCCCATGGTCATCAAAATTGCAATTTTGAAAAATACAGTTTTCAATAGAATTTTCTTCTTTATTACTCTGTAATACAAAGACTCTTTTATTTTCATTATCGCTAAATTTGCTCTTCTTTGCAGTTATAGTGCTTCCTGTTTCAAGTATGAATTCACTGTTTATGAATTCAGAATTACTTATGCTTATTTTACTGCCATTTTTAGAAGTGATTTTTCCATTCTCAAGAAAGGTAATTCTGGCATTTTCAATATTTAAATTACCTTCATTAATAATAGGTTTATTAATGATAAACTTTCCTCTCCAGTTAACATCTCCTAAAATATAGCTATCCTTAATTGGCAATCCATGTATAAACTCCATAAAATATGGACTAAATTGATTTATATCTATATTTCTAGGTACATTTTCAATTATTTTATTAAACTTTTTAGCATCCTCTTCTAGAATACATATACAAAGATCACATAAAAACTCGATTTCATCCTTTGAAAGCTGTAATACTTCAGCTATTTCTCCTACAAAGCTGCTTTCATTATCACTTATTCCTCCATCTATAGCAGAAAGTATTAGTGCATCCAGTATAAAGCTGTATTGAAGCTTTTCTGATACTATGTTTTTTAAAAATTCCTTTAGAGTTTCCATTTTAAGGTCCCCTGCCTTGCCTAAAAAAGAAGTAGGTTCTTCTTTTGTTTCTGCCCCTTTACATAAGGCCTTTAAAAAATTATACTTCCTTTTATCTATATCTCCATTTGAAAAAGCTATGCAGCTAAGCAAAGTCATGTATAAATCTTTTGTATAATTGCCTCTATTTAAAAGAGCATGTCCTTCTATTTTCTTTACTTTATCTTCACATTCTTTTATCATGTTTATTATTTTTTCTGTTTTTAGTTCCACTTTTAATTTCCTCCGTAAAATGTGTATTGTATTTAGCGGCTTATTTATCTAAAGCATTAAATTTGTTTATTATTACATCCCCGTAGCTAATGCTGCGGTCTTTTACCTTTACCTTTTTTAGTTTTTCAAAAATTACATCCTCAAAGTTAACAACTTTATCTTTTATTTTCACTCCCCTTAAATTTTCAAAAATTATGCTGCCATAGTTTTCACTTATGCTGCTCAAATTATTTATTCTTCTCTCAGCCTTCTTTTCATTTAAGGTGTCAAATTTAAACTTTATTCTGCCGCTATATTCTAAGGTTTTAAGTCCATTTTTATTTTTATATTCCTGTAAAACTATAATCGGATCTTTAAAATTGTCCACAATTAAATCTATATCCCTTGGCTCTGGCAGAGGTATTCCTACCTGATCTCCTGTGGCTTTCAAAATTGTAAAGAAATCAGTTCTCATAGTTTGGAGTTTTTCTTTTCTTTCCTTCAAATCTTTAATTCTGGATTTAACATCCTTTCTCATAAAACTTAAATATTCTTCCACTTCCTGTTGGTCCCTATCCAATAATGCTATGGAAGAATTTAATTTATTAAGTTTTCCTTTTTCCTCTTCAAGACTGTCCTCAAAGTATTTCTCAAACTGGGAAAAAACCATCTTAAAGTTTTTAGCGAACAAAAGTTGAATTTTGCTGTCATTCCAAATCCTCAAGTATTTAATTATGTTGTCAGCAGGATAGATTGCTGGCTTTCTTGCGGAATAAGGAATGACGTCCACTACAAATAAAGCTTTCTCCTTTAATCTATTTTTAGTCTCTTTAACTATACTCTCTATGTCTTCCTTGGTCTTCTTATCTGCTCTACTTACAATTACTAATATAGGTATATCCTTTCTCAGAGATTGAAGAAAGCTTATATCCTCTTCCTTTATGGTGCCCCCTTCTGCATCTACAAACCAAATTATAAAATTGCTAGTATTTAATTGGGCTCTGGCTAATTTTTCATCTGTATTTACACTATAATATTCTGAATGGGCTTTACTGTAACCTGGAGTGTCTAAAAAGGCTATATTGTGAAACTCATGCTGTGGTATTTGTATAAATATACTTTTTATTATATGTCCTAAGCCCACTCCATATCTTTCAGTAAAGTCATGGGATACAGCTTTTAAAGCCTCTTCGTTCATATGTACCTTTTGATTAAATATGTTTATGGCACATATGTCTAAGCTCTCTCCATGAATTACATAAGAAGGAACTGAGATAGTTGGAGTAAGCTTTGCAGGTAATATTTCCTTACCAAAAATAGAATTGAGAAAACTAGATTTGCCGGAACCAAAAGCCCCTCCAAGTCCTACTATATTTTTCTTCGCTAGTGCTGTAAAAGCAACAAATTCCCTGAATCTATTAAATTCATAGATAAAATCATAAAATAGTGCAGCACTATGGGAAGGTGAATCCTCCTTCATAAACTCTATCAGATTCATTTGAATAAACTTTTCAATTTTATCAACCATCAGTTTTTCTTTTGAGCCTTTGTCCCTTTCACTGCTTTCTATTAAAGTAGTAATGAGATTAAAGGCCTTTTCATAATTTTCAAGATAAGCATTCATTTAAGTTCACCACTTTTTCTACTTCATTTTTTAAGCTTTCCTTTATAATTTGACGTGAATACGTTAACTCCCACTTATTACTTTTTTAAAATATAAATCATCCTAGTTAAAAAATTCTACATTTTATACAGGATTCCTCCTAATATCAAATCATAAATGGATATAATTTGTCTATTTAACAAATTAAAAGTTTATTTTTTAATAAAATTTAAAATCATAGAATATTATTTAAACTAAAATTCTCCATTAAAGTCAGATAGGCAGTGCACATATTTATGTACAGGAGAATACCTTAATTAATGAGTTAGCTTTATTATTGGAGGTATTTGTGTGGGATACTATGTTAAAGTAGAGCCCAATGTAAAAATCTACGTAGAAGATCTAAACCCAGAAGGCAGAAAAACAATCTTGTTCTTACATGGTTGGCCAGGAGATCATAATTTATTTGAATATCAGTTTGACCAGCTTCCATCAATGGGGTATAGGTGCATTGGAATAGATACTAGAGGATTCGGTAATTCAGATAAGCCTTGGAGTGGTTATGATTACAATAGATTATCAGATGATGTAAGATGCGTAATCGAAACACTTAAATTAAAAAACATTACCTTAGCTGGACATTCTACAGGAGGAGCAATTGCCATTAGGTATATGGCTAGACATAATGGATATGGTGTATCTAAACTAGCTCTTTTTGCCGCTGCTGCACCAAGCCTTATTCAGCTTCCATATTTTCCTTACGGTCAAAGAAGAGAAGCTATAAATGACATCATTCAAGGAACATACAATAACCGTCCAAATATGCTCAGAAACTTTGGGGAAATGTTCTTCTTCCAGAACATAACTGAGCCATTCTCAGATTGGTTTTTCCAACTGGGACTAAAAGCGGCAGGTTGGGCTACAGCAGAAATTGCAAAAACTTGGCTAAAGGAAGTATTATTTTATGACCTTGGAAAAATAAATGTTCCAACCTTAATTCTTCATGGAATTCATGATAAAGTTTGTCTTTTCCCATTAGCTGAAGCTCAAAGGCAAGGAATTAAGAATTCTCGACTTATACCATTTAAATTTAGTGGTCATGGATTATTCTATGATGAAAAAGATAAATTCAATAAAGAATTGATAAAGTTTATAGAGGAATAGAGTTTTTTCCCTTTTTTCAAGAAAAGCATCTTACTAAAGTACCCAGTACCAACTGACTTTTTAGAATAATTACAGAGGTCTAACAGCTTGATGTAAATACTCAAAAGGACTAATTGAAATTTTGTTTTCAATTAGTCCTTTTTTAGTTTACTGTTGCTTAATTGCTATTTTCATAGCTTTACCTTTTTCACAAAAGCTATTATCATTTACAGATTCAACTTTAAAATTTCCGTCTTCATATATTATCTTGGATATACTTGAGTTATCTAAATTTCTTAAATTAAAATTCTTATCTATATAATCAATAATTAACCTAATTATTCCTCCATGGCCTACTATAAGTACATTTCCACCATTATCATTAGAATTTTCTAAGCATATATCCTCTAAGCTTTTCATAACTCTTTTTATTGCTGTATCATAATTTTCTGCTTCTTTTGTCTCATCTAAAGCAGCACATGAGTTAACATATTCTCTTTGAAAATCATATTTTTCCTTTGCTTCTTCATAGGAACTTACATTAAGAAAGTTAAGTATATCATTAAACTTTACTTTTTCAAGCTCTCCTTCGTATTTTCCAAAGTACACTTCTCTTAAACCTTCAAGCTCTTTTAATTCTAAATTGGCACTTGCAATATTTTCTTTTATAACAATTCTTGCAGTTTTTACTGCCCTACCTAAATCACTACTATAGGCTGCTTTAAATTTGATATCACTAAGTCCAAGTCCAACATTTATAGCTACTTCAATTCCTTCTGCAGTGAGAACTCCATCACACCATCCTTGAGTTCTTTCAGCTTTATTTAAAATAGTCTGTCCATGCCTCATTACATATAAAATAACTCTGCCCTTATTGATACTCATTTTTTCCCCCTGTAAGTATGAAAATTTAATATTATTCCTAGCCTATGGAAATATATTTTCCCTTTTTATATCTGCTATGCGCCACCACCTTAATTTACTAATAACCTAAACCTCAATTTTATTTAAAATTTTTTGTATTCTAATACGATTATATCTTTGCAAGAATATGGGATAAATATTCGTTATTATATTTACTAGTGTAAAAAATAATAGAAACATAACATCAAAAATATCTTTTATAAAAACACCTATTCTAACCATATAAAGTAACATGACTGTTGCAATAATTACATGAGATTTTTCGCTTTTTCTGGACATCTGCTCATATTTTTTTATCGCATTTACGGAGTACTCTGTTAAGAAATAGTTTTTAAAGGGCACTTCATCTTTTCTATCCTTGGCTATATGCAGCAAGGCTTTTCTAAATCTCTTTATACCTAAATATTCATATATTTTTCCATTCTGTTCAAAGTGTTTAATTTTATAGTATTTTTCATCAAATATTTTATCTAATATATTCAATACTAAAAATCCTTACCATCTATCATAATGTATTCTGGTTTTGTCGAATCTATCTGATGCTTTTCTCTGCTCATCAGGATATCCAACAGGAACTATTGATAAAGGAATTACGCCAGCTGGCAAGTTGAGAAGTTCTTTTATTGCCTCTACTCTATCAGCTAATGGGTAAACTCCTAGCCATACTGCTCCTAACCCCTTAGCTTCAGCAGCTAATAATATATTTTCTGTAGCAGCTGAACAATCCTGTACCCAATAGCCTTTAAATACCTCTTTTGCTTCGTCACCACATACCACAATTGCAACATCTGTATTTAATAGCATTTTTGAATATGGATGTACCTCAGTTATCTTCTTCATAAGCTCTTTATTTCTCAAAACTATAAATTCCCAAGGTTGCTCATTTCCTGCAGAAGGTGCTGCCATTCCTGCTCTTAGCAATTCCTCTACAATCTCATCACTTATTTTAATATCCTTGTACTTTCTTATACTTTTTCTATTAAGTATTGTATCCATATCTTAACTCCTCCTGACAAATCTTCATTTTTAACAACCACAAAAATAAACTCATGCAGTTAGTATATTTAGACTCTTTTTATTTGTAAGAAGACTTATAAATAGCTATACAATCTTCTATGCTCAGTTCACACCTATCAACTAAGAAGAGTCCACTGTTTGTATCCTTTGCATTACGTGCCAGTGTTTCAAATTCCTCAGGTTTAATTCCATAATCGGACATCTTTAAGTCTGCCACTCCACATTCTTCTTGGAGCTTTGTAAGCATAGTGATAAAATCCATAGGCTCCTTTGCGTCTTCCATGCCCATTGCTTTCGCCATTCGTATAAAACGCTCATCACAAACATGTTTCTCAATAAGATGGGTAAAATATGCCTTACTAAGCATGATCAGTCCTGCTCCGTGAGGTAAATCTTGATGGTATGCAGACATAGCATGTTCCAAAGAGTGCTGGCTGGAGATTGCACCAACGCACATTACTATCCCAGATAAATTATTTCCAAAGGCAACTCTTTCCCTTGCCTCAATATCATTTCCATCTTTTACTGCTCTTGCAAGATAACGACTCACATTTTCAATTGCAGTGATGGCATACATATCACTCATTAAATTTGATTTATTATTGATATACCCTTCCATGCTGTGCGACAAGGCATCCCATCCTTGGAAAGCTGTGAACTTAGGTGGTACAGACTTCATAAGTTCCGGGTCTACAATAGCAAGGACAGGAAATAATTCAGGTGTTTTAATGGCTAGTTTTTCCTGTGTCTCTTCGTTGGTAACTACGGCACCCATGTCTGTCTCTGAGCCTGTTCCTGCTGTTGTTGTAACCGCTACTATGGGAAGTGGTTTATTCTCAATTACTTTTCTTTTTCCAGTTCCTGACTGAACATAATCCCAGAGATCTCCTGGATTTGTTGCCATGATTGCGATTGCTTTCGATGCGTCCATACAACTTCCACCACCTAAAGCAACAATAAAATCACAATGGTTTTCTTTTGAGAATGCAGCTCCAGCCATAACCGTTGATTTCAGTGGGTTTGGCTCAACTTTATCAAATACAGCTGTTTCAACACCTGCAATTTTCAGTTGTTCTTCTACTCTGGCAAGATAGCCATTTTCTCTGGTAGATTTTCCATTAGAAATCACGATCATTGCCTTTTTACCTGGCATAACCTGATCTTTTAGATTGTTTAACTGACCTGCACCAAATAAAGTTCTTGTTGGAATATACATATTAAAACTCATACTTTACCCCCCAATTCTTAAAATCCACTTAAGTTTACCATTTCTTAAACAATTATACTCCTGTGAGCCAACTCCAAGTCAATACTTTTTTGGTAATTCCTTATTGCTTAAAAAATAATAATTTAAAATTGCTATTCTACTGCTTTCATCAAATAGAAATAGAACTAATGTTATCTATATTTAACATTAATTATTATTTGTAATTTGATATATGCTGTGATATTATAATATCTGCGAGTAAGCCAGACAATCGCTGCTGTGGAAACACAGGAGAGGAAAGTCCGAGCTCCATAGGGCAGGGTGCTGGGTAATACCCAGTCAGGGTAACCTGAAGGAAAGTGCAACAGAGATATACCGCCGAAACTAGTTTCGGTAAGGGTGGAAAGGTGAGGTAAGAGCTTACCAGCGCATTGGCGACTTTGCGGCTATGTAAACCCCATCTGGAGCAAGATTGAGAAGTACCAAGGGGCGGCCCGTTCCACTTCTCGATAGTATCGCTTGAGCCTGCTGGTAACAGTAGGCCTAGATAGATGATTGTCAAATACAGAACTCGGCTTATAGACTTACTTACAGATTGAAAACACTAGGTTTTACCTGAGTGTTTTTTTTGTTTTGGAAATTTAATTCCTTATATCTTTTGAAAGCTTCAATTTCTACTTTACCATTGTAAAAAATCCTTTGGCTTTCTAGCTGGTAATCCACTACCACAATATAATTATTCTCTAATATCATCCCAATACCTCTTAAAACTATTTTTATTTTATTACATACTAAAAGTAACCTCTTCATAGTGTTAACCGAACTCACCCGTGGAAACACATTAATAAGATACTGCTTATTAGGAATGCCTTTAACCTCAGAAAGTTTTCAAGCAATGTCCGCCTTACTAGCACTTTCAAGTAATGAGACCTCAATTATTTCATGCTCGACATTTTCTTGAGTTTCAATAATCTTATCAGCCCAACTTATAACATCACTCTTCACTAATAACCCTGTAATCAATCCTATGCGATATATCTCAGCTTGATCTTTCAGCGAAAGCATATTTTAATCTCCACCCCACCCATTTAATATAAAATATATTATAGTTTAGTCACCTCTTAAGAATGTTGCGAATTAATCATTGTCCCAAAAAGAGTTTTCTCCACCAGGCAAAGATACTAATAAAAAATCCTTGCCATAGGATAATGTCCACCCTTCATAAATAATACTATCGCTAAATAGTGCAAACATAGCTCCATATTGTTTACTAACTAAAGCCTACCCCTACGACTGTAGGTATATTTCGATTCTTTCCTTACCACTGCCCAAGTTGTTTCTTTTTAAAGATATCGGACCGATTTCTCCTGTCTTTCTTAGATGCGTTCCCCCACATGGAATTTTTGCAAACCCTTCTATGTACCAATATCTTTTTTCATTTTCCTCATCATCGAAAGCACTTACTATATCCAAGTTTAAATTTATTATGTTGTTTGCTTTATGTAGGAGTTCTGGAAATATTTCAGAAATTTTTCCTTCCCAAAAGAAGTCCACTCTTGCCTTATCAACAGTTATATTTGCTCCAATTTTCTCAGGGTGATTAAAGTTTTGATACACTAATTCCAAGATGATTTCGGCTGCAAAATGCAGTTTCATCAATTTATATCTCTTTTCCCAATCAACTATAACTATAACATTTTGATTAGGCATTAAGTTATGGTTATCTCCAATAGTATAGAAAATTTCTTTTCCTTCCTTTTTGGCTTCTATGATTTCAAATCCTCCTATAGTTCCTGAATCAGACTGTTGACCTCCTGAAAAGGCAAATGCTATTGTTTGGTCAAGTGTAATAACATTACCGTTTGCACTGGTTACTTTCGCTTCAAGTTTAGTTAAGTAAGGATTTTCCCAAAATATTTTCTTAACACTCATTTTATAACCTCTTTTCTATATGCACTTTAAATCGCATAATCTTACTAATACCTAACTACCGTAGTTTTACAATAAGTAGACATAATCTTTGAATTATCAATCAATCTGTTTATTTTATATAAAAATACTTAAATATAATTTTAAAAAACACCCCAAAATTCAAATAAATAACGCGGTGCTCTAGTAAATTACTTGATTTTTATAATTGATACGTTAAATAAGGGTACTATTAAGGAAAGATCATCTTATTTCTCTTAATCACTTTCTTATTCTAACTATTTGACCTCTATTTATCTGCTGTAATACTTTTGTTGAAATTTTTGTTAATGAATAAGGTGAGCCTCCACCAGTATAAACAAACTCATTTTCCATAACTTTAGGGTCAATTAAGAATATCCCTTCATAGCCAAATGACGGTACGCCTCCACATATGTATCCAGTTTTATTGAGTATTTCTTCAGGAGTTGCAATTTTAGGAATTTCTATATTTAATGCTTTTGCTACCCTTGATGTACTTACCCTATCGTTCCCTCCAACAATAGCAACAATAAGATTACCTTCGTTCCCTATTAAACATATGCTTTTTACAATATCCTTTGGCGATGCATTAGCAGCAGATGCGGCTTCTTCTACAGTGTGGCAGGTATTCTCATAAATATGCTGTTCTGCGTCTATGTTATTTTCTATTATATATTCTTTTAATTTTTCTTCAAATTCTTTCAATTTTATCACTCCATTTCCATTTTAAATATATTTACAGCTATATTCGTAAATATATTACAATTCTAATTTATATTTTAACTATATTATAGCATATTTTCCACATTTTCTCACAATTATGCAAAAAATATAATAATCTCTACTTGTCCCATATATTAGTTTTGCTGCTTTGTCCGATAATTAAGTAAATGCATAGTTAAAAACACCTAGGTAGAACCTAAGTGTTTCTTTAATCTTTCTAATTTTCTAGAATATCCTGTTCCCTAAATAAACTTGAAACCGCTTCATCGTAATCTCGTAATCTTTCTGATTTCCTGATTTTTTTCGCATATTTTCCGTTATCAGAAAACATTGGTATTATATAAAACCATAGTTCCTTCATTTTAAATAACACATTCCTATCCCCAAAAAGTACCTTTTTATAATCTTCATAAATTTTATCGTGAAAATCTTTTAATAGATTTTTTTCCAGTTTAGTATTGTTTTCAATACTGCTAATAAGTGCAGGATTGGCTAATAATCCTCTTCCAAGCATTATGGTTTCTACGCTGTGAAAATCAGCTAAAAACTCCCTATAATCTTTAACTGTAAAAATGTCGCCATTATAGCAAACAGGATTTTTACTTAAAACCAAGGCATCCTTAAAAACCTTGAGATTAGGCTTATTTTTATAAAAATCTTTTTGAATTCTAGGGTGAATGATAAGCTCTTCTAAGGGATATTTGTTAAATATCTCAATCAACTTATAGAACTCTTCTGGGTTGTCTTTTCCTATTCTAGTTTTTATTGAGATTTTTGTTGTGGCTTCAGAAAAAATTTCTTCTAAAAACAGATCAAGTTCTTCTGTTTTTGAAAGAAATCCTGATCCTCTATTTTTTGAAACTACAGTTCCAGAAGGACATCCCAAGTTTAAATTGACCTCATTATATCCAAGTTGCTTTATCTTCTTTGAAGTATGTATAAAATCTTTTGCATTGTTTGTTAGTAGTTGCGGAATCAAAACTAGCCCCTGATTGTTTTCAGGTAAGATATCATTTAACTCCCGTGTTTTAAAACTGTTACTTTGATTTGCTACAATGAAAGGTGAAAAGTATTTATCTATTTTATTGAAAAAGGTATTATGAGCATTTCTATAAATGTACCCTGTCAAACCTTCCATAGGTGCGAAATAAAACTTCATATATTTAAAATCTCCTTTATTCAAGTAATGTTGCTTACCCATTATAATAAAGATTACTTCCAAATTCAAGCTTCCAATTATAACAGTGAGTCAACACAATAAAATCCACGTTAAGTATAGGATTAGTGTTTATACTTTTGAGCTTCACTCAAAAGACTATAAGAAAAATTAAAGGGTCTAAGCCCAATGGAATTTGGTCTTTGGCCGTCTAAGTGATTTCTTATTTTTCAATTAAAATTTGTTATCTCCCACACCTATAAAAAACTGACCTTACTCATAGCAATTATATATACCTTCTTCTCTTTTCTTCTTTGCATTATTACTTACATAAGAACCTTCCACCATATTTTTATAGCCTTTCTTTGTGACTATGCTCTTTATATAATCTACATTTGGACATCTGTCATAATGATAATTATCTGTTATCATACAGGATGATAAATGAACTGCCACCTCATCTTTAGTAATATTATTATTTTTACGTGCTTTCTTAAAAAAATGTTCTAATTTAGAAGCAACTCCCTTTCCACAGCATCCTCCACAAGTAAAAGAAATATATCTTGTAGTATCATTATAGTCTTTAAAAGCCTCATCTTTATTATAAAAAGCATTTGTACATGCGAACCCACTGCACCTTTTATGTGCAATGTCACATTGAATGATAACAACATATTTAGTATCCATAAGTTATCCCCCCTCTTGTTTATATTATAATTCTAATATGGTATCATCAAAAGTATCAGTTTTAATATATTTTATAGTATCAGTTATGGAAGGATTGAGAGAATGATTGAAATTATGCCTCTTTGGGATTACTCAAAAAACACTCCACTATATATGCAATTATATGAATATATCAAACATGAAATAGAAATTGGGACGATTAAACCACAAACGAAGCTGCCATCAAAAAGAAAATTGGCAAGTTATCTAGGAATCAGCCAAAACACTATTCAAGCTGCGTACGAACAATTGCATGCAGAAGGATACGTGGAAAGTAAGCCCCGTTCAGGGATATTTGTAACAAGGCTAGAGGATAACTTATTTTGTAATCTATCAACTATTAATAATCCTAGTCAAAATATAAAATTAAAGGATGACTTTAAATACTTAATTGACTTTAGCTCAGGAAATATTGATTTGGACCATTTTCCGTACCGCATGTGGAGAAAAGTAACAACCCAATGCTTATATTCAGACCAAGGCGACCTCTTATTAGTAGGTGAAGCTCAAGGAGAGGACTGTCTACGTAAAGAGATATCTAAATATCTTTTTCAGTCAAGAAGCGTGAGGTGCCTTCCAGAACAAATTATTATTGGAGCAGGCATGCAATATTTAATGATATTATTATGTATGCTATTAGGTAAGGACTATTCATACGCAATTGAAAATCCTGGGTACGATAAAGCAAGAAATGTTTTTACAGATCAGGGAATAGATATCTGTCCTATTTCAATAGATGAAAATGGTATTTGTGTAGAGGATTTAAGAAAAAGCTCTGCTAGAGTTGTCTATGTTACACCTTCTCATCAGTTCCCCTGTGGCATGATTATGCCAGTTTCTCGAAGATTAGAGTTATTGAAATGGTGTGAGGAAAGAGATGGTTATATAATCGAAGATGATTATGATAGTGAATTTAGATATGAAGGAAAACCAATTCCTTCTTTGCAGGGATTAGATAGGAATGGCAAAGTTATTTATATGGGGACATTTTCAAAATCTTTAATTCCTTCAATCAGAATAAGTTATCTAGTTTTACCACCAAAATTAGTAGAGAAATATCAACAACATTTTCAAAGATATAAGCAGACTGTATCTAGGCTTCATCAAAACACACTGTATAGATTTATGAAAGAAGGATATTTATCAAGTCATATAAATAAAATGAGGACATTATATCGTAAAAAACGTGGGATATTACTTTCTGCAATTGATAAACATATGGAAGACAAAGTCGAAGCTATAGGTACCAATTCTGGACTACACCTTTTGTTGAAAGTTAAAAATGGTATGACAGAGGAAGAGCTGATTCAGTCTGCTCATAAGATGAAAGTAAAAGTCTATCCAACCTCAATTTATTATAATGAATCCGTAACCAATGAATTTCCTATGGTTTTATTGGGCTTTGGTGGTTTAACGGCATTGCAGATTGAAGAAGGTATTCAAATATTGAAAAAGGTATGGTTTACTGTAGTAAATTATTAAATTTCTAAAAAAACAGCCCTGTTGGGCTGTTGGTGTCATTATTTAACTACCTTTTACGTAACATTCTTATGGAGCTCATTAATTGCCCATTCTGCAGCTTCTCTGCTGCTGCCAAATTCTTCATTTGTGCTGCTTACATAGGAATAACCTTCTTTGTCATCTACACTTTGAATGAACAACTCTTTTACACCATTGTAGATGCTTAATTCTCCATCTTCTTCTAGTACATCTACTAACTCCTCAGGTTTTATAAGGTTTTTTTCCATGTAGTAACCACCTTTCTATTTTATTTATAAAATTATGATTTAACAAATTGTATTATTTTATAACTTATTTGTTGAAATAAAAATAAGAAAGTGCACTGTATACACTTTCTTATTTTCTATCTTTTATCATAATAATAGACTAGTGGTCTTCTCTCAAACCTAGCTAGTGACCTGTATTTATTAAATTACATCAAAAAAGCAAATTTGATCACTTTCTGGAAGCCCTTTTAAGCATCCAAACTTTTTAAGGTAGTCTATAGCAGAGTTTCCAATCTTAGCACGCTTCTTTAAATCTTCTATGGAGCTTATTGGCTTCTCTTCATGTACAGCATTATATATACTCTCTGCAGCTACATTTCCCATGCCCGCTATACTGTTTAGAGGCGGCCTTAAGCCATCTTCCTCAACTAGGAATTTGGTAGCATGAGACTTATATAAATCAATTGGCAGGAACTTAAGTCCTCTTTCGTACATTTCTAAAACCAATTCTAAGTCATCGTACATATCCTTATCCTTAGGAGCTGCTTGATTGCCCATAGCTTCAATTTCCTTCATCTTTTCTTTGACCTTTTCTTTTCCGAATATCATAAATTCTGCATCAAAGGCCTTAGCTCTGATGGAGAAGTACGCTGCATAATATGCCTTAGGTATGTGAACCTTAAACCAAGCTATTCTGAAGGCCATCATTACATAGGCAGCAGCATGGGCCTTAGGGAACATGTATTTTATCTTTTTACAGGAACCTATGTACCACTCTGGTACCTCATGTTCCCTCATCAAGGCCTCATATTCTGGAAACTTTGGATCTTTTAATGCCTTTCCTTTACGTACTAACTCCATTATCTTAAAGGCTGAATTTGGAGGCAGACCTTTTTTAATAAGATAAACCATGATATCATCTCTGGTACACACTGCTTCACTTATGCTGGTAACTATTTTTTGATCAATTAAGTCTTTAGCATTTCCAAGCCACACGTCGGTACCGTGTGAAAGTCCTGAAATACATATTAAATCCATAAAGGTCTTTGGCATTGTGTCTAGAAGCATTCCTCTTACGAACTTAGTGCCAAACTCTGGAATACCAAAGGTTCCTACCCTAGAATTTATCTGGTCTGGTGTTACTCCCAGAGCTTGTGTGGATGAAAATATAGACATAGTCTCCTTATCATCCATAGGTATAGTCTGAGGGTCCACTCCCGTTATGTCCTGCAGCATTCTTATTACTGTAGGATCGTCGTGACCCAGTATATCTAGCTTCAATAAGTTCTGGTCTATAGAGTGATAATCAAAGTGTGTTGTTATAATATCTGAATTTGGATCGTCAGCAGGGTGCTGTACAGGACAGAATTCAAAAATTTCTCTTCCCTTAGGAACAACTATGATTCCACCAGGGTGCTGTCCTGAGGTTCTTTTTATACCAGTACAGCCCTTTGAGATTCTTAGGATTTCTGCCTTATTTACTGAAATATTTTTTTCCTCATAGTATTTCTTAACATACCCAAAGGCTGTTTTTTCTGCTATAGTACCTATGGTTCCAGCCTTAAAGGTTGTGCCCTTTCCGAAGATAACCTCTGTGTATTTATGGGCCTTTGCTTGATATTCTCCTGAGAAGTTTAAGTCTATGTCCGGCTCTTTATCTCCATTGAAACCTAAGAAGGTTTCGAAAGGAATGTCAATTCCGTCCTTAGCTAAGTTTTCTCCACAAACAGGGCAAACCTTATCAGGTAGGTCAAAACCCAATTTAATGCCATAATCGGTAAAGTCTGAATACTTACATTTTGGACATCTGTAATGTGGCGGCAGAGCATTTACTTCTGTTATACCGGTCATATATGCCACAACAGAAGAACCAACGGAACCTCTGGAACCTACTAAGTAACCGTCCTCATTGGATTTCCAAACCAGCTTCTGAGCTATAATGTACATCACTGAGAAACCATTTTTTATAATAGAATCCAGTTCTCTATTAAGTCTTGCCTGAATAATTTCAGGAAGAGGATCTCCATAAAGCTCATGAGCCTTGCCAAAGGTAATGTCCTTAATGGTCTGCTCACAGCCATCTATGTGCGGTGTAGCTTTATCTGGTGAAATAGGACTAATTCTCTCGCACATATCTGCTATCTTATTGGTATTTGTAACTACCACCTCGTAAGCCTTTTCCTCTCCTAAATAGGAGAACTCCCTAAGCATCTCCTCGGTGGTTCTTAGGTATAGTGGAGCCTGATTATCTGCATCCTTAAAGCCCTGGCCTGCTTCTAGTATACGTCTGTATATCTCATCCTCAGGATCCATGAAATGAACGTCTCCTGTTGCTACTACAGGTTTATTTAATTTTTCTCCAAGAAGCACAATTTTTCTATTGATTTCCTTCAGATATTCTTTATTAGGTACTTGCTCCTGCCTTACTAGATAGTCATTGTTGCCTAGAGGCTGTATTTCTAAATAATCATATTCCTTTGCTAATTCTTCAATTTCCTCATCAGATTTTCCTAGAAGTATTGACTGATATAATTCACCTTCACTGCAGGCACTGCCTAGAATTAAACCTTCAGAATATTTTTTCAACATACTTTTTAGTATACGAGGTTTTTTATAAAAATAATCTAAACTTGAATAAGACACTAGTCTATATAAATTCTTTAATCCTTCATAATTCTTTGCGAATATTATTGCATGATAGGTTTTGAGCTTTTTATACCCCTCCCTCAATGACACTTCGT
Organism: Clostridium sp. CX1; assembly: GCF_025398335.1. Taxonomy (GTDB): domain Bacteria; phylum Bacillota; class Clostridia; order Clostridiales; family Clostridiaceae; genus Clostridium_AM; species Clostridium_AM tanneri. The sequence continues at coordinate 54,872 of NZ_JAODOO010000008.1, forward strand.
CGGATCCATATATTTCTATATCCTGGAGGGTTTCTGCACCTCTTTCCTTTAACTTTTCAAGCATTACTTTGAAGACCTTAACAGTGGTATCAACGTCATCTAAGGCTCTATGTGCCACTTCCACCTTTATGCCAAGGTTCTTAGCAATTCTTCCTAGTTTATAGGTTTTAAACTCAGGGAAAATCTCCTGTGCCAAGGACAAGGTATCTACATATGTAAAATCAAAGTCATAACCTAAAACTCTAGCATTATGCTTTAAGAAACCTACGTCGAAGCCAGCATTATGAGCAACCAAAACACTTCCCTCAATAAACTCTAACATTTTAGGAAATACCTTTTCTATGGTTTCTGCATCTCTTACCATATCATCGGTTATATTGGTAACTTCCACCACTCTTGCTGGAATAGGTTTTTCAGGATTTACAAAGCAACTAAATTGATCTATTACCTTTCCATCCTTAAGCTTCATAATTCCTATTTCAGTAATTTTTTCTGTTACCGGTGAAAAGCCTGTGGTTTCTAAATCCAGTACGCAGTAAGTGGTATCAATGCTCTGTCCCTTAGGGTTTGTTACAGAAGGTTTTTTATCTGGCGCTAAATAGGCCTCCACTCCATATATAACCTTCATGTCAGGGTTATCTCTTCCTAATAGCTTATGTGCCTCAGGAAATGCCTGCACCACTCCATGGTCCGTTATAGCAATAGATTTCATGCCCCAGCTCATGGCTCTTTTAATCAAATCAGTGGCACTGGTCATAGCATCCATTTGACTCATCTGTGTATGCATATGAAGCTCTACTCTCTTCACCTCAGCGTTATCCATTCTCTTAGTCTTCTTCATGCCTTCTGTTTCTATTATAATATTGGCAATCATTTCAACTTCCCCAGAGAACTTACTGAAACCTGCATTTCCAGCAAGTCTAACAGCCTTAGCCTTTTTAAGTCTGGATACTACCTCACTTTCCTCACCGGGCTTTAAGAAAGCCTTACAAGTCATGGAACTTGAGCCATCATATAAATCGAAGGAAACTAATGTTTTTCCACTTTTTAATTCCTTTGCTTCCATGTTTGATATTTCACCTTCTAAAGCTATCCTACCTTCATCCGGTGTAATATCGGTAATTTTTATTATAGGCTCTCTAATATTACCATTTCTGCCTAGTATCAAGAACGGATCAACTTTCTTTCCATCGCTTTCTGCTTTTGTTTCCTGTTTCTTTTCTGCTGCTACCCTAGGCAAATTAGGGGTATTATTGCTTGGTGCAGCCTTTACTTCCCTTTGAATAAACAGCATTTCACTTGCACGTGTTTCTTCTTCCATCTTTAATAATTCTTCACTGCTTACCTTATCAATAAAATTTATTTTATATGCTGTGCCATACAGGCTTTTTACGGCATCATAGATTTTTTTATCATAATCCATGGATTTTAAAAAGCCGGATACTGCAATTTTAAAATTAAAATTTATAGTATTTTCAGCCACTTCGTATCGGCTATTATTCAGCACTGCCTTTAGAGCAGGATATTTTTCTGAAATAGAAGATATAATCTTTTGCAATTCTTCTTCTATAGGCTTTTTATATGTTCCCTCAACATACTTCACAGCGATTTCAGAATTTCTCAACGAAAATCTTTCTCTTATAAACTTATTAAGACCTTCAAATTCTCCTACTTCAATATATTTATCTGAGCTGATTTTCATCTCCAGGGTTTTAGTCTTTTTACTTAGAACTACCGATTCTACAATGGCAGTGCCTATGTTGCCCCCTACTTCATAATCACTAAAAATTTCATTTATTCTTTTCATGCTAATCTTTAACCATCTCCCAAAAATTTTTAGTACCTTAATATTATATAAGATAAATTTATCCTTTATATTATATAAGATAAATTTATCCTTTGCCATATAGAAAAAAAAGGTATAGGAGCACTTCTCTATAAAAAGTGCCTCTATGCCTCCTTTATATTTAAGATTTCTAATGATTTTTTATAATTTTATTAACCGCAATACTTTCTCTAAACCATATTTTCAAATTCTCATCTATCTATAGTATTTATCAATCATTATTCTATGGCTATTAGGCATATTATCTGGCAATTCTTCGTAGCTAAAAAATTTTAGTTCCTTAGTTTCCAAATTATCTATCTCTAATGTACCACTAAAGCTTTTAGTAAAATATCCAACTGTTATAAAATAAGCTTTATCTCCATTAGGGAAATCTATAAAGCAATTTGCTCCTGATGTAGTTCCCAGTAAGTGTAATTCTTTAATATCTAACCCAGTTTCTTCCTTTGCTTCTCTAACAGCAGTTTCCTCAAGAGATTCTCCTAGTTCCGTGATTCCTCCAACTAATCCCCATTTATAGGGAAATGTTCCTCTCTTCTGAAGTAGTACTTGATTGTTATCATTTATTATCAATACATTTACCCCAGTTAGGTTTATTGCATTGTGTCCAACTTTATCACGAATATATTTCACATAGTTCATTTTATCTATTGTTCCTCCTGTTATACAATTTACTCCCTTGTTAACACAATCATAAAAATCTTTAAACCGCCAAGAGTAAAATTTCACCATGTTAGTCCTTAGTCTAAACTTAAAATATTTTATAAATACCTAAAAACACTTTTTATCTAGTAAATACCCATTCTAAGTCAGTAGACAGATATTCATTATAACTATAGCCTTCCTCATCAAACTCTTTTAAATCATTTGATGAAACAATGCTATTCTCAATTATAAATCTGCTCATAAGCCCTCTTCCACGCTTTGCATAAATGGTTATAACTTTATAAACCCCTCCCTTATAATCCTTAAATATAGGGGTTATTATATTTGCATTCAGTTTGCTCATATCTATTGCTGAAGAGTATTCCTTTGACGCCAAATTTATCAGTATGTTATCATCTTGCTTATCTAATTCTTCCTCGAAATAACTAGTAAGTTTATCTCTCCAAAAGCTATATAAATTGTTCCCTGAACTATTTTTAAGTCTAGTTGCCATTTCTAATCTATAGGGCTGTATTAAATCCAGTGGTTTTAGTACGCCATATAAACCAGAAATTATTCTTAGATGATTATTTGCAAAAGACAACTGCTGTTTATTAAGCTTCTTAGCATCTATTCCTCTATAAACTGCACCATCATAAGCTAAGAGAGCCTGTTTTCCATTGGATAGGTTATGTTCTTCATTCCATATTATGTGCCTCATAAAATTTTCTTCTGCAAGTTTACCGTTTATCTTCATTAAGCTCTCCAGCTCAGGTGGAGTATACTTTTGAAGCTCTTTCATTAGTTCACTTGCTTCCTTGACAAAAGTAGGTTTTGTATATAAATCAGTATTTATTGCCTTTTCCATATTCAAAGTTTTTGCTGGCGATAGTATAGCTATCATTTGTAACTCACCTCATTAGGATTCTGTTTATCCATCATATTCAACTAAAGCTGTCTTAAAATTCCTTATGCCTCCCCTAGGGTTATCTACATCTCCTTTATATCTTGGTATAAGATGTACATGAAGATGCATTACTGTCTGTCCTGCATAGTATCCAACATTTACTCCTATGTTGTATCCCCATGGTTCATATTGAATATCTAGCATTTCTTTTACTTCATGCATGAGAGAGTAAATAGCCTTAATCTCTTCTTCTGAAGCTTCAAAGAAATTTTTAAAGTGTCTTTTAGGTATTATCAGCGTATGCCCTTCATTTACTGGAAACTTATCTGTTATAGCAAAGGCTAATTTGTTTTCCGCTATTATCTCTGATTTGTTATAGCTGCAAAATATGCATTCTTCCATTAGTTTTTCTCCCCTTTTCTAATTATGATGAATATCCTCAGATTTTAAGTTTAATTCCTCAAGGCTCATAAATCTATACCTTTGTGCTGTAGGATTTTCTTTTTCCGCTGGTACTTCTTCAAGAAACATCTTTAACGGCCTAGCAAAGGTTCCTCTATTTCCGTATAGCGGCGTATAGATTACTAGTTTTTCTCCTGTCTCTGTATGCTCCGCTATATCTATTACTCTATACCAATGATTTTTGAAATGTCTATAGTACTGATCTATTTGTACGTTTCTTTTCATTACTATTTCTCCTATTCCATTTCTATTTTTAATTAAATTTCTCTATACTTAATTATATACATAATGAGAAATGGTTCAATCAAAATGACTGAACCATTTCATTAGTTTAGTATAAATTTTTCCATTGCAGATATTTATCATTATATTTATCTTTTATCATTCTAAAGAATTGTTCTAAAACACCTGCTCTTTCTAGTGTACTTAATATTTTTACCGGATACTTTTGTACAATAGTATAGGTTTTCCTAGGATCAATTATTCTAATAGATTCATCAGCTTGTACAAAAATATGAGGGGAACGTATATCTAACCGAGTAAATCCTAACTTTTCAAACTCGCATATTAATTCTACTAATTCCAAGGCTAATTTTTCACTAAGAGAATTATTATTTAAATATTCTTTAAGAGTTATTCCTGGTACAAAATCCATAACAATTGAAAATTCATCATTATCATATACCTTTGTAAAAAATCTACTTTTACTTACATTCTGCAAGATAAGAAGCTGATTTTTACAGGAATGTTTACTGTGAAAAACCTTTATTACTTTATCTGGTGGTAAGAAAAAAACTTTTCCTTGAGTACCTTGTCCAATAAACTTTAACTTAGTAATATCAATACCACAATAATAGTTAGAATAATCGTTTTTATCTGATTTGACCATAATTATTACCTCACTTTGTAGTTATTGATTTATCCTTTGTTATACTATATTATATTGGCGATTATGCTGTGAGGTTACCAAGTATTATGTTATTTTTCCTATGCTCCTTAATTCTAACCTTTACTATATATCTTACCACCTATTATAGAACTCCTGTCTTCAAGATAATTAAAAAGATAGAAGTGCAGAAACAATATCCACACTTCTTATATTACCTTTACATAGTATCTATATTAATTCTCTAGCTAATTTTTCTAATTCATCTAACTTACTTTCATAGTTAACAAAAGTTCCATCATAAGCTTCCTTAACAGTCTTAAAATAGTTTATAAAATCCTGCTGCTTCTTTAAGCTTATATTTAACTTGGAGGCAAGAGTATTTAAAAACTCAATCTCTTTTTTATCGAATTCTCCATCTATTAAAGCAACTCCAAATAACTCAAAATAAATTATATTTTTAGCTCTATCTGAAGAATCAATTAGCTCTTTAGCAGCTGATTCCAAAGTTAGCTTTTCTATAGATTCATTATCTAGGGATAGCTCTTCTAGGTATTCATCTATTAGTTCCTTTTCATGGTTGGAAAATACTTCATCCACATTAGACAAAGCATGAACTAAGTTAATAAAAGCAATTCTCTCTTTTTTATTTAACTCCTTTAAAAACATATAAACTCCCCCTTTAGATTAATATAATTTTATATCATAATTATATTATATAGTTAAATATACCACATATCAACTTAATTTTTGTCATTTTTATAGTTATATTACTCTCTATTTTTCCTCAGAAACTTGAAACTTTTCTATATTTTTTACCATTTCCTCCGTTATATCCGTTAACTGCTCAGCGGCACCTGCTATCTCCTGGGAAGAGGCACTTATCTCCTGAGTAGAAGATGATATTTCTTCTACAGAAGCTGAAATATTTCCTGAAGCACAGGACATACTCATAGTGTCTTCGATTATTCTTTCTTTTTCCTTATTAATAGCAACTATATTATTGTGTATATTATTGATTTTAGGAAAAACCTCTTCTATGTAACTGATAACTGTTCTAATACTATCTGTAGAACTGTTAAGCTTTATTACCTGGTCATTGAGCCTGTCATTCATATTGTCTGATGTTTCAGCAATCAATTCCCCTTCATGTAAAACAACTTCAATTAAGGAAGTTATATTCTGTGATGAATTCTTAGATTGTTCTGCCAGCTTCCTTATTTCTTCTGCAACTATTGAGAATCCTCTACCGCTTTCTCCAGCTCTTGCAGCCTCAATAGCTGCATTTAAGGCAAGTAAATTAGTTTGATCTGCAATATCATTTATTATGTTAGTTATTTTGCTAATTTTATTTAAGTTTATAGCAAAGCCTTTTATTTTGTCTCTTACATCATCAAAAGATAAATTTACCTCCTTGATTGATTGTTCAAAATTTACTAAATCTTTATTACTATCCTGAGCCTTATTATTTATAATTTCAACTTCAGAATTTAACATTTTCGCTAGTGATAAAATTTCATTAACCTTTGTCCCAAAGTTATCTAGTATAGTATTTATAGTTACCATTTGTTCCTTCTGAACACTTAGGTTTTTTACACCTTCATCAGTAGATTCAGCAACAGCTTCAGAAGCAACTGCCAGTTCTTTTGACACAGCAGATAAGCTTTCTGTCTGCTGCCTTACCCTATTTGAGCTTATTCCTATATCTTCAACAATTTTCTTAATATCCACCCTAACTTTGTTAATATATAAAGCTATATCTTCAAGTTCATCTCCACTTTTAATATGCATAGGAGTTGTTAAATCTCCTTCGGACATTTTATCAAGTCCATACTTTATCTTTTCTACACTTAAGGATATCTTCTTTGATAAGTTAAAAACCATTAAGATAGTTAAGCTGCACATAACTAGAACTGTAATTATAAGACTTAGGTTCATGATCTTTTTAGTATATGTGTATAATGATACATCTATGTCTGCCCCCATTATGGCTATAATCTCACCTGAAGAATTTTTAATAGGTGCATATCCAGATATAAGTACACCATCGCTATCTTCTACAGGATTCTTTGAATAAGATACCTTTCCACCAAAGGCCTCTAACATTTCCTCCTCTAAGTTATACTTTTCTCCAATCTGGTCGCTTTCTTTAATATTTGCATCTACTAGCATATAGGCACTGCTATCATCTTTTCCCATAATATATAAAAACTTTATACCTGTATCATTTTTATAGGTTATTAGCGATTCCTTTAGCTCTTTATATTCCTTACTATCCATAGACTTATTTTTAATAAGCCTCCCTACCTTATCTCCATCAACAGAACTCACTGCTTTTTTAGCGTTCTCTGCTACATCCTCCTGTACCTTTGAAAATACATGCTGAAAGGTAAATAAATTAACTGTAAATAGTAAAATCATTGAAAAGATAAATATTAATCCTACCCTTTTTAGAATCTTTAATCCTAGTTTTCCCATACCCCTTATGATGCAGTTGTATACATCAATATTCCCCCCTTTTGAAAAATATATTTACACTAAAAAAGACCTGAATTATAAACAGACAACATCATAACTTCTGTTCAGTAAATACAGGTCGGTTGCACAACTAACTCAAAGCTTTCAAGGTACAAAATTATAGAAAGCTTTTTATTGTTTCCTTATAATTAAATTTAACTAATATAAGTCATAGATATATTATCATATAAAACTGTTACATTCAACATTTTTTGTAACTCTTTAGCTATGTTATATGAAAAAACTAGAAATTAATCCATGTAATTACATAAGATAAAATTTTATTCTCTCCTTATATTTCTAACATTTAGCCCCTTAACATGGTAGAAGTTTAAAATAGTATTTGTCATTTCCTTTGGAGTTTTTTCTGTGCCATCCTCCACCCATTTTTTCAGTGCAAACCACAATCCACCAGCGGAAAAATGATTAAAATAACTATTATTTGATACAAAAACTAAATTTTTAAATTTTTCATCTGTTGCCATAGAATTTAAGTATTTTAAATGTAACTCAAGCAGTATTTGATATACATTGTTATCTACAAGTTTTTTTACAAATTCTCTATTTTCATACCAGTATTCAAAATATGTAATAAGCAGATCATATAATGTTATATCATTTTTAGCTGAAATTGTGTTTATAAAATCATTGTAAAATCCATCAACATAGTATTCTAATATAGCTTCTTTTTTAGCAAAGTTTCTATAAACTGTTTGTCTAGTTAAATCTGCATTTTCTGCAATTTCTTTTAAAGTTATTTCACTATAGGGTTTTTTATCCATTAATTCAATTAATGACTTTACAATGAAACTTTTAGACCTTAAAGTTATAGGATTAACCTTTTCTTTCATTTGATTCATTTGTAACTTTTCTCCTTATTTGTGTAACTTATTATATTTAATTGACTTCATACTTTATAGTATTATATTATAAGTATACAAGTGTTACAAGTGTATAACTTGTAACATTTATAACATTTTTTTGAGGTGGATTGTATGCATAAAATAGCTGTAGTAGTTGATAGTACTGCTGTAATTGACAAAGAAATAATTGAAAAAAATAGCAACTTATACTCAATACCATTACGTGTAATAGTTGACGGTAAAGATCTTAGAGATGGTTTAGATATAACTCCAAGTGAATTTTGCAGGAAAATGGAAGAATCCTTGGATCTACCAACTACTTCGCAACCCTCTGCTGGAGAAGTTTTTAAACTTTTAGATGAATTAGTAAAAAAGTACGATCATATTATATACATTACCATTAGCTCTAAGCTAAGCGGTACATTCCAAACAGGACTGTTAGCTAGAGCTCAAATTTCCGAGGATAAAATAACTGTTTTTGACTCCCTATTTACAGCAACTATTCAAAAGCAGATGGCCCTTGAGACTTTGGAGTTAATAAAAGAGGGAGCTAGTATTGAACATATTATTAAAAATCTTGAATACATCAGGTCAAACTCAAGAATATTATTAGTGGTAGATGATTTAGCACATTTGCATCGTACTGGAAGAATATCATTGTCTGCAGCCTCCTTTGGTAGAATGTTAAGTATAAAGCCAATTTTGTCCTTTGAGGAAGGCGAAATATTAGTAAGTCAAAAAGTAAGAACAATGAAAAAAGTATATAACAATTTAATTGAACAAATTAAAAATGAAAAGCTTACAAATAACTCGAAGATTATTCTAGCACATGCAAATGGCTATGATTATGCCTTGAATTTAAAGGAAATGTTGATGGATATATATCCTGAACATGAAATTGTCATTGAAGAGCTATCCCCTGTAATAAGTGTACATACAGGAACTAGAAGCATCGGCTTGTCCTGGATAAATAAGAGATAGAGTTGAATTTTATTAAAAAGTAGCTTCATGGCTATCAAATACCATGAAGCTACTTTTATTTCTATTTAATCGCCTATTTTTAGCTATATAAATGACAAATTACTTTTTTTCGGTTTTATTACTTTTTATTACTTTTTACCAATTTGTTAGAAATATTTTAATAAAAACTTTCATATTTTTGCAATTTTTGCTAATATATTTATATGACATATTAATGTTGTTAAACATATTGTTTAATTTTGTATTAAGGAGGATAAAATTTTGAACATGTTAGATTCTATGTTAAATATTATTTCAGTTCTTGAAGATATGTTTCAAGATGAAGATGCGATGCTTGTAGTATCAGATTTAGAGAAGATAGTATATTACAAAGCTGGAAAAACTGTAGACGCAGGACATGAGGGATTATCATTAAGACCTGGCGATGGCTTACATGAAGTTATTCAGGCAAAGAAAACTTTAAGAGTCATCGTTCCAAAGGAACTATTTGGCACTCCATTTAAAGCCATTACCATACCTTTGTTTGATGAAAATAAACAAATAATAGGTGCTGCAGGAGTAGGTTGGGGTTTAGATAGTAGGGTTAAAATATATGAACAGCTAAGTAATGTTGTTGATAGTTTAGCAAGTTCCATTGAACAAATATCAACAGGCATTAATGATATAACTACAAATGCACAAAACATAGCCTCCTCACAGGAAGAAATGGTGTCTTCCGCTGAAGTGACAAGAAAAAGTGTAGATGATACTTCTAAAATTACAGATTTTATAAGGAATATAGCCAATCAAACTAATCTTTTAGGACTTAATGCATCAATAGAAGCCTCAAGAGCTGGACAAGAAGGAAGAGGCTTTCAAGTAGTAGCTGGAGAAATACGAAAGCTTGCAGTAAATAGCAAAAATGCTGTAAACCAAATAGAACAAGGTCTTAAAGATATGCAATATTCTATAAACTTTATTATGGATATGATAGAAAAAAACACTTCAACAACCCAGTCTCAGGCTGCTGCCTCTGAGGAAATAAGTGCTTCTGTTCACGATTTAAGAAGTCTATCAGATGTCTTATTAAAGGTTACTAAACAGTTAGAAATTAAATGACTAAAAGAAGCCTCTTTTAAGAAGGCTTCCTTTAACCATAACAACATTGTACTGAGTATTTAGGTTAACAATATAACCACTATTTTCCTAACAGCTATGGAAAGCTATCCGATAACACATTTAACTCCTGAGGACTCTACAGCTTCCTTTAAAAGTTCCATTTTCTCCTTATTTGGTGAGTTTACATCTAAAATATCATATGTTAGTCCTAATTGTTCGTATTTTGCTACACCTAGCTTGTGATAAGGTAAAAGATTTATTCTATCTATGTTATTTTCAGCACAAAATCTGCTTATACTTATTATATTTTCCTTATCGTCATTTAAACCTGGTATTATGGGAACTCTGATTACTACAGGCCTTTGCTTAGATATTATGGAAATATTATTTAAAATGGGCTGGTTACTAACCCCTGTAAGCTTCTTATGCTTATCTTCATTCATATGCTTTATATCTGTTAAGAATAAGTCTGTAACAGGTATAAACTTATTAACTATATCAACAGTGGTAAACATTGCACTTTCAACAGCAGTATTTATATATTCTTCCTTGCATGCTTTTAGAAGACTAACTGCAAATTCTGGCTGGTAGGTAGGATCTCCTCCTGAAAGTGTTACTCCACCCTTTCTCTTATAATAAGCACTATCTCTTTTTATAACCTTCATAACCTCATCTACAGTCATAGTCTTTCCACTGAGCTTTAATGCATCATTTAAGCACATATCTGTACATTTTAAATCACTACATCTAATACATTTTTCCTTATTTATGCTTATAGTAACTTTAGCATCCTCATGATTTTTTAAATTAATAGCATTCTCTACACATGCCTTTGAACATTCCATGCAACCTGCACAATTGACCTTATGATATCGAAGCTCCGGCAGTAACTTTTGACCTTCTGGATTAGCACACCATAGACATTTTAGTGGACATCCCTTTAAAAACACAAGAGTTCTTATACCAGGTCCGTCATGAAAGGATAGACTTTGTATATCAAATATTATTCCTGAGTTCCTTAAATTCTTCATAATTTATACTCTCTCTTGTTATATGCTTGTAGCATTATATTCTGTTCTTGCTATGATTTCATCCTGTATTGGTTTTGAAAGTTCTACCCAGTAAGCACTAAAGCCTGCTACTCTAACAATTAGGTCACGATATTTATCAGGATGTAATTGTGCGTCTCGAAGCATATCAGAGTCAACTATATTAAACTGTATGTGGTAACCTCCTTGCTGGAAGTAAGACTTAACTAAATCCACCAGATTCTGAGAACCTTCTATACCCTTCACAGCATTTGGGTGTATTTTCATATTAAGTTGAACACTTCTCATTGCTACGGAATCAAGCTTGATTCCAGATTGGAATAGAGCTATAGGACCATTTACATCGGTGCCTGGTGTAGCTGATAGTACACCGTCCGTTAAACTAACACCGGCTACTCTTCCATCCGGTGTAGCACCACATACCCGTCCGAAAGGTCCATGTGCTGATATTGATAGACCAGCAGGTATCCATTGAAGTCCTAAGTATGTTGTCTCAGATAGACATATTTCGTTGTAGTGCTTCCAGCATTGAACAAATATTGAATCTACATAGTCATCATCATTTCCGTATTTAGGGGAGTTTAGTAAGTCCCTATGTATTCTTTCAAATCCACCGCTAATACGTTTTTGCTCAAGCATTGAGAAGTTTCCAACCTTATCTGCTCTTTCAAACCCAAAGTTTTCTTTTAATGCATGTCTTACATCTTTCAGTGTGTACTTTTCATCCTCAAAAACCAGTTTTTTAATAGCAGCTAGGCTATTTGCCACATTTACCATACCTGAATTTAATAGTGTTACTGATTTATTATACCGAGCTCCATTAGAATCTAAGGGTTTTCCATTCTTAACACAGTCCTTCACCAGTACAGATCCCATAACAAGAGGATTTATCTCCCTGTGCACTGCCATAACATAATTCCAATAGCGCATGTACACTCTTAAAAATCTTTCCTCTACCTTGCACCATGCATTCCACAAATCTTCATAGCTATTGATATCTCCCAAAGGTTCAGTGCAGCGTATTCCTGTTCTTGGATCTACTCCGTCATTTAAAACTATCTCTAGGCACTTAACTTCATTAAAGAATCCCGGATGGCATATACCATGGCATGTACCCTGCATCTGCACCTCAACACAACCACCCATTCCTACATCTCTGGCATCTTCAATGGTTATATTCTCTTCTCTATGATTTTGCAGCAAATGCTGAATACAAGCTTCATTATTAAACCAAGCTGGATATCCTGCACCAGTTTTTGTAGTTTCTGCAGCCTTTATGAGTAACCTGTCGCTTGTTCTGGAGTTTACCATTACACCTAAGGTAGGCTGTATAGTCTGCATACTGATTCCAGCTTCAAGTATTATCTCTTCTAGTTCGTTATCAGCCGCTTTTCCCTCTTTAGTTACTCCACCAACTATCATATGTTGAAATAGGTTTCCTGAAGCTAAAGCTTCCCAACTTCTTGGAGATACATATTCTTCACTGGAAAACTTTACTCTCATAAGCTCCATAAGCTCTAGAGCTTCATCTCTAGTTAATCTCCCTTCTTCTATATCCTTTTTATATAGTGGATATAGAAGTTGTCCCCAACGTCCAGGAGAAAGTCCAACAATTGGACCATCTAATGCAATAGCTATGTGTGCTATCCAAGCTGACTGCAGTCCTTCATAGAATGTTCTTGCTGGTTTTGCTGGAACCCATCTCAAGGTTTCAACCATCTTTAACAATTCATTTTTTCTCTGCTTATCCTCTTCTCCTGCTGCCATTTCCTCTGCCTTATCTGCATAATTCTTAGCCCAATTTATAACACCTTCACAGGCTAATATAGTTGCTCTCCAAAATAAAATCTTTTCAGCTACTTCTCTGGTAGTAGGAACAGTATTTTTTATTTTTTCCTTACATTCCTTTATAATATCCTCTAAGCCTCTCTCTACAACCATATCATAGGCTGGTATCCATCTTCCTTCCATAATAGATATAACGCTTGGAGGAAATATTACAGTTTTGAAGGCATTATCTAAGTCATCATATTCTGGCATGGTTTCTTTTAGGAACTTGTCCGATTCGTCCTCTATACATTTTCCCTCCCAAAACTTACAGGAATCTATTAAAGGTGCAGCATCTTCTTCTTTCATTGCAAAGGTGCCCATTTCAATTATACCTCTGGCTTCTTTATGGCTGCGGCCACCTCCTACTCCAACATCATAAACCTCGTCATTTGAGTTTTCTGCTTTTTCAACCATATGTGAATAGAATTTTTGGCTATACTGTAAATATACTGGAGCGCCCCTCATATATCTAGTTTTCTGCATGGTAATAAGTTCATAGGGCTGAATTGCTGGTGTTATATTTTCAATAGCATACTTATATGCTTTCGCTCTACGAATGAGAAGCGGCTCTCCTTCTGACCTTTTCCATTCCTCTGTGTAAAGAACACTAAATTCTGGATCAAGCATGCACCTGGCTTCTAATAATCTTTTTTTAATTATTCTACCTCTTTCTGTTGTAGGCTCTTCTGATACTTCTCTGGAAACATAGCCTTCTTCTCTCTGCTCTTCATTAGTTGGCGGCCATTTTAATGTTTTTAAATTTTCAAAATCTATCACATTTAATTCCCCCTTCAATGTAGTTAAAATTCTCATACAACCTATTATATCATAATAAATTCAATATTTTCCATATAATTCTCAATTATGTAATTTTTCATAGATATTTGATAAATTACCTTGTTTTTTATTGACAATTATAGATAACAAATAGGAGCTGATTTGTAGTCAGCTCCTTATATCTCAAACAACCCTAGTATTTCTTCCTCAGTTAATGAAGAGAAGTTTTCTCCACTAGATAACTCTTCTCCTAAAATTTCTGATATAAGTTTTTTCTTCTCCTCTTGTAGCAATAATATCTTTTCTTCAATAGTGTCTTTAGCTATAATTTTTATAACCTCTACCACATTTCTTTGGCCTATTCTGTGAGCTCTATCTGTAGCCTGTTCCTCTACAGCAGGATTCCACCAGGGGTCAAAATGAATTACTAGATCTGCAGAGGTTAGGTTCAGTCCTGTTCCGCCAGCCTTTAAGCTTATTAAAAATACCGAGTTTTCTCCATCATTAAAAGCTTTTACCATGTCCATTCTCTTTTCTGAAGGTATGGAGCCATCTAAGTAACTAAAGGCTATTCCTTCTGCATTAATTCTTTTTCCAATATTTTTAAGAACAGATGTAAACTGAGAAAATATTAAAGCTCTGTGACCTTGCTCTAGACTCTCCTGGATAAGCTCCACTAAGGCCTCTATTTTTCCACTGCCTCCACTATAGTCTTTCATGATTACCGATGGGTCTAAACAAAGCTGCCTTAGTTTTGTTATATAAGAAAGTATTTCTATTTTACTATTTTGAAACTCATAATTCTTTACCTTCTTTTGAATAAGTTCCACTGCATAGTTAGCATAAGTTCTATAGACTTTCTTCTGCTCTTCATCTAAATTCACCACTAAGTTTTTTTCAATCTTATCAGGCAGTTCTTTTATAACATCCTTTTTCTTTCTTCTAAGAATAAATGGCTTTATTAGCCTGTTTAAGTCCTCTAAAACTTCTGGACTTTCCCTAAGCTTTTTATGATATCTTACACTGAACCTCTTTTCATCATATAAATATCCTGGCATTATAAAATCAAATATAGACCATAACTCCATAAGAGAGTTTTCTATTGGTGTTCCCGATAATGCAAATCTTCTTTTTGCTTTTATTTCCTTCACCGCAGCTGCATTCTGAGAACTTGGATTCTTTATATTTTGAGCTTCATCTAATATACAATAATCAAATTCAATATTAGTATAGCTTTCTAAATCCCTTTTTAACAGGTTATAAGTTGTTATAAGAACATCATAATCATCAACCTTTTTTATTAGTTCCTCCCTATCCTCTTTGGACCCGTTAACAACTGCTATCTTTAGCTTTGGTGCAAATTTTTCAAACTCAGCTGCCCAGTTATATATTAGTGATGTAGGAGCAACAATTAAGGATTTGCTTCCCTTATTAGATAATATAAAAGTAATAGTTTGAAGAGTTTTACCAAGCCCCATTTCATCCCCTAAGATTCCTCCAAAGCCCAAAAAATCCAGGGTTTTAAACCAGTTATATCCTACCTTTTGATAGGCTCTAAGGTTACCCTCTAAATCTTCCGGTTCCTTAAAGCTCAAGTTTTCTATATTTTTAAATTTATCTTTTATTTCTTTTAAGGCTTTTTTTCCTTTTATAAACCTTAAACTATTTTCCTCTAGGTAGTTATTTAGGAAGAGACCTTTATTACTAGGAATTTGTATACAATTATCATCTATATCCTTTGAAGAAGCTATGTCCAAAAGCTTTAGAAATTTATTAAGCTCCAATTCCTCTAAATCTATATATTCACCATTTTTCAATTTATAGTATTTTAGATTATCTCTAAAAGCTCTTAATATTTCCGCAGTCTCCTCTGGGTTAATATCTCCTATTTTAAAATTCAATTCAAAATAATCATATCTTCCGGATTTAATATTTCCTGTAATGCCCTTTGACCCTATACTTTTTATACCCTTAAAATTTTCGGAGTAATATACTTCTCCTATCTCTTGAAGTTTATTTATTTCTCTTTTAAAAAACCTAAATATGTAGTCCTCTTCCATTAACAAATAAAACTTTCCCTTTATTTCTTCAAAGCCTAAACTTCTAAGAATTCCAATAACCTGGGATTCTTTTTTAGAATCTCTATATACAATTTTCTCTTTATAATCCTCAAAGATATTAAATTCTAAATTTCCATAAAGAACTTTTACTGTCAGCGTAATATCCTCTTCTTCTCTATCAAAGTAAAAGTTGAAGTTACATTTATCTATTACTACTTTTTCCTTTATTGTTTTAGATAAGGTAAATGTAGAAGCCATCATATTAATTTGAGGAATCAACTTTCTTAGTATATTTTCTTCTTCAGAGGCATCTATCTTTATTACCTTAGCTTCATTGAATATTTGAAGATATGGGCTTATTTTATAACAAAATTCATAATCTGGAATATATACGGACATGCCATACAGGAAAATATTGTTATTACAACCTAGATCCTGAGGCATTCCTCCTGGAGACTTAAGAACATATTCACCATTTATTAGTTTCAAATCAAAATCTATAGGAGGAATTTTATTTAAGATTTCTGTTTCTACAGGTCTATAGAAAAAGCCTTCATTTAAATACACTTTATGCTTTTTTATATTCTCAAAAAATTCTCTAACTAAAAACTTAGGTATATTTACGTATTTTCCGTTTATAATACTATCTTC
This sequence comes from Clostridium sp. CX1, assembly GCF_025398335.1. Lineage (GTDB taxonomy): Bacteria > Bacillota > Clostridia > Clostridiales > Clostridiaceae > Clostridium_AM > Clostridium_AM tanneri. The sequence continues at coordinate 71,444 of NZ_JAODOO010000008.1, forward strand.
ACTTCTGTAAATAGTCTTATTGTTTCCCTTTATCTCCTTTAAAGTCTCAATATAATCTATAAGTCTTTTATCCTTAACACTTAATCTTTGATTTTTTATATCTAAGGTAAAGTTCTTGCCATAATTTATAGGTATATTATTGTAAATAGCTATAAGAAACTGGTTTATATCTTTTAAGATATATAGATTACTGGAACTCATAGACTTTAACCCTATCTTAAATTCAGCGGTAATGTTGCCACTCCATTCATTTCTATTTATGTAAACTTCAATCTTTATTTCCTCTTTGTCGTATTCATCCCCTAATAACACATTTAATAAGTTGCTTTTATTTTTAAATATACTTTCATTATAGATAGTCTCTTCAGCTAAAAGAGGATGATCAACTAGCTTTTCCAGGGCTTTATAAAAGGTTGCTACTAGATGCTTACAGCAATAATTTATTTTTTTAAACTCATTTTTTTCATAATCTAAACAACTGCAGTATGTAGAAAAAATTTTTTTCTTTTCTCCATCCATCTCAATTTTTGTGTTATATTCATTAAAGAGATTTTCTGAAATTACATTGCCATCTATACAAATTAATTTATCTTCATTAGTTATATCTATAGAAGATACTAAATCATTGTTAAAAACCCTTTGCCCATTGGCATAGTTTTTACCACTAGTTTCTTCATTAAATATTTGTAATAGTATATCTTCCTTCAACGTTCCTTCTCCTCGTATAATTTGATTCTTCTTTAATATTTTTCATAATCTCTATCAGCCATATTATTATCTATGTCAATACCAGCCATTCTCATTAGGTATATTGCATTTCTAGTTGTAGAAACCCCTAATCTTAATTTATAGTCGAAATAAATTTCATTGTTTTTATAATACTCTCTAAAGTGATAATTTCTAACTTTCCTATTTTTTTCTTCTATATCAGCCAGTTCAAGGTCATGAGTTGATACCATCCCTAAAGCATTTTCCCTACTTAATTTTTCTATTAAAACTCTAGCACCGGTATGTCTATCCTTAGAATTGGTTCCTCTAAAAATCTCATCTAGTAAGAAAAATACTGGTTCCTTTTCCTTTGTAGCATCTATAAGCTTTCTTATTCTTAAAAGTTCTGCATAGAAAGATGATATATTTTCCTCCAGGTTATCACTTATTCTCATGCAGGTATAGATATTCATTATAGAGCAACAAAAAGCCTCAGCACAAACCGGTGCACCTGCATATGCTAAAACTAAGTTAATTCCTATAGTTCTAAGCAGTGTGCTTTTACCAGACATATTAGAACCGGTTATCAGTAGAATGCTTTCAGTGTTATCTATTTTTAAATCATTACATACCCGATTTTTAGTTATTAGCGGGTGACCTATATTCTTCCCTTCTATTATTAGAGAAGAGTTCTTTAGTTCCGGCATTACCCAATGTGGATAGTCATGATTAATTACAGCTAAGCTGGATAATCCTTCAATCTCTGCAATAACATCTAGCCATTGTTCTATAAATAGGCCTGATTCCTTTTTCCAAGCTTCCAGTCTGATTAAGCAGTGATACTCCCACAAAGTTATACTATTTACTATATGGTAAAAAAAATTAGCTCTGTCGGAAATTAAATTTACCAGTCTAGATAACTTATTAATCTGTTTTGTTGCAGTTATTTTATTCTCATTAACGAGGTTTTCTTTTAATTTTATTAAGTAGCTAGATTCAAATCTTTTTTTCTCTATAACCTTTAACATTCTATCATATGCTTCTATATCTTTTTTGTATTTGTAAATTCCATCTAATATTTTATTACTTTTTTTAGAGTTAATCTTCAGTATAATTACCTGAACTCCTATAGCCATAAGCGGTAAATAATATGGTATACCTTCTAATAAAAAATACAGCAAAATAACTGTCACTGTAATAATCGGAAGAACATGTGCCATAATGATAAAGGCTGAACTAGAAAATAGGCTATTCTTCTCTTTAGCCCATTTAAATAGGGATTCTGGATTTTTCTTTTTTTCTACAGCTATCTGCCCCTCAGCTATAAACCTCTGTCTCCACCCCAGGTTATCTGAAAGTTCCTCTACAGCCTTTTGTCTATCATATATTTCTCCTATAGTATAGTTTGAAGCTGTTAATATATGCTTTAACTTTTCCCTTCCTAAATAAGTACTAGCAGTATTAATATATTGAAAAAGCGACCCTTTTCCAAAAATATCTAAATCCTTTGAATAACTGTGATCCTCCTCTAGAAAGTCTGATCCGGTATCTTCAAAGGATTTCCATTCTCCTTTTAAACGCTTCAAGGAGTTTCCATTTATCTCACCTATCAATGTTGAACATTTTCTATTATATTTAAGTCTACTGTGCTTATTAAGCAAAATTATAAATAATATGGCAAATAAGATTATTGCCAAGGCAAAAAAATAATATTTTTTTAGTGTATAGGAAAAAAATCCACAACCAATAGCAGCAATAAAAACTATGAGCCTTAAGGCTGATATAAAATTAATTGATTCTGTCTGTTTTTTCACCAGCTTTTCATATATAACTTTTCTCTTTAAATATGGGGATTCTATAGTCTTCAAAGTTAACTAACTCTCCTTTCCTGGAAAAATTACATTCAATTTTATATCCATAATGTAACACACTTATAATCTTTATGTCTAGTTTATGATAATGCCTATGATTAAACATTAGATTTTAAAATAACTATAACATCAAAAAATATAAAAATCTATTGAAGCTTCCTTCAATAGAAAAAGAATAAATAGCAGTACTGGTTATATTAGTCTCTAGGAATGTGCGGATTTACCTAAAGGTTCTGCATAATTTGTTGGATTTTTTATGCTTAAAGCACTAATATAATTCCAATACTGCATGAAACTTTATTTATATGATAAAGGGTGAATTAAGCACCTTTTTCCTCTAATATATTTTCAGAGATAGATTGAGAGATATCTTCGCTCTGTAATGAACTGTGCTTATGTGAATATGCAAAATAAACAATTACTCCAATTGCAAGCCATGTGCCAAAATATAGCCATGTTGTCTTTGACAAACTAAACATAAGGAACAAACAACATGCTATTGCCATTAAAGGAAGCACTGGCACTAAAGGCACCTTAAAGCCTCTTTCTAAATTCGGATGAGTTTTTCTAAGAACGATTACAGATAGTGCTACAAGAGAGAATGTTGCTAAAAGAGTCATATTAGCAAGATCAGCTAACTGTTTTAAATCTATAACCCCTGCAAGTAAAGCAGCTAAACATCCTACTACCCAAGTTGAAAACACAGGTACATTTGTTTTTGGGTTTGCATTAGAACAGACTTTAGGAAGTAGACCATCACGACTCATTGAAAATAATATACGTGATGAACCGTAAAGATAAGCAAGAATAACTGCCAAAATACCTACAACTGCTCCAATTGAAAGTATAGAAGCTGCCCATCCCTGTCCAACAGAACTTAATGCGTAAGCCATAGCATCACCAACATTTAACTTGCTGTAATGAGTAACACCTGTTAAAATTAAGCAAACTATAATATATATAAGTGTACAACCTATCATTGATGCAATAATGCCTCTAGGCAGATTCTTTTGAGGGTCTTTTACCTCTTCAGCAGAGGTTGAAACTGCGTCAAAACCTGCATAGGCAAGAAATACAGATGCTGCACCAGCAAATACTCCTTTAAAACCAAATGGCATAAAAGGCTTCCAATTTACTGGTTTTATAAAAAATGCACCTACAGCAACGAATAAAACTATAACGCCAAGTTTTACAAATACCATAATATTATTTACCTTTTTACTTTCCTTTGTTCCCTTTGATAGAAGAATTGTAATAAGCAATACTACAATAACTGCTGGAGCATTAACTATGCCTCCTTCACCTGGAATATTAATAAATATACTAGGTAAATTAAATCCACATTCCCTTAGTAAACTATTAAAGTATGCTGACCAGCCACCAGCTACAGTTGCAGTACATACCACATACCCTATAAAAAGTGACCATCCAACTAAATGAGCAATGAATTCACCTAAGGATGCGTAAATGTAAGCATAAGCACTACCAGAGGTTGGAATTGATGATGCAAACTCAGCATAACATAGAGCTACAAGTATACATGCTATAGCAGAGCCTATAAATGAAAGGACAACGGCAGGACCTGCGTCTCTTGCGGCAACAACACCGGTTAAAACCATTACACCAGTTCCAATTGTTGCACCAATACTCATTAATGTTACATCAAATGCACCTAAAGATCGTTCTGAAGAGCTGTTTTTATTACTGTCTAAAATAGAATTTACGTCTTTTTTTCTAAAAAATGACTTCATATGCTAAGCCCCCTATAAAATATATTTATGTACTGATTATACTGGCTTGACTACAAAATACTTCTCAATGCTTCACAAGGCTTCATAAAAAAAATGGAATGATTTTAAAATTCTCAATCTTTGAATCATTCCATTTAATGCTGAATGATTTGGAAAAACTTTCCTTGTAGTCTATTTTCAGTCATATGAAGTTCAATTTGTAGTAAAGATCATAACTTAATAGTCTTCACATTGTAGCAGCAACCCCTCAAAAAACTTGCTTATTATTACCTTTCCACCAGTTTTATTTTTTCCTTTGATATAATCCATCTCAGCTTTAACGCTTGCAAAATCAAACATTCCCTTAGAATACTCCTGAAAACTTTCATTATAATAGTCTTCAATTCCTATGTATGCTAAATTAGTTAGCCCACTCTTAATTGCTCTTCTCATCCTTTGTTGTACTGTTTTAGGGCTATCCCCAATAATGCAACATAACTCATTAAAATTACATTCTTCAAAGGATTTCTTTGTTTCTAACAGATGCATACAGATTTTTATAATATCATTTGTCCCCTTTTCACCTAACATTCCAAAATTGCTTAAAGTATGCTTTATTATTTTTATATTATTGTCTTGAGGTTTTTTATGAGGATTTATATCTTTAAATACTTTCTTTATATTATTAAGCATGTTTTCGATTTCAATTTTTTCAGCAACCTTACTTGTAACTTTTTCTACTTCGATCTTATTAATAGGCTTACTAATAAAAAACTCTATTCCTGAATTATAAGAATCCTCCACCAACTTTACATCTGATACCTGAGAAATCATGATGAATTTAATTCCTGGTTTCAACAACTTTACTTCTCTTACCAAGCTATTACCATCTAATTTAGGCAAAAGCAAATCAACTAATACAATATCTGGATTATAAATTAATATTTCACTGAGAGCTGTTTCTCCGTCATTGGAGCTGCCTATTACCTCACCTGACTTACTTTCTTCAATCAAGTTAGTTAATATCTTAACAATATTAACATCATCGTCAATAATGTAATATCTCATCATATCTACCTCCTAAATGAAGTTATCGGTATTTTTACTGTAAATATTGTATTTTTATTTTCTATAGACTGCACAGATATATTTCCTTTAAAAATGTCCTGCGCTAGGTCTCTTACTAAAGTAAGACCTATACCTCTGCATATGCTTCCAGTTTCCTTATTATATTTGGTAGAAAACCCGGGATTAAATATAAAATTCAAATTACTGCTGTTTATGCCTGTCCCATTATCCGATACAGAAAAGACATATTCATCTTCCACTTTCTCAATTTTCAGTTTAACTAATCCCTTCTTTTTGTTATCTATAGCTTCTATACTGTTAAAAATAAGGTTTCTTATGATTGACATCAAATAAAAGTGCTTAAGAACATAGAATTCACAATCAACTTTAAATTTAAGTTCTATATCTAAATTTTTGGTGACTATGTAATCTTTTGTATCTATTTCTAAGATATTTATTATATCTCTTATATTCATTGGTTCAGTGTCAATTTTATCATTAGTTATCTCTTCCAGACCTCTCATAACCCTAATATAATCCTTTTTAATCTCGTGAACATCTTTTGAAATATCAAGGGTAAGATTCTTTAATTCATCGGGATAATGATTCTTGGAAACAATCTGATAAGCTGAAAAGGATTTTTTCATTACATCTTCTATTTCAGCAGCATTCTTATTCATGAAATACACTTCACTTTTAAATGCAGAAGTTAGTAATATCAGTCTTCTATAGCGTTCCTCATGTTCTTCTCTTATAAGAAAGGATTTGTAGTACTTCATTGCTATTAATATAATCAAAGTTATTAAAGTTCTAACACAGGCCACTATAAGGAGGTCTTTAATTATATTGCTGTTTATCCCAATTAGCTTGGTTCTAACACTAATTTCAACAAGGTTTGAGAGAAAATCACAGCAAAATACTAAAATCATAAATTTGGTTAGCTCCTTTTTCCTGCTTTTGTAATAGGAAAAATAAAATATTATTCCATAAGTTACATAAAACACTATCTCTGGTGCAGTCATTTTAATAACCTTGCTAAAACTCATGATATTCCAATAAAGCCAAAATGATTTGTAAAGTGACGTAGTTATTCCTGTAATTATTGCTATTTTTATTGGATTTAAATCAACATAATTATAAAGAAATATAGAAAATACAACCACTGAAAAAGCTATAGTAAAACCCTGGATTAAAACATTAAAATGAATCTGAGATGCTACACTTACACAGATTATAATTATGAAAATATTCTTTAATTTTTTCATATAGTACACTTTCCTTTCATTTTTTAAATCCAAATAATAGTATACTATAAATTTCCACTGAATTCATCTAACATAAAAGGCCCAAAAATAAAAGGTGTAATCATTTGTCCTATTGATCACACCTTTTTGATAACTTTTGTCTATTTTGCTTCTATTTTGTCTACAATGACATTTATACTTTCTTTTACAAAATCTACTGCTTGCGTTACACTCTGTCCTTTGTGCTTAACTTCCTTATCACTTTTTCTGGCAATGGCTTTAAATGGGTAATTCTTTTCATCATTTTCAATAACTGTTATTTCATAACCTCTATATTCTTCCATAAGACACCACCCCTTTTGTATTATATTATTTCCTTCCGACTACTATTTACATTTTCTACAGTTCTCATTAATATTATGTATTTTTTTAAGAAAGGTAGTTATACTAATATCATAAAGAATATAATCAATAATAAAAGTTCCAGTTACTATAACCGGATAACTTATAACGTTATATTCTTTATACTTAAACTTGGGATCTAGGAATAGGTTTCATTTTAAGGAAAGAGAAGTAGAATCCTTTAGTATATTTACTAATAGTGATTCTGCTTCTTCTTTTTGCAGTAATAAATTCTATAGCTGTTTATACTCTATATAACTATTTTCTCACAGGTAACATAATTGATTTACATTTTTTTATGTTATATACTTAATCTATTGGCATGAAAGGAGATGCATAATTTATGGATTCTGATACCCAAGTTAAAGATTATGAACTGAAGAATAAAAAAAGTTACAAAGAAAGAGTTGTAAATCTAATAGGTAGCCTAAAAAATGATAAAGATTTTACTCTATTTCTCATTGTTGGTCTATTTACTGGTATAGCCAGTGGTATAAACTCAACAGTTTTTAATAATTTTTTAAGTGATGTGTACAAGCTTTCAGCATCAGCAAGAGGTGTTGTGGAATTTCCCCGTGAACTTCCTGGGGCACTTATAATGATAGTTTTAGGACTACTTGCCTTTCTTGGAGATGTAAGAGCATCCATGATAGGAATGTTGTTTGCATCTTTAGGTATGATAGGATTAGGTCTTTTTTCACCAACCTTTTCCACTATGTTAATATGGATGATGATTTTGAGTTTAGGAACTCATATCTTTATGCCTTTATCTGCCAGCATTGGCATGTCTTTATCGGAAAGAGATAGCTATGGTGCCCGTCTTGGCAAATTTAATGCTTATAACCTTATGGCAACTATACTAGGTTATTTAATAGTATGGCTTGGATTTAAATATCTAGGACTGACCTATAGGGTTGTCTTTATAATTGCCGCTATTTCCTATATTTTTGCCTTAATTTTTCTCGGGTTAATGACTCCAAAAAAACCAAAGGTAAAGAAAATAAAATTTGTTTTTAGAAGAAAATATACCCTGTACTATGTGCTTAGTGTAGTTAACGGCGCTAGAAAGCAGATTTTTTTAACCTTTGCTCCATGGGTACTTATTCAAGTTTACCATGTTGATCCGCCTACCTTTGCCATACTAGGTTTTATAGTTTCTGGGTTGAGTATCCTTACTAGAACCATAGTAGGTAATGCCATTGATATAAAAGGTGAGAGATTTGTTCTTTCGCTAGAAGCAATAGTTCTTATAGTAATTTGCATAGGCTATGCCTTTGCTGCAGACGTATTTCCAGCAGCAATTGCAGTTATAATCATTGCAGCCTGTTATATACTTGACAACTCTATGAGTGTTGTGGAAATGGCTAGATCAACCTATATTAAAAAGATAGCCCTATGTCCTGAGGATGTAACACCTACTTTATCAGCAGGTACAAGCTTTGACCATTTAATTGCAATGACTATACCATTCTTTGGTGGAATATTGTGGGCAACCATGGGCTATAAATACGTTTTTATTGCTGCAGCCATAATAGCCTTTATGAATCTATTCCTTACTTTAAGAATAAAAGTAGATTAAATTTTTAATAGTTTATTTCCTTTTGTTATATATTAATAAGGATATAACAAAAGGAAACTAGAAAAATAGCAATAAAGGGTGAAAGCATAATATGACATTTATAATGAATTTAATAATTAAAACCTTTATAGAAACAGCCTATCTTACTGGCGTGATTATTTTAGTTGGAATGCTGCTTGGAGTATTAAGGAACAATTCTATAAGAAATTTTCAAAGAAGCTTTGGTAGTAAAGCACTTATGGTAACAGGGGTTATTGGGGTGCCTATACACGAATTAAGCCATGCCACTTTTGCTCTATTATTTGGACATAAGATCACTAATATTAAACTGCTTCAAAAACCAGATAAGGACGGCATAATGGGATATGTGCAACATAGCTATAATCAAAATAGTATCTATCAGCAGATAGGAAACTTCTTTATAGGTATAGCACCTATATTTGGAGGAGTTTTTTCAATAATAGCTTTAATGAAATTTGTAATACCACAGGCTTATAATGAGTTCATTAAAATATTATTAAAAAGCTTACAGGTTACAGTACTAGATAAAAATACAGTTGAAGGAATAATCACTTCCTACAGAGGGTTAATAAAGGTTATTTTTTCACTTGAGAATTTTCAAAACCCATATTATTATTTATTTTTATTTGCAGCCTTATGTATATCATCCCATATATCCTTAAGCTCTGCAGACATAAAGGGAGCTTCTAAAGGACTGGGGGTTTTATTTCTACTGCTACTTATACTTAACGCCTTAAACTTATCAAAATACATATTATCCTTTAATTTGATTAAGTACAATATTTTAATAACAGGTTTTTTAATTATATCTGTATTACTTTCTATAGTAACATTTTTAGTGAGTTTAATTCTTAATATGATAAACAGAAATATATAAATATTGTATTTTATCTTGAATTTAGGTGCTTTTTTTGGTAGAATTTAAGTTAATTAGTAATAATTAATATTAATTAATCATTACTTAATATTAATTTTAGGGGGGATTTAAATGTCATTTCAATGGAAGGAAAGATATAACTTAGGTATAAATGAAATTGATATTCAACATAAAAGATTATTAGAAATAGGTCAAAAGGCTTACGAAATTGCCCTTCTTAATGATGGATATGATCATTATGATGAAATCATGAACATATTAGACGAACTTTTAGAGTATACAGAATATCATTTCAATTACGAAGAAAATATGTTAAAAAACTACGGCTATAAAGAAATCCATAATCAGGAAGAAGAACATTATTATTATGTTTATAAGATAAAATCTATAGCCTCAAAAGAGGATATTGATGATAATCAGAAAAAAACTATTTTAGAAATTCTTGACTTCTTATCACAATGGATTAGTAATCACATCATGTTGTCTGATGGAAAATACGCTAGTTTCCTAAAGGAAAAGGAAGTAATCTAAAACTTAAATAAGCTAGGTGTTTAGTTATAAGTTATCACCTAGCTAACAATTACTCTATCCTAGTATTTTTTTTACCATAGGGTTAATTTTTGACCTATCAAATTTACCACTAACCTTTGGCATAATTTCTTTCATTATTTTTCCCATATCTGCTGCAGTATAATTTCCGTTAGCTATAATTTCTTTTAACATAGCCTCTACTTCCTCTTCAGCTAATTGTTTTGGAAGATATGGAGTTAAGACTTCAAGGGCAAAATTTCCTTCTGCTATTTTTTCTTCGTTATTTGATTGTTTTGCATATTCTAATGTCTCTTTTATTTGTTTTATATTCTTTTCTACTATTTTTATAACCCCTTCATCAGAAATGTCTTCTCTTTGGTTGACTTCAAATCCTTTAATGTCAGCATTTATTAATCTTAAAACACTTACCCTTGCCTTATCCTTTGCCTTCATTGCTGCTATTTCATCTTTTTTTATTAATTCTTTTAACATAATCTTTTGTTAGTAAGCCTTACCTACTAACCAGTCACCTCTTTCCTTTAGTATAATTTGCATATTTAAATTATACTATTATTCTAAGCAAAATCAAAATGCATTTTTAGTAACTTTAATATTATAACAAATTTTTTATTATTTTCCTATAGAAAAAGGGCCTTTAGTTAAGCCCTTTTTCCCATAACAACTATTTTTAATTTCTACTTCATATCCGTTAGCTAACAACTGCTATTATATCAAGTACCACAAAAAGTTCGATAAGGCTGGTTTGATTTAGTAGGCAGTGTTGAGTAGTCAGCCTGCTCTGGAGAGTGTGCATAAGGACAGGAAAGAGCCTTCAGAAGTTTCTCCATTACACTATAGTCTCCATATTTTACCGCTGCTTCTAATGCCTCTTCCACTCGGTGATTCCGAGGGATTATGGCTGGATTACTGTCTCTCATCAACTGATGGGAAGAAGCCTTCGACTCCTTCTGCCTGTCTAATCTCTGCTGCCACTGCTCATGCCATTTAGCAAATTCCTCGGTGTCAAATAACATCATATCGGACCTGCTGTCAAAGGTTAATGCACGGAAAGTATTGGTATAGTCTGCACCATGCTTTTCCATTATACTAAGGAGTTCTTCAATAAGGGATTCATCCTCAGGCTCTTCATTAAAGATTCCTAGTTTTGCCCTCATTCCTGCAATCCAATTATTATGATACAACTGTGGAAAATCTGAAATGGTATCTTGCGCTAGGCTCACAGCTTTATCCTCGTTATCATGAAGCAGTGGTAATAGGGTTTCAGCAAATCTAGCCAAGTTCCATGCAGCAATCTTTGGCTGGTTGCCATAGGCATAGCGGCCATTAATGTCAATGGAACTAAATACTGTTGCCGGATCATAGGTATCCATAAAAGCACAAGGTCCGTAATCAATAGTTTCTCCGCTAATAGTCATGTTGTCAGTATTCATAACTCCGTGAATAAAACCAACCAACTGCCATTTGGCAATTAGCGCCGCTTGACCTTTTATTACTTCTCTAAGCAAAGCAAGATAAGGATTCCCATCTTCCTCAATGTGTGAAAAATGTCTTTCCAATGTGTAATCAGCCAGAGCCTTAAGCTCCTTAGTACTGCCCCACCTTGAAGCATATTGAAAGGTGCCTACCCGGATATGGCTGGCAGCCACGCGAGTAAGAACTGCACCAATCTGCTCAGTTTCACGAATTACTCTCTGGCCAGTTGTCACTACCGCTAAACTACGGGTAGTGGGAATACCAAGGCTATGCATTGCTTCACTGATGATATATTCCCGAAGCATTGGTCCCAGTGCCGCTCTACCATCGCCTCCTCGTGAGTATGGGGTTTTTCCTGAACCTTTAAGCTGAATATCAACCCGCTGACCTTTCGGAGTAATCTGTTCACCAAGTAGTACAGCTCGACCGTCTCCTAACATAGTGAAATGGCCAAATTGATGTCCTGCATAAGCTTGGGCAATAGGTAAAGCACCTAATGGAATCTGGTTCCCAGCAAATATTGCTACACCATCCTCCTTTTCCAGTACCTTATCATTCAATCCTAAGGATGTTGCCAAAGGATAGTTGAGAATGACCAACTTCGGTGAAGATACAGGGGTAGGATTAACACTGGTAAAAAACAATTCCGGCAGACGAGTATAACTATTATCGAAATTCCATCCTATTTCAATTTTTGATTTTATCTCTGTCATTCTATCTCCTTTCCTTCCTCTATATTTTTATATTTTAGTTTTTTGTTTTACATAAAATATATAGGTATTCTATGATATTTTAAGTTATGTGATCTTATATAAATACAAGCATTACTAGTTTCTGCTTCTGCAAGCTTATTATACTCTTTTATCTACTGGTTCTTTGTTCCTTAGGCATACTTAGCAAATTAACTTAATACTTTAGTAAATAAGCTTTTCTTCTATTACCTTAAGGAAATATCCTTAAAATAAAATCCGGTTAAGATAAAATTTTTCTTAACCGGTAAATTAAAAATATATTTTATTTTTATAGCTATCTCCCAAAGAACTTCTTTATTTTAGAAAACAATCCACCCTTGCTTTTTTCCTTGACACTTTCCTCCGTTGTGGCAGCTATTAATTCCCTTATTTCCTCACTAGTTACTTCATTTATACTTATTTTTGCTTTTATCAAGTCATCTACAATAGCATTATCTACACTATAGGTAATCTTTAATACATCTCTAGCTCTGGTCATTCCCACATAAAGAAGCTTTTTAGATTCATCTATGCTATCTAGCAATCTATCATTAATACCACAAATAAATACATACTTAAAGTCCAAGCCTTTTATACTGTGAATTGTAGATATATTCACTGTATCACTATGCAGCTTAAATTTAGACTTAGTGCTTCCGCTCTTGCTAATGACAAAATAAGGTATGCCTTTGTTTTTTAAAACTTCTTCTAGTATTTTTAAGTAGTTTATATTCTTATAATTGCTATGAATATAGGCTACACAGATATCTCCATAATTAATTCCTGCTTGTTTTAGCTTTGTAATGTCCACTGCAATTTTATTTATTTCTTCATAAAAATCCCTACAGTATATTAAATCAGGTTGTACACCTTCTCTTAAACTGTTTTCCGGTGTAATTATAAAGTTATTGTCTTCTTCATTTATATTTTCTCTTGGTAATCCATCATAGAGGAAATCATGTGCAAAATTTAGTATTTGTTTTGTGTTTCTATAGTTTTCCCTCATAATGGTTGTTCTCCCTGCTGCTTTTATTCCCACAGACTTAAGAGTATATCTTCTATTATACAGGTTTTGTGCACCATCGGAAGCTAACATGAGGTGGCTATGCTCTGGATCTCTCAGCATTTTAACGATAAACTGAAGCCATTCTTTTTCTAAGTCCTGACCTTCATCAATTAATATTGCATCGTATTTTTCTATGCTGTTTAACATATCTTCTGATATTTTTTCCATATTCTCACTGATTTCCGTCTCTCTAAATAGTCCACTATTTAACTCTAGTAAGCTAAAAATTTTATTTATCCATCCATGAAAATGTATAACCTCAACGTTAACCATATTATGATCCATTATAGAATTTTTCAAAAAGTTTGTAAGTGTTTTATTGTAGCATAGTACTAATATGCGCCAATCTTTATGAACCTCTGCTAGATACTTTGCTCTGCATATTAGTATAACTGTTTTTCCACTTCCAGCTACTCCTCTGACAACTCTATGTCCATAGCCTAATCCTTTAGCAAGTCTTTCTTGATTTAAGTTCATAGTCTTAAAAACAGCTTCATTATTAGACAACTTTACTTCTTTAAATAAATTACCTCTGATCCTATCTATTATACTTTGTGATATTCTTCCAGGCTGAAATTTAACTGGAATCATATTTTTTAACATTAATTGAAGCTTTTCTTTAATAAAGTTATCTTCCAGTTCCTTTAGATCATCAGCGAATATGACACAATTCTCATCTATAGTACCTGAAAATTCACTAGATAGAAAAGCTATTCTATTTATTTTACTAAATACAACTCCATATCCAAAGGTAAAGCATAAGTTGCTTTTATAGTCTCCTTTGTTTTGTAGTAAACCCTTGTCCTTTTTTAATTCATCAATCATATTAAACATATACTCTCTTGCCTGTTTTAGTGGATTAGTCTTTGTACCTAATGTGCTTAGGTAATATGTATTAGGATTTGCACTTTCTATGGAACTTAACGACCAATCCTTTACCTCTAAAACTACAATACCTAAATCTGGACCTAAAATTATAAAATCTGGATATCTGCCCTTAACCCTTAAATCATACCATACTATATAATCCTTTGGTAAATTATACTTTAGTATTTTAAATAGTCTTTTTTCCCCTGAAGTGGCGCTGTCTAAAGTACTTATACTCTCTGGAATCATCACCGCCATAGTGTCACCCCTTTAATCTGTCACAATATATTAATAACATTAATGCCAATTTCCTGAAATATGTACATATTATAGCATATTTTTACTTTTTTATCAAAAGCTTATAACTTTATTTATTAATCTCACTCACTGACATTCCTTACAAGTTCTCCCATAGGCTAAAACTCCACCAAATATATTAACTTTTTCTTTGGCATATTGTATTTATAGGTAAGCTCTCCAACTAAATGATCTGTTAACTTTTCTGGCAGAAAATTTTTAAACACCCATTAGTTTTACCTATGGGTGTTCTTAAGCCTTCAATTATATATACCTTTTATGCTTGTACATATTTTACTATTCCCTTATTTAGTCTAACTGCAATTACCACTGCTGCAAAGGATTTTAATAAATCTCCTGGTAAAAATGGAACTGATCCTACCATAATAGCTTTTTCTATTCCCATTCCGGTAACATAACCTAACCAAGCTGACCCTAGTGCATGAACTACAACTATTCCGCCAAATAAACAAGCTAAAAGCATAACTATTTTTGATTTAGTTTTGCTTACTAAAAGACTTATTACTACTGCTCCAATTAGGTATCCAATTAGATATCCTCCTGTTTTCCCCACAATAATACCAAATCCTGCTGAACCTCCTGAGAAAACAGGCAATCCTATAGCACCCATGAGTAAGAAGGTTATCATACTAAGTGCAGCTTGAAGGGGTGTTAACACACATCCTGCTAGCATTACTGCTAAAGACTGAGCTGTTATAGGAATTGGACTAAAGGGTAATGGGATTGTAACATAACTTAATACTGCTGTCAGCGTTGCAAATAGAGCTGAATAGACCATATCTTTTACATTTAACTTTTTCGACATATTGACTCCTCCTATTTATGTACATGATTTGCATCTTTGCTTATGTGATTAAATTTATCTATACCACTCTTTGTTATAGTTTTAAAAAACTCTCTTCTATCTTCAGTTCTTCAACCTGTAAGTAATATTAATATCTTATATCTATAATCTATTATATTCTTGAAAAACCACATTGTCAACATTGATGTTATCTTAAGTTGACAATGTGGTTAACAAATGTATTTTAGTTTTATGTAAATATATATACCTGTAATTTATATTATGTATTTTATTACACTATCCTTAAATATTGATTCTATCTCTTTTTTAAAGAACTCCTTCATCTCCTGCAGCTGCTCCTTTGTATATACAAACTTGCCATACCCAAACTGTCCATGCTTATATTTTCTATCTTCATCGGTCATTGGCAGGGTTGTATCAGGAAAAACCTCTAAGATTATATTTTTAGCTCTTGTGGTATACCTATGTGATATTACCTCGAAGGTTAAAGGATATCCTAAGTTATCTGGTAATTCTTTATTGAGAGTTGACAATAACGCTCTATAATCCTCTTTCCAGCTGTCATATAAAAATACCGGTGCTATTATAAATCCGATAGGATAGCCTGCCTTTGCTGCCTTTACAGAGGCTTCTATTCTTTTAGCTGCTGATGCAGTCCTGTTTTCATATTCCTTGATTACCTTATCTGTATTTAGTGTAAATCTTATTTCTGTATGTCCTTTATGATTTGCATCAAGTAGTGTATCTATATCACTGTATTTAGTAACAAATCTAAATCGTCCTTTTTCACTTTCAGCAAAAAATTCAATGGTCCTTTTTAAAGCATCAGTGTAGGGTTCTATTGGTATAGGATCTGATGTGGCGGAACCTTCAAATATCGTTTCTTCCGGCAGCCTTTCCTCTATATATTTTTGTGCTTCATTTAAAATATCATCTAAGTTAGCATTGATCTTTATATAAGGTTTGTCACCTAAGTTAGTATTTAAATAGCAGTATTGACACTGTCCAATACAACCAGAGACTATTGGCAATTGATAGTGTGCTGATGGCTTGCAAGTCTGGAACTTAAATCCCTTCTTTATGCCAACAACTAATGTATTTTTACCTTCCCTATAAAAATCAAATAGACCTTCACCGGGAATATTTTCTTTAACTTTATTTGATGTTAGCTTTATTATTTCTACCTTAGAATCGTCTTTGAATTTATTATATATATTTTCGCCTATTTCATAGTTTAAAGAGTTCTTTTCAAATATTATTCTTTTAGGAATGAACATGTCTTTATTCTAGAGTTTTACTAAACTCTAATCCTCCTTTTATAGTATTATCACCTATACTTTTTATAGTATTATCACCTATACTTTCTACGATTTTAAATAAAATTATGTACGTAAAAAGAGGCTACAATTTTAATGTACCCTCTTTTATACTTATAGAATTTATTTTTGCTCTCATATCTTAAGCACTGAAGAACCATTTTCAAAACAGATTTTTAAAACTGTATCCTTACTGAATCCAATATTAATAAAATGATTAATTTCATCAAAAATTCCAGCAGAATGGCTTACTCTATATGCTCCAGCATCACTTCCAAGAGTAACTTTCAGCCCTAGTTCATAAGCCTTTACTATGTTGTTAACCTGTATAGTATATACTTCTCTTATTATGTCCAATTGTTGCTTAAAGCTGGAATCCTTTGCATCGAGAATATTTCCAAGAGGGGAAAGGGTAGGCGTCCAGTATATTCCTTTTTCTGCCATTCCGTATAGCTCTTTATCAGAAATAAGAAAACCATGTTCTATAGTATCTACTCCTGCCTTTATTGCAGCAGACACTCCTTCCCGTCCATTGGCATGCACCATTATTGGTACTCCATATTCCTTTGCACTTTTTACCATGTATTCTAGTTCATCATATGTAAATGCTACCTCTCCTACATCTCCAAATTGATTAAAATTCACTATTCCTGTTAGTATAATTTTAAGATGATCTAGTTTATTTTCTTTTAAAATAGTAAACTCTCTTTTAAAATCTTCTATTCCATAAATGGCTTTTCCTAAAAAAGACCCATAATACTCTTTTTTACAAATTGCAAATATGGGGGTTCTGTATGTTATCCCTTCTTTTCTTGCAACTTCCCTTGCCAGACAGGAAGCAAATATTCCGTCACCGCCATCCCTTAAAGCAGTTATATTATTTCTCTTATATTCTTTTAAGATTTTACTAAGCCAATTTATCTTGGACTCCATAGTAGCATTGTTCCATTCCTTTTTATTAAACAAAGTATTCTGACCAATGTGTATATGTGTATCGATTATACTTGAGTTCCTTAACTCTATTCTATTTCTCTCATTCACAGTTATCACCCTATCAAAGTTCCTTTTATTTAAGTCTTGCACCATCCTTATGGCTGGCAATTTATTTTACCTAATGTGGCATCTTTTTTAGTGACAATGGGTTTAAAATAATCTTAAATCCATTCTTTAATAATGTTTTTAGTATACTTGAGTATATTATAGTGAAAACTATTCCTTTAATTATCGATTCATATCCTAATACTAATAATCCAAAAAGCAATACTATTATATTTATAAATCTCAATGCTGAGGCTATTTCTATTCTAGGATTTTTATTATTAATTATTAAGGCTATAACATCAAATCCTACTGTAGATGCATTTGAAGATATGCATAAATAATATCCTACTGCTACTAAAATAGCTGAAATAATTATTGCTAGTACTATATTTATATTAATTGTAAACCCTAATAGATAGAATAAATTAAAAAAGGACATATAACATATACTACTCAATATGGATTTAATAAAATACTCTTTCCCTAAGAATAAAAGGCAGCTAATTAACAGTATAATTGTAAGTATATTAGCTACTGTTGTGACATTTGTTCCTGCTAAACAATGTACTACCAATGCTGAACTTGTTACACCTCCGTTAATTATTTTTCTTGGAACAGTAAAAAAAGCATAAGAAAAAGTAATTAATATATTGCCTAAAATTATTTTTGCTATGTCCTTCACAATATACTACCTTCTTTTTAACTTATTTTCCTATTAAACTCTTTCCCATGTCATAAGCCTTGCCTAACGCTTCTTGATTCTCAGATACAGGTATTTCTCCTGTAGACACCCCATATTTTACAGTAAACTTTAATCCTAAATACTCACAAATCTGCTCTAAACTGCTTTCAACAACCTTAGCACCAGAGTCTTCCTCTGTTCCTTCATGAGTCATTAATAATACTATTTCCTTACCCTTAAAATCATCTGATTTAAGAGCATATAGTCTGTCTATGAAAGTTTTTAGTTGAGCCGTCATATTCCACCAATATACTGGTGTAGCTAAAACTACTATATCTGAACTTTTTACTTCCTCATATAAGAGCTGCATATCATCCTTAATAACGCAGGTATTAAGTGATTTTCTACAGCTATTACATGCACTGCAAAAGCTAATTTTTTTCTCCTGAAGGAATACATCAGAATATTCTACTCCGCTGTGACTCTCTTTAACTCCTCGTAAAAATTCCTTTAGCAATACAGCTGTATTGCCGTTCTTATTTGGACTTCCTAAGACTGAAAATATTTTCATTGTTTCACCCTCCTGAAATTTTAGTTCTATTAAGATCACTCAAGGTGGCCTAATTATCAGCTTTAGGCCAACAGCTGAATTAAACAGCTCTTGGCCTAAGGTTGGACTTAATTATCTCTACTACATTTGAAATTTCATAATTAATTCTTTTTCGTTGGTATCTTCATCTACTTTTTCTTCACACAAAACAAAGCCCTTATGTTCATAGAACTCTGCTGCTTTCTTATTATTTTTATATACTGCTAAACCTAATTTACTATATCTTTTCTTTGCAAAATCAATTAACTGACCGCCAATACCCTTCCCTTGGGAAGATATGTCTACAAATAATGCCCCTATAAACTCATTGTTTAAAATACTTATAAATCCCTTGATATGGCTATTCTCTTCATAGATAAATGTTTTAGATGCTGGAATATATACATCCTTAACTTCATTATATTTTCCTAACCAATATTCCCTATCTATAAAATCATGTGCTTCTATAGTAGCATCCTTCCATACTTCCATAACTTTATTTATATCCTTTACTTCTAATTCTCTAATCATTAAGTTTTTTCCCCTTCTTCAACATATAAAATTTCCAAATAGTCAATGATAGTAAGTCTATTAGTATTTACTGCATTTAGTAATTATTTTCTTAATTGTGTATTCTGATAAAAAAAATCTTTCAGCTAAGATTTCTATATTATTTCCTTGATTATACAGTGAAAAAATTTCGTTGTTTCTGCTATCTATTAAATTCCTAGTTCCACTTTTGCATCCCCAGGATGTTCTTTTTTTCACCTTTGGAATATATATAGTTTCTCCATCTACATATTTCTGTATTTCTTTTAACAGTTCTTCTGGTAAAACCTCAGCTCCATTTAAATATTGCACTACTTTATCCTCCAAAATTAAAGAATCCTAAAGACTCCTTAAAGAGGATTATTACACCTTAGTAATGTAAAAGTCCCCCTTAAAGAGTTGCTAATACAGCATTAAAGTGTTGTATATTCAACATAAAGTTCACCTCCAGCTACATGAAATAGAATTTCTTTCGTTAACTTAATTTTACTAGCATATGGGCTAAATTTAAATAGAAAGAATAAATATAATAAATCTTGGTATTATGGTTTTTAAAATAGGTATAAATAATCTTTACGGTGGGAAATTAGTTTTTGTAGTAATATAAACTAATAATTTAGGAGGTAATCTTATGCAATTAGCAGCTCATGAAGTGTACGACTTACATGAATTAATAGTAAGCTGTGTAAACTCTATATCAAATATGGCTATGTTTAAAAACATGGCAAAGGACCCAGAGTTAAAGGCTATGATAGAAAGGCATTTTCCTGCTCATGTTCAGGACTATAATATGAAGGTAGAGTTTGTCAGCAAAGCCAATGGCTCTACTCAAAAACTTAATGTTCCTAGCTTAAATGCGGTTTTACAAGATTATACTAAATCACCAACTAATAATTTTCCTCCAATTACTCCAAGAACTAGCATACAACAGATGGATGATAGGGAAATAGCTACTGCATATCTTTTAACTTTAAAAAGAGCAGGAAGAGAATATGCTTGGGCCGCTATGGAAGCAGGTAATCCTACCGTTAGAGAGTTCTTAAAGGATGCATTTACAATGAGCTGCAATCATGCCTATGATGTTTGGCAGTGGATGGTACAAAAGGGATATTATCCTCTAGAACCAGCATCCCAGAATACATTAAACACACTTTCATCTATCTATTATGAAGTTCGCGAGCCTTCCTTAGTTTAGTAAAAGAGGAGTGTCTTAAAATAACAGTTTAGGACACTCTCTTCTACTTATTAAGTACATCTATCAGCAATGTATTAATCTGTATAAAATAGCTTCAAATCAATAGCCTCTGCCATAGCTTCTCCTCCAGCATCGCTTGGATGAAGGTGATCTCCGCTGTCATACTTAGGCAATAGTCTTGAGGGGTTGTTAGGATCTGCCATTGCTTTATCAAAATCAATTATTCCATCAAACTTTCCGCTAGTTCTAATCCATTCATTAACTTCTCTTCGCTTAACATCAAGGTCGTCAGTATATACTTCATATCCTTCAAAGGGCATTATTGTGCCGCCATATATCTTCAAATTATATTTGTGTGCCAGTTCAGTATACTTTTCTAGGGCTGAAACTATTTCATCCTTACTTACAATTTCAGAAGCTGGTGCTGGTCCTCCTGGTGCTGGATGCATTATGTCATTAACCCCTTGTAAAACAATTACATATTTTACCCCTTTATGGTCTGTAATAGCTTTTTCAAATCTTGAAATTCCTGACGGTCCGAAGACTCCTTGAAGCTGATTTTCCGTATCATGTAATATTCTGTTGCCGCCAATAGCTTCCCTAACTACAGATAAATTTTCTACATTTCGATTTTTCAATTTCTTTACAAGATAATCTGGCCATGAAAGAGTAGTTATTGAATCACCAAAGGCAACAATTGATCTATTTTCTCTAGATGTCCTTACCTCTATAGATGTAAGGAAGGGAGCTATCTTAGGAATTCCATTGGTACTAACAGGTTTAAAATCTCTTTTTGTATCCATTGACTTTGTGAAGTTCCCCTTCTGTGAAAAATAAGATTCTCCACCACCCCAAGCACCAGTTACATTCTTAACTTCATCTGGAAAATAAATAGTTACAGCTACTCTATCCAAGGTTTTTATAGGAACTTCCACTGGGTCACTCCATACAAAAGCCCCTTTTTCAATAGTTATCGTTGACTTACCATTAAAGGTAAGTTCTCTTTGTGAGTTTTTATATAATATACCCTGTGGGTTAACTAAGGCAAAGGATGCCTCTCCAATGTGTATAGGCTCCCTCCCAAACTCATTTGAGATTTTTATTCTTTCCTTTGACCCTCCAAAGGTAGAAGTTACTACTGTACGGAGGCTTTGATTTTTGTAACCTAACCTAAAAAAAGTTAAATCCACCGCAGTTCCGTTCCATGCACCAATCCAATATGTGCTTAACTTACTATAGATATTGAAGAGGCTTAAGATTAGAATGATGACTAATGTCCCCCAAAGCGGCAACTTAAATTTTTTTTTCATTTTATTCTCCCATCTTTATTCCTTAGGCTTAGCTGTATTTTTCACTAACCTTTCTGTTTTGATATCAATTTCCTTTTTGAATTTATAGTTTTAATTTAATTTTTACCTTCCAACTTTTTCTTTTCAAATTCTTATAACTTGTGGAGATACCGAGGTTTAAGACGAAGTATTGTTTTAAAAAGCTTTGAATGCATATAAGAAGGTCTTATATAATTTTTATAGTTACCTGCACCAGCTATGAAAATCATACCAGAAAAAACTATTATAACACCTATAGTCTTATTTATAACAGAAATTTTTTTAGGATTTAAATGCTTATGAAATCTCTCAGCAGCTAATATAAGTATAATCCACCATAAAAAACTTCCGGAAAATACACCAGCAATTAAGACAGTTCTTGCTGCTACACCATGACCAATATTTTTAGAGCCATAGCTAGCAAATACAAAAAGAAATGAAAATATTGTTGCTGGATTTGCTAGTGCAAGTATAAATGTAGTGATAAAGGATTTTGCAAGAGTTTTTCCATCTGCAACTTCCTTTGTATTTTCTTTTTTAGATAAAATAATATGCGCACCTACTACTAATAGTATTATACCACCAATTAAACGAAAATAATGTTGATACATAGCAAGGAACCTAGCAATAAAGCTTATTCCTAGAGCAGCAATGATTGCATAAATAGAGTCAGCTACACAGGAGCCTAAGCCTGCTGCAAATCCAAAAAGAGCTCCATTTGTAAGTGTAGTTCTCAGACATAAAGCACCTATTGGACCTAGTGGCATACCAGTTAGCAATCCAATAATAATTCCTTTTAAAAAAATGTGCAGCATTAGTTTCACTCCTTATTAGGCTATCTATATACTTAAAGAATTTAAGTAGTAAAAATTAAGTCAGTCCTAATATATTATGCCTTTTCAGCTTTAAACTATTGCTTTTTACATTATTTTAAAATCTTAATATATAAAAAATAATTTCAAATCAATTATTTTATCAAATTCCCCTCTTACTCCACTTATAAAAAATAACCACGACCTTTTTTAAAGTCGTGGTTAAAAATCACCTAATTAATTATCAATTTACTGGATATTATTTTTGATCTACATCTAAAACTGTTTGTAGTAATACGTTAGCACCTTTCCAGCAAGCTTCTACTGGTGTATGCTCTTTTTCACAATGGCTGTGTCCATCAACACTTGGAACAAATATCATAGTTGTAGGCATCATATCAGCTACAAACTGAGCATCGTGACCTGCACCACTGTATATATCCATATTTGAATATCCATATGCTTCTGCATTCTTTCTAACAAAACCAACTAGTTCTTTATCAAATTGGATTGTATTACGTGCCCATTGTAATTCATATTCAACTCTGCACTTGTCAAGCTCTGCAGGAATATTTTCAATTACTTTAACAACTTGCTTAATAACTTCTGGATCTTGATGTCTTGCATCTAGTGAGAAATCAACATAATCAGGAATAACTGTGTGTATACATGGATGACAAACTATTTCACCTGTAGTGTAAACAAGGTTGCTGTCAAGTTTGTCTAATTCGTCATGTAGGTATCTTATAGCACTAGTTGCTGCTAAAAGAGCATCTTGTCTATATTTCATTGGTGTAGTTCCTGCATGGTCAGATTGTCCATAAGTTCTTATTCTGTAGTTAACCATTCCAAGAACGCCCTCTACTACTCCGATGTCCTTCTTTTCAGCTTCAAGTACAGGACCTTGCTCAATATGTAATTCAAGCATAGCAACGTAATCCTTAGAATTTAATCTGTTTGCTACATCTCCTTCGTATCCACTTTCCTTTAAAGCTTCTCCAAAAGTTTTTCCTTCAACACTTTTTGAAGCTAACATAGTAGCTTTATCAAATTTACCACAAACAACTCCTGATGACATCATAGCTGGTGGGTAAAGTGAACCTTCTTCATTTGTCCAAATCATAGCTGTAACAGGACGACGGTGTGGAATTTTTTCAGTAGCTATTGTTTCAACTACTTCCATTGCTGTAAGTACACCTAAAACTCCGTCATAGTTTCCACCATTTCTAACTGAGTCTACGTGTGATGCCATTATGATTCCTGGAACATCCTCTGAACCTTTTAATGTTGCATATAAATTTGCCATATCATCTGTTTTGATCTCTGCTCCTACAGCTTCCATTCTTTTAACGAATTCTGCTCTTGCTTGAAGCGCTTCCTTTGATAAAGAAAATCTTGTTATTCCGCCATGTCCAGCATCACCAAATTTACTGAATGTAACGATTTTGTCTTCTAATCTGTCTTTGTTACAAGTTAATATCTTATTCATTTTAATATGCACTCCCTTTTGCTTTATTATATTTATTTATTTTTGAATTTTTTAACTTCATACACAAATAATATCTAGCAAGACCTGTGCCAATAAAACCCACTAAAATTCTCTAATATATCACAACCTATTGAATTTACTGACATTTTCATAACTTTTTTTATTTTAATTTAGTTAATTTTCAAATTCCTTTATACAAATTAGTCGAAAATACTTGAAAAAAATATAGGTTTTGATGATTTTTTTCATCAAAACCTATGATTAATATAATCACTTAATTTATTCTTCTGCTTTTAAAGCTGTTTCTATTTCCTTCTTCTTAGTCAACTTCACTATTAGTTCTCCACCGGCGTCTGAAAGAATACCTACAACGGAACCCATTAAAAGTGCTGTTACAGTTGAAAAGTAGGTGCCATTTAAAGCAAGCATACCAAAGGTTGTTGAACATCCGATATACACACCAGGTATAAATGATAAACGCTTCCATCTAGCCTGTGCAACTATTCCAAAGGAGATGACTCCTGTCATAATTGCTGCTATATTGGGAACATTAAGTACTTTTGAAGCTTCTACACAAATTATAGCCCATAGTACTCCAACCATATTTGCTATTATTCCTTTTATCCAACCTTTAATAAAACGCTCTCCTGATGCATAATATGTTGTTGTTCCCATAAAACCTGCCCAGGTAGATACACCAAGAGCTGTGCTAAAATTAGCCCACCCCCATGCCAGTATTCCCATACTTATTGCATTTGCTAATAAACCGTTCATAAATTATCTCCTTTATCTATTATTATAAAAAAACTACTTATATTTCTAGTTCTGCTGCAACTTAAATTTGACTATTTAAACTTCCTTCTTTAATCTTCTTTAATTTTTTAACTACTGTTGACTGATCAATTTTAAGTACCTCCGCCACTTTCCGTGTTGTTTTATACTTTTCCATTGCCTTAAGTAGAATTTGTTTCTCAAATTCCTCAGTAGCTATTTTTAAAGGTACAAACTCCTTAACTTCATTAACATACTTTGGAATATGTGTAAATATATCAAAAATATCATTCTCTTCAATGATATTTTTATTAGATGTGACAACTAATCTCTCAACTATGTTTTCTAACTCTCTTATATTGCCTGGCCAATTATATGAAGATAATACTTTATATGCATTTGATGATATTTGCTTTGACAAACTATACTTTTCATTACACTTTGATAAAAAATAATTTATAAACAAAGGAATATCTTCAATACGTTCTCTTAAAGCAGGAATATGTATTGGCACAATGTTTAATCTATAATAAAGATCTTCCCTAAATTTGCCTTCCTTAACCATTTTTTTCAGGTCTTTGTTAGTTGCTGAAATAATTCTAGCTTTTATGTCGAAAGGCTCTGTACTCCCTATTTTATAAGCTTCTTTTTCCTGTAAAACGTGAAGCAGCTTTACTTGTAGCTGCATAGGCAACTCTCCGATTTCATCTAAAAAAACAGTACCCTCACCAGCAACTTCCAATAGTCCTTTTTTTCCCTTTCTAATGGCCCCTGTAAAAGCTCCTTCTTCATAGCCAAAAAGCTCTGACTCAATAAGATTTTCAGGTATAGCTCCACAGTTAATCTGCACAAAAGGCTGCTCTCTTCTTTGACTCATTTTATGAATTGTTTTTGCTATAAAACTTTTTCCAACCCCGGTTTCACCAAGGAGTATTATTGTAGTTTCAATGTTAGCAATATGCTCAACTAATTCGATGATTTTTTTCATCGCAGTAGAATTTCCAACTATATATTCCTTACTTTTTATTTGGTTTCTTCTTATTTCATCCCTATACCAATCTAAGAGATGTTCAGTTTCCTCCAATTGTTTTTTCAACATCTCAGATTCCGTAATATCCTTTGATATATTTACAACTCTTATAAGTTTTCCTTTGTCATTAAGCATTGGTATACCAGTTACCAATAATCTCTTCCCCGATGCAGTTTCCTGAATTAATGACAACTCCTTCTTTTTTTTCAAAACTTCAATTGTAATAGATGGATTGAACACTCCTTTTTTGGAAAGCTCATAAACATCCTTACCAATCATCTCACTTTCAGATATACCAAAGGTTTCTTCACAGGATTTGCTAATCCTTAACAATACTCCTTTTTCATCAGCAACAGTTATCTGATCAAAGGTTGTATCCATTATTAACTTAAGTTCCTCGTAGGTCTGTTTATAATAACTTAACTCCTGTAACAGTTTACTATATGGTATCTCTTCAGGTTTTTCTTTCAATAGTTCTCCCACCTTTATTGATTAATATAAAGTTTTTCATTTTATTATACAAGCCCTAATTACTATCTTATTATTATATTATTATATTGTTTAGTTTTCAATAAATTAGCCTCTATTATTTTACGTTAAAGTATCACCCTATTACAATATAACAGGCAGCAATACTTCTGTAGAACTATAAAAGATAATAGGCGCAGAAAAGGCATACATAAACCTTACTTATGTATGCCTATCAAATATCACTAAATAAAGGCCACTTTTCTAAACTGCAGCATTTTTTAAATCTTCAATAAAAGCTAAAACCTTATCTTCCTTTGTAGCCCAAGAGGTTACAAGACGGATAACTGAATTATTTTCGTCAACCTTTTCCCATATAGTGAATAAATACTTATTCTGAAGCTCTTTTATCACTTTCTCTGGTAGTATTGGGAATATTTGATTGGAAGGTGAATGAGTTAAAAATTTATATCCTTCTTCACTTATTCCCTTCTTTAATAAATTAGCCATGGCATTAGCATGTTTTGCCATATCAAAAAATAAGTCATCTTTGAAAAGCTCAAAAAATTGTATACCAAGAAGTCTTCCTTTAGCAAGGAGTCCTCCCTTTTGTTTAATGTGAAATCTAAAATCTTCCTTAAGGCTATCTTTGCATATTACAAGAGCTTCCCCCATTAATGCACCATTCTTAGTTCCTCCTATGTAAAAGGCGTCTGCTAAGTTTCCCAAATCTGAAAGATCCATATCATTTTCTTCTGAACATAGTGCAGAGCCTAGTCTTGCACCATCTACATATAAGTAAAGTTTATTTTCCTTACAGAACTTACTTAAGTTTTCTAATTCAGATTTGCTGTAAATAGTTCCAATTTCTGTAGAATTTGAGATATAAACAAGCTTAGGTTTAACCATGTGCTCATCAGTGTGGGCTTCTAAAGCAGGTTTTATATCCTCAGGACGTAATTTTCCATCACTTACATCTATAGATATAACTTTGTGTCCTGTAGCTTCTATAGCTCCAGTCTCATGAACTAATATATGTCCTGTATTAGCTGCAATAGCTGCTTCGTGTGGTCTTAAAAAAGCTGAAAGAGCTGTTAAGTTTGTCTGTGTTCCTCCAACAAAGAGATGTATATCAACGTCACTTCTCTTAATTTTTTCCTTCAAAAGTTCAATAGCCTTTTTTGTATAACTATCCTGTCCGTAACCTTCACTTTGTTCAAGGTTGGATTCAGTTAAAGCCTTTAATATTTCTGGGTGTACCCCTTCACTGTAGTCATTTTTGAAACTGTACATTTATGATACTCCTCCTTTATTTATGTATTTATTAATTATTCTACATTTTCACCAAAATTCCTTTACATTGACCTCTATTTTCTTTTATAGTATATACATAAGTATATATAAAAAATATTCATAATCATCAAAATATGTTATAGCTATGTATTATTTGTACATACATTTTAGGGGGACAAGCAATGAAATCTATAAAAAATCAATTAATTTTTTCAGCAATTTTACTAATAATAATTCCTACTTTAATTACTAACCTAATATATTCCTATTACTTTTCCAATAATATTAAGAAAAACATTATTGACAGTAACAAACAACTTTCTTCCAATATAGCTCGTAACGTAAAGGATTTCATAGACAAATCATATACCCTTACGGAACAAATGTCTCAAGATAAAATCACCATTGATTTTAATCCAGAATATCAACAGCAAATGCTTAAGAAGTGTTTAGCTAATAACTCTTATTTTGATTTACTTTACATACAAAAAACTGACGGTAATCAGACTGCTCGTTCATCGGGAGAACTAGGTAACAGAGCTAACAGATGGTGGTTTACTCAGGTGATGAGTGATAAAAAATCCTTTGTCAGTAAATCCTACTACTCAGTAAATGGTAACACTGCAGTAACATCTATATTTCATCCTATTTTAGATAACCAATCTAATATAATAGGAATATTTGGTGCTGATATTAAACTAGATTCATTACAAAAACTTATTGAGAACTTTGGTAATGGCAAAGATAAATATGCATTTATAATTGATAGCGAAGGGGTTGTTATAGCCCATCCAGACAAAATCCAGGTTTCCCAATTATATAATTATAAGACCTTGAGGAAAACAGTTTTGCTTAAAGACCCTTCAGGCAATGCAATAAAGGATGAAAAGGGTAATCAAAAAACTCAGCTTGAAGAGATAAGGGTTCCAGTGGAGCTTAAGACTATTGCTGAAAAAGCTCTTAAAGGTGAATCCGGAACCGCTGAGTATTTAGACTCTAATAATGTAGAAGTATTAAGTGCCTATGCCCCTGTAAGCCTTTCAGGAGATTCAAAAGGTTGGGCTGTAATAACAGTGGAAAATAAGGCTTTAGCAATGTCAGTAGTAAAGGCTACTCAAGTTAAAATTATAAGTATTGCTCTATTATTGTTAGTTATAGTTAGTATTCTAGTATATATCCTGGCAGGTAAATTTACAAAACCTATATTTAACTTAACAAATTTAATGCAGAAAGCTTCTAATGGCGATTTGACTGTTCAATCCCATTATAATAGTAAAAGCGAACTAGGAAGTTTGAGTGCAAATTTCAATCTTATGATAGCTAAGATTCGTGAATTTATTGCTAGTATACAGGAGACCTCAAGCCTTGTAGCCAGTTCATCTAATTCTTTAGTTAGTACCTATGAGGAGACTGCTAAATGTATAGAGGAAATATCAATTAATATATCACAGGTTGCCCTAAGCGCTGAGGATCAAGCCGCTAGTGCTGTACTAGGACTAGAAACAACTGCAAAGCTGTCGGAGGAAATTACCGTTATGACCTCCTATATGGATGAAGGAAAGAATTCTGCAGATACCATATATAGAGTCAGCAGCAAAGGTGCTAAGGTTATATTTTCTTTAGAAGAAGTTACTGAAGAAAATAACAAAGTCATCAACCACATAGTAGAAGTTATTAATTCTTTAAATGAAAAGACCAATACAATTGGAACTATAGCAGATACAATAACTTCTATTTCTGAAGAAACAAATCTTCTTGCACTAAATGCTGCTATAGAAGCGGCACGTGCCGGCGACTCTGGAAAAGGTTTTGCTGTAGTGGCTGATGAAGTTAGAAAACTATCAGAAAGTACTGCTCTTTCAAGTAGTAGTGTAAAAGAGCTTATTTCCAATATACAAAGAGATATTATAACCGCCCAAAATACTATACAAAGTGCTGAAAGTATTGTTGCCAAACATAATGATGCAGTAAGCTATACTAAAGATACATTTACTGAAATATCTTCTAATATTCAAGAAGTTGTAAAGAAAATTAATACCACTGCTGAAAGTCTTGATACTGTTATTCTTAGCAGAAATCAGCTTCTGTCTTCAATTGATGTAGTATCAAAAGCTTCTAAGGATATGGCTATGTCTTCTCAACAGGTTTCTGCTATAACTGAAGAAGAAACTGCCTCTGTACAAACTATAAGCAACTTGGCTAAAGAACTGAGTTCCATGGCTGAAAGGCTTGAAGTGTCATTAAAAACCTTTAAAATAAACTAAAAAACAACTACCATATCAATTGTAAATGAATGTGATACAGCTGATATGGTAGTTATTTTATCTATAAATCTGTTATAATATTATTGGTTTAGGATTCCTAATTAAACCAATAATCTAATATAGGGAGAGAAATTATGGATAAAAGACAAAAGGATTACTACTTTAACTTGTTTTTAAACCTAATAAGAGCCACATATATGAATCTAGAAAAGGATTGGGAGAATGTAGCAAAGGAAGCAGGTCTCACCCATGCCCAACAACACGCATTATGGATATTGCATCTAGATAATGGTCTTACCTTAGAAGAGCTTGGTAATATTGCTCTTTGGAACAAATCTACAACTTCCGCTCTTATAAGCAGATTAGAAAAAAAAGGTTATGTAAAAAAGGATAAGTATTTAAATAATAGCAGAACAATTAAAATTTACATAACCGATGAAGGAAAAGAAATTTTAGAAAAAAGCGTTGGCACAAAATCAGCTTTTGAGTTTATGGGCCTCTTTGAGCATTTTAAACTAGAAGAAATTGAGACATTTTTAGATATTCTTCATAAAATTTCTGGCATGGTAGGAACCTGGGATTTATCAGACTTTCAAAAATTTCTAAAAACCTCTTCAGAAAATTTGTCGAAAAAATAACAAATTCACACTTGATTTTTTCTTATGTAAAGGTATAATATTAGTATAAAAATAAAATTCGTTCACACATTTTATTGACCCCTTTAATAAAATTTATCCTTATGTGAGAAATGTACTTTATCTAGACCTTGAGAACTCAACAGTATCCCTTGATAAATTACATTTGAATAAATCTTATTTTTTACAATTAAAATTCGTTAACGAACGTCAGTAACTTAACAAACTTAGGAGGTAATTATTATGTCAAAACTTTTTTCCCCTATTAAAATTGGTCAATTAGAATTAAAAAACAGATTTATGATGGCACCTATGGAGAATGGTTTAGCAGCTTTAGGAGGCGAGGTAAGTCAAAGAATTATTGATTTTTTTGTTGAAAGAGCTAAAAAGGAAGTTTCAATTATAATTACAGGCTCTGTGGGAATATCCCCTGAAGGAAGAGGTCTTCCTACACAATTAAGTATATATGACGATAAATTTATTCCTGGTTTAACAAGAATGACTGATGCTATCCATGAAGCTGGTGCAAAGGTTGGAGCGCAAATATATCACGCAGGTAGACAAGCTAGTGAAGCAGTAACTGGTCTTCAACCAATAGCTCCTACCGCTATGCCTTGTGAAATAGTAGGAAATAATCCTAGAGAAATGACTAAAGATGATATATTGGAAACAAAAGAAAAATTCAAGAAAGCTGCAGAAAGATCACTAAAAGCTGGCTTTGACCTTATAGAAGTTCACTTTGCTCATGGGTACTTATTACACAGCTTTTTATCTCCTCACAGCAATAAAAGAACTGATGAATATGGTGGCTCTTTAGAAAATAGAATGCGTTTTCCAATGGAAGTTTTAAGAGAAGTTATAGAAGTCTGCAAGGGAAAGGCTCCTGTTATAATAAGAATAAGTGCAGATGAATACCTTCAGGATGGATTAAAGTTTGAAGAAGTTAAGACTATTTGTAAGGAAGCAGAGAAGGCTGGTGTAGATGCTATAAGCTTAACTGCCGGAAGCTACGACGCCGTTGAATATACAATTCAGCCAATGTTTATAAAGCAAGGCTTCTTGATACCATTTAGCGAAGAACTAAAGAAAGAAGTAGAAGTTCCTGTCATAGTAGCAGGAAGATTGAATAGTGCAGAGCTTATAAATAATATACTTGAAGAGAATAAAGCAGACATGGTTGCTATCGGCAGAGGTCTTATAGCAGATGAAGACCTTATCATAAAAATGCAACATAATAATTATGAAGATATACGTTACTGTGTAGCTTGTAACCAGGGCTGTATAGATAAGGTGTTTTTAGGACAAGGTATTAACTGTTTAGTAAACGCTAGAGCTGGTTTTGACAGTGAAAGAAAAATAGAAAAGGCAGCTGAAGCTAAGAATGTTGTAATTATAGGAGCTGGCCCTGCTGGTCTTGAAGCTGCAAGAGTTTCCAGGCTAAGAGGCCACAAAGTAACTATAGTGGATAAGGTAGATAGAATAGGTGGTAAAATGGAAACCCTAGCTGCACCACCTGAAAAAGATACTTTCCTATTCTTTAGAGATTATCTATATAACCAGTTTGTTAGACTTGGTATAAACTTTATACAAAAGGATGTTAAATCAGCTGAAGATATAAAGGAATTAAATCCAGATGCAGTTGTTATAGCTACTGGTGCTTCTCAAACAGTTCCACCTATTAAAGGAATTGACTCTAAAAATGTTGTAATGGCCGAGGATGTATTAAATGGAAATATAGAAGTAGGTTCAACAGTTGCTATCATAGGAGGCGGACTTGTAGGAACGGAAACTTCAAAATTCCTTGCTGCTAAAGGTGTAAAAGTTCATATTGTTGAAATGATGGATGCTATAGCAAAGGATATTGGAGCTACTTTCGTAGGCCACTTATTTAAGGTTCTAAAGGAAAAAGGTGTGGAGCAGCACCTTAAGGCTAAGGTTCTCCAAATAACTGAGAATGCTATTGTTCTTGAAGATGGAGAAATAAAGGTTGACAACATAGTTATTGCTGCTGGCTATAAGGCTAATGACAGTGTTGTTGAGGATATAAAGAAAAACTTCAAAGAGGTTTATACTGCTGGTGATGTAAATAGAGCAAGAAGAATTATGGACGCTGTAGAAGAAGGCTTTAAGGTTGCTTGCCAGATATAGTATTGGAGGATTCCATATAGACTGGTCTTAGATAGATTAGATTTGTATAAATTCATCCCTATTTTTAAGAAAAAGGACTCTGTTATAATGCAAAAGTGTGCATTATAACAGAGTCCTTACATATATCTATAAAAATTGAACTTCAATAATATCTATAAATAACTTAAACCGAACCCTGTTAGTAATCCAGTAATAATTCTTCTAAGATTAGTGCTTTCAACCTCCAGAACATACTGTAAATACCCATCAATAGCTAAAGGCAGTATTGACACTATTCCAATCCACTGTAAGCCTTTATTGTAATAATATTGATGCTGTATTATGTTACCAGTAATAATTCCTATAATCAGGCTAGTACACCTCCAGCACAAAGGAAAGCAAAACCCAAATATAATTGGTGCACGATGGGCTTTTAAATTACATAAAGGCTTTTTTCCAATATGATGGAGTCTACTTAAAATATAATTAGGTAACTTAGATTTTTTCATTCTTAATTTTTAAAATCCTCGTGATAATCTTATTTTTTCATAAGCTTCTTGTATTTCTTGAGTTTTTTCCTTAGCTAAATTCATCATTTCTAAAGGTAAATCCTTTGATACATATTTATCTGGGTGGTATGTAAGTAAAAGCTTTCTATAACTTTTCTTAATTTCTTCTATGCTGCTATTTTTATTACAATTCAGTACACCATAGTATTGGTCTAGGTTTTCTATGTACCTATTTTTTACATCTAAATATTCGTAATCTGAAAACCCAAAAATATTGCCTGCTCTTTTTAAAACTTTTTCTTGTTCTGGATGAATGTAATTATCTACGGCAGCTATTTTAAACATCATATCTAACAAACCGAACAATATGCTTCTATCATCAGAAAACAGATCATAGATTTTGAGCAGAGGCTTTTCGTAATTATGTGGGTTTGATTTTTCTCTGTTGAATACAGATTCAACCTCCTTCTTTTGATAATAATTTAGCTGTAACTCACTATTTAGTATTTCACTAAATACGTCTATTTCTTTTTTACTTACAGTTCCATCCGCTTTAGCAATTTTAGCTAGTACTTCAACTAAATAAATAATCCACTGGCCGCAGCATTCCTCATCTTTCATAATCCTTGAATCCCTATACACAAAGGTCTTTTCACAGTCTGGACATATCCAGCTTCCTTCCGAATGTATATTACAACTATTATTACAATAAGGGCATTTAACACTAAACTTATTACTGTATGTACCACTATTCTCTTCCTGTCTGTTAAAGTTGTTTCTGTTTGTTTCTCTATAATAGTTAAATTCTTTATTACAGTGAGGACAAACCCATTCTCCCTCAGATTTAATAAAGACCTTCTTATCACAATGAGGACAAATAACCGTAATTTGATTATCATCTCTTACATTGTTTTTATCAGTCTTAGAATTTGACATGATACAAAATACTATTAACCCTATAACTAATAATGCTCCCACTTTTTTCTTCAACTCCTAACAATTAAAATATTCAGCTACTATATGTTTGATTAAAATTCCAAAAAGTAGTATTCTACAATTGTCCAACAATTTCCTGCATAAATCTGTAATTATTTATGAATTTCTACATAAAAAAAGAGTAACTATCTTCTGGTTACTCTTTTTAGTAAGCTTTAATTTCTTTATATTTGCAGCTCCACCTATTGTTAAACTTGATATATTCAGCGCATAGTTTTATAACGGATAGTAAATAACCATGGTTAATGAACAAAGGCCAGAGCCTGTGTTTTTGTAATAGTGAGAGCTGCCTGCCTTAAACCGTATAGAGTTCCCCTTTTCTACCACAAAATCTTCACCATTTACATTGACAGTAAGTTCTCCTGAGAATACAGTAATGAATTCCTGTGTCCCCTGTTGATGAGCTTCTGTAGACAAATAACCTTCCACCTCAACCTCAAGAGAATACATTTCAAACCGCCTCTCACTATCAAAGGCGAATACAGGAAATATCCTTACTCTACCACTATCCTCAATAAGTGGTTGAACTTTAGACTTATCTACAAGCTCAAAGTCAGCCTCTGGCTTGCTCATAAGTTGAGTGCAGGATATTTTTAATCCATTTGCAATCTTCCATACCGTTGACACAGTGGGATTAACTTCACATCTCTCAATTTGTCCAAGCATACTTTTGCTTACACCGGTCAATTTTGAGACATTTTCAAGGCTAAGTTTCTTCCTCTCACGAAGCTCTTTCAAGTTTTCAGCAATAATAAAGTTTAGATTATTCAAAAAATTCCACCTCCAACCATTGACAGTATACTGCACAAATAGTACCATTATAGTATACGTATGATATATTATACTTTTCATGTATTATATCATACACTTATAAGGGGGGTAAATGTTTATGATGAATTTTCCAGCATTTTTGTCCTATGTTCTTATTGCAAACTTTTCACCGGGACCAAATAGTATCATTTCAATGTCAAATGCCAGTCGATACGGATTTAAGAAGAGCTTAATATTTAATGTAGGTATATTTTTTGGTGTACTTATTGTAACGGCTCTGTCTAGCGTTTTCAGCATGGCTCTTTACACTTTTATTCCTTCAATTAAGCCAATTATGGCCTGTATTGGAGCAGCTTATATGTTATGGCTTTCATGGAAAACCTTCACTAGCAAACCTTTAAGTGAAGACAAACCTGAAAAAGCTACGAATACATTTTTATTCGGTTTGCTTTTACAATTTATAAATCCAAATGTCATTCTTTATAGCGTTACAACAATCTCAACATTTGTAATACCTCACTATAACTCTATATCCATGCTTGCAATCTTTTGTGTAATCCTTGCCTCTGCTGGTTTTATAGCAACCAGCTGCTGGACTCTATTTGGTTCCTTATTCCAAAAATTTCTTTCTAAAAATAGTAAAGTAGTCAATACTGTTATGTCTCTACTTCTTGTTTATTGTGCAGTTTCATTATTTCTTTAATTAAAGCTAAACACTTACTTTAGTTAACCTCCAAGCTGCTGTCTCTCCTAGGTATAGTAAAAAGTGCTAGATAATCAATTTATCTGGCATTTTTACTTAGATACACTTATAATTACTTGTAGTTCATTGACAAATTACTTATACTTAATTATAATCTACTTATATAGTATTTTGTTACAGAGGTGATTTATATGTATCAGGAAGAAAGAATGCAGCTAATATTAGATTATTTAAATGAAAATAAGAGAATAAGCGTAGAGGAAATATGTAAGTTATACGATGTTTCACGAGATACTGCTCGTAGGGACTTAGTTAACTTAGAAAAGCAAGGTACTATTATTAGAACCCATGGTGGTGCAATACTTCCATTGCCAAAGGAAGAGATAAAAAGCTATTCTGAAAGACTGTTATTTGATGTAAAAGAGAAGCATAAAATTGCTAGACTCAGCGCTTCCCTTATTAAGGAAAGAGAAACTATAATTTTTGATACCTCAACAACAGTTCAAGCCTCTGCAGAATTCTTAGAGGACAAGGAATGTAATGTAATCACTAATTCAATAAATGTAGCAGATATTCTTTCTAAAAAAGATAAAGTGAAAACCTTTCTTCTCGGAGGAAGGCTAAATAATCAACATAGATTTCTATATGGAAATACTACAATTGATATGCTTTCCTACTATTATGCAGATAAATCCTTTCTAGGTGCATTAGCTATATCATCAAGGGGAATCTCCGTAGCGGATGCTGAAGATGCTGCAGTTATGAGAAAAATGGCTGAACAGTCTAGAGAAGCTATAGTTTTAGCAGATCACACAAAATTTAATAAAACTGCTAGTTTTAAGGTATGCAATCTCTCAAAAATAGATTTAGTAATCACTGATAAATGCCCAGATGAAGAGTTTATGGAGATCTTACATAAAAACAATGTAAATTTAATTATAGCTGAATAGTTAGGAGGATTATAATGAAACTTATTGCTACAGATTTAGATGGAACTCTTTTAAATTCAAATCATGAAATAAGTCAAGAAAACTCAGAGGCTCTAAGATTAGCAAAGGAAAAAGGAATAGAAATAGCTATAGCTACAGGTAGAACTTATTCCGATGCAAGGCACCTGTGTAAAAAAGCTGATATTAATGCCCATATAATATCAAATAACGGTTCTTTGATATTTTCTAAAGAAGGTAAAAAGCTTAAATCATGGACTATAGATAAGGATTCTCTTGAATATGTACTTAATTGGCTTAATGAAAATGAATATCTTTATGAAATATCTACAGCTGAGAATCTATTTATACCTCATAACGCAGAAGATTTGTTAAGAAAGGACTTCGATATAGCAAAAACTAATAATTCTTCTCTTAAAGAAGAACTTATTAATAATATGATAACCTTAATATTTTCCCAGAAAGGCATTAAACCTGTGAAATGCAAAGATGATATTCTTAAATCAAATTTAGATTTTTGTAGTATAACTGCTGTGTCCTTTGATAAAAATAAACTTAATCATAGTAGAGATCACTACAGAAAATTCAAAGAATTATCTATGGTTATATCCAATGAATATAACTTTGAGTTAGTAAATAAAGATGCCTCTAAAGGCAATTCCTTGGAATATCTAAGTAAACACCTAGAAATTCCTTTGGAAAGTGTTGCAGCCTTTGGAGACAACTACAATGATGTGTCAATGTTTAAAAAGGTTGGTATAAGTGTTGCTATGGGAAATGCTGATGATGATATAAAAAAGATCTGCAAATACGTTTCCCTGTCTAATAATCTTAACGGAGTAGCACATTTTATAGGGGACTTTATAAGCAACTTAAAAGCTAAATCCACTCCGGCGTAACCACTTTGGGCGTGACGGTAGGATTATATAAACGAAAATTGCTAAATGCTTTTCGAAACTGGAAAACCAGAATCTTACTCTTAGATTCTGGTTTTTTCCAACACTTGAAACTCAAATCATACTAGGATATTTAGTTACTCAATGGACATTTTAACATTTACCAAATATTAATAAATAACTAATAAATTTAACATTTTATACAATTGATAACATCGTCATGAAATGATATGATTATATTAGAAAGAAAATTAAATATTTTTCGGATGAAAATATCGTGAGATAACAACTCTTAAAAGTTGTTAACCGAAGGAGCAATTATACATCTCCACGTCTGTATAAGAAACTCTCAGGTACCATTAACGATATTGGACGGAGCTCTGAAAATACTGTTTTTAAAACAGAACCAAAGGTGGAAGATAACTTTTATCGATACTCTCAGGTAAAAAAACAGAGGATATGTGGCAATAGCATAATTTTGCATTGCTGCATATCCTCTTTTTCTTTTGTTATTATATATACTTTCATAATGATTATACATATCAATACTAGAACAAGGGGGAAGGATGATGAGTATAATTTGTTTATTAGTAGTAATTTGTAAACATCAATTCTAAAACTATAATAATATATCTATCTTTAAATATAATATAATTAATATTTTCAGCTTATTAAAGATGCTTGCTCAAAATCCCTTTGAGCAAGCATCCCATTCATTATCATCTTTATACTATATCTTCTACAAAAAACTCATTATGTTCCTTCTCATCAAATATTACATAAAGTTGTTTTTCTATTAATTTACCACTTAACACATAACTTTCCATATCCATAAAAAACTTTTCTATATGATACTTATCTGACACTTTAATTTTACCAGCCTCTATAATGTCTTTAACCTTTCTCTCTTCTTCCTTAATTCTTTCCCTATTTAGAAACTCTGGAAGCCATTTCTTTTTATTAAATTTAAGATAATCATATTTAATTATCTCTTTTAACATTTCACTACTCTTTTCCAACTTTTCTTCATTAAATTCTATAAAAACCTTATAGTAATCTGCGGAAGATATATTTCTGCTTAAATAACCTTTATTATAGAAGAACATCCCTAATTCATAGTAAAAATCAAAAGGAGTTTTAAACTCTGGTAAAAAATACTTTAATATATTTTTAAACTTACCTGAATTATAGTATTTATCTACAACCTCTTCTACCTTCTTTAGTATGAGAAGCTCCTCATAACTAATATCTTTAGTTTTAAGTACTTCATAGGGACTATAAGGAGAATGAACTATTCCCCACTGCTTAGCTTCTGCTTCCATTGGCGATCCCTTCAATACTTTTAGAAAGCCAAGCTGTATCTCATCAGGCT
Source organism: Clostridium sp. CX1 (assembly GCF_025398335.1). Taxonomy (GTDB): domain Bacteria; phylum Bacillota; class Clostridia; order Clostridiales; family Clostridiaceae; genus Clostridium_AM; species Clostridium_AM tanneri. The sequence goes on from NZ_JAODOO010000008.1 coordinate 110,539, forward strand.
GGATACTATATAAATCATTGAAGGATTTCTTAAAGGATTGAAAATCTTCTCCTGGAAGTCCTGCAATTAAATCTAAATGTTGATTTATATTTTTATACTTATTTAATTCCACAACTTGCTTTTTAATATCTTCAAAGGACACAAATCTATTTATATTCTTTAACACCTGATTATTAGTTGTCTGTACTCCTACCTCAAACTGAAATCTTCCCTTAGGCGCTCTAGACAATAGCTCTAGTTGTTCATCATCTAATATATCTGCTGAAATCTCAAAATGAAAGGTAGTTTCTGTATCTAATGTCATCAAATATTCCCAAATTGCTCTAGCAAATTTACTGCTGCAGTTAAAGGTTCTATCTACGAATTTTAATAATTTTACCTTTTTATCTACCAAAAACTTCAGTTCCTTCTTAACTCTCTCTATCTCTAAAAATCTAACTCCATGAATAGTAGATGATATACAGTATTTACAGTTAAAAGGACATCCCCTTGAAGCTTCATAATATACTATTTTATTTTCTAGGTTATCATCTTCCTGGTATGGAAATACTAACCTATTCATATCCAATAGCTCTCTATGTAAATTAAGAACCACTTCTCCCTTTTCTTTAAAACATAGTCCTGCAATATTCCTACGTCTTTTTAAAAACTGTTTTTCCAATTCTAGGCGCTCTTCGCTAGCTATGGACTCCTTTTTAAATTTTTCATATTCTAATCTCCAGGATAGGAACTGATAAAAACTTTCTTCTCCTTCTCCGAATATTACATATTCTCCTGGATTTTCTTCTAAGAAGCTTTTGCTGTCATAGGAAACTTCAGGCCCTCCATATACAATCTCTATCTTTGGATCTACAAGCTTTACTAATTTAGCAATAGACTGTACAAGTTCTATATTCCATATGTAACAAGAAAAAGCCAGTATATCTGGCTTCTCTCTCATAAGCTCCTCTAACACCTTTTCTCTTCTGTCATTAATTGAAAATTCTTTTACTATGCAGTGATAGTCTAAATCCTTAGTGTAAGCTTTTATGTATCTTACTGCTAAATTACTATGAATAAACTGTGAATTAAGCGCTGTTAACACAACTTTCATCTTTTTCTTCAATTCCTTTCTCATTCCTTTTATCCTCGGTACATTGCTGTACTAATGACTTTTTTTTAGCCTTAATATAATATATTCCATCAGAAGCCTTTAAATCTAATATTTCAAAGTATTCTTCTAATAACTTAACTGAATTCTCCCTAGAACTATCCTTAAAAATATTTAAATCTTTTATCTTTATTTTCTTAAGTTTTCTTCCAGGGGCTAGGATTTTAATTACTGAATTAAATATTTTTCTATATCCTTTATCTATATCCCAAATATATAATAGACCATCTTTAGCTAAATATCTATATATATCCCTAATAAATTTTTTCTTATCCTTCTTAAACCACAGGCTGCTAAAGGAAAATAGCATTATGCAGCTGTCATAAAAATTCTCTTTTATTTTCTCCTGCTCTTCTTTTCCATTTACGTATTCTACATTAACTTTGTCATTATACTCTTTATATATATTATACACTATGCCATAATTCTCTAAACCTATATCCAGCACGTTCCCCCTAAATATCTCTTTTTCCATATTAATGAACACTTGTTTTTTCAAATTACCACCTTCCTTTGTAAAGTACTTTAATATATACTTTCTGCATATAAAAAAAAATTCCTCCATATTATGGAAGAATTTTTAATTTTTTCATTTCGTCGTAGTATTTAACCATCAAACCTGCGGTAGTACGTTGAGCTTCCTTTAAGATAGTTCTTGCTACCTTGCCATACCTTTCGTCTCTAGAAGGTATATTTAAATACTTTATATAGGTGCTGTTTGCCATTATAGAATTATTCTTTATATAGTCTTCTAAAGTATCATATAATACTGTTCCACTTTTGGCTTCAAAGGAGTAGTCAGTCATAAGCCTTCCTATAATCCACAGTTCAAATTTTCTATGATTTTTTAGAAGTTTATTGTTTACATGGTGTGGCACTGTTACGTCATGTACTAAGTGACAGGCTGATCCAAAATAAAACAAAGCCTTTTCTATATCCTTCTTGTTTAGGTATTCCATAGATTTATTATAATAGGTTTTACATTCAGTTAAGGCATCTGAAAAACCGTATAATCCTCTTCCTTTAGTAATATGGTAGAAATGATTTGAACTTTTAAAATCTTGATCAGCCCAAGCTACACCAGCATTTAAAGCGCTTATATACCTTCTGAAAAAATCATATTCTTTTTCATATCCATCATTTTTTAGTATTTCAATAGCCTGTATCATTATGAATTTATGAACAGTACAGTGTGTTTTTAAAATTTTCTTTTTAACAGGATTAACTGCGGTAAATATTCCTCTTAGTGTATTGCCATAGGTTTTCTCTAATCTGCCTCTCATTTGTTAATCTATCTCCTCTTCTTTAAATATTAGGCTATTCTTTCTGAATTTTTAGAAGAACAAGTATTGCAAAGATAGTAGTAGCAAGAAGATAAAAATAAAGATTCTTATCTATTCTCAGATTATTACTTATATTATTCTTCTCTATGCTATATAATAAACCATTCTTCCCATCTAGTATTAATAATGAACTTTTTCCAAACTTAATATTAGAAACTAAACTATTGCTATTAAACTTAACATACTCTTTAACTGCTCCTGCTCCACTAAATCCATATACTACATTATCTGATTTATCGTAGAAATATATACAATTTTTTTCACCTAAAATACTGCTGCTATCCACCGCTAAAGCCTCTATACTACTAACAGCCTTATGTTGATATAATGGTGCCGGTGGATTTGTAGTTGGATGATTTTCTAATATAAACTGGGTAGAAATTCCTTTATTACTTTTAAATTTAGGCGAATTTACCGGGTCCCCTCCGCTATAATCAGGCCATCCGTACCAGACTCCTTTTTTTATTTCATATATATAGTCTGTATCTCCTATAATAGGCCTAATACCTCTATTTTCCATTCCTCCTACAGAGGATATTAACTTACTTTCACTATTAAAGTCCATTCCAGTAACGTTTCTTATACCCCATGCGAAGGTTTCACTGTTACCGGTTTTTAAATTATAAATAATAATAGATGAGTTGCCTGGAAAGTGTTCAGGAATAATTTGTCCCTTTATACTTTTTGTTCTATAGCTTTGAAAAGCTCCTGTTTTATCCACTCCAAAGTTTATTCCTTTTAAAGTTATATCTTTAGGAGTTATATCATGAGCATAAAAGTTCTCCTTAGTCCATTTGTTATCATCGCCTACCACCCCAGAGTTAGTTGCCGAACCTATTGCTATATAGAGATAATCTCCCCTTATTTTTATCATACTATTCTTGTAATCACCGTAGTTTGGCATGTCCTTAATTATTACAGCGTTTTTCTTACTCTTTAAATCATAACAATAAACCTTAGTACTAGAAGAGTAGTAAAGTTTACTATCAAAGTAATCTATACTGAAAATATCTAGGTTTTGGTCCTTTAATATATCATAACTCTTTCCATCGCTTTCAATAATTTGAATTCTATTTTTATAAGCTATGTAATGATTACCAACATTGTCTATTGCAAAATCCTGTGCACCTATCAATCCCTTATATATTACACTGTAGTTTAAGCTATTGTTTTTTATGTCTATATTTCCAATTTCTTTATCTTTAGTATAATGACTGGTAATTAAAAAGACTGCTATAAATATAAAAACACAAAACAGTAGAATCTTTATAAATTTCTTCATAGTTATAATCTCCTCATTATATTTCTTTAAAATATATATATTTTAAAATTCTACTGTATATGTATATAGCAGTCATTGTATTTAATATTTTTTAATAAATAAGCTTGCTTTCAGTTATTATTTATCCTATAGAGTTTGTCCTTTATCTGTAAGTTGAATATGCTCTTCCTCAACCATAGATAGTGCCTTAAATATACTTTTTATATTTTTATCTTCTACCACACTACTATACTTCTCATAATATTCAACAGCATGTTTTTCCCTCTTGCAAGCCATTTCTAATAAGATCTCATCAGAATTATACTTGGAATAATCCATCTCCCTAAGTACAGGGTCTTCTGTAAATCCACCTATCTTCTTATGTATTCTAGCATGCATATACTCTATTCTAGATAGAGCTTCAAAAACTTTTTTTACCTTTTCATCCTTTGCAATCTTTGATGCCTTTTTATAAAAGTCTCCATTAAAAATTTCTAACTTTACCGCATGGTCTATTATTTTTAATGTAGTGCTGTCTAATTTTCCACTATCTCCAAATTCAATAGCTTTTCCCCCTTGCACTAAATACTCCTTATTGGCACCACAGAATGGACATGTATCTATATTATCAATGTGATTTGAGGTTATAAAACCCTCTTTGTTAAAATCATAGTTTTTATCGTTTATCTCCATTCCGCATACTACACATATCAATTTATTCATAACACTCTTCCTTTCTATTAATGTTCTACTATCTTAAGTATAACATGAACATTCCTTAAAACAGCAACTTAAATTTATTCTATCTAATGGACATTAGCAGAAATTTCTATTATATATATACATAGGTTATACATTAATATGAACTAAAACCAATATGTTTCACAATACTAAATATAATCAAATCTTAAACAGATGCAAGTTTAAGTCCATTGCAAACCAAATTGGCACTTAAATTGACCTTCAATCCAATATTTAATATAAAATTATGAATATCAATAAGCTTTTACTTGCATTTTAATTTTTATTCCGATATAATATACCTATAAGATTATTAAAAGTAGGAGGTTTAGCTCATGAATATAGTATCAGATTTTAAATTTGAATTAAATAAAAATAAGATCATTACCTCAGTACAATCTTATTGCGAGACACCTCCCTTTAAGACGCTAAGCGAAATGTACGATAACCTACTTCCTTTAGTAAGAGAATATTCTAAACCTATGGGTATATTTAAATTAGATAAAAAAACCGAAGACTTAAATTTAGATTTGTTAGAAAATTGCAAATTTATACTATATTGTGCCGTTACTCTTGGAAAAAGTTCCTCAGAAAAGATAGATGACCTTTTTAACGAAGGAAAGTTTTTTGAGGCAATATTATTCGATTCTATGACCAGTTCTTACCTCTTCGATGTAAGTTCACAACTTTTTAGAGAAATTTGTGAGAAAGCACATGATATAGGTCTAGGTCTCACAAGAAAAATAGCTCCTGGAGATGGGGAAATTGGTCTTGAATATCAAAAGGAAATAGTAAATAAGTTACAGTGTAAGAATGTACTTAATCTTAGTATTTCTAATGGCTGTTTATTGTCTCCATCAAAGTCCATGTCTTATGTATATGGCGCCGATGAAAGTCTGATTTTAAACCAACAAAAAGATCATAGCTGCGATACTTGTTTCAATACCACCTGCAGCATGAGAAATACTTCTGAGTCCAATGAAGATTCTTGCATAAAAAAAATAGGCTGCGCATAAAATGCAGCCTATTCTAGAATTCCTTTATAATACCTTTTCAACGCTATTCCTAGCCTTTCAATTTGAAGGCTTTGTTTATTTCCTTTAATAACTCATCCTCATCAAAGGGCTTTATTACAAATCCTTTGGCACCTTCTTCTATAGCTTCTCTTATTATTTGCTGCTGCCCCATAGCTGAGCATACAATTACGTAGGCCTTTGAATCTATCTTTATGATTTCCTTAACGGCTTCCAACCCTGTCATTTCTCTCATAGTTAAGTCCATAGTAACTACAGTAGGTTTTAGTTCCTTGTATTTTGTTACAGCTTCCCTTCCATTTGAGGCTTCTCCAGATACCTTAATATTATTCTTTTCTAATATTTCTATTATGATATTTCTCATAAATTTAGAATCATCTACTATTAGTACTCCCATAATTAAACTAGTTCTCCTTTGTTATAATTTAAATTATATAACATAAATATTATACTATATAAACCTACCTACTATTCTAATTATTTTTTCAAATAACACCTATAAATTTTAGTAATAATCTTTAAAGCTATATGGAATGGTATTTTCTGGTATTTATTTTCTGATTCCATATCCCCCATATACTGTTTTAGTATCTGTTATAGAAACTACAGCCTTTATGTCAGAACTGTGTATTAAATCTATTATTTCTTTTCTTCTCTTTCTTTTTGCATGTATAACTAAAATTTTCTTCTCATCTTTTAATCCTTCAGCATCTATTATGGTAACACCAATTTTCTGCTCTCTTAATATTTGAGCTAATTCTTCTCCATCCTGTTCTGAAGTTATAACATTTATAGTTAAAACTCCTATAGCAAGCTTTTCCTCTAAAATACAACCAATATAATTTCCACAGGTAAAGCCAAAAGCGTAGACAACCATCTTTATTGGGTCTTGATCTATACCTACAAGTACTTTACTAACTACGTATAACCATATAGAAACTTCAATAAACCCAATTATTGAGCCATATAGTTTTTCACCTCTTGTTATCATTACTGTCCTAACTGTCATTAAAGCTACTTCTACAATTTTAGCAAAAAAAATAAATAAATAAGTTCCCATCCTCTCTCCTCCATTCCCTATATCCTATATATTATATTACATAGGTTGACCATATGTACACATTTCCCATTAAATTTTAATTATGTCTACTTAAAAATCATAGTTATACAAATTAAGTTAAATTAATATAATTTAATAAATCTAGTAAAATTACATTAATATATTTTGAAATCATTTCCTTTTAGTTATTTTGAATTATTCTTTTTCTATGTTAAAATAATATGGAGACATTAAATTTTACTAACACTAAAAAAAGGAGTAGATATATGGATAACTTTATAACATTTTTAATAGGTGCAGCTCAAATAACCCTTTTAGACATAGTATTAAGTGGTGATAACATAGGTGTAATTGCATTAGCTACAAGAAACCTTCCAGAAAAGTACGCTAAACGAGCTTCTGCTATAGGGGTCTTTGGTGCGGTGTCACTAAGAATTATTTTCGCATCCCTTATTACATATATTTTAATGATTGAGTGGCTGCCAATAAGGCTGGTAGGCGGTATACTCTTAGTAAAGATAACTTGGAATTTTATTAGACCAGAAAAGGCAGAAGAGGATCATCATGTAAAGGTGTCAAATAAATTTATGGGAGCTGTTTGGAGTATTATAATAGCTGACATAACTATGAGCTTAGACAATGTGTTAGCCATTGCTGGAGCCGCTCAGGGAAGCATTGGACTTATTGTATTTGGATTGCTTTTAAACATTCCTATAATATTTTTCGGAAGTCAGTATGTTGCAAAACTAATGAACAAGCATCCGCTAGTAATCTATATAGGTGGTGCAGTGCTTGCACATACTTCTTTTAAAATGCTACTAGAAGACAAGCTGCTAGCGAACTATGTTCCTCACATTTTCAGCTTAGTAGTGCCTTATGTAGCTGCGTTACTTACACTTATTTATGGCATCTATATAATAAATAAACCAAAAAAAATTAGTTTTAAAGATTATAGGCAACAAAAACTTTAAAACTACCAAGCTTTAAGCTCTACTTGAATCCATTGCAAAAGTAGAGCTTATTTTCTTAAACTAAAAAGGAAGTCCAATTCTATAAATTCAACTCCCTAATCATATAAGTCCTTATATACTATTTTAAAAACCTCTAACGCCTCTTGTATCTTTCCTTTTAAAAGCTCTTTTCTTTCTTCTAATTCTTTAAGTCCTATTTCTGTAATGGTATATATCTTCTGCATCTTTTTGCTAGAATCATCCCATTTACCTACAACCATTTTTTCCTTTTCTAATTTTTTTAAAAGTGGATATATTCCTCCTGTACTGGGTATCCATCTTCCTTTAGTTCTTTCACCTATCTTATGGGCTATATCATTTCCATTTGTAGCTCCATTGCTTAATATATATAATACATAAAGAGGAAGCAGTCCTTTAGTAAAAACCTGACCTACTGCCTCCTTTTCCTTCTGAACCTTTTTTAATTCTGCTAACTTTCTTTTATATTCTTCGTATAATCGTTTTTCTTCTTCCCTTGTATCCCTACCCATATCTATCTTACTCATAAACCCCTATTCTTCCTCAAATAATACCACGCCTACCAGACCTGGGCCACTATGTACCCCTGCTACTGGGCTGATACACCCAATAAATTCCGCTTCTGTAACATTTGGGTGATTAGCTATATCTTTGAAAACTTTTTTAGAATCCTCCAGCGAATTACCATGCATAGCATAAAGCCTACATTTCTTTTTATCTGCAATTCCATTACAAATCTCAACGATTCTATTCAAGGATTGTTTTCGTCCCCTAACCTTATCATAAGTATAATACTTTCCATCCTTAATATCAACAGAAACAATAGGCTTTATATTTAGTAGTTCTCCTATAGTGCCTGAAACCTTTCCTATTCTTCCGCCCTTTTTTAAGTATTCCAATGTACCTACTACAAAAAATAAGTTAATTCTTTCTCTAATAGAAGGAATCCTAGAAACTATTTCCTCAAAACTTTCCCCCTGTTGTATAAGCTTTGCACATTCCTCTATTATTACCCCTTCTCCAATAGCAATTGATTTAGAGTCGAATATAAATGTTTTTATCTTTGAATGATTTTCACTTACTACCTTTAAACCATTGTATATTCCAGATAAACCTGTAGACAGCACCACCGCTATAGCATGAGTGTATCCCTGCTCTTCTAAAGAATTATACAAGCTTTCCATATCCTCCATAGAGGGCATTGAAGATGTAGGTATCTCTTTTTCTAAATCATCATATACTTCTTCCGGTGAAATATCAATTTGATCTCTATATTCTCTATCCTTATATATAATTCTAAAAGGAAGTATCTTCACATTATACTTCTCTATTTTCTCCTTTGATAAATTACTTGTAGTATCAGTAATTAAAGCAATTTTACTCACTTCTACTCCTCCTAACAATAACCTAAAAGTAAAATTTTTACTCTACTATTAATTATAACACCATATGTTTAATTATCAACATTGATACCTATCACTATTGATAATTATCCATCAAAACATCTTAGTTATACCTTTATATTATATGAAGCTTTAATAAGTGCAATTTTCATACAATTACATCTTTTTAATTGTTTATTGACTTTTATTATTCACGATGATAACATACTTATTAATATATTTAAAACAAGCCATCCATATATTTCTGATAATATGGTTCAGAAGTTTCTACGAGAAGCCGTAAATTTCTCACTATGGGTGAATCCGCATAAAATAATTCTGTTATCGGGTTTACTCATAATTCGATGGCAGAACTTTTTGTTTTATGGAGGATAAAAATGGATACATCATTTTCAAAAGAAACTAAGAAAGAAAAAAAATCAATATTTGAGTCATTTTTTCAATTGTCAGCTAATAAAACTAATGTTAAAACTGAGATCTTAGCAGGTTTTACTACTTTCGTAACCATGGCTTATGCCCTTCTTGTAATACCAAATGTTCTAAAATTTTCAGGTATGAATGCTGTCGGTGCAAAAGGAGATGCGGCTGCTAGTCTTACTGCTATAAATGACCCTGTTATTGCTTCAGCTTATGTAGGTATGTGCCTAACCTCAGCTATTGGTACTATAATTATGGCACTCTACGGTAACCTGCCTTTTGCAGTTGCACCAGGAATTGGACTTACAGCTTTCTTTTCCTACAGCGTATGTTTAACTTTAGGCTACACATGGCAACAAGCTTTAGCAGCAGTGTTTCTTTCAGGTATTTTATTTATACTTATAACAGTTACCTCTATCCGTGAAAAAATAGTGGACAGCCTACCAGAGAACTTAAAAATTGCTATAACTGGAGGTATAGGTCTTTTTATAGCTTTAATAGGTCTAAAAAGTGGAAGTATTATAGTCTCTAATCCATCTACACTAGTTGCTTTTGGAAACTTTTCAGACCCACACACTATACTTACCTTAATAGGTATTATAATTATGGGTATTTTAATGGCTAGAGCCGTTAAAGGTGCAATGCTTATCTCTATATGTGTAACTACTTTAATTGGTATACCTATGGGTATAACAAATATCTCTGGTTTAAAATTATTAAGTGCTCCAGCATCAATAGCACCAACTTTCATGGCCTTTGATTTTAATGGTTTGTTATCTCATAATGGTGCTGGTTTTATAGGAGCCTTGACTAGTATAGTAATGGTAGTTTTAACCTTTAGTCTTGTAGATTTATTTGATACTATAGGAACTTTGGTTGGAACGGCTCAAAAAGCGGACATGATTTTGCCAGATGGTAAGATAAAAAACATGAAAAAAGCTCTTTTATCCGATGCTTTAGCTACTACTATAAGTTCTTTATTCGGTACTACAACTACTGCAACTTATATTGAGTCTACTGCTGGTATAGCCGAAGGTGGAAGAACGGGCCTTACTTCACTAGTTACTGGAATTTTATTTGTATTAGCATTATTTTTAGGCGGAGTTGTTGGAATAGTTCCTGCAGAAGCAACTGCCCCTGCTTTAGTAATTGTGGGAGTTCTAATGCTTGGAGCAGTTAAAAATATCAACTTCGATGATTTCACAGAAGCAGTACCTGCTTTCTTTACAATAGCAATTATGCCTTTTAGCTATAGTATAGCAAATGGTATAGCAGCAGGAATAATATTCTATCCTATAATGAAGGTTTTCACAGGAAAGCATAAGGAAGTTCATCCTATTATTTATATACTTGCAGCATTATTTATAATTAGATTTGTATTATTGCCACAATAGCATATTAAAAGAAGAGAACTTAGATAACGCCTATCTAAGTTCTCTTCTTTTTTACTTTATAACTTAAATTATAGACTTGAAACAATGTCTAATAACATCTCCTCGACTAATGATTCCCACTAGCACTCCATCATGTTCTACAGGCAGTTTTTTAATATTCTTTTTTGCTAAAATGGCGGCAACATTTTCTATTTTCTCGTTTCTAGAAACCTTTACAACCTTCTTCTGAGCAATATCAAGAATATTTAAATCTAATATCTTTTTAACCCTATCCTCAAATTCTTCATCATCACCTCTAATAACGGCAACATAGTAAAAAAAATCAAAGACCAGATTTTCATGTTTTCCAATATACCTCATGATATCCCCATCACTTACATAAGCTACGATTTCATTTCTATCATTTACTATAGGAACACCACTGATACGATATTCAATAAATTTCTTGATAACAGAACGGACAGTATCCTTCTCTGTAACTTTATATACTTCCGTAATCATAATTTCATGAGCTTCCATAATAACCCTCCTACCATAAATAAATTAAATCAGCTAACTTTGTTATCCTTAAACTTAATAACTTCATTTATATACCTTTAACTAGTAATTATTATTACATAACTATATGTTTTAATTATACAACTTATTGTGAATACTTTTCAATAAAAAAGTTTAATCAATAAAATATAATCTAAAATAATTACTAAACATAATAATTCATAACTAACCTATAAAATAAAAGACACATTTTAGACATTTCCGCTAAAATGTGTCCCTCCATACTCTAGACTTACTAAAAGTCTACTTTCTTTTCTAAAATAAAAGCAGTTGCTATATACATAACCATAAAGAATAAAATATTAAAAGCTGCAGCAGCTATATTTACTGGTACCACCATGATACCCAGTCCAACCCCTAAGTTAAGCTCTCCCTGTGCTGTAAGTATATTTATATTAAAGACTTCTGGGAAAGTAACAGTTAACAATTGAGTTATTTTTCCTACTATTAAAGACAGCACTATGAATATTACAAACCCACCTAATTTACCCATTTTCTTATTTTTTATTGCAACTTTGCTTAAAGATATTGAAAAATATATACTTAATAGAAAATAAACATACTCTAGTATACTAATTATAGCTAAAAATATAAGGAAACCTATATTTACGTTATTCATCAAGTTGGGTAGACTACTAAAAAATTCTTTAAAATTAACAATATTTCTAAGATGTATTAAATTAAAAACCCCAGCTACTAAACCTACTATTGCAACTTGAATAATTGTGGTAACAAGCTTTGCTCCTAGTATAGAGTACCCACTTTGAGGCAAAGTAAATAGTAAATAACCACTGTCTTCATACATATCTCTGCTAAACAATTTTATATTCCACACAAAAACTACTATCATAGCAGCAAAAGTTATCAATGTTGAAAAAAAGAATTTACCCTGTGGCGGCCACTGGGCTACAGTAAAAAGAAATAAATTAGCAAGAGTTATTGCACTTAATATAATAATAAAGTCTTTATAATATCCCTTTAACTCATATTTAACCAGATTAAACATTACTTAAAAACCTCCCTGTATATTCCATCTATAGACATTCCCCTTTCATTTCTCAATTCTTCAGCATTGCCGCTGAGCACTATCTTACCTTGAGAAATAAAAGCAACGTCATCAAATAATCTTTCAACATCAGCGACTAAGTGAGTTGTAATAATCATGGAACTATCTTCACTATAGTTCTTTAATATAGCATCTAATATCTTTTCTCTGGTAGTAGGATCTACCCCTCCTAAAGGTTCATCTAGTATATATAACTTTGCTTTTCTTGAAAGCACTAAAGTAAGATATAACTTTTCTGCCATTCCCTTGGAAAGAGCATTAACCTTACTGTTAATATCTAAATTCATAAAGTCTAAAAGCTCTTTACTTTTGTTTTCATCAAAATCTCTATAGAAATCTTTAAAGAATTCTATAGCATCCTTTATCTTCATCCACCTGTATAAGTAATCCTTATCTGGTAAATAGGATACTATAGATTTTGTATATACCCCCGGTTTGTGACCATCTATAAGCATTTCTCCGTTACTCTGAGTTAAAAGTCCTGCAGCTATTTTTAAAAAGGTTGTTTTTCCACTTCCATTAGGTCCTAGTAACCCAACAATTCTTCCCTTTTTCACTTCTAAATCCAGCCCAGCTAAAGCTTTTTTATTAAAATATCCTTTTTCTAAATTGGAAGCTTTCAGCACAGTATCCATTTAAAACTCCTCCTTAACTTTGTCTTCAACAATTTTTACAATCTCTTCTTTATTGAACCCAAGATTCTTCATTCCTTCTATAAAACTATTTATAATCTCCCTAGCCATTTCCTTTTTTAACCCATCTATCATATTCATATCCTCCCTTACAAAAGTTCCCATTCCCCTTTGTGTATAGGTTATGCCTAACCTCTCTAACTCTTGATAAGCTCTCTGCAGTGTATTTGGATTTACCTGAAGCTCTGTTGCCATTTCTCTAACAGAAGGTATCTTATCACCGGGTTTTAGCTTACCAGTAACAATGTCTCTTTTTATTAAATTCATTATCTGCATATATATAGGTATTTTAGTATTAAAATCTACACCCACTATGCCACCTCCTTGTTCTTACAATAGGTATCTGTTGTTTTAGTGACCTAATTACATAGTACACCACTACATAGATACTGTCAATATATTTGTGAAAATTTAAAAAGCATCTACCTTACAAAGATAAATGCTTTTAATTATACTTAAATCTTAAATTTACTAACTAAGGTATATAGCTTGCCGGATAAATCCTCCAACTTTTCTGCAGCAGACACTATCTCTTGAAGACCTGCTGACTGCTCTTGAACAGATGCGTTAACCTCTTCTGTAACTGATGCAATTTCCTGAGATACTGAGGATACTTCCTCTATCTTTAGTGTAACAACTTCTTTAACCTTATTTATTTTATTTAAAGACGTACTAGTGCTTTCAACACTTAGTTCCAGTTTATCAATAGCTGCTGCAATATTCTCAAAGGCTTTATTAGTGGTAACTACACTTTTTCCTGTAGTTTCCTCCAATACCATAGCATATTCATTCTTAGATATAAGTTCTTTAATGCTCTCCTTTATTTCGTTGACCATATTGCTTATTTGAAAAGCAGAAACTGCAGACTGTTCTGCAAGTTTTCTAACCTCATCAGCAACTACCGCAAAACCTTTACCAGAATCCCCTGCTCTTGCTGCCTCTATACTAGCATTTAAAGCTAGAAGATTGGTTTGTTCTGTTATTGCAGTTATAGTTTCTGTTATTTGTCCTATTTTATCAGACTTTTCTGCAAGCTCCTTTACTTTATCTGAAACTTCCATGCTAGACTTAGAGGTAAGAGAAAACTTTTCACTTAACTCCTTAACTACATATATACCCTTTGAAGTAGAATCTTTAAGTTCTTTGGATATTTCAACCATGTTTTCCGCTAAGGATAAGGAACCTTTTACCTCACACCCTAGGTCATTAACTACTTCCTCTCCTTCGCTCATTGCTCCTGCTTGTTTACCTGTGCCAGCTGCGATTTCTTCTACTACTTTAGCAATATCATCTCCTGCCATATTAGATTGATTGGACACATCCTTTAATAAAATAGAGGAACTCTTTATATTTTCTGCAACTCCATGAACATTGCTAATGATTTCAGTCATCTGTTTTTGCACAGCATTTACACTGCTTGTAATTCTCTCTATTTCGTCTAAAGTAGTTTCTTCTGTAATACTTTCAGTGAAATCTCCATTTTTCATTTTATGTAGTATTTTTTCCACTTTACTTATAGCTTTTTCTATTTTTTTATAAAATATGTTTCCTAGTATTAGTGAAACTGCAATAGCTATAATACAAATTATTAAAATTATGTTTCTTCCCTTATTTACCTTACTTATTAATTCATCTTCAGGTATGAAGCCGGCGGCTATCCAACCAGTAGAAGTGTTCTTAGATGTATATATGAAGTGCTTTGTCCCATTAATCTCATCCTCATATATACTTTTTTTATTACTCACTATATTTTTTAGCCATGCTAAATCTTTTGGGCTTTTATATATTGTACTTTTATCCTTACTACCTATTACTATACCTTTCTTATCTACAAGAATAGCATATCCACTTTCACCTATCTTCTTTGAAGCTACTATATTAGATATTTCATCTAGTTTTATATCTATAGCAACTACCCCTGCTAATCCTCCTGTTTCTGGATCCTTAACTGCTTTGGCAAAAGTCACCATCATTCTTCCCTTTTCCAGTGAATCTTCATAAGGTTCAGTAACTATAACTTCCCCTATTTTATTTACAGCATCCTTATACCATGGTCTCTTTCTTGGATCATATCCCTCTGGCAATTCCTGCTTTGGAGCTATTAAAAACTTCCCTTCTACTGTTCCCATGTAGGCACCTGTTATTCCCTTATGGGATTTAACTAATCCATCCACAGAAGTTAAAAATCCTTCAGCATTCTCTGGGCTCTTCAGTATTGACTGTGCCTTAGGATCAATAGAGAGCATTTCTACAATTTGTACATTATTCTTGTATGTATTTTGTGCTGATGCTGTTATTTCACTTAAGCTGTCTCTAATTAAAATACCAAAATCATCTTTAAATATTTTAGTTTGAGATACATAAGTAAAAATTGCTGTTGCCAAAAGCGGTACTACTCCAGCTACACACAGCAATGTTATCAGAACCCTTTTCAAACTTTGTTTTCCCATAACAATTTAATCCCCCTTTAATGTTTAATTATAAATAATTACAATACCTTGCCCTTATAATTATTATATTACATATAATCTATTATTTGTATAATTAATTGTGCGACTTGACACAATTTTAACTTTATTCAGACTACTATTTTGTAAATTTCCTTAATAAATACTTGTTTTCAATTTATTTTTGCATTAAATATAAATATAGTGAAAAACTTTATTTATATTTATATTTTTTGGAGGTTTTTTTATGGGAAAAATAATTGGACACTTTATAATGCCTCATCCTCCTATAGTAGTATCTGAAGTAGGAAAAGGTGAGGAAAACCAAGCTCTATCCACTGTAAATGCCTGTTCAAAAGTTGCCGATGAGATACAATCCTTAGAACCAGATACAATAATTGTTATTACTCCACACGGCCCCCTTTTTAGAGACGCCATAGCTATTACAGACGGAACTTATATATCTGGTAACTTCGGTAATTTCAATGCACCAGAAGTACAATTAGACTTAAATATAAATGCTCCTCTTTCGGAAAGTATAGTAACCTATGCTTACGGTATGGGGGTTCCTATAGTCTCCATTACTGAGGAAGCTGCAGATAACTTTGATATAGACTATGAACTTGATCACGGTGCCATGGTACCCCTATATTTTATAAATAAAAAATATACCAATTATAAATTAGTCCACATAACCTACGGACTTTTATCAGAAGTAGAACTATATAGATTTGGGATAGCCATAAAGGAGGCAGTGAATCTGTCAAATAATAAAACTGTCATTATAGCCTCCGGTGATTTATCTCATAAAGTTACAGAAGCTGCACCTTATGGCTATAGTCCTCATGGCAAAGAATTTGATGAAAAAGTTATGAAGCACCTGGAAAATGGCGATGTGCTTAGCATATTTAAAATGGATAAAAATATGATTGAATGTGCCGGAGAGTGTGGCTTAAGATCCTTTCATATTTTGTTAGGTACCATGGACAGATACAAAATTAGAGGTGAACTCTTGTCCTACGAGGCACCTTTTGGAATTGGATATGGAGTAATGAGATTTGACACATCAGAAGGTGATAGAGAAGACTTACTGCAAAAAATTTCTGAGATTAGAAAGGAATCTTTGAAAAAAATAAGAGATAACGAGGATGAATACGTGAGACTTGCACGAGAAACCTTGGAGCACTACGTAAAAACCGATAATCTTATAAATATACCACCTTATGTTACAAAGGAAATGTTAAAAGAGGAAAGAGGGGTTTTTGTTTCACTAAAAAAAGATGGAGAGCTAAGAGGCTGTATAGGTACTATTTTTCCTGCCTATGATAATATAGCTGAAGAGATAATCCATAACGCAGTAGAAGCTGGCCAAAGGGACCCTAGATTTAATCCTGTTGAAGATGAAGAATTAGAGGATATTATTTATTCTGTAGATGTTCTAATGCCTGCTGAAAAGGCATCAAGAGAAACCTTAGACCCTAAGAAATATGGTGTAATTGTAAGAAGCGGAAGCAGAAGTGGGTTGCTTTTGCCAGACTTAAGTGGAGTTGATACTGTAGATGAGCAGATTGAAATCGCACTGAGAAAGGCAGGAATTAGAGAAGATGAACCCTACAGTATTGAAAGATTTGAAGTTGTAAGACATAGTTAATATAATCTTTTATATTCTATAAGGAGATTTATAAAATGAAGGAAGCGCTTTTTTATACAAAGGACCAATACGGGAAAATTTTATGCGAACTTTGTCCTCAGCGGTGTCATATTAAGGAAGGTGGTATAGGTTTTTGTGGAGCTAGAAAGGTGGAAGAAGGCACTTTATACAGTCTAAACTATGGTAATATAAGCTCTATTTCACTAGATCCTATAGAAAAAAAGCCTCTTTATCACTTTAAGCCTGGAAGCTTCATACTATCGGTAGGAAGTTTCGGTTGCAATTTTAGGTGCGGTTTTTGCCAAAACCATTCTATATCTCAAGTTAAACCAGACACACAATATGTAGAGCCTGATGAGCTAATTACTTTTGCTTTAAAACAAAAGGACAATATAGGAATAGCTTTTACTTATAACGAACCTTCTATTTGGTATGAATATATTTATGATATCTGCAAAAGGTCAGCTAATGAAAACTTAGATATGGTATTAGTAAGCAATGGATACATTAGTGAAAAACCCTTAGATAGTTTGTTACCATATATAAAGGCAGCAAATATTGATTTAAAAGCCTTTAATAATAAATTTTATAGGAGTATCTGTGCAGGAGATATGAAACCAGTCCTAAATAACATAGAAAGGATCCATAGTAAATGTCATTTAGAATTAACTACCCTGTTGGTAGAAGGTTATAATGATTCTGAAGAGGAGATAAGAGATCTATGTAAATGGATATCTAACTTAAATCCTAATATTCCACTACATTTATCAAGATATTTTCCTTCCTACAAGTTTGATGCTCCTGCTACTTCCATAGAAAAAATCACTTTTTGCAGAGATATAGCTAAGGAATACCTAAGCTTTGTTTATATTGGAAACGTTCCTGGAATGGATAGAAATACTTATTGCCCAAAATGTAGTAAATTATTAGTTAAACGTGATAATTTTGCTTCGCAAGTATATTTAGAAGACAATAACTGTAAAAACTGTGGTTTT
Organism: Clostridium sp. CX1; assembly: GCF_025398335.1. Classification (GTDB taxonomy): domain Bacteria; phylum Bacillota; class Clostridia; order Clostridiales; family Clostridiaceae; genus Clostridium_AM; species Clostridium_AM tanneri. The sequence continues at coordinate 128,740 of NZ_JAODOO010000008.1, forward strand.
AATCTCAACATAATAATATAGTTTTTAAGTTAATCACTATTAATTTTGAAAAAATATGCAACTTTTTAACGATTATTGTATTTATTACACTATATACTTAACATAAAACTAGTCCTACTTTCACAGAATAATAACTGAGGTGATTACATTGAATAAAAAAACTATTTTAGCAAGTACATTTTTATCCTTAATGTTGGTTAGCAGTAAAGTTCATGCACAGGCTACAGTTCATACAGTTGTTCCCGGCGACAGTATGTGGAAAATAGCTGTAAAATACGAGGTAGGTCTTAGCGAAATTATTGCTGCAAACCCTCAAATAAGCAATGCATCAGTAATTTATCCAGGACAAAAAATTAATATTCCAAACGTGGATGCTAAAACTACTGAAAGTAAAGTTATGCAGTTAGTTAACGCGGAAAGAGCAAGAGCTGGCCTACAGCCTCTTAAAGCTAACTGGGAACTTTCTAGAGTTGCCAGATATAAATCCCAAGATATGATAAATAAAGGCTACTTCTCCCATACTTCCCCAACCTATGGTTCTCCTTTTAAAATGATGGAATCCTTTGGCATAAGATTCTCATCTGCTGGTGAAAACATAGCTATGGGTCAAAGAACTCCTGAGGAGGTTATGAACTCTTGGATGAATTCTCCTGGACATAGGGCTAATATTTTAAGTCCGTCCTATAGCCAAATTGGAGTTGGGGTTGCTAAGGATGCTCAAGGAAGATTATACTGGACTCAAATGTTCATAAAACCACTTTATTAGAAATAAAACTCGGGAAGATATAATATAGATAGGAAAAGCACTATGAATATATCTAAATTCATAGTGCTTATTTTAGTATAAAAATTTAAATTTTTAATATAAATACTACTTGCAACCTTCCATCATTACATCTAAAATTATGTCATCTGTATTTGACATTCCCTCATTAGACACTCTTCCTAAGTTTTGTATGGTTTTTTCCACTGACTGGTCTAAAATACCATCTCCACTAGGAATAAAAATATTCTTATTTGCCATTTTAGCTGCATCTAAAGCTGCATTTACAGATATAGCAAGCTTGTAAGAGCATCCAATCTTTGCCCCATCACATATCATTCCACTAATTCCAGCAATCATATTTTTGATAGCTCCTTTAATTTGCTTAAGATCGCCTCCTAGAAGATAGGATAAACCAGCACTTGCACCTACCCCAGCTGCAACTCCGCATCCACATACTGGAGATAATGCTCCCGTATAGCTTTTTATATATATAGTAACTAAATGGCTTAAAGTTACACTTCTAATTATTTTCTCCTCGTCAACTTTTAATCCTTCACCAATAATTGCAATTGGTAGTACAGCAACTAAGCCATGATTTCCACTGCCTGCACTACTCATTACCGGTAATGGATGTCCAGACATTCTAGCTTCTGATGCAGCAGAGGTTATCGCTTTTGCATATTGCTCTATATCTTCTTTTTCATCTTTAAGCATATTGCCAAGTCCAATACCTAAGTTATATTTTATATCATCCTCCGCCATCCTCTTATTCATAACTATGCCTTCTTTTATAAATTCAATTTCACTATAATCAATAGTATCAACAAACTCCTTTAAGCCAGCAATAGTAAATTCTTTAATTCTTTCTCTTAATGAAGGCTTTGCTTTCTCTTCCTCTTCTTCTTGAGAAGAAATGCATTGTCCATTTTTCTCTAGAAGAACTATATTTAAGTGAGATTTTTTAATTACCACTCTTGAGCTATTGTTCTTACCTTTAGCTTCTACTTCAATATATAATCCATCTACATCCTTTTTCAAGGCTAAGTCAATTAGGTTTCTATCTATAAGTTTTAATGCTTCTGCTAGACTTTCATTTGTTACTTCTCTCAAAACCTCTAACTTATACTCTGACTTTCCAACAACTAATGCTAAAGCTGCTGCAACTACGATTCCTTTCTCCTTTGTTCCAGGTATTCCTACTTCCTTACCATTTTTTAAAATGTTACGATCAACATAGATTTGTAGTTTTTCAACATCTTCTCCTAATAATTCTTTAGCTTTAGCTGTAGCATATGCAACAGCAGTTGGCTCAGTGCAGCCAAGTGCTGGAACTACCTGATCTTTAAGAATACTAATTAATAGCTCATTATTTTTCATAGGTCTATCCCTCCCATATTTATCTACAATTAATACTAGCAATTACCATGCCAACTACCTCTAAATAATTAAAATACCCTATGCTATTTATTTATTTTTTTAAAATAGCTAATAATTAGCAGCAAATCTTTATTTATAAGTACATTAATTTACTCTCTTGTATAAAATAAAGGTCTAAATATGAAAAAAATAGAAATATGCAACATAAAAAGCACAGATAAAAAAGTTATTTTTATTCTGTGCTTCACAAAATTCTCAAAAATGATAATAAATTTATATATTAAATTTAAAATGAGACAGTATCAATGTTACTAAAAGCCTTTCTTTTCTCAAAAATAATAATTAATTATCATTTTTGAGAATCAGCTTCCTCTAGTTTTCGATATAGTGTAGCTGTACTAATTTTTAGCTTTTTAGCTATTAATTTTTTTCCTTCAGTATCAGAACCATAATGTTCTAGTAATTTATTTATAATACTTTTTTCATACTCTGCTGTCATTTCTTTTAAACTTTTAACTTCACCAACAATACTTTTATCACCACTTATTCTCTTGCTTATAGTGTCTAAACTAATTAGATCTCCCTTTTCAAAATTAATAGCATATTCTATAAGATTTTGTAATTCACGGACGTTACCAGGCCAAGAATATCTAAGCAGCGCTTCTTTAGCACTGTCTGTAAAGCCTTTTATATCCTTAATATATATCTTATTATACCTATTCAAGAAATGAGTAGAAAGTTTCAAAATATCGGAGCCTCTTTCCTTTAAGGATGGAATATTAATTGGTATCACATTTAATCTGTAAAACAAATCCTCCCTAAATTCTCCTCTTTCTACCATTTTATAAAGACTTTTATTAGTGGCAGCAATAATTCTAGGATTAACCTTAATAGTATTTAAGCCACCAACCCTCATGATTTCCTTTTCCTCAAGGACTCTAAGTAATTTTACCTGCATGTGTAAAGGTAAATCACCTATTTCGTCTAGAAACACAGTACCATCTTTTGCTATCTCAAACTTGCCCATTTTACCATTACTATTAGCTCCTGTAAAAGCTCCTTTTTCATAACCAAAGAGTTCACTTTCTACCAAACTTTCAGGTATAGCTCCACAGTTTATAGCCATAAATATTTCATTTTTTCTATTACTTTCAAAGTGTATAGCTCTTGCAAAAAGTTCCTTCCCTGTACCGCTTTCACCTAAAAGAAGAACAGGTACATTTTGCCTAGATACTTCTTTTACCTGTTCTTTAACCTGTGAAAATATAAGGCTGTCTCCTATTATATTATCAAAGGTAAAAATAGAATGCTTCTCACTTATATTAAATACTGATCTCTGTAATTTATCAAAGTCTTTAAAGGTTATTACCGCACCAGAAAATTCATCATTAAGAGCTATTGCTTTTATGGACAAAAGAAAATCCTGTCTTTGGTTTTCTATATTTATAGTCACCTGTTCTTCTTCTATAGAGTAGTTTGTCTTTATAAATTTAGTTATTAATTTATCTGGAAGCAGATTACTTATATTCTCTCCAACTATATGAAAATTCTTAAGCTTAAACTTTTCTTTAATAGCTTTATTTAAACTTAGTATGTTATTGTCTTTATCGATTATTATTATACCTTCATTTACAGAGTCAATAACTGTTAGCAGTTCCTTAGACTTATACTCTAATTTAGTATTAATATTCTTTTCGCTAATTCGTGAAGAAATTAATTCACTCATTCTTTTGTCAAAATCCTTATAACTATCCTGTTTCTCTAAAAAAGCTTCCCTTTGACTTTCATCAAAAATTATCATTCCTATTACGCCTTCCACTTTTTTATCTATAATAATAGGAAAACATAACTCTGCCTTTTCATCACATATATCTATAGCATCACATATTATACACTCCTTGCAAGCCCTTGGATTTTCAATAAAATAGGGTTGACCTGTTAATACACACTTTTCAAAAACTGAGTTTTTAGGACCATAAACCCCAACTTTCTCCTTAAACCTGCCAGTACCAGCTATTCTTAATAAATCCTTGTCCATAATAGTAATGTCAATACCAATGACAGCATTTACCGTTTCAGCGATTTCCTGAAGCTCATCCTTTACCTGATGTATCATGGAACGTCCCCTTTCTATACTGTTTATCAATTTACTCATTTATTATTTAGTATATCATTTATTCCACGTAAAGATAAGGAGAAAAAAGCATCTTAATGCGTAACAAAAGTTTGGAGCACTGAACACCGGTGTGTTAAGTTGAGATATACTGCTTGAAAGCCCTCATTTCGAGAAGAAGGTCTAATGCTGGCTCAACTTTGAAAATGAACTTAAACTCAACGCTTTCTACGAAAGCTGAGTTTTCGTTAACATTTTCAAAATCGCCAGCATAAGACCTTCTAACCCTCATTCGAAGCTTTCTACGCAGTATACCTCTACCTACACACCTGTTTTTAGTGCACTCAAAAGTTTTTATCACAAATAAGAGTTTGCGCGGGGGCGTAACTAGTAAGATAAAGTATAGGGACTATAATGAAATATATTAATAAGCAAGCTTGAGAAATAAAAATGCGCAGCATGAATAAATATAGTTTATTTATTAAAACCAAATAAAAATTTATTGAAAGTATCACAGTATAAGGGCTATCGCCTTATATTATAAGAGTATAATATCTCTAGGAATGATAATAAGTTAATATAATAAAATCGTTTATACAGGGGAGAATTTTCAAAAGGATCTACTAAAAGCCTTACGGCATAAGGACTTACCAGTCCTTTATATAATCACATATATTTAATATTTATGCTACAATAAAAAGCAACTTAGAATAAAGATTAAAACTTTGTAGCCTGTGTGTGGGTAGATATGTAGTGCAACAGTTAGCTTCGAACAAGACTACAGCCTCTTATGTTGGCGAGTTTAAAAAGGATTCAAATTTTTCGGCTCTCGAAGAGACGCATTGAAAAATTTGACCTTTTTAAAAATCGAGCCAGCATTAGAGGCTGTTGTCGATGTGAGGGCTAACAGAGCACTACATAGCTACCTACATACACAGGCTGCCAAGTCTAATTGCTAAGTTCCCTTTGTGTTACCATCATACTTAATATGTGTATTTATTGGCTGTAGATATCGTATCCAAACCACTTAATAGAAAGCTTAGTAAGAGTTCCATCTGCTTTTAATTCACTAAATGCCTTGTCAATTGCTTCTTTCAATTCTTTATCCTCTTTCTTTAAACCTATTCCTTGAGGTTCTTTAGTTAATCTTTCATTTAATATTTTATACCCACCACCGTCTTTTTTCATGTAATAGCCTCCAACTTGAGAGTCAACTACTATTGCTTCAACTCTTCCTATAGATAAGTCATGGAAGGCTTCTGTTATTTTATCATATCTTTTTACCTCTTTAGTTCCTTCAAGCTTAGCTGCTGCCTGTTCCCCTGTAGATCCTAGCTGACATCCAATTATTTTTCCTTTTAAGTCTTCCTTAGTATTTATACTGCTAGTATCCTTTTTAGTAACAATTATCTGACCGCCATCAATATAAGGAACTGAGAACTCTATCTCCTGTTTTCTAGCATCGGTAATACTTAATGCAGAAACTATTGCATTAAACTTTCCTGATTTAAGAGCTAAAATTATTCCATTAAAATCTGTAGTTACAAATTCTGCTTTAACTCCCAATTTTTTAGCTAGCTCATTAGAAAAATCTATATCAAAACCAACTAAATTGTTTTTTTCATCTCTATACTCCATCGGTGGATATGAGTCGTCAAGTCCTATAGTTATTTTACCACTGTCTTTAATAGCCTGAAGTGAATTTACGTTTTTAGAACTAGTTGTCTCGGTACTTTTACCGCAGCCTGCAAAAACAGATACAGTCATTACTGCTGTTAAAATTAATGCTGATATTTTTTTCATTTTATTTTCCCCCTCATCATTTACTTGTTTATAATTATACAGCTAAAATTATAATTATGCAACATATTAATAAAAAATTTTATAAAAAAGGAACTAGCTTCTTCGCTAGCTCCTTTCCATATTGGATCATTATGTATGGTTAATATAATTCTATCTATTAGATTATTTTTTCAAAACTATTTACAACACTATATTTCCTTAGGAATAACTGCCACATTGTAATTCATAGATAAATCCTTTAATAGAGGTCTTTCTTTGGTTATGCTTTGAACCTCTTCTAAATTCTTAGCAGTAAATATTACTGTTCCGCCTCTCCTATTGTATACTCCTCCGCCAATCAAGTATCTGCTGGATTTAATATTGCCATTATTTACTCTTGTCCTACATATAGCTTCTTCTCTTTCTGCTGTTTTATAATTTATTCTTACAAAAATATTATAATTATCCACTTATACCTACCCCCATAAGTTTCTTTGGGTAAAATCTATATTTTGATTATACCGAACATAGGTTCTGTTGTCAACTAAAAGTTATTAACCCTTCCCTCTATGTTTATTATTATGCAGTGAAAAATATGCATAATAAGTTAAATTATATTATGAAAGATTGTATTTATTTGATAAAATATAACTAATTAATTTTTTTATAGTTGATTATAGGAGGGGGAACTAATATGTTAGGAACTATAGCAAACTTTTCTGCTATAATAATTGGAAGTATAATAGGCATACTATTCAAAAATGGTATACCAGAAAAGATTAGCAACACTATAATGCAGGGGTTAGGTTTATGTGTAATATTTATCGGTGTAACCGGTGCCATTAAAGGAAATAACATCCTTTTAATAATAATCTCTATAGTTGTAGGTGGATTTATTGGAGAACTAGTTGACTTAGATAATATGATTCAGAAGCTTGGAGATAAAATTGAGAACAAATTCAAAGGAAAAGGAGTGAAGGTTTCTGAAGGTTTTGTAACTGCCAGTTTACTTTTTTGTGTAGGTTCCATGGCTATAGTCGGTGCTCTTGAAAGTGGATTAGAAGGAAATCATAAGATACTCTATGCTAAATCAATGCTCGATGGTGTATCTTCTATTATTTTTGCTTCTTCCCTAGGAATTGGAGTAATATTTTCATCAATTTCTGTTTTAATATATCAAGGTGCTATTACTATTGCTGCTTCTCTATTAAAGGGTGTCTTAATACAGTCTGTTGTAAATGAAATGACCGCAATTGGAAGTATTTTAATTATAGGTATAGGCTTTAATATTCTTAATATAACAAAAATAAAAGCAGCTAATCTGCTGCCAGCAGTTTTTATACCGATTATTTATCAAGTGCTAATTAATATTATAAAATGATATCTTATCATAGATAGTTGCCAGTGAAGTTAACTTGTTTTATTTTTTACTGACAACTGTCTATTAATAAGGAAAATAAACTTTAATAAAATATATCTATGACACTACTTGCTGAAATAAATTATCAATCTTGTCTATGTATTCTAAAAAAATGCTTTCCACTTGGGCCTTTCTTCCATGAACTATCTTGTCAAAATAATCTCTATTTATTCTTTTATTAACTTGTCTATCCTTTTTTATAACCTTTTCCAAGTTATTATTATCTTTTCCTACAGTTACTTCATAAACTGCCACTCCTGCTGCTGCCCCTATTATTCCTATAACTATAGCATCAAGTATATTCTTTTTCACAATGGCCCCACCAGCAGCTCCAATTATAACTCCCAGTATAACCATAACTGTCTTTGACTTACTATTCCTATTCTCCTCTTTACTGTCTATAGGTATATCCTCTTCTGTTATATACATTTTATTTTCCTCTACTTTTATAGGAGGAATATAAAGATTCTCCATTCTATTTTCAATTTCTATAGCATTTTTAATTGAATCCTCTGAATGAATTTTATCTGTTAACTCTCCTTTTATATTCTCTATAAGTTTAAATCCTAATGCCTTTTTATAATCTGTTATATTGTCATACTCTTCTTCTAAAATCTCATTTATTTCTTTAATTGTAGTGCACTGCTTCAAGTCTGCATTTAGATTTTCATATAACTTGTCTGTAAACACCTGTAATTCCCTTTTAATAATAGTAAAATCCATACTCCTCACCCCTTCTTACTGAAACAAAATTACTTACATCTATAGTTTTTATGATATCATTTTATTTAGTTAAAATAAACATATTTTGGATTTTACAAATAGTACTTATTTAGTTATTTAGGCTTAGTATTCTTTGTGCATATCAATATTGACATATATCAGTATTGATAATAACCTATTACATGAGATATAATATATTTGTAAGTAAGGAGGTATATAATGGTTAAAGTTGCGTTAGTTACAGATAGTACATCTGATTTAGAAAAAAGTATAATAGATAAGTATGACATAAAGGTACTTCCTCTGAGAATCGTATACAAAGATAGAGAGTATATAGATAGAGTAACTATAACTCCAAAAGAAGTTTACAATAGTTTAGATAAGGAAATTCCTCATACTTCTCTGCCTTCTATGGAGGACATTGAAAACCTTTTTCAAGAATTAGAAAAGGAAGAATACACTCATGTTATTTGTGTGCCTATCTCTTCCGGCTTGTCTGGTACTTATAATACAATAAAACTTGTAAGTGAAAATCATCCAAAGTTAACTACTACCGTATTCGACTCAAAGGCTCTTACCCTTGGTACTGGAGCTATTATAATAAAATGTGCTGAATTATTGCATCAAGGAAAAAGCTATGAGGAAATTGTAGAGTTGCTTCCAAAAATTAGAGATAGCATCTCAGTTTTCTATGTAGTAGATACGCTAAAATATCTTATTAAAGGTGGTAGGATAGGGAAAGTTTCTGGTACAGTAGGTGAGTTATTAAATATCAAACCTATAATATCCATAGACTCCGATGGCGTATACTATACTTATACAAAGGTTAGAGGAAAGAAAAAAGCACTAAATAAGTTATCAGAGATAGCGGAAGAAATTTTGTTAAAAACTAAAAGCAGAGTATGGGTTATGCACGGAGCAGCAGAAGAGGAAGGAACCAAAATTTATGAATTCTTTTCTAAGAATCCAAATGTAACCTACTTAGGCTTCGGAGACATAAGTCCTGTAGCTGGTGTTCATACCGGTCCTGGACTTATTGGAATAGTAGTAATGCATGAAATATAGGGTTTCTAATGAAACCCTATATTTATTTAGCAAGATTTAGCTATTAAATTCACGCATGGTAAAAACTAGCATTAAATTATATTACATTGGGTATAATTATAATCTATATACTAATATAAAATAACATTTACATTTTAATACACTGAAAATTCAAGGATTCTATTTTATCCATAGCTTATAAACAGCAAATGTCTAAAATACTCCGCAGAAATTTTGAACTTTTAGTTAATATACGTTTTTTTGTCAAATAGTACTTGAAAAGTTGTGTTCATAGTTTTTATAATAAATTGTACGTTGCGTAATTACAGCAAAATTTTCTAGCAAACTTAAGGAGAAGTTTTATGAGTTTTTTAAAAGATTTTTTTTCCAGGGAATCCACTAAAAGAGTTTTGTTTTTTATCGTCATTATTTTGTGCTTTTATGCTGCTAAATCATTAATTGATCTATTTTTATTAACATTCTTACTTACCTTTCTTATGAACAGCCTTCATGGCTTAGTTGTAAGACAGTTAAAAAAGATAACAGTGGTAAAAGAAAAGCTTATCACAGTGGTTCTATATGCACTTTTATTTGCCTCTATAGTTTTATTAATAGTTAAGTATATACCGGTGCTTGTAACTCAAAGTAGATTTATAATAAACCAAGCTGCAGACTTTGATTTCTCCACAGATCCAGACACTGATGTAATACAAAGATACCTAATGGCTATGTTCCAACAAATTGATTTACAGAGTTACTTAAAGTCAGGTTTTAATTTTACTGTTCAATTAGCCACAGATATAGGAAAATGGAGCATAAATCTTTTTATTGCTATTATGCTAAGCTTATTTTTTATGTTGGAAAAGAAAAAGATACTAAACTTTTTGGAAAAATTTAAAACTAGTAAAATATCCGGAGTATACAAATACTTCGCATACTTTGGTCATAATTTTTTAAATTCCTTTGGAAAGGTAATTCAGGCTCAAATTGTTATAGCTTTTGTAAATACCATTATATCCGTAGTAATGCTTTATATTCTTAAATTCCCTCAGTTAATTACTTTAGGATTTATGATATTCATATTGAGCCTGATTCCGGTAGCAGGAGTGATAGTTTCACTTATCCCCCTTACACTAATTGCATTCAAAATTGGCGGTCTTACTAAAGTTTTTTATGTTTTAGTGTTAGTTGCGGTGATTCATGCCTTTGAAAGTTACGTATTAAATCCAAAGCTTATGTCTGCAAAGGTTGAGCTTCCTATATTCTTTACCTTTGTAATACTTATAGCATCAGAACATTTTATGGGAGTTTGGGGACTTTTAATAGGTATTCCTTTAGTTATGTTTATCCTGGATCTGTTAGAGGTAAAAATCTAAGGGTAAAACATAAAATAATACTAAATACTTTTTAGAGATAACTTTAACACTGAACGATAATTATTTGTATAAAAATAGCATCCCGCAGCATTCTAACAGCGGGATGCTATTTTATTTACCAAAAAAGGAAAAACCTTTTAGCTATTTTCTACAGCAATAATAGTAATATTTTTCAAGTTGGTATCGTAAGTCAAATCATAGATCTTGTTATTTTCCAAATTTCTCACCTTTGGACGTGTAGAACAATGCTCATTATTTTCAATTACTATAACCTTTTCTCCATTGCTAAGCCTTAATATTGAACCTAAAGGATAGGGTGCAACCCTTCTAAGGAATACTTTAACTAGTTTGGGATCAAAAATCAGTCCGTTATTTGCCATTATATATTCAATAGCATCAGAGGGAATATAAGCTTTTTTATCGGCCTTTTCACTAATAAGATTATCGTAAGCATCGCAAAGACATATTATTCTTCCGAACTGGGATATATCTTCTCCCTTTTTCCCATCTGGATATCCTTTACCATCAAAACGCTCATGGTGTTGAAGAACTCCCACGTAGGTAGTTACCGGTATATTATAATGCTGTTTTATATATCTGTATCCTTTTTCTGCGTGACTGTGGATTAAAGCTTCCTCTTCTTTGGTAAGTTGTTCCTCTTTATTCAGTAAATTTATAGGTATAAATACCTTTCCAATGTCGTGAAGAAGTGCAGAGGCTACCAATTTTTCAATCTTTCTATTATCAAGATGCATCGCAATGCCGATAACAGAAGATAACACTGCCACGTTTACAGAATGGCTGTATATATAATCATCAAAAGTTTTTATGTCTACCATATTTATCATTATACTCTTGTTATTTACTATCTCTAAAATTATACTTTTAGCCAAGTATTCAACTGTATTTAAAGCTTTAACAATATCCCCAGGCTGATTATATAGATTTTTCATTGATTTTACTGCATGAATTCTTAATTCGTCTGATATTACATTTTTAACTACTATATCATGGGATACTGTATCCTCAATATATACCCCATTAATTCCTACCTTAACAAGTCCCTGTATATATTCGTTATTTAATATTACATCCTTTGCAAGCAGTACAATTCCATCACTGGAGTAGATATTTCTTCCAAGCTTCATTCCCTCGTGCAAGCAAAAAGTAGGAACATAACGCATAGTGTCATTTCCCTCCTTTATTGATAATTATGTTATTACTTATGCATCTACAATTACTCTTTAAGCAACTATATTGCAAAAATCATCAATCAAAACACTTTGATTATTTATGCTATAAATATATTATCGTAAAATACATACTTTCCTTTATTTTAATTAGACCAAATTTTAAATTAAAAAGCACTTATCTATAAAGAATCTGAAATGTACTTTACCTTTTTAGATTTAAATACTTAAACACTAAAAAGACGGCTACATCAAAATTGTTTATAAATAAATGCTTATATAAAAGTTATTCTATGACAATTTCATCCTCTGGCTTGATCCAACCACCCTGTAGTACCTTAGCAAATATACCTTCTCTAGGCATAATACAGTCTCCTACTTGACTGCGGATTGCACAGCCCTGATGACACTCTTTTCCTATTTGTGTTACCTCCATTAGTACTTCCCCAACTTTAAACTTAGTTCCAACAGGAAGCTCATATAATATAATACCCTCTGTTGTTAGGTTTTCTGCAAATTTTCCACTGCAAAGCCCCTCTACACCTTTAGCCTTCATCTTATCTATACTCTCCTGAGCAAGAAGACTAACTTGTCTATGCCACTCGCCAGAGTGGGCATCTCCTTCTAATCCATGATTTTCCCTAAAATACCCCTTCTCAATTGGATGTTTTATTACTCCTTTTTTCTCACTAATGTTAACTGCTAAAACTCTAGCCATATTAACCCTCCATTTCTTTTATATAGATAGTATCTAATTTTGGAGATTATCTGTCTACATTCCTTTGAAAGTCTCCAGATTTCCCCCCACTTTTCTTTACTAACATGATATTTGATATAGTCATTTCTCTATCTACAGCCTTGCACATATCGTAGATAGTAAGGGCTGCTACGGACACTGCTGTTAGCGCCTCCATTTCTATTCCTGTTTTCCCTACAGTTTTGGTTTTTGCTTCTATATCTATCTTCAAGCCTTCTAAATCTATTTTAAAGGCAATATCACAGCCTGAAATATTTATTGGGTGACACATAGGAATAATGTTTGGTGTACTCTTAGCACCCATTATACCTCCCACCTGAGCCACAGAAAGAACATCTCCTTTTTTAATGGTTCCTTCCATAATTCTCTCAATTGTTTCTCTTTTCATGTGTATAGATCCTATGGCTACTGCTTCTCTTTCCGTGTCCTCTTTTTTACTAACATCTACCATCTTGGCTCTTCCTTGTTCATTTATATGAGTAAATTCCAATACTAATTCCCCCTATTCAACACCGTTTTTACCAGTGGATGTTCTGGATTCTTAAAGACTTTGGTTTTACTGCCGCTTTCAATTACTTTTCCTTTATCCATAAATATGACATAATCTGCAATTCTTTCAGCTTGATACATATCGTGAGTGACCATGATTACAGTTCTATTATTCGACGTCATATCTTTGATTAGCTTTTCAGCCTCTAAAGTACTTTCCACATCCATTGCAGCAGTAGGCTCATCTAAAATCGAAAGTTCTGTTTCTAAAACAGCTGCCCTTATTATAGCAGTTTTTGCAGCTTCTCCTCCAGATATATTTCTTACATTTTTGGAAAATAGTTTGTCAATATGAAAATAATTCATGTATTTCTTCACTCTAAAGTGAATATCCTCTTTATTTATCTTTCTATACTTTAAGCCACTTATTATATTTTCAAGCACAGTGCTGTTAAACAAATAAGGACTTTGAGTCACTATTGAAATATTTTTCCTTATACTATTTATTCTTGACTCCCCATTATAAAGAATACTTCCTCTGTCTAAGGTATTAATACCAGCAATACAGTTTAATAGCGTACTTTTTCCACTGCCATTAAGACCTAGTACTACATACACTTTTCCGCCTAAAAAGCTTAATTCATCTATACCTAAAACTTTTCTTCCGTCATATTCTTTAAACGCTCCCTTTATATGAACCTGCATTTTACCCTCCAAAGCTAAAACAAAGAATTTTTTACTATCTCGCTTCCTGAAATCTATGTAAAAAATAATTTACAATAAATGAAACAGCTAGTAGTATAATTCCTATAGTTATAGATTCTTGAAAATTACCTTTTCCAGTTTCCAGTGCTATATAAGTAGTCATAACCCTAGTCTCACCCTGAATATTGCCCCCAACCATCATCACTGCACCTACCTCTGATATAGCTCGTCCAAATCCTGCAGTAATGGAGGAAAGCATTTGAGTCTTAGTTTCCTTTATTATAGTTATATAGGTATCTCTTTTGCCTGCACCTAAAGAAATGCAGGTAGCCTGAATTTCCCCAATATTTTTCGATAATGATGTTACAGCAATTCCAAATATTATAGGCAGCACTAAAAGGGTCTGCGATATTATCATTGCCAAAGGTGTAAATAGAAGCTCTAGATTACCTAGAGGACCTTCTTTTGATAACATTAAGTAAACTATCAATCCCATAAGTACTGGCGGCAGGCTCATCAATGTATTGGTTATTCTAAGAATCACCTTTTTGCCTCTAAAATTCTTTAATGCTGTTGGAACCGCACATATTAGTGCAACGATAGCTGCTATAAAGGTTGATGATACAGATACCAATAAAGACATCCAAACTACCTTTAATATGTCTTTATGTTGTGAAAGGAACCCTATTGCGTCATTAATCATTTATTCTTCCCTCATCTAGATTTTATTAACTATCTAGCACACTCTGATGCTTTTCCAGTCAATATATCTATACCATGAGGTAGTGCTGGTAGAATTACTCTTAGATTTTCCACTGCTCCTTTTGGGCTTCCCGGAAGATTAACAATTAGAGTTTCATTTCTAATTCCAGAAACAGCCCTTGAAAGCATAGCTTTAGGAGTTACCTTTAAGGACTCATTTCTCATTGCCTCTCCAATTCCTGGAACATATTTTTTTATTACCTTCATAGTAGCCTCTGGCGTTACATCTCTCATAGAAAAACCTGTACCGCCATTGGTTAAAATCAAGTTTACTTTTAATTCATCACAAAGGTAAATTAGCTCCTCCACTATTTTATCTAAATCATCTGGTATAATTTTATAATACTCTACACAATATACATGTTTATCCAGTTCATTTTTTAATGCTGGTCCTGTACCATCTTCTCTTTCACCTTTGGATCCTTTGTCACTTATAGTTAAAATTGCTGTTTTGATCATTTTTATCCCCCATTTCTCAAAATCACATTTATTCTATATACCATTATATACCACAAGAATGGCAATTACTAGAATGTTTAAGGCATAACGGATTTATTATTAATAATTTTTAGTATATAATGTAATAGAAAAATATACAAGGGAGGTTTCTTTATGCAATATAGGAA
Organism: Clostridium sp. CX1; assembly: GCF_025398335.1. GTDB lineage: Bacteria > Bacillota > Clostridia > Clostridiales > Clostridiaceae > Clostridium_AM > Clostridium_AM tanneri. Next base: position 143,870 of record NZ_JAODOO010000008.1, read on the forward strand.
ATTTGGTAGTTGCAATATTAAGCCATCAGCACTAGGTTTTGGGTGTATGAGACTGCCTGTGTTAGAAGAAGATAATTCAAATATTAATGAACCTGAAGCTATCAAACTTATAAGACATGCTATTGATAAAGGACTAACATATATAGACACCGCCTATCCTTATCATGGTGGAAATAGTGAGCTTATAGTAGGTAAAGCTCTAAAAGATGGCTATAGAGAGAAAGTCCAACTTGCTACTAAAATGCCTGTTTGGTTAGTGGAGAAATATGAGGATTTTGACAAGTATCTAAATGAACAACTTTCAAAACTTCAGACAGATTTCATAGATTTTTATCTGCTTCATGCTTTGGATAAATCACGTATTGATAAAATGGAGAAATTAGGAGTTTTTAATTTTTTAGACAAGGCCCTAAAGGATGGCAGAATAAAACATGTAGGTTTTTCTTTTCACGATAAGCTAGATGTGTTTAAGCATATCCTAGACTTATACTCTTGGGACTTCTGTCAAATACAATATAATTTTTTAGATGAAGCCTATCAAGCTGGAAAAGAAGGACTTCTATATGCTGCTTCTAAAGGTCTTGCTGTAGTTATAATGGAGCCTCTAAGAGGAGGAACCTTAGCTAAAACGCCGCCACAGGAAGTTGAAAAATTTTTAAAGGATTCACCTATAAATAAAAGTGCTGTAGACTGGGCTTTGAGTTGGATTTGGAATCACCCAGAAGTTTCTGTAGTGCTAAGCGGTATGAACTCTATTGAGCAAATAGATGAGAATATAAAAATAGCTGAAAAGTCACTTCCAAATTCCTTTACTGAAAAAGAAGTTGAAATTATGGACAAAGTGAAGAATAAATTTAAGGAGCTTATGAAGGTAGGCTGTACAGGTTGTGAATACTGTATGCCTTGCCCTGCTGGAGTAAATATCCCTAGGAATTTCGCTTTATACAACCAAGCCTTTATGTATGACGATTTAGAAGGCTGTAAAAATATATATGGAGTGATGCCTGAGCAAGCCAAAGCTTCTTGCTGCATTTCCTGCGGAAAATGTGAAGATGTCTGTCCTCAGCACTTGGAAATTAGAAAGCTACTTAAGGATGTAGCTGTAACTCTTTAATAGGGTCTTAAAAATTAAACTTGCCTTATTACAACTAATAAGGCAAGTCAGATAAGGATATGTTTTTCAATTAAGTTTAACTCTATTTTAGCTCTTCATAATCTACATCTACTATTTTCTTATCACTTAAGTCAAAGAATTCTTTCTCCACATTCACATAATCTACTGTTTTTTCTTTTTTATTTATTTTTCTATTTTTCCAACTTTTAAAGTACTTAATACCTTTAGCCCCTCCCCATATTGCTATACCAGCCACAACAAGCAGTGGAATAATTTTTATAAGGACAAATATAGCTAATATTCCAAAAACTATCTTAAATGCTCCTGAAAAATTCTTATTTACAAAATCCATAATTTAAACCTCTTTTCCTTAAATATGTTTATGTAATTATTATATCATAAAACCAAATTAAATGGTATTAAATATCACCTTAAGGAGTATTAATAAATTGTAAACTTTAAAAGGAGCTTTTATTTTTCATAAAAATAAAATGCAACACAAAGTATATCTATGTGTTACATCTTATTGTCTATTGCTCATCTTTTCTTTTCTTTTTTCTAAACAAATCAAAATCGCTTATTACTTCAGGATTCTCCTGTATAAAGCTAATAAAATCCTCTAAGTACTCCACAGTTTCGTTGCTTATAGTATGTTCCAATTTTTCCGTTTGTTCTAGAATTCCGTCTGATATTCCAAGCACCTTGAAAAAACCTTCAATGATGTTATGTCTTTTTAATAAGTATTTACCCATACTTTTCCCATCTTCCGTAAGAATTATTATGCCATATTTCTCGTACTTTACAAACTTTAATTCAGCTAATTTTTGAACCATCTTTGTTGCAGATGGTGGTTGAACATTTAGAGACTTAGCTAAATCATGTATACGAGTAAAGCCTATCTGTTCCGAAAGCCTGTAGATCATTTCCAAATAATCCTCCATAGATGCCGTTAAAGTGTCATATTCTTTTTTCATATACTCACTAAAAGTAAAAAAATCTTCATCAGCCATAGAATCACCTGCCTTGTGGAATTACATGCAACTTATACCCTACATCAATTATATGAAATAAATATTAAAAGTAGAACTTATTAATCACTTTTTTTCAGTATTATTCATATTGTAAATTAGGAAAGTTAGTATAGGCTAAAAATGTTACTTAGCATTAATGATTTTAAAATAAACTAAGATAATATAAATCAGGAGGAACTATTATGTATCCAGAAACAGAGTTTAAAGATTTAACACTAACTAAATCTAAATATAGATGGGACTTGGCAACTAAAGTTAAAGGAGTTCTTAAGTATTTAGGCCCTGCTTTTATAGTCAGTGTTGCATATGTAGATCCTGGAAACTTTGCTACCAATATAACCGGCGGATCCGTATTTAATTATAATTTAATTTGGGTAATATTATGGAGTAACCTGATGGCAATTTTTCTCCAAACTCTTTCCGCTAAGCTAGGCATTGCTACTGGCTTCAATCTATCTCAAATGTGCGGAAAAATATTTTCAAAAAAAGTTAACTGGTTTTTATGGACAATAGCTTGTATTACAGCTATGGCTACAACCTTAGCAGAATTTTTAGGAGCTTCTTTAGGCCTATATCTTCTCTTTAGAATACCACTTACTTATGCCGGCGTTATTACTGTAATATTAACTTTTATTATAGTTAACCTTCAAAAATATGGACAGAGAGCTGTGGAACTTGTAATCACTGTATTAGTGTCAGTAATATGTATCGCCTATGGTTTTGAAGTTATTTTGGCAGATCCAAAGTGGACATCTGTAGCTCTTCATGCTCTAGTCCCTTCACTTCCAAATAGCAATGCTCTTTATGTAGCAGTGGGAATGCTAGGAGCCACAGTTATGCCTCATGTAATCTATCTTCATTCCGCGTTAGTCCAATCTAGGAATAAAAATTCCACAAAAGAAGAAAAAGCAAGACACTTGAAAATGGAAAAAATAGACATAACTATAGCTATGAATATAGCTTTTCTAGTAAACTCTGCTATGGTAATCGTATCCGCTGCAGTTTTCTTTAGTCAAGGAATTGCTGTAGATTCAATAGAGCAAGCCCATAAATCCCTACAGCCCCTCCTTGGAAGCTTATCTAGTGGTGCCTTTGGCATTGCTCTGCTGGCTTCTGGGCTATCCTCTTCTGCGGTAGGTGCTATGGCTGGAGAAAGTCTTATGGATGGCTTTGTTAACTTGAAAATCAATACTAACCTAAAGAGAATAATAACAATGGCTCCTGGTATGATTATAATATTACTTGGGGTAAACCCAATGAAGGCCTTAGTTTCAAGTCAAGTTATTTTAAGCTTTGCACTTCCGGCAGCAGTTATTCCTCTTATGATTATAAGCAGTAAAAAAGATATTATGGGAGAAATGGTAAACAGACCTTCTACTAAGGTTATAGGTTGGATTATAACTTCTATAATAATCTCTTTAAATTTAGTACTATTGTTCCTTACCTTCACCGGTAAAAATTAAAAATCAAAATACATCAAAAAGTCCACTAGTAAAAATCTGGTGGACTTTAAAATTTGGGAATAGGTTCTGTTTCTTTATACTTGTTTTAACAGTTATTTAGCACTTGTAGTAATTAATTCCACAATTTTGAAACTTATCACTTTAAAATTCATTTGATATGTTATAATTAATATGTTAAAATATTTTAAATTTTTGTTATAAGGGGGAGATTCTATGCGTTTTGCTACTTTTGTTTACCAAGATTGTGAACAAATAGGCATTATTTTAGATGGGGAAAATTCAATTTTATGTTTAAAGGAATTATTTCCTGGTTTATCAATGATGGAGCTTATAGCTAATTTTAATAGTGAAATAGAAAATAAAATTAATACTATGAAAAGTAAGTTACAAAGAATATCACTAAACAGTATTATTTTAGAGTCGCCTATTCCAAATCCTCCAAGGGGAATTATATGCCTTGGTAAAAACTATAAGGATCATGTAAAAGAAGTTGCTAAGGCAGTAGAAAAAGAAGGAGATATTCCTGAGTTTCCCATATACTTTTCCAAGCTTGTAGATAGATGTGTTGGACATAATTCAAATATACCGTCTCACAAGGGCTTAACGGAGAAGCTAGACTATGAAGTAGAACTGGCAATTATAATCGGTAAAGAAGGTAAGAATATACCTATGGATAAAGTAGAAGATTATATATTTGGGTACACCATTTTAAACGATATTTCTGTAAGAGATTCTCAATGGAAACATAGTCAATGGTTTAAAGGAAAGAGTTTTAATGGGACATGCCCTATGGGGCCTTGGATAGTTTCCAAAGATGAACTAAGGCTTCCTTTAGAGTTAGATATCAAATGCTTTGTTAATGGTGAGTTAAGACAAAACTCTAATACAAGAGAATTTATCTTCGATATACCATACATAATAAGGGACTTTTCAAAAGGTATAACCTTAAAACCTGGCGATGTAATCGCCACAGGAACTCCCGCTGGCGTAGGCATGGGATTTACTCCTCCTAAATATCTAAATTCTGGAGATCAGGTCCACTGCTATATTGAAGGCATAGGCTCCTTAAAAAATGAAGTACTTTAACCTTTATACTAGAAGAATATCTAGTTAACATTTTTTTAGATTGTACCAGGAGGTAATTATGAATAAGATAAATAATAGAAAAGATTATGGAAATGAATTTTTAAACGCTTATAGCATACTGATTCCTTTTTTCCAGCACTTCTTTAGTGAAGATATTCTTCTATCCATTGCAGATACTGAAAAATACTTAGACATTTATGGCAATGAAAAATTGAATTTAGACGTAAAAGCTGGAGATTTAATAAGCAAAGATGGAGGAGACCAAGAAGCTATAAAAACAAAAAGGGTAGTTATAAAAAGGATACCTCAGGATATCTTTGGCATGGAAATCCAATCTATATCCATTCCTGCTCTAGATGACAATGATAAAGTTGTAGGCTGTGTATCCCTTTGTAAAAACCTAAATAGACAATACCAAGTCTCTAATCTCTCAAAAACTCTATCTTCTGCACTGCAGCAAATTAGCGAGAGTACAAACGAACTATCTTTAGGCGTACAGACTATCGCTGATGCCAATTATGCAATAACACAAAATATTTTAGATACTAATGAAGAGGTGCAAAATACAGATGAGATACTAAACTTTGTAAGAAATGTGGCTAGGCAGACAAATCTTTTAGGTTTAAACGCTTCAATAGAAGCTGCGAGAGCTGGTGATATGGGAAAAGGCTTTAACGTGGTAGCAAAAGAAATAAGGAAACTTTCTACCTCAAGTAGTGAATCTATAAAAAAGATAGATGAGGTTTTAAAAAGAATTCAAAGTTCTGTTTTAAGCATATCTGATAGTATAAATGAAATTAATAATACCTTTAATAAACAAGCATCCTCTTTCCAGGAGATAAATGCCTTGATTCAAGAACTATCTGCCAGTGCTGAGGTTTTAGAAGGCATAGCAGAATCCTACTAAAAAATAGGACAACCTATTCTACTTAGTAGAGGATTAAGACAGTTTATATAAGTATTATGCGACACAAAGGGAACTTAGCAATTAGACTTGGCAGCCTGTGCATGTAGGCAGTTATGTAGTGCTCTGTTAGCTCTCACATCTATCAACACACAGGCTACAAAGTTTTAATTCTTATTCTAAGTTGCTTTTTTATCCGATGACTACCTGCTCTAATACTCCCATCTTCTCCAAAGTGTACGTTACGAGCGGCTACGTCCCTGGATTCGTTCGACTAAGAATCAGATGGTGTTGAAACCCCCTCTGACTCAAGTCTTCACTTCATCGTAATATAAATATTAAATATATGTGCTTATATAAAGGACTGGTAGGTCCTTATGTCGCAAGACTTTTACCAGCCCCTTTTCAGAATTCTTCACTGTATAAATTATTTTATTATATTAATTTATTATCATTCCAAGGAATGTTTTATACTCTTATAATTACACAAATATCATTTACACATGCTCCGCATATTTTTATTGACTGTATTATTCACATAACAAAAATTTTGAAAGCACTAAAAATAGGTGTGTAGGCAGAGGTATACTGCGTAGAAAACTTCGAATGAGGCTTAGAAGGCCTTATGCTGGTGATTTTGAAAATGTTAACGGAAACTCAGCTTTCGAAGAAAGCATTGAGTTGTAGTTCATTTTCAAAGATGAGCCAGCATTAGACCTTCTTGCTGAAATGAGGGCTTTTAAGCAGTATGACTCTGCTTAACACACCGGTGTTCAGTGCTTCAAACTTTTGCTACGTATAATACTTATTCTTAGTCTTCATTCTTTTCCTTATCTTTGTCCTTATTCTCTTTCTTGTTTTCCTTTATTTTTTCTTTTTTATCTTTTTTTTCATCCTTATGTTCCTTTTCTACTTTAACATTTATTTCAACGCTTCCTGTATTATTTACAGCTTTTGGAGCAGTAGAACTATTTCCAGTACTGTTCAAAGTTTTAGAACTGTCTTTGCTTGCTTCACTATTACTTGCCTTTAATTGCTCATTGGTTAAAACTTTGCTATCTTCTTTAATGCTCTCTGCAGCTTTTACTGCTTCTTTACCTTCTTCTTTAGTTATAGTTCCATTTTTAACTTCTGCTTTAAGTTGTTTCTTTAGCTGACCTACTCCGCCCTTCATTACCTCTTTCTTCTCTGCTACTATCTTAGAAAATTTCTCTTTTTGTGCTGTCAATGCTTCTTGTTTTTCTTTTAATGTGTTTTCAGCTATTTTTATCTCCTCTGCATTGCCTGATTTTTTAACCTCTTCCAACTTCTTTTCTGCTTCTTTTACTGCTTTTTTCTCCTCTATTAAAGCTTGTCTTTCTTTTGCAACTGCTATTATAGCCTCTTTCTTAGCAGTTTGCATCTCTATAACTAGAGCTATAGTTTCCTTTGCCTTATCAGGAAGCTTACTTTGCAAATTTTTAAGTACTTCTATAGATTTTTCCTGTCTTTCGCTTATTTTTTCTTCTAAATTCTTTAATTTATCTAGCTTTTCACTATCTTGTTCCTTATCTACAGTGGTTTTTTCTACCGTTTCCTGAACCTTGTCAACAGCATCATTCATCTTATTGTTATAGTCATTAATAGCTTCATTGGAAAGATCTGTTTTTTCTTTCTCAGCCATTACTTCACTTTCTCCTAGTCTTTCCTCTGCAACTTCTATCAATACCTCTGCCTTGTTTTCTCCAGTACTTAGATTTATCTTTATGTTATCTATGGCTTTGTCTATTGGGTATAAAATTGTACTATCGGGAGTTACTCCTGCCTGTTCTTTTAAAGTTTCAACACTTCCATCAGCTAGTACCTTCCCCGTAATATTTAAAGATACTGTTAATGCTGTAATAAATAATATTAACTTTTTCATGTAAATTCCTCCTTAAGATTCTTTTATATTCTTGTCATAGATATTTACGGTTAAGCTTCCTACATTTTAGGGGGTACTTTCAAAAACTTTTTAAGTTATTATTAAGTGTAAATAAACTTTTCATTAATATTAACGAAAAAATATATATAGTTTATATACCCCTTTAAATTAACTATGACTCTCGTATTTATGAATGAGGTGATCAAATGAACCTGAATGGACAATTAATTGATAACAGAAATGATTTTATAGAAAGAAATAAAAAGTTTATATATAATACTACTGCATCAATCTGTAAAAGAACTCTTCAGTGGGAAAATGATGATGAACTTAGTATTGCACTAATAGCTTTTAACAATGCCTGTGATACATATGTAGAAAATAAAGGTAACTTTCTTAGCTATGCTAAGGTTTTAATAAAAAATGCTCTTATAGACTATTTCAGAAAAAGTTCTAACAACCCATATTTGATTTTTAACTCTGAGGATGAGGATACAGAATACATATATGATAAAGATTCCTTGACTAATTATGAAATTGAACAAGAAAATTTGCGAAGAAGTGAGGAAATAATTGCTTTTTCTAATGAGTTGAAGAGATACAAGCTTTCCTTTGAGGATTTGGTAAAATCATCTCCTAGTCATAAGGACACAAAGGATAAACTGCTAAATCTATGCTTAGCCTGCTCAAATGAAGCTTCTATACTGGAATATATCAAAAGTTCTAAAAAGTTGCCTGTTAAGGAAATATGCATTTTAGCTGGAGCAAATAGAAAATTTATAGAGAAATGGAGGCGATACATCTTAACTTTAATTTTAATTTTTTCAAATAAAGAATACATTTATCTAAGGTCTTATTTAAATATAAAAGTAGGTGTTTATAATGGATAATACAACTGGAATTGTAATGGAAATCAAAAAAAATATCGCTTATTTAATGACCTCTACTGGTGAATTTACGAAGGTAAAAGTAGATAAAAGTAAGCCTATTCCTTCTATAGGCTCTCAGTATAGCGGTCTTCCTGTACAAAATGTTTTTATGAATAATAATTTACTAAGATACACCTCTGCAGCCTGTTTAGCACTAGTAATATTTTTAAGCGGCGGCACCGCATATACTTACTACAAGCCTGTGTCTACGGTCACAGTAAGTATAAACCCATCAATGGAACTTAAATCAAATCTCTGGAATAGGGTGATTTATGTTAGTCCATTAAATGAAGATGGTAATAAACTACTTAAGGAAATCTCTGTTAAGAATAAAGCTGTAGACGATGCGTTAACAAACATTTTGGAGCAAGCTAAAAAAGACAATTTTATAAACGATAATTATAAAAAAGACAATAAAGTTATTACTATAAATATATCTGGAAAAGATATGAAACTTTCTTCTTTTCAAAAAGAAGTGAAAAAAGATAATCTAAATACAAGTATAGATATTAATGGCACTAATATTTTTAATAATTCTTCTAATAAAACAAATGATAATCCATCCTCTACTGATAACAAAGATGCTAAGTCAGGTAAAGATAGCTTAAATAATAATATGATTAATAATAGGGATAAAAGTGGATCTAATGGATCTGCAGATTTAGATGAAAATAATGCTGCCGGTAAAAGTAAAGGAAATAATTCTAATAATAATGGTAATAAGAAAAACAATAGCACTAATCCCTCTTCAAAAAACTTAAAGGATGACAACTACTACAAAGAGAATTCAAAAAATAAAAATAATTATAATAAAGCTAGCGATGATGATAAATACGAAGATTCTCATAAAAAAGAAAAAAATAATCAATCAGAAAGTAAGCACTATGAGGATGATAAAAAAGTTAAAAAGAGTGATAATGATAAAAAAGAGTATTAAATAATACACTTTTCTAATGGGCAGTTGACAACAATCATCTGCCCATTATCAGTCTATATTACAAATTTTATCCAACTTTTTTAGCACCTGTCTATATCCCTCTTTAATTGCATCATTATCATATAAATCTTCATAACAGGTGTCATCTATATTTACATCTAATATTTTTTTCCAGTTGTCTCCATAGAGCTTTTTTAGGAACATTTGACAATCCATTTTTATTAAATCATAATTTTTATTATCAAAGTAGTTAAAATTATTTGTGTCTCTATTTAGCTTTTCTATAAGCCCATAGAGCTGATATATGTAACTTAATTCCTTTAACTTGAAACCATTTTTCAGATAGGCTACACCGCTAGAGTATTCCCTATCCATTGGAACAGGATACAACTCTACCTCCCCGTTGTTTTTAAAGCTCTGTAAAACTCTTGCACTACTAAATAAAGCAGTACAAATATCTAGCCTTATAATATTTGCATATTCTCTGCTTCTTCTCATTCTAGTATCTTCTGCATATTTTCTATTATCTTCCACTATCTTATTTTGAACTTCAATAGTTTTATCCGTAGATTTCTTAGTTATAATCCAGCTGAATATTCCTCCCACTATTGCACCAAGTAAAATAGATATAGAGGAAATAAGGGTTGCTGGTAAGTCTGTAAATATTCTAAGCATTTCTTCACCTCAATTTAGCACCAATACTTTTACAAGTATTATATTTTCCCGGAAATTCTATTTTATACTTAATGGAATTGGCATATACTATTTGTAAGGAAGTGATTGTTTTGATAATTGGCACAGCAAAAATTAATTTATTTGCAGGTTGGGTTCATTCTTTAAAGGAAAAAAGAATGGTAGTTAAAAGCATTATTGATAAAGTGAAGCACAAATTTAATGTATCTATTGCTGAAATAGAAAATCAGGATTTACATCAATCCATAGTTATAGGTATAGCCTGTGTTAGCAATGATAAAAGACATGCGGATAGTACAATGCAAAATGTAATTAATTTTATAGAAGATAACACCGATGCTGTTCTTCAAAGTGTGGAGACAGAGGTATTCTAAAGACTTAACTTTATAATTTCCCATGGACAAAAACACTGCTGATAAATACTGTTTATTAGCAGTGTTTCTGGAACTTTTTCCACTATGAATCTTTATTTTTGCTACAAATTCTATTAGTATTTTCTAAAAGATCATGCATAAAATTTGATCCTCTTGATATTAAAATTCCTGTAAGTATCATTCCAACATAAGGTATATGGATAGGTAGTCCTACGGAATTCATAAAGTCTATATTAGCACCAATAGCTACAAGTTCACCAAAAGCTACAGAGCCTACCCTATCATAGCTAAACTTTCCATTTTGCCAGAATAACTTTGTAGTTTCCCATAAAGCCTCAACTATTAATGCAGCGACAACATACTGGATAAGATTCATTTATACCTCCGGCTAAAATTGTTAATATCAAGAAATATATATGTTGCTTATATACATATATGAACATATTTAATAACTAAGTTTAAAACTTTGTTTATCAGCCTGTATTTCTCTATAAGTTATCATATAGAATAATATTTACTTATTTTTTCAGGTTTCTATTTTGTTTTATAAGTCACAACTGCTTCCTTGCCAGCCTGAACCAGCATATCAATATCATATTTCAGTTCCTTTAAGTTATCTGGATTAGTTACCAGCACAGGTGTAATTAGTGAATATCCCTTATCTTTTATAAGATTCCTATCAATTTTTATAACCGGCATTCCTGCTTTAACTTTACTTCCTTCTTGTATTAACCTTTCAAAACCAACTCCATCTAACTCAACGGTATCAATTCCTATATGAACTAGTAACTCTACTCCATTGTTTAGCAGCATACCAAAAGCATGATTAGTTTTAAATATTATAGATATAACGCCATCAGCAGGCGCTACTACAACATCACCGGTAGAGTCAATTCCAACCCCATCTCCAGCCATTTTTTGTGAGAAAACTGGGTCTGGCACCTCTGACAAATCTATAACCTTTCCTGAAACTGGAGCAACTAGTTTAAATTCTTTTTTTAAAAAGCCAAACATTACTTAAACGCCTCCTATTTAATTGTGGAATTCTTTAATATCTCTAATAGAACGAAAAAAATACCAAGTAATAGATACTACTTGGTATTTCCATCATTTGGTGGGCTTAAATGGACTCGAACCATCGACCTCACGCTTATCAGGCGTGCGCTCTAACCAGCTGAGCTATAAGCCCGTAATTTACAAGCTATATGATAGCATACTTAGAGATAAATGTCAATATACTTATGAATTATTATTACAAGAAAGTAAAGACTTGCATCAATATTATTGCAAGCCAAGCCAGTTAATTCTAAGAGTTTTATTTTTTTAAAATACTTAAGTTTACTGAAGAATCTAACTCTGCTAGAAATACCTCTTCTTTATAATTATTTATTCCTTGCTTTTTCATTTCTTCAATTATCCATTCCTTAGAACGGCCAATATGTTTTAAGTTAGGCATAATTATACTGCCATCCATCACTAGTGGTATAGTTAAACTTTTTGTAGAACTCTCTATATTCAAATCTTTTAATTGAACTGGTCTGTTTTGTTCCTTAGGAAATGCAGATAGGGTTCCCTGAGGTTCTATAATAGCAGTTTCTACCTCTGAAACTTTATCAAAGCCCTTTTCTCTTAAAAGGCCCTCCAATTGGTTTAAACTTAGACTTAACCTATTTAAAGCTGCCTTATCAATCTGTCCATTTTTAATTACTATTGTAGCTGTATGCTCTAGAACTGGTGTAAGTCTATTTATCATAGCCAAACGAGAAGTTATTGACATAAGCAACACTAGAACTCCTGAGCCAAAAACTGATTTTAAAACTACCTTATCTACCAAGGGTTCCGCAGCAACATTTGCCAATATCATAACACCAGCTACTTCATAAGCAGTCATTTCAGATATAGCTTTCTTAGTCAATATTCTAGAGCATAAATATGTAAAAAAATAAACTAGTATAACTCTTATAGAGTAAGCTAAGACATCCTTCATAATTCTTTATAGTTACGAAAACTAAACTAAAACGTAACTTTCCTCCTTTAACCGAATATTTTTGCTAAACCACTTTGAAGTTCTTATGGGCCACTAAAGGGTTTCATAACCAAGTTTAGAGTTTCTTTCAGTGCTCCTACATATTCAATGGCGGCCTCCTGTTCATGTTTTACTGTGATTTCTAGCTGTCCTAAAGTATGTTCAAAGGTTGTAAATATTTCTGTTGCATTGTTCATTTGAACAAATAGCCTATTTTTTTTATAAGTATCTTTCAGTATATTCATCTCCGCCTTTGCCTCATTCCAATTTCTATCTTGAATGCTTTCTTCTATTTTATTTAGCTGCAAAAGAATACTATCTCTAGGAATTATATTTTCAAAAACAATCCATACAGTAATAAAAGAAAGTAACCAAACAACCGCTACCTTATATCCCATATTTTTATAGCCAAACGTATCTATCACTCCCATCAGTATTGCCTTATTAGATTTTACTTATGTTAACAAAAGTATTGGTAAGCTTTAAAATTACTAACTTTCTTTATTATTTGATGGATATTTTAACTTATACAATAAATATAGAAATAAAATATATCAAGGAGACTATAGTGTAAAAATGATAATAAAATAATCCAGTAGCTTTATAGCAAACTGGATTTTACCCTATTTAGAAAAATCAAATTGTATTTTACCTTCTTTTAAGATAAGTGCTGCATCAAAATCTGTGCCTTTTTTCGATTTAAAGCCTTTTATGATATCAGTCCTGCCCCTCTCTATTATCTTTTTAATTTGTACTGTAGATATTTTTTTACCGCAAATCTCACTTACAAAAAACTTGCAGCCATTACTCCAATTAGTGCAACCATATCCCTTTTTATTCTTTACTATCTGTCCTTTGCTGCAAATAGGACAAATACCTAATACATCTTCTATTGCCTTTTCAGCTATAGTAATGTTTTTACTTTCAATAACCTCCGAAAATAAATTTTCTCCATTAACTACTTTATTATTACTTAGCACTTTGTGAATATTGGTTCTAGTGTAATTTTCTAATTTATCCATAAAGATTTCCGGCGTTATTTCTCTTTGATAAACCATTTTAAGTCCCTTTTCCCAACTTGCCGTTAGCGTCGGATTCAGTAAAGTAGGAATAGAAGCCTTTATAACTTCATATATCATTTCACCTTTGGTAGTAGGAGTTATTATCTGTGTCTTCTTATTAGAAGCTATGTACTGAATCTTTTCAAGCTTTTTAAGAATTTCCGCCCTTGTTGCAGAGGTTCCTATTCCTGCACCTTTGATCTGCTCTCTCAATTCCTCATCTTCTATAAGCTTTCCTGCATTCTCCATGGCAATTATAATTGAACCGCCAGTGTATCTTTTAGGCGGCGTAGTTTCACCATTTTTTATGGTCAAATTATTTAAATCTACTACCTGTCCTTTTCTTAATTTGTTTAGAAATTCTACCTTCTTATTTTCTTTTGAGTCTTTTTCCCAGTTTAAAACATCTAAATATCCTCTTTCTACACAGACTTTATCAGATGTGAAAAAACTCTCATTTCCAACCTTAGTCACAACCTCAATTTTATTGTATTTTGCTGGAGGATAAAATATGGATAAAAAACGTCTCACTACTAAATTATATATTTTTTTTTCTAAATCATTAAGTTTTTCATAACTTTGAAGACCTTCTCCTGTAGGTATTATGGCGTAGTGGTCTGTTATTTTACTGTCATCTACATACTTTGTCTTTTCTAAATCCTTAAACCAATTGTTGTTAACTATAGTTTCTGCTATAGCCCCTACATCACTGTCTCCTTTATATGAAGTTAATTTTCTTATATTTTTTCCTATTTCCTTTGATACAGCCTTAGATAGAACTCTGGCATCGGTTCTTGGATATGTAAGCATTTTCTTTTCATATAATGACTGAACCTTATTTAAGGTCTCCTCTGGGCTGATTTTAAATTTTTTCGAACACTCATTTTGCAGTTCTGCTAAGTTAAATAAAAGAGGTGCTTTTTTTATTTCCTTATTTTTAGTTATTTTATCTATAATTATTTTACTACTTTTCGAAAGCTCTCTAAACTTTTCCACTAATTTTTCCGCATCTTCTCTCCTTTTAAAACCACTTTCATTATATAAGTAATGTGACTGGAAATATTCGGAACCTTCCACTGCCTTCCATTCACCGTCATAAGTAAGTTCTAATTCATTATCTCCTACATTAAACTCCCCTATTACTTTATAAAAGGGAGTCTTAACAAAACCTCTAATTTCTCTTTCCCTCTCAACAATCATGCCAAGTACGCAGCTCATAACCCTACCTACTGCAATCACTACTCTGTCCTCACCGGTAAAATTTGATATAGTTTTACCATAAATTAAGGTTAAAAGCCTTGAAAAATTAATTCCAACTAAATAATCTTCCTTAGCTCTCAAAAAAGCTGAATGGGCTAAGGAATCATATTCTGATAAATCCTTTGCCTCACTAATTCCCCGCCTTATTTCTTCCTCTGTCTGAGAATCAATCCACACTCTCTTCTTTTCCTTACCCTCAACTCCAACTATCTTGTCAACCAATCTATATATATATTCTCCTTCTCTCCCTGAGTCTGTGCATACATAGATTCTATCTATATCCTCTCTTTTAAGCAAATTGGCAACTGTGTTAAACTGCTTTTTTACAGCAGGAATAACTTCATACTTATATTCTTTAGGTAAAAATGGCAGCGTGCTTAAGGACCATCTTTTTAGATTTTCATCATAAGCCTCTGGATAACTCATTGTTACCAAATGTCCAACACACCAAGTAAAAACTGCTTTATCCGATTCTATATATCCATCTGCTTTTATTCCTTTTACATTTAGTAATTTTACAAATTCCATAGCTACAGAGGGCTTTTCTGTAACAAACAACCATTTACCCATTAATAATCCTCGCAATCTTAACTTTTTAATAAATAAATAGAGATATTGGTATATTTATATTTCCACCAACATCTCTATAGCTTATTATATCAAAAAAACAGCTTTTATACAAACTCACTACCCCAAAATCAGATAAAACACTTTGAAAATCGGACAGAAATCTTGTCGTTGCTATAATAAAATTCCAGTACTAGTAAGGGTTATAATTAGTATAACCAATTATACGATAATTATTATTAAAGTCTTAGAATCATCTTCAAATAGTCATAATTTATTACACTTATATCTTCTTTCATAATAAATAGCATATGTTCACTGACATTTTAATATATATCTACACTATCAAAGTTTTTTCATAATATCTATATATAAGCCTGTCCAATTCTTGGCTAAGTTTTACTACTTCCTCTGAATACAGATGACTAGCCTCTTCCACCAACTGATTCAATTCTTTTCTTAGTGTTTCAATTTCTTTTTCCATAATTCCATCCCCATACTTACAAATTTAAACAACATTAGAAATTATAGTACAAACTTTTTAATAATTCAATGTTTTATTTCACACCTGACATTTTGTATTTAAATAGATGTTATTTAGTAAATTTATACCTACCAAAAATAAGAAACTTTAAGAAAGAGATAAATATTCTTAAGTGTAAGCTTCTAGATAAGTACTATATAAAAATTAAAAGAGAGCCTTATCTTAGACTCTCTTCTAGTTTATAATTTTCTTTAAACCATCCTATTATATTTTCAATTCCACCTGTATCACTCTTATCTTTTAATATAAAACTTCTTACAGCGTTGTCAGTGACACTTATATCTACTGCAATTACCCCGTTATCTTCTCCAACTATAACTGTTCCATCTCTATTTTCTTTGCCATTAAAAACCATCGCTTTAGTATTAAAATTACTTTCAATAGACCTTATATCATTACAATCAACAAAGTCATTTATATTATGCTTTATATGATCTAATATCTCTTCAAAATCATCTGGACTAAAATTATTCATATAGTATAAACTCCTTTCATACAATCTTCTAAGAGTTTATGTATTATTAATAACTTTATTCCTTGAAATCTTCAAATCCACCATTTCTGTATTTTGCTCATTTTTTATATATAATTAACAAACATTTTAGTTCTTACTGAATATTATGTATTGAAGACAAGCTATGCTGTTATCTATGATAAAAGAGTTCTTAGGAGATGTTATTTATGTTACAGGCGGACAATAGTTATATTCTGGATAGAAAAGATACTAAATTTAAAAAGGTAGTTAATATTCCAATTTCTTTGTTTGAATCAAAGCAAGGAAAATATTTTGTAGGTCAAACAGAGACTTTACTCGTAGGAAATGGAGCAAATGCTTGGGCTGGTTTAGTAAATCCACGTGACTCTGGCATTAACTTATATGCAAATGTATTTACTATTTCAAATTTCTCTAATGACTATTTAACTGCTGAAATATGGCTCAATACTGATCTTCCTGAAAAAGGACGTATATCCACTAAGGTTTCTCCAACAAATACTGCTTTGAAACCTCTTCCAAGAAACAAGGTAGATATTCTATTTATAAAATCTACAACTATGGTTCCCGAAAAAGGAATTAATGTCTATAAAAGAATAGTACCACCAAATACAACATTAGTAAGTGAAGAAGATGGAAAATTTATAGAGCCTCCCGGTGGAAACTATATGTTAATTATAAAGTCCTCAAGTTCAAAACTTGATAAAGTAGTAGTTGCATTTGGATGGTGGGAAAACCCAAGATGTGAAAAAAAATATATTGATAACTAAGTTATAGCCACCTGTAAAAAGGGTTGCTTGGTCTAAGGCTATAAGCCTCTTTTTCTAGCCAGCGTCTAAAGGCGCTGGTTTTCACTTTGTTCAAACCACTTTACTCTTGTTACTTTTGCTACCCATTAATGGATAAACTTACTACAGGCTACCATTAAAAGGGTCTTCATGCTCTTTAACACTTAATTTGTCTTTCATTTAATCTTGTTTTTCTTGTATGTGTTTTCTTACAGTTGCTTCATTTAATAAAAAGAGCCCTTTGCAAGGCTCTATATAAACAGAAATATTAATATACCCATGATAATAGTTGCAGATACAGCTAATAATACAGTTCCTGCCTCACTTTCTGGTGATGTATCATTATCGCTGGTTACTTTTTCAACTGATTGATCTATATTTTCATCTTTATCTGATTGTTCTTTAAATGTTAAGCCTGTCATTTTATACACCTCCACAATTTACTTTATACCTAAATAAAACCCTTACCCAATGGATTTTTATATAGAAATATGTGATTTAAGGTGCCTATTGATTTAATTGAAATCAACTGCTAACAAGACTTGTTATTTAATAATATTATATTAACTTTTCTGAATTTTGCTAATATTCCTTTTATTATTTTCTGACTTTTCTACGAATTCCGATTCACATACTCACATCTTTTTTGTAAAAAAATAAGCGCCAGTATTTCTACTAGTGCTTGATAAAGGATTTCGGGAATTCTGCTATATTTTTCTCTAAGATTTAATATCTTAGGATACTTATAATTATAAAGGGTAATTGTTACAGGACTATTACATAATTGTTACTTTATTGTTTACTTTATAAATAACTTATCCATAGTATATAGTTTATACTGACTTTCTTTTAATACTTCTCTTCGCTAACTTTTTCATTAGTAACACTATTATTAATATAATCATATATTATTTACATATAAATTAAATTGGAGAAATTATAATGCACATTCTATCAATTTTATTATTTGCTTTATCTTCAAGTAGTGATAACTTTATTATAGGGCTAGGTTATGGGGCTAAAAAAATTAAAATAAACCTTATAAGCAACTTACTTGTAGCATTTATTTCCTGTGCAGGTACTGTTATTGCTATGTTATTTGGTAAATTACTGTGCAGTTTCATAGTCCCTAAATATGCGAATATGTCTGGAAGCTTAATATTAGTATTTTTCGGAGTTTTTATGTTATTTAATGCTTTTAACCGGAAACCAACTGAAAGTAAAGAACTTACATCTAAAAGCAACTCAAAAATAAGTGATTACAATAAGATGATTCAACATCCAGAGATAGTAGATAAAAATGATTCTAAAACAATTGAATTGAAGGAAGCGGTTATTCTTGGAATTATTCTTTGTATAAATAATATTGGCCTAGGTATAGGTGCAAGCATAACGGGATTAAATATTTATATTACTTCTTTATCCTCGTTATTATTTAGCATCTTATTTATTAAACTTGGATGTCATTATGGCAGCTTAATTTCACACAGCAAGTTATCTGATTACTCCGAAAACATATCTGCTATTTTAATAATCTTACTTGGTATATATGAGCTGTTTATATAGGATTCACAAATTGTAATATTATTAGGAATAAGATTTTTATTTCATAATATAAGAAAATTAATACAACCTTAATCTTCTCATATTATGAAATAAATGAGAGCCTTTTGAGCTCTCTAATGCTATTTTAAAATCTTATTCCAATCTACTTCTCGAATAACTCCATCTGCTCCAGAGGCACTCCAGATACCTGCTGTTACTTGCCACTGTTTAACCTTCTCTACGGTATTATTATCAAATACCCCAGACTTTGGTGATATACCTATAAACCACTGAATAAATTTGGTTGCTATTATATTAATTGTCCAACCTGCTCCAATAGTTGGCTTAGAAGTGATTGAATTTAAGGCACTTACTAAACTGGTATCTATGCTTTCACCACTTGGTAAATCTACTATATATCTAAATTGCTTTATGGCTGCTTTGGTGTTAGCATCTAATTCACCTGTGGCATTTGATTCTCCAGCAGCCAGACAGCTAAGCCTTTGCAGGTCATGTTGAATTTCCCTGATAAAGTCACTATTACTCCCTGAGTTTGTTTTATTTGTTATATTACCGCTATTTAACAATTGACTTAGTAAGCTTAATAATTTACTGGCATAGTTTTTATCACTAGCCCAATTACCATTGCCTAGATTCTCAATATTAGGAGCGATACCCCTAGCTACATACTTAAACCTTGGATCTATTACTGATTGTCCTTGCGGTAATGGTTTATTAGTGCAATAAGCATATAAATGTTGTACATGGCACTTAACACCTTCATCTTCTGTGCTAAAGCTTAAAGCTTGTCTTCTTCCATTTCCATCAATTGCACCTAGTCCACAAAAGTTATTCATATCTAAGGTGGTTATTGAGGTATTTGAATATCTTAAAAAATTTGTTTCCAAACACATTTGAACCCAAATACATTCAAGCCTTATACCATAAATATCACAATACTTCTTATAAACATTTGCTAATGCTGGAGCATTAGGATTTTGTTTCCTTAAAAATGCTTCACACTGATCCACTGTGACAGTTGATTGTCCAATTATTGGTGTAGCCATTAAAACACTTCCCTTATCAATTCTCTAATCTGTTGTTATATATTATTTATACCTATCCTAATTTGTGTTTTACAGGGAATTATTTTCTTAATAAGATTTTTTTATTTTAGAAATATTCATATACTATTTAACTCACTTAATTTTTAATAAGTTCAATATCTTCTGGTTGTACATAGACAAGATTATTTCCAAGTACAAATTGATAACCATTTTCTGTTTTTTGTATATAATATAAAGGTCCTATATTTTGAGATGTTTTCATTATGCATTGCTTGACACCCTTGTCTATAGTATATATAGATGCACTTTCTTTTACTTTTATCTTATCTGCAGATATAATTTCAAGAGTGATAAAAGGTTCCTTATAAGTTTTCTCTAAATATTTAACTGGAATATAATAATCTTTTGAAGATCTTTCCTTTGACTTAGAAGAATCTTCTACTGTAACAGAAAAGTACACTTTGTCCCCCCTTACATCTGTCAAGTTAAGAGAAAAACCCTCTGATATCGTTCCCACCTGTTTATCTGTAGACCCATCGAAAAGAGGTACATTCTTAAATTCCCCTGACACAACATAAGCATTAGCTTGTTGCCTTATTGGATCTTCTGCAGCTACGTCCCCTTTAATGGTAAAATTCATACGATACATAGCTCCTTTACTTGCTGTATTTTTTTGTGGGCTTATTTTATCGGAAATAAAAAGACAATAGCTTTCTCCTGCTGAGTACTTTTCTATAGGAATTACTCTAACTGTTCTTTTATCTTCTCCAGCAACAAGTTCTGTTTGAATCTTTTTACCACTACTGTCTCTTACATAAACTGTATCACTGTTAACATCCTCTTTAGAAATATCTTTTTTAAAGGTAATGAGCCACTCTTTATTTTCAGAAACATCTTCCCAAGATTTTAATTCATTCCATCCCTTTTCTGTCAACTCTGCAGAATTTACTAGTGGCGATATTTCTCTACCACTGTCTGTTATTACCTTAACATTTGGAGTTCCCTGTGCAAATTTTAAAATAATAAAAGGATATGTCACTGCCTCTCCTACCATCATATCTGGTTGCGGTTTTGTTTCTTCTATGGTTATTTGAGAAATCCCCTCTATATCTTCAGTGGAAATCAGCTTAATTCCGTATCCCGTTGTGTTTCTCTGTCCTAGGGAAATCATTACATAGATATTAGAATCCTTTATACCGTATTTTTCATTATCGAAAACATAATATCCTCTCTGCAACTTAAGTTTTTCAATTTCATCTGAAAAACTTCCAAATACAGTTTGTACTTCTTTCTCATTCAATACATATGGTTTTAATTGATTTGTTGTTATTCCCTGCTCTGAAGTAATTGGAGCATAAATCACCTTTGATGTTGGTATAGTGCCAATTCCTTCAGCCTTTGTCATGCCTGGTGATGCTATAGCTGAAACAATAGTTAAAATCAATGTTAAAATTGATATGTTTTTCTTATTCATGTTTAAACCTCCTAAATTTGACTATCTCATATATTTAGACGTACAGTAATTCTCTTTTGCTTCAAAAATTTCATAAATACTTTTTCTTTAAAAGAAAATAATAATTTTATTAATAAAATTTTATTTTAGGGGGAAAAACTATGAGTTCAGAATATGACGAAAAAAATCTTGGAATAAGCTCCTCAGAAATTTCACAACTATGGATTACTTATATTGCCAATTCTATGAGTAACTGCGTGCTTTCATACTTTTTAGAAACTGCTGAAGATCCTGAGGTTTCTTGAGTAGTAAAATATGCATTGAATTTATCCGGTAACTATATGTCTATTATTAAAGATATCTTAAGCAAAGACAACTTTCCTATTCCAGAGGGTTTTTCAGAAGAAGATGTTAACTTAAAAGCTAAGAAACTATTTTCTGATGTTTTTATGCTCCGTTACATGAAATACTTAACAGAACTTGGATTGATTAATTACGGTATGTCTCTAACATTTTGTCCTAGGAAAGATATCCGTGAGCTTTTCACCTATTGCATAGATACTACATCAAAGCTTTCTAATATGCTTGATGATGTAGAACTTAAAAAAGGTGTATATGTACACTATCCTCATATACCTACACCAGATAAGATAGAGTTTGTAACTAAGAAAAGTTTTCTAACTGGATTATTACCAGAGAAAAGACCATTAAATTCTTCAGAAATCACAAATATATTTCACGATATTAAAGTAGTTTCTCTAACAAGAGCCTTAACTCTCGGCTTTAATCAAGTAACTAAGTCGGAACAAGTTAAAAACTTTCTTTCTAAAGGGCTAGACTTATCTACAAGTCATATAGAAGCACTTAGTCCTCTACTTAGTGAAAGTGATTTACCAATACCTATGACTTTGGAAGCTGAAGTACTTGACTCTAAAGAAGCTCCTTTTTCTGATAAGCTTATAATGTTTCATATAGTTTCTATAATGGGATACAAAACTGCAATATTTGGTATCTCCATGGCAGTTAGTATGAGATCTGATATCTATGCCACTTATGCTAAAATTGCATCAGACATAGGTGGATATGCAAAGGATGGAATGGATATTATGATTAAAGAGGGGTGGCTAGAAAAAAATCCAGAAGCTGTTGATAGAAAGAAACTAGCAAAACTTTAGAAATTAAGGTGACAGTTTCACCTGCCACCTTTTCTTTCATTTACATGAAATTTTTATCATTCTTTAATTTACACCAAAATTATAGAGTCACTTAATCTTTCTATATTAACATTTTACACCTGGGTAGAATTAAAAGACTCTTCAATAGCTGTCTTTGGGATTACTAACTGTTCTAATTTAGGCAAAGATATTCCTAAAGTTTCTTTAATAACCTCCTCAATAGTTCCCACCGGTATAATTTGTAATTCTTTTTTTACTTCCTCAGGCACGTCTTTAAGATCCAATTCATTATCTTTTGGAATTAGTGCTTTCTTTATTCCAGCTCTTTCAGCAGCTAATAATTTTTCCTTCAAGCCTCCAATAGCTAATACAGCTCCTCTTAAAGTTAGCTCTCCAGTCATAGCAAGCTTTGAATCTACTTTTATACCTGTAGCAAGTGAAGCTAGTGCAGTGAATAAAGCAATTCCTGCAGAAGGGCCGTCCTTCGGAACAGCACCGGAAGGCACGTGAATATGAAGATCCTTTTCCTTAAAGTTAAAACTGTTAACTGGCAGCCTTGATTTCAATAGACTTAGTGAAATTCTAGCAGATTCCTTCATTACCTCTCCTAACTTTCCAGTTAAAATAACTTGTCCACTTCCTGGCATGTCTGTAGCTTCAATAAATAGTATTTCTCCCCCAACTGGTGTCCAAGCAAGCCCAGTTACAACTCCCGGTGGATTATCTATTTGAGCTTTATCATGTCTGGAAACCTGTCTTCCTAATATCTCCTCTAATTGTCCTTCTGAAACCCTGAAAGGTAATTCTACTTTTTGAGATACAATTTTTTCTGAAGCATATCTTGCCACAGCAGATATTTGCTTTTTCAATCCTCTAACTCCTGCTTCTAAAGTGTAGTTGCTGATTATTTTCTTTAATGTTTCATCTTCTATCTGTAGTTGCTCTTCTGTTAAGCCATGGTCCTGAAGCACTGAAGATATTAAGTGATTTTTTCCTATATAGAACTTTTCATTAGTTGTATAGCTGGATATTTGAATAATCTCCATTCTATCTAGGAGAGGACCAGGTATACCGTTAAGAGAATTAGCAGTAGCGATAAAGAATACCTCTGACAAATCATAAGGAACATTTAAGTAATGATCTGTAAAGCTGTCATTTTGTTCTGGATCTAGAACTTCTAACAGGGCACTTGATGGATCACCATTATAGCCACTTACCAGTTTATCTATCTCATCTAAAACCATAACTGGATTTTTTACTCCTGCTCTTTTAATAGCTTGAATTATTCTGCCTGGCATAGCTCCAACATAAGTTTTACGATGGCCCCTAATTTCTGCTTCATCTCGAAGGCCACCTAAACTTAAACGGACATATTTTCTATCAAGTGCTTCTGCAATGCTCTTTCCAAGGCTTGTCTTTCCTGTTCCTGGAGGTCCAACAAGTAACAAGATAGAACCTTTCTTATCTTTTTTTAGCTTCATAACTGCAAGATGCTGTAATATCCTTTCCTTCACTTTTTCTAATCCATAGTGTTGTTCCTCAAGAACAGCTCTTGATTCTGACAAGTCAATATCCTTTGTTTCCCCTTCTTTCCAAGGAAGCTGCACAAGTAACTCTAAATAGTTACGTATGATGTTATAGTCAGAACTATTAGGACTTTGACTCTCTAGTTTACTTAATTCTTCTAAAGCAACCTCCCTAACCTCTTTAGGCATTTGGGCATCTTCTATTTTCTTAACATAGTCTTGCTCCTTGCTAGAATCTTTATCCTCATTTAATTCTTTCTGAATAGCCTTTAGTTGCTCTCTTAGCACAGATTCTCTATAGTTTTTATTAGCTTTTTCTGAAAGCTTTTCTGCTATCTCAAATTGAAACTTAAGAGCTTCCCTTTGTCTCAAAAGGTAGTCCATGAATTTCAAACTTCTTTCCTTTACAGATTGAATATTAATTAATTCATATTTTTTATCATTAGAAAGAGACATAAACTGAGCTAAATATCCCATTAGTCTATTTAAATCATCTATCTCTTCAATGGACTTTATGAATATATCTGAACCCTTAAAGTGCTCACTCATCTCATAGGTAAGTTCCTTTATACCTTCAATCATTTCTTCTATATTTTCTTCTGTTAAGTCCATAATGTCTGAAGCTATGTTATATTCCCCTTGAATAAAATCATTCTCAATTATGATATTCTTAACTTCTGTACGTTCTAATACTTTAATTTTGATTTGGTGGCTTGATTCTAATTTTTCTATACTATTAACTTTAAACAAAACACCGATTGGATAAAAGTTTTCTTCTTTTAATTCCTTTTTATTAAAATTTTCTTTTAAGGGTAGAGCAATATTTATCATATCCTCATTCTGCAAATGCTGAAGTTCTCTTTCACTAAAGTGGTTAAGTTTAAGAGTATGTTCCATGTTAGGTAATAAAATAGCTTCTGAAATAGGAACTATCATTGCGAATTTACTTTTTTCAATATTCATCATACTGTTTTCACTCCTTTTATAGTTTAAATGAATGCTCATTTAATTATATTTCAACTAATAGCGAGAGTATTCTGTGCTTATATCTTACACAAAATCAGTCTCGCTTCAACAAATAATCATATTACCAAGAGAAAGAAACTTAATCTAATGGTTAATAGTTTTTAAATAATTATAGAAGAAGAGTATACTGTATAATACTAATCATTTCCTCAAGCATTTTTATTTTTTCTTCTTCCTCTAAACAGGGATTAATAGCTATTGATTTTATTGGTGAAAAAATTATAGCAGTTAAGTTATCACTATGAAAATTCTTAATAATCTTTTTTTCTTTCATTTGTTCTAAGGACTGCTTTAAGGCCTCACTGCCCTTCTCCTTTTTGCATCTATTGGCTAAAGCAGGACAACTAGAAAACTGATCCACAAACCTAAATATTTCTTCATGTTCCTCTATATAATTGTAATAACTTCTAATAAATACTTCGATAAGTTCTCTCCCACTGATTCCCTCATAAATTTTACTGAGTAAATGACTATATATTTCTTCAGAATATTCCTGATAGATTTTATGTAACATAATTTCTTTATTTTCGTAATAAACATAAACTGTTGCTGGAGAAACTCCGGCTTTCTTTGCTATCTTTGAAATAGATGTACCATGAAACCCTTCTTCTAATATCAGTTTGATAACTGCTTCTTTTATATTTTTCTGCTTTTCATCATCTTTTTTTCTCATTTACTCACCCCTAGTATATATATACTAAATGTTCATTCATTTATTGTCAAGAAAAATATCAATAATTTTTATTATTTAGAAATTAATCTTTTTATCTAAAATCCAAAGATGTTGTTTATAAGCCAATTTTATTTATACCTATAAACAACATCTTATTTTATAGACTTTCCTTTCTCAACTCTTTTCTTTTGTTAACTATGTATTTTCATCTGAAACTGTGACTTTTCTTCTTTAACTTCTATTTTTTCAACTATATTCTTAATGCTATTTTGAAAATCATTTTCTATGATAATATCAGCCTTATTTATTACTTCACCTGCAGATTTTTTTATAGCATCATTTTCTGTATTTTTAAGCATTATAAAAGTTCCTGGAACAACAGCAGTTCTAAGAGTGTTAGATTCACATATTATTAGAGCATTATCAGGAACTTGTCTCATGAAAAATTCTATTCCCTCATGAATATGATCCTTTAAACATCTAAGCCAGTACACTTTTTCTGCTCCTGATGCTAGTAATAAAGAGGTGTCTTTGCTGCTATCCTTATTACCTTCTTCTACTAATTTAAAATCTTCTTTTATGTTAGTACAGACACCACAGCCTTCTCCTCCCCTTTGGCATTTTCCACTTCTGTCTTGTATTGTTGTAATCTTTAATGCAATGACAGGAAAATGACTTTTCCACTTTTTAATCAGCTCCACAGCAAGGGTAGTCTTCCCACTATTTCTTCCTGTTGATCCAATTAAAATCATTTGATTAATATTCAAAAATTCCATTTAATTCACGTCCTTTTCAAGTACAGTTGAATACTGTAGTATTTCTACATACAAATTAAAAAACTATTAAATTCATTTAATTACTTATATATAAATTATAAGATAGTTTTGTTCTTATTTAAACATTTTTCATTACACTTTAAGTATATTATTACGTAAGCTTTACTCCACTAATAACTACTATTGATATTAATATAGTTTATTGGAGAAAATAATTGTACAAGATAAAAGCCTAAACTTTTAGAATATTAAATTCCTTGATACTCTTATACAGTTGGTATGTTATTATAGTGATATTGAAATTACTAAAGAGGAGGACAAAACTTATGATAAAACTTATCGCAACAGATATGGATGGTACACTATTAAATGAGCAGGATAAAATAAATGAGGAGTTCTTCCATGTATTAAATGAACTTAGGGAAAAAAATATACTATTTACTGCAGCTAGTGGCAGACAATATTATAATCTTCTAAATAAGTTTTCTAAGGCCAAAGATGATATATTGTATGTAGCGGAAAATGGAAGCTACGTAATCTTCAGAGGAGAAGAACTTTACTCCAGTGTTATAGATAAGACTGTAGTTAAATCTCTTTTAGACTTAGGAAGACAGATTGAAGATTGCGAATTAATAATATGTGGTAAAAAATCTGCTTATGTTGAAAAAAATCACAAGAAATTTATAGAGGAAGTTGAGAGATACTATTTAAAATATGAAATAGTTGACTCCTTAGATCATGTAGATGATGATATATTAAAGGTTACCTTATGTGATTTTAAAGGAGCTTTGGAAAACTCAAACAAAATTTTTAAAGCTTCCTACGGAGATGCACTTCAAATTACAGTGTCAGGAAAAATATGGCTTGATGTTATCAATAAAGATGTAAATAAAGGCACAGCTATCAAGCTTTTACAGGAAAAATTTAATATAAAACCAGAAGAAACAATGGTTTTCGGGGATTATTTTAATGATATTGAGATGTTTAAATCAGCATATTACAGCTATGCTATGGCAAATGCTCCAGAAGAAGTAAAAAAGCACTCTAGATTTATAGCTGAAAGTAATAGAGATAATGGTGTACTAAAGGTTATAAAAGATAAAATATTGTAAAATTAACAACCTTCTTAATTTGTGTAAATTTAAGAATAGAGCATTTTTTCTCTATTCTTAAACGTTATTTCCAAAGTTTTCCACATTTTCCACAGCTTATCCACATTTTAACATATTTACTTTCAGAATTTCTTGTCTAGACTATTAAAACTACTCCTTCTTAGATAGAGCAAGTTCTTTAATTTCTTCATTTTCTTCTGAGTTTTTATCTTCCATGTTTTCATTAAGTTCTTTTTTCCCTTTAGAAAGTGTTTCTATCAATGCATCCGCTTGCTCATCATTAAGGTTACTTAATGGAATTCCCAATTCCTTCATAGTATACTGTTTTAATTCATCTACCTCCATTCCTTTATTCTTGGCTAGTTCCCATATTTCTGCCTTCTGCTCTCTTTTCATTCCATGGGCTTTAGGAATTTCTTCCTTATATTTTCTGGTAAATATTTCATCTCGAATTTCATCACCTATTTCTTCTCTTGTTACTAATCCATTAATTCCAAAAGCCCTTTTTAACACAAATACCTCTGCAACCTTTTGTATCATAGCTGAAGGATATTTCTTCCAAATCATATTATTCTGATTGTATTCACCAAAGTCTACATAGCTTATAAAGGGTTTTTTCCCTTTCCTATCACATCTTGCCCAAGCACCTATAATTCTACCTCTTTTTGTACCAAATCTGTGGGTAATTTTATATTCAGCTGCATCTATTTCAAATACATCGCCTTCCTGCACCACGAAGGATATTAGACCTTCAAATTCAACACTGGTTTGAGCAAATTTTAAATAACCATCTCTGGAGGTCATTATATTAGTTTGGTTGCCGTATTTAGTAAACCATATTTCTCGCTTAAATGGATCTAAATTATACTGTTTGCTAAGATATAAAAAAATGCTTAATTCATCTTCTGTTGCTCCCTTAGCTACTGTGTTTCTAATTAATTCAATCTGCCTACTATCATAAGCAAGTACATTATTTTGCTGTGGTAACTCAACTATTTTATTTCCCATTATTTATCAACCTCCTTCTTTTTATTTTCTCCTGTTCTAATTTTTTATATCCGAAATAAAAAGAAGACTTTGTTTCTTAAAACCATAATAATCTCTTATATAAAAAACTAAGAGGCAGTAATCTATAGAAAAAATTCCTACCTCTTAGTCTTTTATTTATCAAAATAGATATCTGAAAACTCAATCTGCATCTTTTCTTCGTATTTTGATTTAGCAAATTCTTTGCTTAAAGCACTACCCTCTACCTCTTCCTCATTTGAACTTTTTACTGGTAATGTAATTATAAACTCGCTTCCCTTACCTAACTCACTTTTGGCACAAATAGTGCCCTCATGCATTTCTACCAGAGATTTTACTAGAGCAAGACCTATTCCGCTTCCTTCTTTTTTTCTAGTTGTAGACCTATCAACTTGTGCAAACCTTTCAAATATAAATTCCAGCTTATTTTCAGGTATGCCAATACCGGTGTCTCTTATAGAAATTTCTACGAATTCTCCTTTATCATAAATATTGATAAATATACTTCCGTTAATATCGGTAAATTTTACTGCATTAGATAAAAGATTTAGTATAATTCTTTCAATTTTTTCTTCATCAAACAATATAAATTTTTCTTCTACTTCTGTATCAAAAACTATACTTATTCCCTGAGAATTTACGAAATCTGCAACAGATTGGACAAGTTCCTCAATTACATATATTATATCTCCTTTAGTCAAATGAAGACTTAAATAATTGCCATCTATTTTGGTTGTATCTATTAAATTGTTAATCAACCTAAGAAGCCTTAATGAATTTTGATTTATTATATTGAAATAGTACTTAATTCTCTCATCGCCTAGCTGCTTTGATCCATCTAAAGATCTTAATAATTGCACAGTAGTACTTATAACATTAAGTGGAGTTTTAAGTTCGTGAGAAATATTAGTAAAAAACTCTGTTTTTAGCTTATTATACTCCATTAATTCCTCTACTCTCTTAGTATTTTCACTATTCCTAAGATTTAAAGTATCAATTTTTTCATTTGCTACTTCTACTTGCTGTACCAAGGTTAATGCTTCTTTTACAGAGTACTTCAATGTGAGTAAAGTATTTACTCTTGCCAAAAGCTCCTGTTTACTAAAAGGCTTTGTTAAATAGTCATTAGCCCCACATTTAAGAGACAGTACAAGGTTTTCCGTTCTGTTATCTACAGTCATCATAAGCACAGGTAATTCAAAAAGTGAGTATTTTTCTCTTATTATGCTGCAAATATCATACCCTAATAAATCAGGAATCATCATATCCAAAATAACCAAATCTAAATCCTTATTTTGATCTATAATCTCTATAGCTTGTTTTCCAGTTGAGGCCCTTAAAATATGCTGACTGACGCCTGAGAGATACTCTTCTAGCACCTTTAAATTTACATATTCGTCATCTACTATTAGTATTTTATAGTTTTTATTATTCTTAACACTTAAATCATCTTCATTTTTTTCATCAATTTTATTTATACAAACATTTAAATCATCAACTGTTGATTTTTCTATACAGTTAATACTTTTATCAGTTAACAGTTCCCTTTCGGAACATAAAGGCAATGTGAATGTAAACTTACTACCTTTACCTACAACAGAGCTGACACTTATTTCTCCACCATGAAGCCCAATTAGATTTTTTGTTATATAAAGGCCCAGTCCAGTACCTCCATACTTTTCTGAAATATCCTCGCCCTGTTCATAAATAT
Organism: Clostridium sp. CX1; assembly: GCF_025398335.1. Lineage (GTDB taxonomy): Bacteria > Bacillota > Clostridia > Clostridiales > Clostridiaceae > Clostridium_AM > Clostridium_AM tanneri. The sequence continues at coordinate 174,133 of NZ_JAODOO010000008.1, forward strand.
TGAAAATTGTATTAATTTTTTCATCAGATATTCCAATTCCAGTATCTTTTATAGAAATTTCCACAAAATTTTCTTTTACCAAATAGGAAATAAGAATTTTTCCTTCCTGAGTAAATTTAATTGCATTACCTAGTAAGTTATAGAAAATTTGCTGTATTCTGTTTTCATCCCCCTTTACGCAGGGAACTTCTTCATCTACTAAGTTAACTAACTCTATAGCTTTGTTACTTATAGTAGGCTCACAAAACTTTATTACCATCTCTAAAATTTTATCAATCTTAACTGGTTTTCTAATTAATTTTATTTCATTATTTTTTAGCTTTGAAAACATTATGACATCGTCAACTAGGTTAGATAATCTTCTGGCACTGGCATTAATCAAAAACAGGTTATATCTGTCATCATCACTCATACTATTAGAGCCTTTATTACTAAGGTTCTCCGTTAACCCTATTATACCATTCAGCGGTGTTTTTAGTTCATGAGAGGTTATGGCCAAAAAGTCATCCTTTAAATTATTCAAAGATTTCAGTCTCTCACTTACTTCCTCCGAGTTAGAAAGAGCCTTAGCTTGTCTTTCAGCTAACACATAATAATTAGCTACTATAAATATGAATACCCCTAAAGGTGCAAGAGAATTAGTCATAATTATGCTATATTCATATAAAATATCATTTATTCTTGTTATAAATAAGGCAAAAAGCCCTACTACAGCAATATAATCACTTGTTTTCTGCTCAATGTACACCTTAGATATCTTCCACATCATATAAAGCATCATTAATAAAGCATGGATTTCAAAAAGAACTATAAACTGAATATAATATTGGGTTGGACTTACAAGCACTAAAATTCCATATATAACAGCCAGAAAGTTTGAAAGTTTTACAGCCTTCCTAGAAAGTATTTCACCATAATTTTTGTTAACAAACAACACAATAAAAGGAATATATAGATAAAAAGTCCAAACCATTATTTTTACAGAAAATATGTAATCAAAATTAGGAAATAAAGAAATAAAAAACCTCTCTCCTGTGAATATTGTTCTAAGGGCAACTATGAGGCAAACTATAGCAAAATACAAAGAAGCCTTGTCCTTCTTTCTCTTGGAAAATACCGCCAAATTATAAAGTGCAGCTATAATACAGCTTCCAAAAAGAAACAAGTCAAAGGCCTGCTTTTTTTCCCTATAGCTATCAATCTTTGAAGCTTCTCCAATCAATAGGGTATCAATGAAGCCGTACTTTGAATAGAAGTTACTTACTTCAAGTATTAAATCTACCTCTCCATCCTTAGCATAGAAGGATCCAACCTTAGGCAGTATTTGAGGTTGCATTTCTTTCTTGTCCCTACCTACTTTCCCTACAGATACTACATACTTATCATTTGCCCAAAGTTTAAATGCGTTTTGAAGATAGTTAATTTTAACAGAGTATAGGTAATCATCTCTGTTAACAAGAATTTTCAGCCTATAAGTTCCATAACTTTGTTCTCCAATAGTCCCTGGAATATCTTTAAAGCTTTTCTTTAGATTCTGGTTATAAAAATCTTCAGGGGTTAACAACTGGTTATGATAGAATTCCCACTGCCCATCCAACTTAATAATTCCATCCTTATTAAAATCCCAATTTCTCAGATCTATTACTCCATTTACAGCTATAGGATTTGTCTTTTTTCCCTGATTAACATTTAAACTACTGCCTATTATGCATATAAGTGTTATTAAGGTAATTAAAAGTAAAGTAAATAATTTTATCTTTGGGGATTTATTGATCATTATAAAACTCCTTAAACTTTATTCCTTGTATACAGGTGCTAACACTAATTGTCTTAATAATATATAGTATAACAATAAACCCTTTTAAGTTCCATAGCATATATATGTCAGCATATCTTAGTAGGTATATACTTAGTAAACTTGAATGAAAATCAGTAAATCTATTTATATTCTAATGACAACCAAAGCTTTATTAATTGTAAATGCTTTCTTCTTTTTGTATAATGGTTAAGGACATTTTACATTTATACATTTAGAATAATGGAGATGATACTTATCATGGAGACTTTTACTAATCAATCTAACCGCCTACAATTGTTTGTAGAAAGGTTTAAAAAAGAAAAGGTATTTTTTATATCTCTTGTACTAGCAGTTCTATCCTCCCTTTTCCTTCAGCCTAAGATATCTTACGTAGATCTTAAGGTTCTGGTATTGCTTTTTAACCTGATGATTATAGTTGCTGCCTTTGAAGAATTAAAAGTTATGGATAAGCTTGCTTTGGAAATACTTAAGAAGTGTAAGGATACTAGAAGAATTTCTCTAGTATTTATAGTAATAACATTTTTCTCTTCTATGTTAGTGACTAACGATGTTGCCCTTATTACCTTTGTGCCTCTGGCTATTCTTACCTTCAAAAAGGTAAAAATAGATTCTATGAAAACAATTATACTACAGACTTTAGCTGCTAATATTGGCAGCAGCTTAACGCCAATGGGAAATCCGCAAAACTTATTTTTGTTTACTCATTATAACTTAAGTGGAATTCAATTTTTTTCTGTAACTATTCCTTTTGTATTACTAGGTATCCTTTGGCTTTATTTTTTAAATAAAAGAGTTTCTAATGAAGAGCTTCAACTTTCATTACATACTGTTACAGTAAAGAATAGAAAAAAAGTTAAAGTATATATATTTCTATTTATTTTTATAGTATTTTCAGTCTTTGGACTTGTAAATTATAAGTATACTTTTTTAGTCATAATGCTGATTATATTATTTATGGACAGGCACCTTTTAAAGTCCGTTGATTATTTTTTATTAGCCACCTTTGTATGTTTTTTCATCTTTATCGGAAACATTTCAAATGTAGAATTTATACAATATCACATGAAAAGCTTTTTACAAGAATCAGGAAGAGTTTATTTTTCCTCTATACTATTGAGTCAGGTAGTAAGCAATGTACCTTGCTCTATACTATTATCAGGCTTTACTGATAACTGGAGAGAAATGCTTTTAGGAGTTAACATCGGAGGCATGGGTACATTAGTTGCTTCACTAGCTAGTGTTATTTCCTATAAAATTTATGCCAATGAAAATGAAGGGAAGAGTAGAATTTATTTAAGTAAGTTTAACCTTTATAGTTTTGTAAGCTTATTTATATTTACCGTTGTAAATTACTTTTATATCAGTACTAAATACTAAAGCATGAGATCAAAATGATTTCATGCTTTTACTTTTTTCAAAAGAGTTAATTCCTCTTAAATTATTCTATTGTTTCTGCTATTTTATCTATAATAGCTACTCTTTCAACTCCTAGTGCAGCCGCTAGCTTTGTGGGCATAAATCCATTCTTATAAACCATGTCTCCATTAGCATTTATTATAGCTATAACTGACTTTTCTAGCTTTTCATAGTCCATTAAACCTTCAAGATAGGTATCAACTAAATCTCTCAACTTACTTGCTAATTCTTTTGGATTTTTATAACTTGCTCTCATTTTTATTTTACTCCTGTGTTTTATAAATTATTTTTGTATAAACATAGAATATTATAATGCATTTGTTTGATTATTGCAAATCCCCATTAACACACAGGACTCCCTCTTGAAGAAGAGGGAGTCCTGTGTGTTAATTCTATTTATATAGCTTAACGGATAAAGTTTGTAAATACTTTTCTTTCTCCTACTGGTGCTTCTACTTTGTCTTTTCCACTTTCTCTTAGTTTAAGGAGCCAAGCCATATTCTTGCCTAAAGTTCTCATTATTTGTACCCCTTCTGCATCTTGAAGAACCTCTCCTGGTGCTCCCCCATGAATAACGTTCCAGTAGTTTGATGTTGGCATAAGCATTTCAGAATAATTAATGTAGTTATTTAACTGTTCGAATGTAGGAACTCCACCTGAACGTCTTACAGCTGCTACGGCAGCACCTACTTTATGTCTAAATAAGCCCTTATTTGAACTTCCTACATAAAAAGCTCTATCTAGGAATGACTTCATTGTTCCTCCTATTGCTGAATAATGCACAGGAGAACCAAGTATTATCCCATCTGCTTCCTTCATTTTTTGAACCCATTCATTTACAGGGTCTCCCTGGATAACACACTTTTCATCTTGGTTCCTAGCACAGCCATTACAAGCCATACAGCCTCTTATAACTTGGTTACCTACATGAACAATTTCAACCTCTATTCCTTCTTTTTCTAGTTCCTCAGCCACTAATTTTATAGCATGATAAGTATTTCCCTCTTTTTTAGGGCTACCATTAAAAGCAACAACTTTCATTTCTACTCCTCCAATAATTCTACACTTATATTAATCCTAATTAAGGACTAATATAAGTATATTTTAACCGTGAAGCAGTATCAAGTACGCACTTTTTTGTAAGTTAGGTTACCTAAAGGTAAGTGTAAATAATGAGATTAAAAACTTAAATTATTCTTCGCTGATGCAAGGTCTAACTCCTTTTAATGATAACTTTTCTTTTGGCAAAGTGGTATTAAGCTCCTCTGGAGTGTATCCTTTCAAAATACTCTGCCTTGTATTATTTGCAAATCTGTATATTTCATGAATAAGTATACTAGCCTCTTTAACGTCAGAAATATCAAAGTTATCCATGAATCCATCAACTATTTCGTCAAGGTCCTTTTCATTTTTAAAACTACATTGCAAATAAAAAATTAAGTCCTTTGCTTGATTACTATTAATATTATAATTGCTAGTCAAAAAGCTGTGGAGCCTTTTATATGCTTCCGTTTCCTCTATATAATCCTCTCTTGCTGCATTTAATAATTCTTCCTTTTTAAGAGGATAAAAATCTAAATCAAATCTCCTTATCTGCTCAATTAGCAGATACTGACTGTCCTCTACCATGATATCCCTACCTGTGTATCCATTGAAGTTAAATCCACCATAGTATTCTGCGCCATCCCTTAATATAATTTTCATATTCATCTTTGAAGTATCAAAATCTACATACTTTACCACTAGTTCTTTAAAATGTTTTAAATCAATAATTCCGTAATAATAACACATGCCCCAGAATAACTTTATTAACTCTTCATTTTTTTCAAATTTATTAACTAACTCTAGATTATTTTTATCCTTAATTATTTTTTGCAACTCCTCAGGCATAATAATAACATTTTCATTTTTAATTTTTCCTGTAAATAAAAGCGCTCTTTCCCTAAAATAAAAGATATGGCCTATATTCTCATTTTCTATGTTCTCTCCATAACCATTCTTATTTACCAAGTCTAATAGATATACAAATCTCTCTCTATCCATATTTTCTAGAAACATATTTACTCTATCTTCATAAAGTTCCAATATCTTATTTTTTAATTCTTCTTTCCTTAGAGTAGATGCTTTATCTATACAAAAATTCACAGCAATAGTAGTTAATTCACTTTTTCCAAGCTTATTTAGGTGATATTCAAGGGAGAAACTCTTTTTAACAGGTATCCATTTTTTTAGTATCTGTTCTGCACCATAATTCAGTATACTTTTTGCTAACTCATCTATCATAGCCTTTAACTCATCTTTTTCAAAATGTCCTGTATCTCCTTCTCCTTTTTTCTCATATGAATTTAGTATATTGTTAATGTCAATTACTTTTCCTTTCAATACAAGCACCACCTAAATATATATTAGCTAATAGCTAATATATATTTTCGCCAAGATAAGCACATATTATAATAGATAGATAGATTTTTTATTTTACTCCTGCTCAATTATGTATTGAGGTCCAACTATGACTATTTCTAGTTCGTTTCTAAGATCTCTGTAAACCTCTTCATTTTTAATGCCAATAATCTTAACCTTAGGTCTTAAGGTATAATTAGGATATACCTCTTCTACTACAGCTACTTCTCCATTGCTTAGCCTTACTACAGTTCCCTCTGGATAAGGAACTATGGATTTACTGAAAGCCTTAACTAAATCATAGTTAAATTGTATTTGTCCGTTTGCCATTATGTATTCTACAGCGTCATTTGGACTCATTGCTTCTCTATAAGGACGTTCTGATGTAAGGGCATCATAGACATCTGCCACTGCTACTATCTTAGCTAAGTCATTTATTTCATTGCTCTTTCTTCCCTCTGGATATCCTTTGCCATCTTCTCTCTCATGATGCTGAAGAGCTATAATTCTAGAAGTGGCTGGTACATCTACACTACCTTTTAAAAACTCATAGCCCTTTACTGTATGTTCTTTTACAATTTTACTTTCTTCCTCTGTAAGCTTACCATTTTTCTTCAATATGTCTTCTGGTATAAGTGCTTTACCAATATCATGGATCAATGCACCTAAACATAACTCATATAATTTTTTCCTATCTAACTGCAGCTGAATACCCATTACTAGGGATAATACTGCCACATTGACACTGTGCTGATAGGTATAACTGTCTATACTTTTTATATCTACTATATTAATTAGCACACTCTTTCTGTCAAGGAGTTCCTCAGTAATTTCCACTCCAATTTCTCTTATAGACTTAAAATAATTTTGTTTTTCTAATATAAGTTTTTTATCCTGTGCACTGCTTTTTCCAACATTCAAATTAAATTTTTCAAAGCTATAAAAGGTTTCCTTTATGGTTTTAACAGCCTTCTGCCTAAGTTCCGGTTTTATTATATCCTCTACGCCCTTTTCACTATACTCATCATTTATGTACATTGCAAACATTCCGAGAAGCTTTACTCTTCTAATGTAACTTTCGGTAAGCTGTACACCTTCTCTAAGCAAAATAGTTCCCTTATCATCATAAATGGTTTTTGCTAAAAAACTCCCCGCTTTAACGTACTGTATTGGTACTAGCCTCATTATAACTCCTCCTAGGTTAAATTCAACTATATATTCTTCTGTAATAAAACTTATAACAAACCCTATTTATATAATAATATCAAATTAAAACCAACATTGTAAAATTATAAATAACTGCTTTATAACCTTTATTGCAACTTACAGCTAATATTGAAATTCTATCTAAATAAA
>NZ_JAODOO010000009.1 GCF_025398335.1 Clostridium sp. CX1
TTTTTACTTAACATAAAATAAGGTGAAAAAACTTAAAAGTTATTACTAGAATGAATAACACTGTAATAGCTGGTAATCCTAGTATTAAGAAGAAAGGAGAAATTTAGCTATGACTGGATTATTAATGAAAATAATAACTTGCCCATTAATACTATTAATTTCAGATTATATCTTCAGAGATGTACATTATGCTTATACCTATCAACCAGTGCTTGTAGGTATTATTCTTGCAGTAGTTGGCCATCTAATGGAATTAGCACTACTTAAACCAGGTACTGTTATAATAAGTACTATAGCAGATTTTCTTGCAGCCTTTGTTGTAGTGTATCTTACTCAGTTTATTTTCTCTGGTGCTATAGTTACTTTAATAGGTTCTGCAATAGTATCAACCATTGTGGCAATTGTAGAATATTTAGACCATGTATACTTAGTGAAGACTAATAAAACCCAAAAATCGGAGTAGTTTATTTTTACTACTCCGAAATTTTTTTATACTTTACTTATCTTTTATTCCATTTAACTCGTACATATGAGGCTGAATCTTCTCTTCCTTTATAGTTCCGTCACTGTTGTATCCTGTTTGCATAGTAGCCGGATTTTCCATAGTTCTTCTTCTATCTGGATGCCTATTAGCATAAATGGTTTCTTGTAGCTCTCTAAGATCTTCTTTACTAATTTCCCTACCAACTATATGTCTTTGCACCATAAACTTATCCCCTTTCTATGAAGTTAAGACTTGAATCAGGTGGGGTTTCAACCCCATCTGATTCTTAGTCGAAGGAATCCAGGGACGTAGCCGCTCTTTGCTCCCTCTTGGAGAAAAGTAACGAACCAAAATCTTTGATTTTGTGTGAGTCACTTTCACACCGTGCGAGGGAATATTAGAGCGGGTAGTCACCGGATAAAAGCTTTTTAATAGAAAACCTCAAGATCAATCTTGAGGCTTTCCAAATTAAACTGGCTTCACATTATCATGCTTTCTTTGTTTTGCCTTTCTTTCTTGTTCATAGAGATTTTGTCCATTATCTTCTCTTTCAAGACCCATAGCTGCAGTTTGTTTATTTGTAAACTTATTTTTTCCTTTCATACTTTAAACCCCTCTTCCATTTTTTTGTGATTAGACACTAATTAAAAATGTTTTGTAATTTCTTTTTGTATTCTTCTAACATCTTTTTGTCTTAACCTGGTATTATCCTTAATTTCATCTAAAGTTTCACCATCTAAAAGCATTTCTCTAGCTTTTTTAGTTGCTTTTTCTCTATCAAAACTCACTATATACCCCTCCTCTTACATTTTACCTTCCATCTTTTTTCTTGCCTTTTCAATATCATGCTCATTAAGACCAGCTCTCTTTTTTATTTCTGCTGACCCAATTCCTTTATCTAATAAATCCTTAGCTATTTCCATAGCCTGTTCATGATGACCTTTATTTAACCATCTTCCCATTCGTTAACACCCCTTATTCTCATATTTAGACTTCATCCACTAAAGACTTTATCTGGTTTTTTATATAAGTAATAAGTTTTTGCTAACCACGCTTTATTAAATAAATAGAACTTTTCGCTTTTATTTTACTCTACAGTCCAGTTTTCCTTTGAATTTTTATTATTTTTTTGCTTTGCCTTAAAGCTTGCACTTCTTGAGTGATATTTAGCACTGTTTGGACTACGAGACCATGTTTTAGGTTGTTTATTTTCATTTTCCATAGACATTCTCCTTTACTTTAATATTATTTTTAACCTATAACTGAATAAAATCTATATAGTAGCTCACAATATTAACTAATCTAAATGTTTTTCGGAATAAGTTCCAAACTTAGCTCTTGAACTTTCATCTTGAGGAGTATGATCTATATGCCTTTTTCTAAATCTGCCATCAGATTTTTTGTTATTTTGTGTATACTTCATCTTATTAGTCATTGTCATCTCTCCTTTCTAGTACTAGCTTTTCCCGGTAGTAAGTTTTTATGTTAAACAAAAATAGGCTGATAAACCATTAAAATTTATGATAAAAATAATTTTTTATTTTAATCTTTTGTATTGTTACAAATATTAAATCTATAAAAGTTCCATACTATGATTTGTAGAAGTTAAATTAACATTTTACACAGAACTTCTATAAATCTAACTAAAGTTTTATTTTAAAATTAATGATAAATATTGTTGCTATTGCCACTAAATTATAACCTTTGATATAATGTACTTACTATTCAAAAAATAACTTATATTTTCACAATTAAATGGAGGTATTTTTATGAGTTTTAAATTACCAGAATACAAAGCCCCAGACTTTACAAAGGAGCCTTTTATTTCAGCTCCTAACATAATCACTGAAAAAGTAACAATTAAAGGTGTTGCTCCTGATAAATATCACGCTACTTCTATATATCCTGAATATTTTAAAATAGATGAAAAGTGGATTTTAGCATCTGAAAGCCGTATGGATTGTGTTGTTGTAGTTAAGGATGATAAAAGTTTAGATATAAAAGAGTTTAGAAATCTGAACATAGGTGACAACGTAGTATTAGGAAGAAGTGAAAATGCAGAGGATGGCATTTATGTTCATGTAAGTGGTTTTACATATACAGAATCTGAAGAAGAGCAGTCCTTTGTTTTTAGAACTGGCAGAACTCGCGAAAGCTCTTATTCAAAGGATTATGATAGTCTTTATGAATTACTTAAATACGAAAGAGAAAATGGATATATATTGTGGGTTCTAGGCCCTGCTGTTGTCTTTGATCATGATTCTAAAAATGCTATGTCTGCCCTTATAAATGCTGGATATGTAGATACAATTTTTGCTGGAAATGCACTGGCAACTCATGACTTAGAAGGTTCCATATTAAAAACAGCACTAGGTCAGGATATTTATACTCAACACTCTGTTTTTAATGGCCACTATAATCATATAGATGTTATAAATAGAGCTAGGCGTGCAGGTTCTCTAGAAAAATTTATAGAACAGGAAAACATCACAGAAGGAGTAGTTTATTCATGTATTAAGAACAATGTTCCTTTAGTATTAGCTGGTTCCATTAGAGATGACGGACCTCTTCCTCCTGTTATTGCAAATGTCTATGATGCTCAAGATGCAATGAGAACTCATAGTAAAAAAGCTACAACAGTAATATGTTTAGCAACCCAGCTTCATACCATAGCAACAGGTAATATGACTCCTATGTATAAAGTGGAAGAAGATAAAATTAGACCTGTATACATATATACAGTAGATATTTCTGAATTTGGTGTAAATAAACTTAGAGACAGAGGAAGTCTTGAAGTAACTTCTATTGTTACAAATGTACAGGATTTCTTAGTAAATATAAAAAATAACTTAGTATAAGTACTAGTGGAGAATTGTTGTTTTTATGAACTCAATTCTCCTTTATACTTGAGTACTTATATGAATTTGCAAAATTTTAGTTGTACAAATTGTTCCTTAAATATTATATAATATAGTTGACGTTATATAAAAAGTTTTCAGTTTAAACTTTTGGAGGTATCACTAATGCTAAAACGTAACTTAACATCAGAATTAATGTCTAAATTTAATGAAGCTCTTAATAAAATAATGGAATATAAAATGTCAGGTAAGAATGAGGAAGCCCTCATTGTAATCGATAATACACTAAAAGAAATATTTAGGTTAGGAATGAAATTTTTTAATTCCTTATCTGATGATAACCTTTTGGATATGATAAAAACTGATGGAACTATAAATACAGATAAATGTATTATGATGGCTAAACTGCTAGAGGAAGAAGCATCTATATTAGAGTTACAGGGAAACTTAGATGATGCTTTCTATATAGAATTAAAATCTTTGAACTTATTTTTACATGCTTATGAAGGAGACAATGAAAATTGCGACCTGCAGCATCATTTTGAAGATATAGAGATTATGATTGAAGAACTGTCTGAATACCGATTACCTTCTTCTCTTCAGAATAGAATAATTGATTATTATGTTAAAACTAATAAATATGACAAGGCTGAAGATACTCTTTATGAAATTTTACAGGAAAATGATTTTAGTAATGAGACCATAGAAAAAGGTATTTCTCTTTACGAATTATTACTTAATAAAGATGATAACACTTTAGAAGAAGGAAATTTATCAAGAGAGGAAGTAGAAGAGTCTCTGTCTATATTAAAGAAAAGGTTATAATTTATTTTCTGTTATGAAGTGAAACTTGAATCGGATAAATAGTAAATTATATAGGAGTTGATTAGTATGGTTGAAGTAGGATATGTAGTAGCTTTAAAAAATGATTGTGCCTTGATATCCTTTAAAAGAAAAAGTGGGTGAGGAGATAACTGCGCCAGTTGTGGCGGTGGATGTGCTCCATCTAGTTCTCTAGTAGATGTAAAAAATACATTAAATGCATCTATTGGTGATGAGGTACAAGTTGCTCTTGAAACAAAATCCTTTATGAAGATGACTCTATGGGCTTATGGCTTCCCTCTAGTTATGCTGCTAGTGGGTATACTATTTGGAAACTATTATTTTAAAAGACTTGGATTTAATAATTACGAACTTTTATCCTTTGCAGTAGGTATGGTTCTTTTAGTTATATCTTACACAATCCTAGGTAAAGTAGATAAAAAGGCTTCTAAGGATAGTAACTACGATTTAAAGATGGTTAAGGTTATAAAATAGGTTATATTTATTATAAGCTTACAATGACAAAAAAGAAGGTGGAGCTAAAACTCTATCTTCTTTTTTATTATTCATTGTGCAGGAAATTTTATTAAATTCTTTAGCTTATCACCTTAAACGTGGATATTACTAATCTCTTTTATTTTTCTTTCAGCTTTGCCCTTCTTTCCTCTAAAGGTTATAAAGGAACCTGTTAGGATAAACAATATTCCAAGCATAGTGTTAAAAGGTATGCTTTCCTGCAGTACAATTAAAGAAAGTATAGGCGCTAGTGCTGGTTTTATGAAAAATACTATAGATGCTGTGGTTGCAGAGGTCTCATCCATGGCAAAGAAATAGAATAGATATCCTAATCCTGTTACTACTACTCCAAGATAAATTATTACAAAGATGTTTCCCATTTCTATCCCTTGTATAATTGGAATATTGGATAACACAGATAAACCTAATTTCTTATTTACTTGTACCACCGCTGATATATTAGATAAAAGAATTACTATAAGCATTATAAATTCTCCTGCAAAGAACGTAAAACAGTTCATAACTATACTCCCATATCTCTCTGAACGCATTTTACCAATTACACTATATAGTGAGAAAGTTACTGCTGCGAGAACAGCCAATACTATCCCTTTAACATCGCTATTTATTTTGAAAGGATTTAGAATGCAAGCTATACCTACTAAGCTTATAAATAAGGATAGAATCGTAGTTTTCTTAAGCTGCTCTTTTAATAGAAAATATGCAAAAGGAATTGTAAATACTGGATTGACACTAAATACTATAGCTACTATTGAAGCTTTAGTATGTACTATGGCAAGTTGGAAAAATGACATACTTATTACTACACATAAAAGACCTGTAAAAAGAAAATAACCAATATCCCCTCTATTGAATGAAATTTCCCTTTTCCTTAAATCCTTTATTGCTAACGGAAGCAATATAGATGCCCCAATAAAAAATCTTAAAAAGTTCAGCTGAAAAGGATTAATCTCCATTGCTATTAATTTACCGGCTATCTCCATAGTGCTAAACATAACCGCAGATAAAATAATATAAACATACCCCTTTCTCATAATTGGCTCCCCCTTAATTTAAATAAAAATGGCAAAATAAAACCCCACCATGCCGTATTATGAGTTATTCTTGAACCCGCTCTCGCAGGTGGAAATCTCCTTTTTGATTCTTGTTCCAGAAAATTAAGTTCCAGCATCATTCCACAAAAAGAGTCCGATTTCCTTTCAAAAACTGTTGGGTCAATATGAACCCACTCCACGTACATGGTAGGAATATTTATTTTTTATATTTCTTTAATTGTATTATACTACATTTTTTAGAAATTTAATATAATATTTTCAGAATTATTTGCAATTTTGCCATAGGTTATTTGTTTAAAGATATACCAAGTTCCTTCAATTGTGCTTCTTCTACAACACTTGGAGCTTCTGTTAAAGGACAGAAAGCATTCTGATTCTTAGGGAATGCAACAACATCCTTTATGTTATCTGTTCCTGCAAGGAACATAACGATTCTATCAAAACCATAAGCAAGTCCGCCGTGTGGTGGTGGTCCAAATTTGAATGCTTCTAGTAAGAAACCAAAACTTTCCCAAGCTCTTTCTTGAGTAAAGCCTAACACCTTAAACATTCTTTCTTGAAGTTTTGTATCATGTATTCTAATACTTCCTCCTCCAAGCTCTTCACCATTTAATACTATGTCATAAGCTTTTGCTCTAACTCTTCCTGGATCACTTTCTAAATACTGAATATCTTCATCCATAGGCATTGTAAATGGATGGTGCTCTGCTTGGAATCTCTTTTCTTCTTCATTATATGAAACAAGCGGGAATTCTGTTATCCATACAAATCTAAACTCATTGTTATTTTCTAGGATTCCTAATTCTTTAGCTAAGTGTAGTCTTAAGGCACCAAGACTTTGGAAAACAACAGAGTTTTTATCTGCTACTATTAAGATTAAATCTCCAACTTTAGCTTCCATTTTATCTAGTATAGCTTGAGTTTGCTCTTCTGTTAAGAACTTACCTATAGATGACTTAACTCCATCCTCTTTATAAGCTATCCATGCTAAGCCCTTAGCTCCGTAAGTTTTAACAAAGTCAACTAACTTATCAACTTGCTTTCTTCCCATAGCTGCACTGCCTTCAGCTTTTATAGCTCTTACTGAACCATTGTTTGAGAGTGCATCTTGGAACACTTTAAAGTCTACATCTTTAACAGCTTCAGTTAAATCATTTATCTCCATACCAAATCTTAAGTCTGGCTTATCGGAGCCATACTTTTCCATAGCTGTTTTGTATGGCATTCTCTCTATCGGAAGCTTAACATCTACATTAGCTATTTCTTTAAATACTTTTTGGATTAATCTTTCATTTAATTCTATTACATCGTCTACTTCAACAAAAGATAATTCCATATCTATTTGTGTAAATTCTGGCTGTCTATTTGCTCTTAAGTCCTCATCTCTAAAACACTTTGCTATCTGGAAGTATCTATCATAACCTGATACCATTAAAAGCTGCTTAAATAGCTGTGGTGATTGAGGAAGTGCATAAAACATTCCTGGATAGTTTCTGCTCGGTACAAGATAATCTCTTGCTCCCTCTGGACTGCTATTTGCAAGTACAGGTGTTTCTACTTCTAAGAATCCATTTTCATCTAGAAAATCTCTAACAATTTTAGCTGCTTTGTGTCTTGTCATGAAAATTCTCTGCATATCTGGTCTTCTTAAATCTAAATATCTGTATTTTAATCTTATATTTTCAGCTGCATCTAAATTTTCTTTTATGTATATAGGTGGTGTTTCTGATTCTGATAACACTTTTATATACTCACCTTTTAACTCTACCATTCCTGTTGGAAGCTCTGAATTCGGAGCTTCTCTTTTAACTATTGTTCCAGTAACTGCTATACAGTACTCGGATTTAACTCCATCAGCTTTATCAAAAGCCTCTTTATTTATTTCTTCACCAAATACTACTTGAAGTATACCTGTTCTGTCTCTTAAATCAACAAATATAAGTCCTCCAAGATTTCTTTTTCTTTGAACCCATCCCATAACTGTAACCTTGTTATCAATATGTGTTTCTCTTAACTCACCACACATTATGGTTCTTTTAAGTCCCTTTAATGCTTCTCCCATGTGTAACTCCTCCAACCTTATATTAATTCTGCTATACTATCTAAATCTTTTAGATTTATTTCAAATTGCTCTCCATCACTCATTCTCTTCAGTTTAGCTATACCGGTTTGTAATTCATTTTCTCCAAGAACAATGGTGAATCTAGCATCTATTTTGTTTGCATATTTCATAGCTGCTTTTACACTTCTATTCATATGGTCACAATCACATTTTATATTTCTTTCTCTTAATCTATTGATTAAAGTTAAAGCCTCTACCTTTGACTCATCTCCCATAGCTGCTACATATAAATCTATGTAACTTTCTTTAGGAATTTCAATGCCATTTTCTTCTAAAGTTAAAATAGTTCTCTCTATTCCCATTCCAAAGCCCATAGCTGGCATTGATGGTCCTCCAACCTCTTCTATAAGATAATCGTATCTTCCGCCACCGCAAATGGTTATTCCGTTATTAATTATCTCAAATACAGTTTTACTATAATAATCTAAACCTCTTACTATTAAAGGATCTACTTTATATTCAATTTCTAGAGCTGTTAGGTATTTCTTTAACTTCTCAAAATGATCGTTGCAATCATCGCATAAATAGTCAAGTATTAAAGGAGCCCCTTTAACTATTTCCTTACAGCTTTTCACCTTACAGTCTAAAGTTCTCATAGGATTTTTTTCAAATCTTGTTTTACAAGTTTCACAGAAATCATCATAGTTTTTTGATAAAAACTGCTTTAAGGCTTCATTATATTTCTTTCTGCACTCTGGGCATCCTATGCTATTTATATTAAGCTCTATACCCTTAACGCCAAGCTCTTTATATACTCTCATAGCAAGGCTTATAATTTCAGCATCTACAGAAGCTTCTTGAGCTCCAAATACCTCCACACCAAATTGATGATGCTCTCTTAACCTTCCCTTTTGAACATTCTCATATCTTAGCACTGGAGTAAAGTAGTAAAGTTTTGTTGGTTGAGCTTCATTGTATAGACTGCTCTCAACAAAAGCTCTTACTGCTGGAGATGTTCCTTCAGGCTTAAGAGTTATACTTCTTCCTGCCTTGTCGTTAAAGGTGTACATCTCCTTTTGAACTACATCAGTAGTTTCTCCAACTCCTCTTTCAAAAAGCTCTGTGTGTTCAAACACAGGAGTTCTAATTTCTCTACATCCAAAAGATGCAGATATTTTTCTAAACTTATCCTCTAAATATTGCCACTTGTATACATCCCCAGGTAATACATCCTTAGTACCTTTTGGTGCTTGTATAGCCATTTTTCTTCCTCCCTCTTCTTTCACTTATCGTAAGTTGTTGATTACTTATATAGTGTATCTAAAAGCTTTGCCTTCTTTTCAACCATCTCTTCAACTCTATTTATGTATTCCCTAACATCTTTGACATTTCCATGTCTTTCAATTCTATTTTCATCTAAGAACACCACTTTAGTGGATGCGTCTGCTCCACAGGCTATAATGGTCTGCTTTTCTTCAATAATTTGAATATTATATAAGCCTACATTACCTTTTATAGTATAACCTATATTCTCCATATTTCCCACCATATTTTTTTGTCTATACATATAATAAGGTTTCATATCTAGCCTCTTTGCCAAGTTTTCAGTTTCTTGATACATCAGATTTAACTCACCTTGGTCAGGGGTGGCAAATTCTACTTTATTTACTATATCCTCATGAAGTCTTGAGGCCCTTTTAACAGACATTCCATGAACAGTTATGCTTTCAGGATGAAGCTTAAATATTTCCTCACAGGTCTTCTTTACTTCATCTATTCCTTCTCCTGGAAGGCCT
Source organism: Clostridium sp. CX1 (assembly GCF_025398335.1). GTDB lineage: Bacteria > Bacillota > Clostridia > Clostridiales > Clostridiaceae > Clostridium_AM > Clostridium_AM tanneri. The sequence continues at coordinate 9,615 of NZ_JAODOO010000009.1, forward strand.
ACTATAATATCCATATTTATATGATCGAATCCACGTTCTCTCGCCATATTAAATTTATCTATAGTATCTCTAGTATTATGTCCTCTTCCAATTAACTTTAGAGTATTATCATTCATAGTTTGAGGATTTATACTTATTCTATCTACCTTATATCTTTTCATAGTTTGCAGCTTATTTATAGTTATACTGTCTGGTCTTCCGCACTCTACTGTAAACTCTTCAACCTGATTATTGTCTATAAAGCTGCTATATATATGCTCCATCAATTCCTCAAATTGACTGTCATTTACTGCTGTTGGAGTACCGCCTCCAAAATAAACACACTGGATTTTCAAGTGATTCTCTCTTATATACTTTGCCGTTTCAGCTATTTCATAATACAAACTCTTTAAATAAGGTTCTACTATACTTTTACATCCTGCAATTGGATTTGAAGTAAAGGAACAATATAAACATCTTGTAGGGCAAAAAGGCATTCCTACATAAACACTTATAGAATCCTTTCTCTTATTTACGAACTTTTCTTCCACCTTAGCTACATTTATACATAGTTCTGCCTTATCTCTTCTTGTGTGAAAATGCTCCTTGAAATAGTTAACTATATATTCATGGTCTTTCCCCTCATTTATTAACTCTAATGCTATTTTACTTGGTCTGATACCTACTAGAGTTCCCCAAGGCATTACCTTACCAGTTATTTCAGTAAAGTATTGAAAAACAGCTTTTTTTATACCTTCCTTGTAGGTAAATTCTTTATTGAAAATAAATTCTTTACAACTTTCATCGCTGCAGATAATAATCCTATCTTCATCTATGTCTATTTTGTAATTCCAATCACTATCTACAAAGTCTATATCATAAAAGCTGTAAAAAAGATTTATTATCTGATAAACATCATACCTATACTGCATATTATTTAAATTTATTTTAATTTTCATTATGCTTTTTGTAGCTATCCTCCCTTATTAAATAGGAAATTAAAAATAATGTAAAACTTATTTCTTAATTTCCTATTATCAATTCCCATTCTAAAGGAACGGGTTATGCACTCTTTCTCTACCTATAGTACTTTGTCCTCCATGTCCAGATAAAACTATAGTGTCATCAGGTAGTATCATAAGCTTTTCTTTAATACTTCTTATAATAGCTTCATAATCTCCACCGCCCAAATCTGTTCTTCCTATGGAGCCAGCAAATAAAGTATCTCCTGTTATTACCATGTTGTCTACTAAGAAACAAACTCCTCCTGGCGTATGACCTGGTGTTTGAAGGACCTTAATTTCACTACTTCCTAACTTAAAGCTATCTCCTTCATTTATATAACCGTCAACTTTTCCTATTATATCTCCATATATATACTCTCTATTGCTAATCATTTTATAATCTTCTTCATTTATATAAACAGGCGCTTTAAACTCATCTTTCAATTCTGTAACTGCTCCTACATGGTCCACATGTCCATGAGTTAATAATATGTACTTTACCTTAGCTCCCATTTCCTTTATAACTTTGCTTAAATCATCTGCATCTCCACCTGGGTCCATCACTGCCGCTTCCTTTGTTTCCTCATCCATTAAGATATAACAATTAGCTGCATAGACCCCAGCAGGTACTCTTCTAACTTCCATTTATTAAACCTCCCCTAAGTAATACTTATAAAACATAATAAAGATATAAGGTTACATTTTTTATAACAAAGACTTCCCTCTTTACTAAAGAGTCCACCGCCTAAAAATTCTTTTTACTGTCTATCATAAGTGTAACAGGACCATCATTTTCTATAGTTACCATCATGTCTGCACCGAATTTTCCTGTTTCAACCTTAGGAACAACTTCCCTACACTGTCTTACAAATTCTTCATAGATTTTTTCTGCTTCTTCTCCACCTAAAGCCTCTATAAAGCTTGGTCTTCTACCTTTTCTACAGTCGCCATATAAAGTAAATTGTGAAACTACTAGAAGGTCACCACCTATATCCATAAGGGATTTATTAAGCTTACCATTTTCGTCTTCGAATATTCTTAAATTAAGTACTTTATCTTTTATATAACTTAGGTCCTCTAAGGTATCTTCTTTAGATATACCAAGTAAAACATTTAACCCTTTATTAATTTCCCCTATTAATTCTCCATCTACTACTACCTTTGAGTATTTAACTCTTTGTACCACCACACGCATTAAAAACACCCCTTAAAATTTTATTAAGTAGAAGTAAGATTCAGCAGAGAATCCTCTAGCTGAATCTTATCTATAAATACAAATATGAAAAGTTATCTCTTAGTTCTATATACATCAAGAACTCCTCTAATTTTTCTTATTCTTTTCATAACATCTTTTAAATCTTCGATATCAGATATCTTTAATTGTATACTAATATAGGCAATATTGTTCTTAGCAGGTTTAGCATTTACTGCATATAGAGATGTTTTGCTATTGCTTATGATTTCCATAGACTCAGCCAGTAGTCCTTCTCTATTTTCTGCTTGAATTTGAATTTCCGTTACATATTCAGCACCTTTAGGTCTTCCCCAACTTACTTCTATAAGTTTATTATTCTCATTTTGTAATAAGAAATCTACATTCTTACAGTCCTCTCTATGTATGGAAACTCCTCTTCCTTTTGTAATATAGCCTATTATCTCATCCCCTGGAACAGGATTGCAGCATTTTGCAAACCTTACAAGTACATTGGTCTCACCTTTTACAATTACCCCTGGAGATTTTTGTTTCACTTTATTAGGCTTAGCAGCTCCCCTATTTAATTGCTCTTGAATGACTCTCCAATCATTACTTTCGCTTTTTTCTGTTTTATAGAACATTTCCTTTATCTTAATCACTATAGTTGAGGGAACTACAGCACCTACACCTACTGCTGCATATAAATCGTCAGCAGAATTCATATTATATCTTTTTAATATACTGTCTAGTATATCCCCTTTTCCTATTTCTCCAAAGTTATACCCCTGCTTCTTAGCTTCCCTTTCAAGTAGCTCTTTTCCTTTAATAATATTTTCCTCACGTTTGGCTTTCTTAAACCAAGCTCTTATTTTGCTTTTTGCCTGATTACTCTTCACTAAATTTAGCCAATCAATACTAGGACCCTTTGGTGTACTAGAGGACAATATCTCAACAATTTCACCAGTTTTCAATTGATAATCTAACGGAACCATCTTGCCATTTACCTTTGCACCTACACACCTATTTCCAATATCAGTGTGTATTTTATATGCAAAATCTATAGGTGTGGCCTCATTAGGTAAGTTAATTACAGTTCCCTTTGGAGTAAATACAAATACTTCATCTGAGAATAAATCTATCTTAAAACCTTCCATAAATTCTTCTGCATCGGAAGTTTCGCCCTGCCATTCTAAAATTTCTCTAAGCCAGGTGAGCTTTTTATCTATATCTTCTGCGTTGTCGACACCTTCTTTGTATTTCCAGTGAGCTGCTATTCCATACTCAGCAGTTTTGTGCATTTCAAAGGTTCTAATTTGTATCTCAAAAGGTTTTCCCTGTGGTCCAATTACTGTGGTATGTAGAGATTGATACATATTAGGCTTCGGCATCGCAATATAGTCTTTAAATCTGCCAGGTATAGGTTTAAATATAGTATGAACTATTCCCAATACTGCATAACAATCTTTTACACTATCAACCAATATTCTTATAGCAGTTAAATCGAATATTTGATCGATAGTCCTATTTTTTTTCACCATTTTTCTATATATGCTGTAGAAGTGCTTAGGTCTTCCTTCTATATCACATGGGATAGCCGCCTTATTAAGGTTATTCTCTAATTGGTTTACTATTTCTTCTATATAATTTTCTCTCTCAACTCGTTTTTCCGCTATTTTTCTAACTATAAAGTAGTATTCATTTGCATTCATATATCTGAAAGCTAAATCTTCTAACTCCCACTTAATTTTTGACATACCTAATCTATGGGCAAGGGGAGCATATATATCAAAGGTTTCTTTAGCCTTTTCTTTTTGCTTTTCTACAGGCATATATTTTAATGTTCTCATATTGTGTAATCTATCTGCTAGCTTTATTAATATAACTCTTATATCCTTTGCCATAGCAAGGAGCATTTTTCTCACATTATCTGCCTGCTGCTCTTCTTTTGTTTTATATTTTATCTTACCAAGCTTAGTTACACCATCTACAAGATTAGCAATTTCTACACTAAATTCTCTGCTTAGGTCTTCAAAGCTATACTCTGTATCTTCTATTACATCATGGAGTAGTCCTGCTGTAATTGTACTGGTGTCCATGCCCATCTCTGCTAATATACACGCCACCTCTACGGGGTGAGCTATATAAGGTTCACCGGACTCTCTCCTTTGATCCTTATGTGCTTCATAGGCAAGGTTATATGCTTTTTTTACCATCTCTTTATCTACATTACTACAATTTTTATCTATTTTCTCCATTATCTTTTCCAGCATACTACTACTCCCTTAAAATCAATGGCTGGTTACCAAAACCAGCCATTATTTTTTATTACTATTATATTATATACTGTAGAAACTTGCAATTTTAAATTATTTATATATATAATTAAATGTCATACTCCACTAAAGACATTACTTCATAGTTTTCTAACTTATCTCTTCCCTTTAAATCCTTTAATTCTATTACAAAGTCTAGAGTTACAACTTCTCCTCCAACTTGCTCAACCAGCTTAGCAACTGTACTTATAGTTCCACCTGTTGCTAGTAGATCATCTATAACAGCAACCCTTTGACCTGGTTTAATTGCATCTTTATGTATTTCTAATTCATCACTACCATATTCTAAATCATAGTTTATGCTTATAGTTTCATATGGAAGCTTACCCTTTTTTCTTACTGGAACAAATCCAGCTCCTATAGCATAGGCTACTGGTACTCCAAATAGAAAACCTCTAGCTTCTGGACCTACTACCATATCTATGTTTTTATCTTTAAGATGTTCTACTATCTTATCTATTGTATATTTGAATGCATCCTTATCCTGTAATATAGTAGAAATATCTTTAAAGCTTATTCCTTCCTTTGGAAATCCATCTATTATTCTTATCTTTTCCTTTAAATCCACTTAGTATTCCCCCTCAATTATTGTTAGGCGAAAACTCGAGAAATATCTCAAATTTTATACCATCTTATTATATATTAATTATTGACATATATTCAAGTTTTAAAACACATTTTTAAAGAACACACAGCTCATTTCCTCTTATTTCGTTCTTTAAATATTTAGCTATCTGTTCAGCCCTGTCCATATTAGTGGTAGTAAAAAGTTCTACCGCTATTCTAGCGTTATCTACACACCTTCTATTCTTCACTGAAGGTATAATATTATGTGCTAATCTGTATATACTTTCCTTATTTATACTTGAGATTTTATGCACCTTTAACAAAGCCTTAAATCCATAGTTGTTGGTATAATTCAAATGATGAATTCCTTGATTAACTATGAGCTTATTTTCACCAGTTATATTAAAACCCTTTGATAAAGTTCCAAGCATGGCTAAATCCAAGTATTTACTTATACATTTCATCTGATAATACATAGATATAGCCTGTGCCAGCTTAAAAGCAATTCCTCCTGCTGTTAAAACCTTACAGGGATAGCTGCAGCCTTTTTGATTTGGATTTATTATAACGGTATCTGGCAATTCTTTTTTGCATTTATGGTTATCTGTTATAATAACATCTATGCCTAACTCCTTGCACAGTTCTACCTGAGAAACAGAATTCACTCCGCAGCCTACAGTTATCATTAGCTTTGCACCTAAAAACTTTATATGATTTCTTACCACATCTGAGTTTATGCCAAACTCTTCATCTATATCATCAGAAACAAAATACTCTACATCTGCATTTAAATACTTTAAAACCAGCAGCAATAAAGATACTGATGCTATACCATCTAAATCATAGTATCCATAAATTACTATCTTTTCTCTTTCATTTACTGCCTTTATTATTCTAGTTAAGGCCTCTTTCATTCCCTTTAAGCGAAAGGGGTCTTGCATATGTGTAAACTCTGAATGATGTATTTTAGTGTTTTGTCTCTCCATAATAAAATCCTCCAAATTTATCGAAAGCATATATATTATAAATGATATTGTCGTTTTTTACAAATACTTTATAGAAGGATTTGATAGCAATAAAAAATCTAGAGTTTCATATACTCTAGATTTTTTATTTTATCATATTAAACTAGTATTTTAAAGAGTTTACTACTTTGCAGGCTGTAATTTCTTTTTGCCTCCATGTTTTTTTAGCATTACCCAGAAAGGAGTTGCTATAAATATTGATGAATAGCATCCTGATATTATACCTATTAAAAGTGGTTCTGAGAAGTTTCTTATTGAAGGTACATAAGCATAAACTGCAAATAATGTAATTACAACAGTTAAAACTGTATTTATAGATCTAGCCACAGTTTGAGTTATGCTGGCATTTGCAAGCTCTGTTACACTCATTCTTCTAGCATATTTTTGGTTTTCTCTTATTCTGTCAAAAACAACTATAGTATCGTTTATAGAATAACCTATAACTGTTAGTATAGCTGCTATGAAACTTGAATCTATAGGTATTCTAAAGATAGAATATACTGCTAACATTACAAATATGTCATGCACAATTGATAAAATCGCTGCCATTCCAAATTTAAACTCGAATCTTATGCCTATATATATCAGCATTGCAACAGTTGCTAATAAAACTGCTTGAATAGCCTTATTTCTTGTTTCCTTACCAATTGCAGCACCGATATTTTCTTGATTTGTTAAACTGCTCTCTTTAAACTTTGCTTTAACATCTTTTTCGATGCTGCTTATATTGTCACTAGTTAAATTAGCACTCTTTATCTCAATAAAAGTGTTATTTACCTTATTAGACTGAAAATCTTTATCATACTTTTTAACTATGGCATCAATATCTGCTTTATTAAAGTCTTTACCAATGTTAAATTGAACTACTGTACCACCTTTGAAATCCAAACCGTATTCCAAGCCTCTAGTAGCCATGAAGCCAAGTCCTACTACTATTATAATTGCAGAAATAGTAAACCATATCTTAGTTTTTTCTATGATTTTAAGCATACTATTTTACCCCCCTTCTGAAATCATGTACTCCGAAGGTTCCTATGGACCATTTATGCTTAAACCATCCCATGCCAGCAGCAAGTTTTATTAACCATCTTGTCACTGTTATAGCGGTAAACATACTTAAAGCAACACCTATAATCAGTGTCAATGCGAAACCTTTAACAGAACCTGAACCAAGTCCGTAAAGTACAACACCGGCAATGATTGTAGTTATATTAGCATCAAGTACAGAAGACATAGCTCTATGGAAACCTGAATCTATTGCTGCCTTAATAGATTTTCCACTTTTAAGTTCTTCCTTCATCCTTTCAAATATAAGTATGCTGGCATCTACCGCCATACCTACTGTAAGAAGGAAACCTGCTATACCTGATAGAGTTAAAGTAACATTTACACTTGCAAAGGCTAAAAGCACTATGTATATATATAGTACCAATGCTATACTTGCAATAACTCCTGGTATTCTATAGTAAAGAATCATAAATATCATTACTATTGCTATACCAACTTTACCAGCTAAAATACTTAATGGAAGTGCGTTTGCACCTAGTGATGCTCCTATTGTCTTAACTTCTACTGGTTTAACAGTAACAGGTAGTGCACCAGAGTTAATTATATTAGCCTGTCTCTTAGCTTCGTCAAGACTCTTGCTTCCTGTAATTACAGCTTTACCATTAGTTATATGAGCTTGAACCGTTGGGCTTGTAAGCTCATCCTCATCCATGGTAATAGTTATAGGCTTACCTATAAACTTTTGAGTTGCATCTGCAAACTTTCTAGTTCCAGCATCATTTAGCTCAAGACTTATTGTTGGTTTTCCATCCTGTGAATCTACATATGCTGTAGCCTTTTTAACATCTTTACCAGTAAGAATAGTCTGCTTATCTGGACCTACAAACTTAAGTTCACCAGTTTTAGCAACACCATCGATAACTTCTTTAGCATCATACTTTCCTGGTATTTCTATTCTTATTCTCTTTTGTCCTTCTCTTGTAACAACAGTTTCACTTACTCCCAGCTTGTTAACTCTCATAGACAATAATTCTGTTACCTTGCTCATAGTCTCTTGGTCAACTTTATCAGCCTGAATTTCTTCTAGAACAGAAACTCCCCCCTGAAGATCAAGTCCTCTATTTATAACTTCACTAAAGGGTTTTAATCTATATCCTCCAGCAGTGACTCCATAGACACCAGAATAAGCTAGAAAACCTATTACAAGTACACATAGTATAAATAGTACGGTACTTTTTGTCCTATTCTTCATTTTCATCCTCCTTTGTGTATAATCAGTTCCTTATATTTACAAACATATACATAAGCCATTATATTACTTTAAAAAAATCCCGTCAATAAAAAAGATTAGTCAATATTTATAAGATTTAAGTACTTTGTAAACTATATATGGATTTTGTAAATACTACTACTTTTCTTCCATAACTTTTGATTTTAATGCAATTGCACACTCTATTCTCTTTTTCTGCATCTTACATCCTAATGAATATGGTATATTCATGTCACCATTAAAGTTGTAGTTATTTGCTTGACATCCTCCACTGCAGTAAAATCTTGCCCAGCATTTTTTACACTCTGGCTTGTTATATATGTGGGCTTTCTTGAACTTATTTTCTATATCTTTATTTAATTCTTTATTGTCATATATGCTTCCAACTTTAAAATCTTCATTTCCTACAAATTGATGACATGGGTATATATCTCCATCTGGAGTTATAGCTACATATTCATGTCCAGCTCCGCAGCCTGATATTCTCTTATATACACAAGGTCCGCCCTGAAGATCTATATTGAAATGATAGAATTTAAACTCTCTTCCCTCTTTATGACGTTTAACCATTTCCTCATAAAGCTTATCATATTGCTCATATATAGTTGGAAGGTCTTCCTCTCTTAATGAAAGAGGATGTTCTTCTGGAAGAACTACTGGTTCTACAGATATTTCATCAAAACCCTCTTCTGCTAAAAACTTTACATCCTCAAAGAAATCGGTATTTTCTCTTGTAAAGGTTCCTCTAGCATAATACTGTTTTGACTTGTCCCTTACTTCTACCATCTTCTTTATTTTAGGCAATATAGCATCAAAGCTTCCGCTTCCGTCTACCCTTACCCTTACTTTGTCATTTATTTCTTTTCTTCCATCTATGCTTAAAACTATATTTCCCATATTTTTATCTAGATAGTCCATTATCTCATCGTTTAATAGAGTTGCATTAGTTGTCATTGTAAATCTTATGTTTTTATTATGGATTTTTTCCTTTTCTTTTGCATACTCTACGATTTCCTTTATAGTATTAAAGGCCATTAATGGTTCTCCGCCAAATAAATCTATCTCAATATTTTTTCTAGGACCGGATTTTTCTATAACAAAATCTATAGATTTTTTTCCTACTTCTGCAGACATCATTTTTCTACAGCCTTTGTACTCTCCTTCATCTGCAAAGCAATATTTGCACCTTAAGTTACAGTCATGAACTATATTTAGACACAATGCCTTTACAAAGGATTCTCCATTATCGGAAGCTAAAGCTATTCCTTCATATAAATCCTTTGAATATAGTATTCCCTCTGTAACTAGTTCTTCAATCTCACTGTAAGCTTCTCTTATTATTTCTTCTGAATACTTGTCCTTAAATTCAGCTAAAAGTTCCTCTAGACCTCTTAACTTTTCATCATCTAAAAGATCGTACACCAACTCATCCACCACATGCACTGATCCTGAATTTATATCAATTATGTAATAATCTTCACCTTGTTTGAACTTATGTATATCTGCCACTTCAATTTCCTCCTTGTTAAATGTAACTATTTATAAATTATTTTAATTATACTCTAAATATAAAGCTATAAATGTCTACTTAAAGTTAAAGCAGTAACATTATGTTACTGCTTTAATGTATATTAATTTTCGCAAGCTAAGTTAGCCACTGTACAGGAAGTTTTGCATGCTGATTGACATGAATTAGCACACTCTTTGCATCCTGGCTTCTTTAAGCTGTCCTTTAAGTTAGTTCTGTTTATTGTTCTTATATGTTTCATATAAAATTCCTCCATTTTTAAAGTTTTCCGTTTGATTATAACATAAACTAAGGATAAAATAAAGTTTTAATAATGGACAATTTCCTTAGATGCTTACTGCTATTCTACAAATTTATTCCTATAATTCCTGACAGTGCCCCTACAAACACAGCAAGAAAAAACCTGAGCATTCTGTCTGTGCCTATAACTGCCGAATTTCCTGATATTACCGAAACTACATAAAGTATAGATAAGTAAAGCAGCGTGACAAGAATTCCTATAAACCAACCTCTTCTTTTAATTTTTCTAACTGCATAAATAGCTCCATACATTATGCTTAAAAGAGTTGTGATAAGATAAAACATTGAGCTTACACTTTCACTAACATCAATAAAGGTCATTATAACTGCAAAAATCAAAAGCAATACCACTGTTATGATAAAACCCCTAAGTACCCCTTCCGCCGCAGGAAGGTAGCTGTTGTTTTTTTCCATAAAAAACACCTCCCATCTAATAGTATCTATGTAGAGAGAAGGTGTTTTATGATTAAAATTTAGGCTTCCTTTTTAGTTTCAACCTTTTTTTCTTCTGGTTTCTTCTCAAGAGGCTCAACTTCAGCTAATAAATTTAACACTCCAGTCTTATCAAGCTTTATTTTAACTCTGTCTGGTCCAGTTTGCACTATGATAAATCTGTCCTGAATATTTACTATCTTACCTACTATACCGCCTTTAGTCATAATTTCGTCATTTACTTTAAGGTTGTCTAACATTGCTCTGTATTTCTTTTTTCTTTTATTTTCTGGTATAAATATTATTAAGTAAAAGAAGAGCATCATGAATAATATTGGTGATAATTGAATTAATAGTTTCATCCTATTCACCTCCTTTATTTCTCTTTTATCCATTTATAATAAGTTAACAATGGACAATATATAGATAAGGTTCTCTTTTATAAAGTTTCACTTAACATCAATTGTCCTCTGTCAATTATCTACCATATTTGTTAATTGCAACAATTCCTTAGTAGAAGCATTGTCTAAGCTATGCTCTTCCACCCCATTGCTCCAGCTTCTGTTTCTTATATTCTTTAAAATAATCTCCGTCAATAGCATCCCTTATTTCCTGCATAAGATTATTGTAGAAATAAAGATTGTGCAGTACACAAAGTCTCATTGCAAGCATTTCTTTGGCCTTAAATAAGTGTCTTATATAAGCTCTTGAATAATTCTTACATGTAGGACACTGACAGCCTTCATCTATTGGATTACCATCCAATTCAAATTTTGCATTCATTAAGTTTATTTTACCATCCTTAGTAAATACATGTCCATGCCTTCCATTTCTTGCAGGAAGAACACAGTCAAAAAAGTCTACTCCTCTATCTACAGCTTCAAGTATATTACTTGGGATACCTACACCCATAAGATAAATCGGCTTATCCTCTGGAAGATGGGGAGCAACTGCATCTATTATTCTGTACATTTCCTCATGGGTTTCTCCAACTGCTAAACCTCCGATAGCATAGCCGTCTAGGTCTAATTTAGTTATAGTTTTAGCATGTTCTATTCTTATATCCTCATATACTCCACCTTGATTTATTCCAAAAAGCATTTGCTTTTTATTTATAGTATCTGGTAGAGAATTTAATCTATCCATTTCCTCTTTACATCTATGAAGCCATCTAGTGGTTCTTTCTACAGATTTTATAACATACTCTCTAGGTGAAGGGTTTGGTATGCATTCATCAAAGGCCATAGCTATTGTAGAAGCTAAATTGCTTTGTATTCTCATGCTTTCTTCCGGTCCCATAAATATCTTCTTTCCATCAATATGAGAGTTAAAGTATACTCCTTCTTCTTTAATCTTTCTCATCTTTGATAATGAAAACACTTGGAAACCACCGGAATCTGTTAAAATAGGTCTATCCCAGTTCATAAATTTATGTAATCCACCCATTTTTCTCACTACTTCATCACCAGGTCTTAAATGAAGATGGTAGGTATTAGAAAGTTCAACCTGACATCCTATTTCCTTTAAATCCATGCTAGACACAGCTCCCTTTATGGCTGCTAATGTTCCTACATTCATAAATACTGGAGTCTGAACTACACCATGAGGAGTGGTAAATTCTCCTCTTCTAGCCTTTCCACTTTTCTTAAGTAATTTGTACATCTAAACACTCCTTTTTCAACTAGCCTTATATAATCTATTAGTAACTAACTTTTTAGAATTTAATCTTACTTTATAAACATAGCATCTCCAAAGCTAAAAAATCTATATCTTTCCTTTACCGCTAAGTCATAGGCCTTCATTACATTTTCTCTTCCAGCTAAAGCACTTACAAGCATTATTAAAGTTGACTGTGGAAGATGGAAATTTGTAATTAGTTTATCTACGATTTTATATTTGTATCCCGGGTATATAAATATATCTGTCCATCCTGACTGTTCTCTTACCCTTCCGTTTTCATCACCTATAGTTTCTAAGGTTCTACAGGAAGTAGTTCCCACTGCTATCACATTTTTTCCACTTTCCTTTGTTCTATTTATTATATCAGCAGTAGCCTTTGACATACAATAGTATTCTGAATGCATATTGTGCTCTAGTATATTTTCTACCTTTACAGGTCTAAAAGTTCCAAGTCCAACATGGAGGGTTAAAAAGGCTATATTTACACCCTTTTCTTTTATCTGCTCTAAAAGTTCCTTGGTAAAATGAAGGCCAGCTGTAGGTGCTGCTGCTGATCCCTGTTCTTTAGAGTAAACAGTTTGGTACATTTCCTTATCATCAAGCTTTTCTGTTATATATGGAGGCAGCGGCATTTGCCCTAATCTGTCTAAAACTTCTTCAAATATACCTTCATATTCAAATTTAACTATTCTACTTCCTTCTTCTCCCATACCTACAACTTCTGCTTTAAGCTCTTCGTTTCCAAATACAAATCTACTACCTATCTGGGCTCTCTTACCTGGTTTAACTAGGGTCTCCCAGGTATCCTTATCTGTTCTTTTTAAAAGTAAGAACTCCATTTTCCCGCCAGTGCCTTCTTTTCCGCCTATAAGTCTTGCTGGAAGTACTCTTGTATCGTTAAGTACAAGACAGTCCCCAGGCTGCAGATAATCCACTATATCTTTAAAAATCTTATGTTCAATTTCACCTGTTTCCTTATCTAAAAGCATTAATCTTGCTTCATCCCTTTGCTCTAATGGATGTTGAGCAATCAACTCTTCTGGTAAGTAAAAATCAAAGTCTGTAACCTTCAAAATATTCCACACTCTCTTTCTTTTGTAAGCTAATTATTTATCAAATATAGAGGATTGATTACCTGATACTCTATCTGGCTTTTTTACTCTATTTAGGTGCACATAAGCACTATCTGATGCCACTCTTCCTCTTGGTGTCCTTATTATAAAGCCCTTTTGTAACAAGTAGGGTTCATAGACATCTTGAATAGTATCCAGTTCTTCTCCAATAAAGTACGCAAGAGTTTCAAGTCCAACAGGCCCTCCATTAAAGCTATCTATTATTGCTGTTAATATTTTATTATCTATACTGTCAAAACCTTCTTTATCTACATCTAAAAGTTCTAAAGCTGCCTTTGTTGTTTCCAAGTCTATTATTCCCGTTCCTCTAACATCTGAATAGTCTCTCACTCTTTTTAAGAGTCTGTTAGCTATTCTTGGTGTTCCTCTTGATCTCTTTCCTATTTCATAAGCAGCCTCTTCATCTATTTCTGTATTTAATATCCTAGCAGATCTTACTATGATCTCTTTAAGCTCATCATTTTCATAAAATTCCATAGGACATAATACACCAAATCTGTCCCTCAAAGGTGATGTTAAAAGACCTACTCTTGTAGTTGCTCCTATAAGAGTAAATTTAGGAAGGTCCAGTCTTATAGATTTCGCGGAAGCTCCTTTTCCAATGACAATGTCTAAAGCATAATCCTCCATAGCAGGGTACAGTATTTCTTCGACATTCCTATTTAATCTATGAATTTCATCTATAAACAAGACATCATAATCATTAAGACTTGTTAAAATTGCTGCTAAATCTCCTGCTCTTTCTATAGCTGGTCCTGAAGTAACCTTTAAAGTTCCTCCCATTTCCATAGCTATGATATTTGCTAAGGTAGTTTTACCTAGACCTGGTGGTCCATAGAGGAGTACATGATCTAATGCTTCTTTTCTTTTTTTAGCCGCTTCTATAAAAATCTTAAGCTTATCCTTAACCTTTTTTTGTCCAATATATTCCTTTAATCTTTGAGGTCTCAAGCTATATTCATTATCTCTATCCTCATCTAAATTTGAAGCCGTTACTATTCTTTCTTCCACAACCACCACCACCTATTTTTAACTCATTAAAATCTTTAATGCTTTTTTAATAATATTTTCTACAGACTCCCCTTTATCTACAGAAGCTAGAGCCTTTTGTCCTTCTTTCTCCGTATATCCTAAGGCCATAAGAGCTTCTAATGCTTCTGATATATTTTCTGTATTCTGTTCTATATTTATAGCCCCTTCACCAGCTTCACCTATAAGTTCATCTGGCTGTATCTTATCTTTTAGCTCCAAAATAATTCTTTGGGCCATCTTCTTACCTATTCCCGGTGCCCTAGTAATTGTCTTTTCATCTCCAGATAGTATTGCATATTTTAAGTTATTCACATTGCTTATAGATAAAAGTGACAAGGATGCCTTTGCTCCTACTCCACTTATAGTCAGCAGCAGGTTAAACATATTAAGTTCTTCTTTAGTTAAAAAGCCGTATAAGCCTATAAAGTCTTCTCTTACAATTTGCTGCAAATAAAGAAAAATCTCTTCTCCTGCTTTAGGAGTTTTAGCTAAAGTACTACCGGAAGTATATATTTTATAGCCTATGCCATTATTTTCAACTACTATGTAATCCTTATTCATACCAATGTAGTTTCCCTTTATATATTCATACATAGTTTTCCTCCAAAATTATAAATATCACATATTACTTTACCATTTTGATGAATTTAATTCAAGTAAAGTAAAAGCGCCCTGAAGGCTATTATTCATAGTCTTCAAGGCGTGATTCTGCTTCTTCTCTTGTATCACATTGAAAATAGTTATCTCCACGGGTTAAAAGTTGGATATCTGCTTGTTTAAGCTTATCAATCCTTATATCAGTTATATCTCTTTTATCATTTTCAATAAACATATTTCCATCTTTATCTGTTTTATATATAGCAATACATTGATCTTTTATGCCAAGAACGTATTTATTAGGAGCATATTTGTCTACTTCTCTCATCATTATAACCTCAGATGGAGTCATGCTTTGAACTTTATAACCTTCATCCTTATAAGTCTCTTCTATTTGAGATTTATTTTTCGCAGATATATCTCTAGCTTTTTCCTCTTTATCAATTATAATTTCATTGCTTTTTGCATATTTTGTTTTGAAAATCACATTAGAACCAGTTGATATTATTCCCTCTGCACTGGAGTTTACAGTTAGAGCGTCTCTTCCTTTGTTATTCTCAACCTGATATCTATCCTTCTTTAGGTTTGTATTTTTTAATTTACTTATGCATATATAATAGCTTAAACCAAAAATTGTAATAGTTAAAAAGACTAATAAAACAGTTCGTATTTTTCTTTTATCCATAATATCCCTCCTCAGAGATATTATGGACAGATACCTGTAATATTATACATTCCCATGTGTAAAAAATTTAACTATTAATATAAGAAGTTTATTTTGAGAAAAATATAAGAAAAGAAGAAGTTTCCTATGCAAATAATTTACATTATTAAGACTAATTTAATTATAACATTGATACTAATATATGATATAATAATTTTTACTGTTTAATTTAGTATTAATTAGTAAAAGATATATATTAACTTAGGAGGGAATTATTAATAAATGATTACTGTAATAAATCTTACTATTGTATTATTACTTGTATTTATGAACGGTTTTTTCGTTGCGGCAGAGTTTTCAGTAGTTAAAGTACGAAAATCTAGAATAGAAACCTTAGTACTTGAAGGAAATAAAAGTGCAAAACATACCTTAAAGGTTGTTAATGATTTAAATTCATACTTATCTGCCTGCCAGCTAGGAATAACTTTAGCATCCCTAGGTTTAGGATGGGTAGGAGAACCTGCAATTGCTAAATCCCTTGAACCATTATTTAAACTATTCAACTTATCGGAAGTAACTATGCATTCAATATCCTTTATAATAGCCTTCACAATAATAACAGCTTTTCACATTGTACTTGGAGAGTTAGTGCCTAAGTCTTTGGCTATTATAAGTGCAGAAAAAATATCTATGTATACAGCTCAACCTCTAATCCTATTTTACAAACTAACTTATCCTGTAATGTGGGCTTTTAATCACAGTACCAATGCTATTTTAAAATTATTTGGTCTATCAATTGTGGATGAACATGAAGCGGCTCATACAGATGAGGAAATAAAATTATTAGTTGAAGATAGTTATAAGCATGGCTTAATTGATAAAACGGAGCTGACTTTTGTAGATAATATATTTGATTTTTCAGAAACAACGGTAAAAGATATAATGATACCTCGTACTGATATGGCCTGTGTTTTTATTGAGGATTCCTTTGATGAGATAATAGCCTATACATTAGAGGAACAATTAACTAGGTACCCAGTATGCAGGGAAAGCAAGGATAATGTTATTGGTTTTATACACATCAAGGACCTATATAAGCAAAAAATCGAAGGTAATACTGAGAACATAAAAGATATTATTCGTGAGGCTAAATTTGTTCCGGAATCACTGTCAATAAGCGAGTTATTTAAAGTGTTTCAGAGAGAAAAAGTACAAATGGCAATAATTGTTGATGAGTATGGTGGAACAGCTGGATTGCTAACAATTGAGGATATCTTAGAAGAGATAGTCGGTGAAATTCAAGATGAGTTTGATGAGGAAAGTGAAGAAATTATAAGAAATAAAGAAGGCAATTACATTGTAGACGGAAAAGTTCTTATTGAGGATATAAATGACCTACTAGAACCTGCTATTGAGGCAGAAAACATTGACACCATAGGAGGATGGATATATTCACAATTAAAGTCCTATCCACAAATTAACGACAAAATCCACTATGAGGGTTATGAATTTATCATATTAAAATGTGATAAGAAAAGAATAAACAAAGTACTAATTAAAAAGTCACCAGAGCAAAGCTAAAACATATCTTTGGTTATTGATTAATAGCTAAGTAGGTGCAAATTATTAAAAATTATTTTAAAATATTTATACGACCTTAACTTACAGATATATATTTCTAACACAAACTCTTTTAATACTGACTTTAGTTCCAAAATTGCACTGGCTATTAAGCCAGTGCAATTTTATTATTTGTTTTAGTTTTATTTTAAATTTAACTGAGCTTTAATTTGTAGTTTATCTCCTAAAAAAGTTAAATTAGTATATAGCTTTTTGAAACTTATATTTTAATTTATGGTATTAAATGGTACAATCTATCTGTAAGTCAATTTAGGCTTATAAACTAATATTTCTTTAATATTAAATCTTTCACAGATAAATGATCAAGATGGGAGTTTTGAATTATAGAAAAGAGAGGATTTGATTTTTATATGAATTTTATTTTAGGTACTCCAAATAAATACTTATATATACTTATTTTTTTATGGATGGCTTTTGGTAATCATTTTATGGATATGAATAACGAAGAAAAACATGTCTTTTTTAACATATTAGGTAAAACACAATTAGTATCTATATATTTTCTGCTAATAATATCTTCAGTGCATATCACTAATAATTTAAACTTAATCAATTTATCATATTTATATTTTATAATAACTATAAATATAGTAATTGCTTTATTGGTATTCTATTTAAAATTAGATAAATTTATAGACAAGATATTAAAAAAATATGTGACAAATAAATTTATTCATTCTTTATTAGTTATTATTTGTTTCGGAACAATGTTTATACATGAGTTTTTCCCTCAACTTTCCTTCATAAAAAACCATACCACCATTATACTTTCAGTATTCTGTCCATTACAATTTTTTTATATAAAATATATAAAATAAACCACTCCTCACATGAATTTTTATATACATTCACATGAAAAATGGTTTGTCATAATCATTAATTACTAAAATACCAATGTTTATCTTTAGTTATGATAAACATTAAAGTTTTTTGATGTTTTAAAACATCTGTAAACCCTTTATTCTTCAAATCCTTCTGGGAATTCAGCATTGTGATAAACGTCTTGAACGTCATCGTCATCCTCAAGCTTATCAATAAGCTTTTGAATCTTCACTGCTGTTTCCATATCTACTGCAGACATAGTATCTGGTATCATTGTTACTTCAGCTGATAGGAATTCAAGTCCTGCTCCTTCTAAAGCTTCTCTAACTGTACCAAAATCTTCTGGAGTAGTAGTTATTTCAAACACTTCTTCTTGAGCATCGAAATCCTCTGCACCAGCATCTAAAGCTAACATCATGATTTCATCTTCATCCATGTTATCTTGTCTTTCAATAACAATCTGTCCTTTAGTTTGGAACATGAAAGATACGCAGCCAGTTGAGCCCATGTTTCCACCTTGCTTTGTGAAAGCTGCTCTTACATTACCTGCTGTTCTATTTTTGTTGTCAGTTAAAGTTTTTACTATAACTGCAACTCCACTTGGACCATAGCCCTCGTAAACTATTTCTTCGTAGTTTACTCCTTCCATTTCTCCTGCACCTTTTTTGATTGCTCTTGTTACTGTATCTTGAGGCATATTATTAGCCTTTGCCTTTGCAATAACATCTCTTAGCTTAGCATTTGTATCTGGATTTGAACCACCATTTTTAGATGCTATAGCTAATTCCTTACCTATTTTAGTAAAGATTTTACCCTTTTTAGCATCCATTTTACCTTTTTTAGCTTGTATATTATGCCACTTTGAATGTCCTGACATATGTACTTCCCCCTAACTTATGGTTTGTATATTATATTGCTGCTTATTAACACTCGTATAATATTATTTAAAATAATTTTTATATGCAAATTTAACACCCAAATTCAATATACTGGGCAAAACACGTTAATTATTATATCATATAAGGGCTTTACAATTCAAATATTAGTAGAATAAATTTTCTCTTATTCTAGTTTT
The DNA here is from genome assembly GCF_025398335.1 of Clostridium sp. CX1. GTDB lineage: Bacteria > Bacillota > Clostridia > Clostridiales > Clostridiaceae > Clostridium_AM > Clostridium_AM tanneri. The sequence goes on from NZ_JAODOO010000009.1 coordinate 28,900, forward strand.
CTTTAAATAGTCGGTTTTCCAATTTGAAATAGTAATCTTCATCTCCTATAATAATTTCACACTTGCCATTGGTAGTTTCTACTACTCCCTTTTGTACTTCCTCAAGTATATCCAGCGGACAGTACATTGTAAGCTTAACCTTATCTGTATAATCAATATTCTCTATATGCCATAGGTTTTGCTCAAATAAGTATTGCACTTTGCCCAGCATATCATAATCTAATATAATATCTACTATTGATCCCTTAACCTTTTCAACTATGCCACCTTCACTAACGGCCATAGCTGCTCCTTTAGAGTACGCCCTTACAAGTCCACCTTTTCCTAGTAAAACACCGCCAAAGTATCTAGTAACTACCGCAACTACGTCTGTTATTTCATTCTTTTTTATAACTTCTAAAACTGGGATTCCACCTGTACCCTGCGGCTCTCCATCATCGCTATACCTTTGAATGCCTCTATTTTCTCCAATAACATAAGCATAAACATTATGCCTTGCTTCTCTATGCTCACTTTTTATCTTGTTTATAAAGTCTTTAGCTTCATCTTCTGTATAAACTCTTTTTACATGACCAATAAAAACAGATTTTTTCTCTTCAAATTCAGCTTTTGCTTCATCTTTTATAGTAAAATAACCCACTTAATATCACACCCTTCTATGAAATGAAGAATTAAAGTCAGTTACCTATTTTCAACTCTTCATTTCCAATTATATCAAAATATTCTTCTGCTGCTTTTTTAATATATTCTTTTTCTGTTTTACGGCAAATCTCCTTTATCTTTTCTTCAGCCTTTTTGCTTCTTAATTTTATTAAGGTTTTTATAGCGTACATAACTACTTGGGGATTGATGTCTTCTAGTGCCTTTAAAGCTATAGGCTCCATTGCTGAATCCCCAATTTTACCTGCAGCGGATACAGCCATCCGTCTTACATTAACATGGTTATGAACACAGGCTTTAATTAAAACATTTAATACCTCTTTGTCTCCAACTTCTCCTAGTATCCATACTGCATTTTCCTTTTCCTTAGTCTTCATGTCTCCATAGTTAGTCCTAATATAATTAATAAGCTTCTTCTTGCTACTTTCATCTAAACACTTAAGTACTTCAACCTTATCCAGCTTTCCTGACCTAGATATACTTTCAAAAAGTTCCTTCTCATTACTGCTCTTAGCTAAAATACCATATTTAATTTTTCCATCTAATATATGCTTTTGAATAGTTTCTCTGTTTAAATTTCTTATCTTACATAAACTATCAATAGACTTTCCTTCTATAAATAAAAAATATGTTATATCCTCTTCTGTATAGTTGTCAATTTCGCTCCATTCTATATTGAGCATTCCCCCTGGATTCAGAACACTCACCATCCTTTACTCTAGTATATTACCTATTATTTTTACCCCTTTTTCCATAGAATTTTCATCTGCTTGAGAAAATCCAATTCTAAAATATTCTCTTCCATCAGAAGGTACTTTGTAAAATAAAGTTCCTGGGGTAATAAGAACCTTTTTTTCCTTAGCCTTTCTAAACAACTCTATTGAATCAACCTCATTAGAATTATTTATTTTTAAATAAAAATGCAGTCCACCACCTGGACTTATAAAACTAACCTTGTCTCCTAAATACTTTCTTAAGTATTTCCCCATGAGTATATATCGTTCCTTATATACAAGCTTTAGATTATTTATATATTCCTTCCAACGACCTTCTTTTATATACAAATCCAGTGCTCTCTGCATAAGACTTGAAGTAGATATATCTGTGTTTACCTTAGAGTTTTGAATACTTTCTTTAAACTTTAAAGGTGCTATTAAATATCCTATTCTTATTCCTGGTAGAAATATTTTTGAAAAACTTTTTATATATATTACCCTATCATTTTTATCAAGACTTTTAAAGCTTTTATACTCTATACTTTCATCATAAATTAATTCTGAAAGATAATCGTCTTCTATAATATAAAAATCATAAATTTCTGCTAGTCTTAATATTTTTTCCTTTTTTTCAATACTGTAGGTCATTCCTGTAGGGTTTTGAAAATAGCTCATAGTATAGAAACACTTAATTTTATTTTTTTTAAGTAGTTTTTCAAACTTCTCTACATCAACGCCATCTTTCTCTATGGGCAGCTCAAGTATATCTGCTCTTCTCCATTTGAAAACAGATAACGCACCGCTATAGGTAGGTTTTTCAACAACCACAGTGTCGTTGTTATTTATTAATGCCTTTGATATTATATCAATTCCCTGCTGTGCTCCAGAAACTATTAAAATATCATCACTATGGACTCTATCCTGCCAAAAAACCTCACTGATACTTTTTCTTAGTCCCTCATATCCTAATGCCTCTTGATATACAAGAGCCTCTGCACCGTCTCTATCTAGCACCTCATTAAGTACATCTTTAAAGGATGCCACAGGAAAAAAGTTGCTAAAAGGAGTCTCTCCTGTAAAATCTATATATTCCTTTAATCTTTCACCAGCTATTTTTTTTAAAACCTCAGAGTATTCCTTTTTGAAACTCTTATTTATATCCTTTCTCTTAGCATAGGTTCCACTGCCCATCTTCTGGAATGCATAACCATCCCCTTGAAGTTTCTTATAAGCATTAACTATGGTTACATTATTCACTTCTAGTAGTATTGCAAGGCTTCTTATAGATGGCAACTTCTCTCCATCTTCTAACTTATTTCCATCAATTAGTTTCTTTATGTGTTTTGCAATAGTAATATATTTAGGTATTTCTCCTTCTTTGAAATCTACATAGTATTTATCCATTTTAATTAACTCTCCAAATAACTTATTTAACTAAAAAATAAACGAACCTAAATTTAGTGTACCAAAATTTAAGTTCGCCAACCACAATTATACTTATGAATTTTTAAATAAAATAAACATTTTCTTTAAAAAGAACTTTACCATCTTCTGATCTATAATCTCTGGTTTCTCTTTTTATTACGTTTTTCTCCCAAAGCTTATTTAATACATCTTCCATATTTATTTCATAATTATAAAATAACTTATCGTTTTTTATATCCTCTGCACTTAAGAAACTGTCTTTTTCTCTCATATAATCTATTAAAATGTTAGTTAAATTCCTTATTGAACCATCTACATTTGTTTGTAAATAGTCAAGAGTGTTGTTTATAGCCTTTTCCATTTCTATTTTGTTGAAAAACAAATCATCTACAATCTTTCTAAAGCTATCGTTTAAATTCATTGCCATTGTCATAGCATCTTTACTTATCATATATCCAGAAGAGTTAACATATAATTTTGAATACTCCTGGGTAGCTTTAACTGCAGCTGTGTAGGCTGTATATATTCCGTTATTATATAAATACTTTTTACATAAACCTATGTTCTTTAGCACCTTGCCAAGATAAACCATATTCCATCTTTCTCTATCTAGATCAGGATAGTATCTTCCGTTGTCGTATCTAGCAGTTACCTGGCTATCCTTTGAAAAAACAAGTCTTGATGATGCAAATATTCTATGAATGAATCCCCCTCTTAAATCCTCTTCATGTAATTGCAAAAACTTATTTTTACCCATAAGTTTGATATGAACCGGGACATTTTTCTCCTCAGTATAGATATTTTCTATATCCGGATTTTTTTTGTCCAATATGACAAAAAGGTCTATATCCGATTCGTCCCACAAATCCCCTGTAACCATACTGCCGAATACCATAACTGCTAGAACTGAATCATTAGATTTCAGTCTTTCAATTATACTATTGAAAGCTTTTTGATATTGCAAGATAGTCCTCTCCATATTATTATTTTTCCCCCTTTTTTAAATTGAATGAACATTTAATTTTTTATATTATATAATACATTTTACCACAATTACAATAGTAAAACTGCACTAATGAATTTTTTCTTTCAAATTTTAAATATTTACTTTTGAAACCTCAATTCTTTTTCTATTGTCACAATTATTACACTTATATAAATGAGCACAGTAGTCCTCAGCATCATTCAAGGGCTGCTGAGGTCCATAAGGGTCTGAAAAATCCTGTACTCTCCCTAGGTTTTCCATAGTTCCTCCACATTCTTCACAGTCTGATCTTATATCATTTATTTTATTACATACAGGACATATTTTTCCCATGATTTATTCATCCTTTCCTAATAGACTTTAAGTATGTAAAATTTATTTATATGCTTAATATTATTTTTCCAATAATAAATATATATATTTAAGTTACTCATAATTATTTTTCCATATAAAAAAGGATGTACTAATTAGTTTCTAGTACATCCCTTACATATATTATTCTATTCTACCTTCTCGAATTCTTCTGTTCCAACTCCGCAAAGTGGGCATAGCCAATCCTTTGGAAGATCTTCAAAGGCTGTTCCTGGGTTAACCCCTGCATCAGGATCTCCTACCTCTGGGTCATAAATATATCCACAAACTTTACAAATATAACTATCCATAATATTACCTCCGTGATATTTAACTTTCTATAATTATTTTACTATAAATTTCTAAACCAGTCAACAATAATTATTACTTAAAAATAAATATTAATTTTATTAGTAACTAAAAGAAAAGTTTATAATTTCTCCAATTCATTTACCAGGAGGCATTAGTTGTTATGACTACCAAAAACACCCTAGTATTATTACCAGGGTGTTTTTGATATACTTTTGAAATAAGCCCATAACCGACTAGTTAAATTCAACTACTATTATGCTTTCTACATCGTCTTTCAGCAGTCATGCTCTTATTAAAATAGCTTATTTAATCATATAACTTTCACACTTATTAAATACTTCATCCTCTACCATAGCTCGGATATAAGTTCCTTCATCTCTGTACTCTTCTTCTTTAACCTTTCCGTTTCTATGCAAAAATGCTACCATAGACTGATCACTATAAGGTATAATATACTCTACCTCTTTTAAAGTATAAGGAAGAGCATTTCCTATAACCTCTAATAAAGAATCTAAATTAATTCCCTCTCTAGCAGAGATTTTAATAATCTGTATCCCTGCATATTCTTCTTCAATTTCTTTTATTCTTTCTTCAGAGGCTCTATCTATTTTATTTAGTACTAGTATAGTAGGCTTATCCTTTGCACCAAGCTGTGACAGTACATTGTTAACTGCATCTATTTGTTCTTCTGCAGTATCTGATGAAACGTCAACTACATGTAAAAGCAAGTCTGAATAAAGCACTTCTTCTAATGTAGATTTAAAAGCTTCTACTAAGTCATGAGGAAGCTTTTTTATAAACCCAACGGTATCAGTTATAGTAATTACTCTGCTGTCTGGCAGTGCTATTGCCCTTGTGGTTATATCTAAGGTTGCAAAAAGCATATCTGCCTCAAATACCTTCTCCTTTTCAGAGTTTTCCTTAGGCATAGCAATCTCACATAGTTTATTTCTAAGAGTAGACTTACCAGCATTGGTGTACCCTACTAGTGAAACCTTTGGTATATTAGTTCTTCTTCCCCTTTGGGTTTCTCTAACCTGTCTTATTTTCTTTAACTCTCTTGTTAAATCATATATCTTTTCTCTTATATGTCTTTTATCTACTTCCAGCTTCTTTTCTCCAGGACCTCTTGTTCCAATTCCCCCACCAGTTCTTGAAAGAACAGTACCTAAACCTGATAATCTTGGAAGTCTATATTTAAGTTGTGCAAGCTCTACCTGTATTTTCGATTCTCTACTTCTTGCTCTAGTTGCAAATATCTCTAATATTAATGTAGTTCTATCTATAACCTTTGCTCCTAGATTTTCTTCTAAGTTTCTTACTTGAGATGCAGAAAGCTCATCATCAAAAATAACAACATTAGCATTACAGGACTGTCTTAAAAGTGCTATTTCTTCTACCTTGCCTCTTCCTACATAAAAAGCAGTATCTAAGGTGGATCTCTTTTGTAAAACTGCGTGAACTACCTTAACGTTACAGGCCCTAGCCAGTTCTGCCAGCTCCTCTAAGCTTTCTTCGCTTTCTACTCCAACTAACACTGCCCTTTCACTATCATCATCAATAATATCATTATTTTTCATTAAGCTTTCTATGTGATTTATTCTATCTAATATATTATAGTGAAGAGCCTGCTCAATAGTTATTGGCTCTGTACTTTCTCCAACAAGTAAGTCATCTTCTATGCCGCAAAAGCCTATGGACATATCTATAACTTTGTTATCTTCTACAGCAACTGCCGCTATGCAATCCAATTTCAACTTTATTAAGGCAGAAATATCTATTGCTGAAAGCCTTGAGTTTCCATTTGGATGGGTATGTATTATTCTAACTCCACATAGCTTCTTTTCCTTTACATCGATTTCAGGCATTTCAACAGTACTGCTATCACCTATGGCTACTGCAACTACTGCTCCTTTTCTAGTAACTGCAACACTAACTTCTCTATTTAAATAGGAAGTTGCCTCAGCAATTATATCTATAAGTTCTTCATTACAAATGCTATCCTTAGGAATTTTCATTTCATAAATTTGTTCTAGTTTATCTAATATGAAATTTTTTACTCCCTCTGTATTTCCATATATCATAGAATCATCTCCATTCTTTTATTAATCAAGCTTTCTAAATTCTCTCACTTATACTTAGTTTTATCCTTACCAACCTGTAATAATTTTATGTTCTTATGTAAAAACTTAAACTATAAATTTAAAATGTTTGAAGTTAAAAAAAACCAAAATATGTAGAGTATACTACATATTTTACCAAAAACTTTCTATACTTGACAACTTTCATATAATTTTATACTATAAAACTATTATTGTAAATATGTATGGTTGGAGGCTTATTATGGAGGATAAATCAAGAAACGTATTATTAAGCAAGGAAAAAATTGCTGAAAGAATAAAAGAGTTAGGTAAAGAAATTAGTAATGCATATGAAGGAAAGAATTTATATGTGCTGTCACTCTTAAGAGGAAGCTTTATATTTGCAGCAGATTTAGTTAGAGATATAGATATTCCTGTAAAAATCGGATTCATGACAACTTCAAGCTATGGCCACTCAGAAGAATCTTCTGGAACTGTAAAAGTTGTAAATGACATACCTGATGATATTACTGGATACGATGTTCTTATTGTAGACGACATAGTGGACACTGGAATTACAATGAATTTTGTAATGAACCACGTAAAATCACTTGGAGCTGCTAGTGTAAAATGTTGTGTTCTATTAGATAAGCCTGAAAGAAGAAAAACAGATATTAAACCTGATTTCTGCTGTTTCCAAATTCCTGATGTATTTGTTGTAGGTTATGGATTAAACTATGGTGACTACTACAGAAATATCCCTTATGTTTTCAACTGGGAAGAAAAATAATAAAAATATAGATTCTGTGTTCATTAATTTGATCACAGAATTTTTTATTGAAAACTCTAAAGTCTACCCTACCAATATTTGGGCTGACATCTCTTTTGACACCTCTTCTGCTATTACCTAAGAAAAATTCACTACTAATATCTATATTAAGTAGTTCTACCCTTATTTACTCATAATTTTTATGTATTTCATTAATTTCTTAGTTTATGTTATAATAATTTAAAATCGGTAATTTTCCTAAATAAAAAACAAGGAGGACTATTATGGTTAAAAAGCGCAAAAAAGCTCCTTATAAAGCTTTAAAAATTACGCTGATTACTATATTCAGTTTATTTATATTATCTATTGTAGCCTCTGCTGGGGCAGTTTTAGCTATAATAAAAAATGCTCCACCTCTAGACGTAAATCAAGTTTTAACTTTGAACGAGCCATCAGTTTTATATAACGACAAGGATGAATTCATGGATAAAATGCTTGTAACTGAGCAGCGAAATATAATTTCATTTAAAGATATGCCTGAGGACCTAAAAAATGCCTTTGTCAGCATTGAAGATGAGAGGTTTTACAAACATGGTGGTATAGACTTTAAAAGAATTATAGGATCAGCATATGTGAATGTAAAAAGCAAAATAAAGGGCAAATCCTCTTTACAGGGTGCTTCTACTATAACTCAACAGCTTCTTAAAAATACAATTTTATCTTCTGAAGTATCTTGGAAAAGAAAAATTCAGGAAGGCTATTTAGCTGTTAATCTGGAAAAGCAATTAACTAAAGAGCAAATACTGGAAGCTTATATGAATACCATATCTTTAGGCGGCAGTATCTATGGAGTTGAGACAGCTTCACAGCAATACTTTGCAAAACCAGCTAAGGATTTAAACTTAATACAATGTGCTTTTATTGCAGGAGTAACTCAAAATCCTTCTGTATACTATCCTTATTCACCATCAGCTAAGAAAAATCCCTCTCTTTACTTAAATAGAACTAAAAATGTACTAATGAAAATGAATGAGAATGGATATATCTCCAGTGATCAGTATAATCAGGCGTTATCTGACTTGGAAAGCGGAAAACTAGTATTTCAACCCTATTCTGCACCTAAGAATAAACTTAACTATGAATGGTTTTCAAGACCTGCCATAGAGGAAGTTAAAAAGGACTTAAAAGCTGAATATCATTATACTGATACGGAAATTCAACATCTTGTTATGTACGGTGGACTAAAAATTTATACAACTATGGATAAAAGTATTCAAGATAACACTCAAGCATTGCTTGATGCAGATAGTACCTTTGGCCTTAACTCAAGAAAAGACAAAAATGGCATAATGCAGCCACAGGCTTCTGCTGTAATAATTGATTATCATACTGGAGATGTTAAAGCAATTGTTGGAGGAAGAGGAGATCAAAATGCTTTATCTTATAATAGAGCTGCGTCAGACAACTTCTTAAGGCGTCCAGGATCTACCATTAAACCACTAACAGTATATGGTGCAGCTATAGATTCGAAGCAGATGTCTGCAGCTACTTCAGTAGATGACTCTCCATGGCCAGATAATCTAGTTAAAATGTACGGCTTTAGCCCTAAAAATGACACTCTAGCTTTTGGCCAATACGGCAGTAATGTTACCCTAAGGACGGCTATAATGCATTCCTTAAACGTGCCTGCAGTAAACATAGAGAATCAAATTGGTTTAAGAACCGGTGCTGAATATGCAGAAAAGTTTGGACTAAAGTTAGATCCTTCTGATAAATCAAGTATATCTGCTTTAGCTTTAGGGCAGATGACTTATGGAACAAATCCTTATACAATGGCAGCGGCTTACGGCGTTTTTGGAAATAATGGTGTGTATACCTATCCTAAATTCTATCGTAAGGTTGTAGACAGAACCGGAAAAACTCTTTTAGAAAATAAAAAAGAAACTAAACAGGTTCTCTCTGCTGAAAGTGCCTATATAATGTATGATATATTAAAAGGTCCTGTTAGTCCTGGTGGTACAGGTCCTAGAGCCAACTTTGGCAATATGCCAGTAAGAGGAAAAACCGGTACCTCTGGTGAAAGTAAAGATTTATGGTTTACTGGTCTCACACCATATTATTCTGCATCAGTGTGGATTGGTAATGATGATAATACTATAGTTAGTGGTGCTAACAGTAATATGGCTGCAGGCGTATGGGCAGCTATAATGCAGCCTGTTCATGCAAACTTAGTAGCAAAGGATATTACAATGCCTCAAGGTGTAGTAAGTGCAGCAGTTTGTTTAGATTCTGGTAAATTACCTACCTCTGCCTGCTATAGTGATCCTACAGGCAACAAGGTATCTAATGAACTGTTTTTAGAGGGTTCCATTCCTTCTGATTACTGTAATTTATCCCACTCTTCAGGCTATAAAAATTCAATTTGGGATAATCAGTTTTTAAAGCCTTCTAAAGATAAAAATAATCAAACTAATTACGATAATGGTACAGAGGAAAACCCTGATGAAGATATAGATAATACAGATACAAATGGTGGAACGGATAAACCTGGTGAAAATAACACAAAACCAAACTCTCCGCAAAATAATGAGGATGAGGAAAGTGTTCCGGTTAACAATAAAGGTACAAATCCCAAAAAGTCTACAACAAAAAATCCATAACCTTACTGAAAGACTTAGCTAAGCTAAGTCTTTCAGTAAGAAATTTTAAGATTTTGTTTAACTTAAAGGTATATTCTTATTTAGAGTATGCCTTTTTTATTTAGTCCTTAGTCTTAGGATTAAATAAAAGAGCCATTATATATCCAAATACTATTGCTGCTGTTATTCCCCCTGCAGTTCCCTTTATACCACCTGTAAAAGCTCCTAAAATTCCTTTGCTATCAACTTCTTTTATTGTAGCTTTAGCCAAGGAATATCCAAACCCAGGCAGAGGTATTGTTGCACCTGCCCCACCTAGTTTTATAACAAAATCATATATATTTAGAGCCCCTAAAATTACTCCTATTGTCACAAAGCTTACTAATATTCTTGCTGGTGTTAATTTAGTTTTATCCATAAGTATTTGAGCAATTACACATATTGTTCCTCCCACTATAAATGCCATTAGATAGCTCTTCATTGTTAGTCCTCCATCTTTCCATATTCTACAGATACTGCATGGGCAATACCAGGTATACTCTCTCCCTGTAGCGAAGATGTAGTACTTAAAAGTGCACCGGTAGAAACTAATAGTACCCTTTTAAACTTTCCACTTAACATATTTTTATATATATATCCACTATAAACTACTGCAGAGCATCCACAGCCACTTCCTCCAGCATTAGTTCCCTGTCTTTCGCTGTCAAATATCTCTTCTCCACAATCTATATAGTTATCCTTTATGTTGTATCCATATTCCTTTAATAGACTAATTGTTATTTCCTTACCATACTTGCCTAAGTCTCCAGTTACTATAAGGTCATAATACTTTGGCGACCTTTTTGTATCATTAAAGTGTTGATATATAGTAGAAACTGCTGCTGGTGCCATAGCTGCTCCCATATTATTAGGGTCATTTATTCCATAATCCTTTACCTTGCCTATAGTTACATGGGTAATATAAGGATAGTTTCCCTCCTTACCTAAAACCATAGACCCTGCTCCAGTTACTGTCCACTGAGCTGTAGGCGGTCTTTGATTTCCAAACTCCAGCGGAAACCTAAATTGTCTTTCTGCTGCTGCAAAGTGAGACGAGGTTGCTGCAACAACATAATTAGCAAAGTTACCATCCATAAGCATAGCCGCCACTCCTAAGGATTCTGTCATTGTGGAACATGCTCCATACAGACCTAAAAAGGGTATATTCATACCTCTAGCTGCAAAACTTGAAGATGTGAGCTGGTTCAATAAATCTCCTGCTAGCAAGAAATCTATTTGTTCTTCCTTTATTTTTGCTTTCTTTATGCTTTGCACTACTGCATTATATAGCATATCGCTTTCTGCTTTTTCAAAGCTTTCTTTTCCATTTAAATCATCTTGTAGTATTGTATCAAAATAGCTTTTTAAATTCCCTTCTCCTTCCTTGGGACCTACTATGCTTGTAGCAGCAATTATTCTAGGCTTACTTTCTATTTTCACAGTATGCTTACCTATTTTTTTATTCAACTAAATCCTCCCCTTTCGTCAACTGACAATTAAGGTTCATATTCTTGTTATGATAAAATAAGCAATACCTACTATAACCGATGACCCTATACCATAAACTAGCACTGGTCCTGCTATAGTAAACATCTTAGCTGCTACACCAAAAATGTAGCCTTCTTTTTTAAACTCCATAGCTGGTGAAACTATAGAATTGGCAAACCCAGTTATAGGAACTACAGTGCCAGCTCCTGCATGGGTTGCTATTTTGTCATATACTCCTATACCTGTTAGAAGTGCTCCTATAAAAACCATTATTATTGAAACGTATGCTCCTAAATCATCCTTTGGTATTCCTCTATTTAGTAAAAAGTTATTAAAGAACTGTCCTATATCACAGATTAATCCTCCAACGATAAAAGCACTTATGCAGTTTTTCAGTAAATTAGGTTTAGGCTGAGTTTGTGCAGATATCTTTTTAAATTTTTCTCTAACTTTAGCTTCCTTTATTGGCACACAAAACACATCCTTTGTAATAAATATAGTTATTTTATTGTGTGCAGTATTTTTATTTTTAAACAAAAATAAAAATAGGATACACTGTTAATGTATCCTATCCACTTAAGGTTTCTCTCATAATTTTTAATACTTTCTTTTCAATTCTTGAAACTTGTACCTGACTTATCCCCAGCATCTTTGCCACCTGAATTTGGGTTTTGTCCTTAAAGTACCTAAGCATAATTATTTGCCTTGACTTAACATCTAAACTTTTTAAAGCTTCCTTTAATGCTATTCTATCTATCATATCGCTGTCTTCCTGTGGATTTTCACTTAACTTATCTATAAGCAGTACCGGAGCTCCATCATCTTGATGTATGGTATCATGTAGATATTGAAGACTATTGGCAGATTCTGTTGCAAAAACTATATCTTCAGTATTTACTCCAGAAAACTCTGACAGTTCTTGAATTGTAGGATCCCTATTAAGCTGCTTAGTTAAAGCTTCTTTATCATAATGAAGCTTTTTAGCAGTATTTTTTACGCTCCTACTTACTTTAATCATGCCGTCATCTCTTATAAATCTTTTTATTTCTCCAAGTATCATAGGAACAGCATATGTAGAAAATTTTACATTATACTTTTCATCAAAGTTATTTACTGCTTTAACTAATCCCATGCATCCTATTTGGAATATGTCCTCGTACTCATATCCTCTGTTTAAAAATTTCTTGCTTATTGTAGAAACAAGAGGCAAGTTAACTTCTATTAACTTATTTAAGGCACTTTTGTCTCCATTTCTAGCGTACTTAATGAGCTCTAGGTTATCTTCATAGTCGTACCTGGATTTTTTTACAGCTTCTTCACTCATACTATTCACCTAACTTAAAGATTTAAATGCTTTTTTCATTATCAATCTTGTCCCTTTATTTTTCTCAGATTCCACTTTTAAAGTATCCATAAAAGTCTCCATTACAGTGAAACCCATTCCTGACCTTTCTAGGTCTGGCCTTGATGTATATAATGGCTGCATAGCAAGCTCAACATTATCTATTCCAACACCTTGGTCCTCTACCACTATTGTAAGCTCTCTATCTTTGATATAAGCCTCAATTTTAACTATAGCTTCTTTACTATTTTCATATCCATGAATAATAGAGTTCGTAACTGCTTCTGAAACTGCAGTTTTAATATCTGCTAACTCCTCTACAGTTGGGTCTAGCTGTGATGCAAAAGCTGCTACTGCTACTCTTGCAAAACTTTCATTTTCTGATCTGCTGAGAAACTCTACTTTCATCATATTCTCGTACATTTCTAATCCCCCCACTAAATAATCTGAGCTGCTTCTTCAGTGCTGTCATAAAGCTTAATTATTTTAAACATACCTGATAGTTCAAAGATTCTTTTTACAGAATCTCTTACATTAGTAATACATATAGTTCCTTTCTTCAAGCTCAATTTTTTGTATCTTCCAATCACTACACCTATACCTGAACTATCCATGAAAGTTACACCAGAAAAGTCCATTATTAACTTACTTATATTTTCTCTATCTAACCTATCATCAATTTTATTTCTAACCTCTTCAGCACTATGATGATCTAATTCTCCTACTATGTAGGCTATAAGTTTTTCATCTCTGTTTTCAAATTCTACATACATGCTATCATTCGCTCTACTAAAACTACATTTATTCTGTGCCCTATAGTCTTAGCGTTAAAGCTATTCCCTTAACATTAATTTACCACTTTTGGCTCTTGGCTAAACCAAAAGTGCCTGTAATTAACTAATATATATTAAATTACAGGGTATGCAGATAGTTTCTGCATAGTCCGAGCCAGACGGTCTTACCCCCCTTCTCTTAATAAATTTTTGTGTATATTATAAAAACTAAAAGAATATAATAGTACATTTAACTATTATTCTATTTTTGTAATATTTTTCCTTCTTTTTCATAAATATTTTTATCTTCTATTTTTACCAATTTGCATAATTTTATACTATAAAATTATTTTTTTCTACAATTCAACAATAATTATTAAAATTCCTTCCTAAAATATAGTGTTATCAACAATCCTTACCTTTTAATTGTCATTTACTAAAATCATTGTTATAATATTATTTGTTTGATTAAAGATATAATATCATTATAAAGTTTTCAATAGGAGGTATGCATTATGGATATGTGGTTAAAAGAAGGTCAGATAGCTGATGCTGCTATGACATACAAAATAAAGGAAACATTAGTTACTAAAAAAACCGAATTTCAAGATTTAGCTATAGTTGATACATATGCTTTAGGAAGGATGTTGGTTTTAGACGGTATAGTTCAAACTACAATTAAAGATGAATATGTTTATCATGAAATGATAGCACACATTCCTCTATTTACCCATCCAAATCCTAAGAAGGTACTTGTTGTTGGTGGCGGAGATGGTGGAGCTATAAGAGAAGTTCTTAAACATCCTTCTGTAGAAAAGGCAGTTTTATGTGAAATAGATGGCGAGGTTGTCAAAGAGTGTAAGAGATTCTTACCAGAAATAAGCTGTGCCTTAGACGACCCTAGATGTGAAGTATTTATAGGTGATGGTATAAAATATGTTCATGAACACAAGAATGAGTTTGACGTAATTATAGTAGACTCAACAGATCCTTTTGGAGCTGCTGAAGGTTTATTTGGCGGTAGTTTCTATAAAGAGATATTTGAATGTTTAACAGAGGAAGGAATATTTATAGCTCAAACTGAAACTCCTTTCTATTTACCTGAAGTTGTAAAGAAGGTTTATGATGATGCAAATGCTATCTTCCCTGTAACTAGATTATTTATGGCTGGAATTCCTACTTATCCAAGTGGTTTCTGGAGCTTTACTGTAGGTTCAAAGAAGCATGATCCAAAAACTGTGGACTTATCTAACACTATAGATATAGACACAAAATACTATACTAAAGAACTTCACCATGGTTGTTTTATACTTCCTAAGTTTGTTGAAGATTTAATAAAATAGTTGATATTTAAGAGTCTCTCTTAAATATAGAGTTACATAAAAAATTAAATAATAAATTCAAGAAACAACACATGTGGTGCTTTTCACGTAAATCTAATTACGGTACAAAACATCACAGGTGTCTTTTTTGTTGTCTAAAAACTGACAGCACTTGCTTGAACAAAAGAAAGGAAGGTATTTTTTATGCCAAATCTGGAAGCCCAAGCTAGCTAAATAATAGTATTCTTAACGCAATAAAAACGCCGCTAAACCATATTTAGCGACGTTTGTATATTGTATAGTCTAACTGAAAATCTTATTTTACAGCTTCTTTATTTGATGGAAGAATTACTTCAACCTCTGAATGTGGACGTGGAATAACGTGAACTGATATTAATTCTCCAACACGTTGTGCAGCAGCAGCTCCAGCATCTGTAGCAGCTTTAACAGCTCCAACATCTCCTCTAACCATAACAGTTACAAGTCCGCCTCCAACATATTCTTTACCTATTAAATATACGTTTGCTGCCTTAACCATAGCGTCAGCTGCCTCTACTGCTCCTACTAATCCTTTAGTTTCTATCATTCCTAATGCATCATATTTTACCATTTTAAAATCCTCCTAAATATCCTTTATTTTTATATTTTTATATTTTAATTTTTATTTACAAACTTTTATTTTACTATTGTTATTTTTGAGTTTGAGTTCATGCCCATTGCATTAGCTTCTTCAATATCAAGATGACATTCAAGCTTTGAAGCATCGTTAGCTCTAATAGCTACATTGCTATATACTCCGCCTCTTAGGTCATCAAATTTTATTGATACTACATCTCCATCACAAACCCCTAAATTTTTAGCATCTTCAGGTGTCATGTGAATGTGTCTTTGAGCAACCACTAATCCTTCTTCAATTTGGACAGAACCTTTTGGTCCAACTAATGTGATTCCAGGTGTTCTGCTTAATTCTCCTGATAGTCTTATATGTGGTACTGCTCCAAGCTTAATGCAGTCTCCAGCTAACACTTCAACTTGAGTCTTGCTTCTTACAGGTCCAAGAATTCTAACCTTCTCAATGGCACCCTTTGGTCCGCAAATTGTTACAACTTCTTTGCAAGCATATTGTCCAGGTTGAGATAAATCTTTAAGCTTCACAAGTTCATGGTCTTTACCAAATAAACATTCTAAATCCTTTTGTGAAAGATGTACATGTCTATTAGAAATACCTACTGGAATCTCAGATAAATTTTCTTCTACAGCTTTTTTTCCATTAGATTCAACTGTCTCTAACAAAAGTTTTAATACTGATTCAAAGTTGTCCATTAGTTTGCCCCCTTAATAGCAGCAACTATTTGGTTAACTAAATCTAAAAGCCCTTCATTTTTTTCACCTTCATTGCTAGCGCAAGTGTTAGTAGTTGCAGTACACTCATTAGTTTTGTTTAAAGCTGCTGCAGCGGCTGCAATTTGAGCTGGACTCATATTCATAAATGCGTTTTCAAGTTCATGACAGCTTTCAGTAGTTTTTACATAGTTAAAAGTTTTGTCATCAGCTGCTAATGTTGTACAATCCTTTATTCCATAAGCAACTCTCTTAATGTTTACAAGGTGCTCTGGAGTAACGTTCTCAGATACTGAACTTCCTCCCCATGTACCACATCCTAAAGTAAATGAAGGATTAAGTCCTGTGCTTGCACCTGTTCCACCTTGAGTTCCACCAGTATTAACAAGGATACGTGAAGCTGGCTTTTTAGCAAATTTCATAACTATATCTTTGTCTTCAGTATGAATGCTCATTGTATGACCAATTCCATTTTGAAGTAATTCAATACTTAATTCACATGCTTCATGCCAATCCTTTACTGTATAGAATCCAAGAACTGTTGTAAGTTTTTCAAAGGATAACGGATTACCTTCGCCTACTCCATTTTGTCTTCCTATAAGTACTTTTGTTCCTTCTGGAATTGTAATCCCTGCAGCACTAGCAATAACCTGTGGACTTCTTCCAACAAACTTAGCATTCATAGCGTGTCCATTTTTAAATAACAGCTTGCAAACTTTATCAGTTTCTTCTGCTGTCATAAAATATCCGCCTTGTTTTTTGAACTCTTCAACAACTTTATCCTGATTACATTCTTCACAGATTATTGATTGTTCTGAGGCACAAATTGTACCATAATCGAAAGTCTTACTTGCCATAATATTTTTAACAGCTTTTTCTACATCAGCAGTTCTTTCGATATATGCTGGAGAGTTTCCTGCACCAACACCAAGAGCTGGTTTTCCTGAGCTGTAGGCAGCTTTAACCATTCCTGGACCACCTGTAGCTATTATTATAGATACTTCCTTGCACTTCATTAATTCATTTGTAGCTCCAATTGTTGGAATGCTTACTGCACTTATAACATTCTCTGGGGCACCAGCTGCAACAGCAGCATCATGCATTAATTGAACTGCTTTAGTTGTACATTTTGCAGCAGATGGATGAGGTGAGAACACTATAGCATTACGAGATTTAATTGATATCATAGCTTTGAAAATAGCTGTAGATGTTGGATTTGTTGAAGGTACTATCCCCATAACCAAACCAACTGGCTCAGCAATCTCTATAAGCTTATTTATAGGATCTTCTTTAATTACATCTATAGTCTTCATATCTTTTATTGAGTTATATAATATAGTAGATGCTAAGTGATTTTTGAAAGTTTTATCTTCTACTTTACCAAAACCTGTTTCTTCAACAGCCATCTCTGCTAAACAAACAGCATTCTCTTCTGCAACTCTAACCATATTACGTAAAATTTTATCGATTTGCTCTTCAGTATAGTCAGCAATTTTATTAGCTGCTACTTTTCCAAGTCTGGCAACATTTCTAGCTTCTTGTATTGAGCGCAAATCTTTATCAAAGTTTTCCATTGTTTCATACTTCCCTTCTTAGCCTTAACAATAGCTATTTCTTCTCATAATATAGCTTAAATTTAGCAATTAATAAATTTTTATCTGCCTTTGAAATTGCTCTGCCTGTGATTACGAAATCTTTGTATTCACGAGCTAGATTTCTAAGCTTAACAACCTTTAACTTAGATAACATAGAAATGGTTTTCTCAATACCACTTTTCTCTACTAACTTATCTACATCATCTTTGCGCAGATTCTCTAAGTTCACCTTATGTATCTTACTTGAGTCTAAAGAGTCTTGATTTTTTTCAACAGTCTCTTCAGTTTCTTCTATATCTTTTTCTTCTTCCACAACTTCTGATTTTTCTGTATCTTCTATAGTATCCACCTTATCTTCATTAGCCGTCTCTTCATCAGAGACTTGCTCATCTTCGAGATTGTTAGGCCCAATTATGCCTTTCAATTCCTCATGAGGACGTGGAATTACATGCTGTGAAACTAAAAATTCTTCATCAAGTTTTGTGACAGCTGCTACTCCAGCTTCTATAGATGCCTTTACTGCACCTACATCACCTGTAATTAAAACTGTAACAAGGCCGCCACCTACATAAGTTTTTTCAATAATACTCACATCTGCTGATTTCACCATTGTATCGGCTGCTTCAATAGCTGCAAGTAATCCTTTTGTTTCTATTAAACCAAGCGCCTGCATAGGTTTATCCTCCTAGTCTTCTATAAAAGATCCGCCCAATTTGCTGGATATGTTGTATAGAATATCCTAGCCTTGTCTGGTGATCCCCAAACTACTTTAGAACCTGATGGTACAAATAATACATCACCAGCATGAGCTGTATATGTTTTTCCATTGATTTCAACTGTTAAAGTTCCCTCAATGACATAGTCAATCTCTTCGTAGGTCAACTCCCAATCAAACTTTGAATCTTCAATAACTAAGAATCCTGCACTCATTTTTGATTCTTCTTTACTTACTAACTCTTGGAAGTAAACTTTATTATCTGGATTGCCAGTATCAAATACATCCATTTTTACTGAACTTCCTCTAACAACCTTAAGTCCACTAGGATCACTATCAGCTTCGAATGGAAGACTTTTTGCCTTTAAGCATTCAAGCATTTGCTGTAGAAGGCCTTTGTCCATCATTGCTCTAAAGAAATTAAGCATCTGATCGCAATCCATATCTTCTACATTTAATGGTTTTTTAGCTGCTGCCTGCTGTACCTTAGGTTCAGGAGCCTTTGTACTAAATATTATTCCATTATTTTTGGCAAGATCTTGCGCTGATGGTGTAATAATTTCACTACCATCTATACAAAATACCTTTTCTCCACTTAGTATTAATGCTTCAATATCCTTTGCACATATTAATTTTTTCACTTTATCACTTCCTTTCAAATAACATTGAAATTTGTGTTTTAACCAAAATTACAATCTTCATCAATTATTCCAATAACAACTGCATCTACAGGAATATTGTCATCTCCTAGCATTCTTCTAGCAGATGAACCGGTACTAACTATAACCCTATCACCAATACCTGCACTGATGTTATCTACAACAATAAATCTTCTTCCTGCATCTATTCCACCAATTTCCTCTGCAAGCATAAATTTAAGCCCGTTAAGTGCTTCTGATTTTCTAGTTGCCCACACATTATCAATAAGTCTTGCTGCTATCATATTGCCTTTACCTCTTTCATTTTTAATTTAATTTCACTCAATGCAGATTCAACTGATGCTGTGTCGCCAAAAATACCCAGTAAAACCATATGTTGAGGACATGTTCCCCTAATGTCTTCAACGGTAACTCCAACAGCTTTTTCAGCAATATCTGCAGCATAAATCATATCAATAAGTTTACCTTGAACAAGTCCTATTGCATCACTACTATCTATATCTGTTTTACAGTTTCCACCCATTCGTCTTCTTAGAATATCTTTAGTACTTTGGGAAGGTGATTTTATGATTCTAAAATCCACTTTTAAACCCTCTCCTTATTCTCATTACTCTATAATATCTTGAGTGCAGCTTAATGCTATACCAAGTGGTGTGACAAACATAGGATTTTTAGGTTTATGTGTGTAAACGCCTGTTTGTTTTGCAATAATTTCTTCTATTCCTGTTAAACAACAAGTACCACCTACTAAAGAAATTTCCTTCACATCATGATTCTTGATATTATAATTGATAATTGATGCTACCTTTTCAACTACCGGCTTTAGTACCGGTAAAATTTCTTTATGATTCTTGTTATCCCTTTTGAATTTATCAGCCTCTTTAAAAGGCATTCCATATGCACCTGAAATAACTAATGAAAAATGAGTACCGCCTGTAGGTTCATCAACAACGTGAATAACCTTTCCATCCTTTAGAATTGATATTCCTGTGGTTCCACCGCCAACATCTACAACTGCACCATTTTCAATTTTAAGCACAGCATTAGCAGCAGTAGGCTCATCTAAAAGGCATGTAAGTTCAAATCCTGCGGCTTGGACTACGTTTTTAATTGCCCCAGAATCTAAAGCGTCAGTTCCAGGTGGGATTGCAGCAGCGGCATAAAGAAGCTCAGTATTTAGTTTTTCCTCGATTTCCTGTTTAAGTTCTCTAACAATCTTTACTGCTCCAATATAGTCAACAACCATACCATCACGAACTACATCTGCATACCTGTAGCTGCCAGCAACAGGCTCATAATTTTCATCTAAAACCGCTAGTACTACACATGCAGTACCTAAGTCTACACCTGTATAGTAAACAGAAGAGTTACTAACAACTGGTTTTTCTATGACTTCTTCAAACTTTTGAACCATCTCATCACAATATTGAAAAGTTAGATTTTTCTCTGACATTGTTTTCCTCCTACTGCTGAACAAATCAATTGAGACAGCGAATTAATTATTGAATTAATATTATTTATAATCCTATCTTTTAGGTCGTCGTCGTCATTTTCATAAGTATCAATTATTTCAAAGTGTAACTCTCTTAAAGCACAACGAAGTACATGGATTTTTAATATTGCACTGCTTTTATTAAGCTGCATATGAAATTCTGTTATTTCGAAACAATCCTGAAGCTCAGTTGTGAAATTTAATGAATTCATGCCAGTACACTCTCTGCAATAAATAGGTTCAAGTGTACCTTTGCCTTCCACAACATTTCTTATGTTTGATATTTTTCTACCCAAACTTATAATATTTTGTGCTAAAATAATGTCTTCTCTTAGTATTTCACTGCTGGTAACAAGAAATGTTGCCTCTATAGATTTCAATTTACAACAAAGCTTCTTTTTCAAATTCGAATTTAAATTCAAATTGATCTTTTCCTCTTGCTTTGTGATCTCTACCTGTTTTATAGCTTTTACCTGATTTTTTTCATTGGTCTTTGAATCACCATTAATCATTTTTATCCTTTTATCAGACAAATATTGAACTGCTCCAGGTGTAAGACGCTGTCCTTGTTGTAACTTGTAGGTATTAAAAGGTTCTTTTCTATATAAATCTCTTAAATACTCTTCGGTAATAAATTTGATCATTGACCTTTACTCCTTACCTTTTTCAAATAAATACTTTTTTAAGGCGTCAATTCCTGTTCCCACTTTAAAACTAATATGAAAATATGGCTCCAATACTCCTATGTTCTTTAGCTGCCGCAAACACTTCTCTTCATTTTCAGCCATTAAATCACATTTTGTTATGACTCCAATTATCGGACATCTAAAGGATCTTGCAAATCCATGTGAGTATATTTCAGCACAATTAGACTGATCAACCAATACAAGCACACAGGATGCATCCTGAGCTGCTGCAATTACATGTTTATACATCCATGCATTCTCTATGTAGGAGCCTGGAACATCAATGGTATTCTTACCATAGATCAAATCTGGCGTTCGTCTTAATGGACCATCGTAATCGTTTAATGCGTTAACTAATGTAGTTTTACCGCATCTTGAAGGACCAATTACCATTATGCGTTTTTTTCTCATGTTCTTGTAATGGGAGCAGGAGTAAATCCAAGCATATCTTTAAGCGTATCGTTTACCGCACAAAGTGCCGTCTCAACACTTTGAACATCACCATTTACTACCACAGATCCTGTAAAACGATCAAGGAATCCAATTTCAACATCAGCAGCCTTTGTAGCAATGTCTGCTGCAATAATAGCAGTTTCATATGGAGAAAGAGTTAAAATACCTATTGCCCCTCTTTCATCAATTCCAAGACGCTCATATATATCATGCATTGGCGATGCAATAACGTGAGCTATAGTAATTTGTTTTCCTGGAACTGATTCTTGTATAATACGCTGTATATCCTTATTAGAAAAATCTCCCATAAACCTTACCTTCCATCTTAATCATCTATTTGAAAATTATTTAATGACGAATTACTTTTGCAGATAAATCGTATTTTCTAATCCATTCTTCTATTTTATTTAGATCTTCATTAGTCAAACTCGGGTCATTTTTTATAGGATATTCCATTCCCAATTGCTTATATTTATTTACACCCATTTTATGATATGGAAGTAAATCAATTCCTTTAAAGTTTCTATAATCTTTATATGGCTTCAAAAGCTCCATTACCTTTTCAATATCTTCTTTCTGGTCATTTACCCCTTTAAGTAAAGGCATACGAATTTTTACATTATATTTGCGGCGAAGCAATTCTTTAAGATTCTCTAGAATTTGTTCGTTTCTAACACCAGTCCACTGAAAGTGTTTGTCTGAATCAATATGCTTAATGTCAAATAGGAATAAATCTGTGAACTCCGCCACCTTAAGTACTGATTCTAATTTTGCGTAACCACAAGTTTCAATTGCAGTATTTATCCCTGCCTGCTTGCACGCCATTAAAAGACTACTTGCGGCTTCAGGCTGCATTAAAACTTCGCCACCACCTAATGTAACTCCCCCACCGGAAACTTCATAAAAAGTTCTATCTTCTTCTACGATTTCTAAAAGTTCAGAGATGGTTTTTACTTCTCCAACTATTGATATAGCGGATTTAAGGCAGGCGCTTTTACACTTACCACATCCAATACAATCAACATCATGATTAACCTCATGCTTCGAAGTTTTACTGCTTATAGTGTGTATTGAAGCAGGGCAAACAGAAGCGCAAGCCCCGCAATCAACACATAAATCACTTTTAAACATAACTCTATTCTTTTTAATCATTCCCTCAGGGTTTGCACACCACTTACATCTAAGGGGACACCCCTGAAAGAATACTAAAGTCCTTACTCCATCTCCATCATACATATTGTATTTTTGTATATTAAAAATCGTCGCTTTTCGTTCAATTATACCTAAAGTTCCATTACTCATATTTTTCATTCTCCAATTTTACTCACACTGATTTTTAATATATTTAGATGAAACTCCTTCTCCTTTTAGTCAAATGAGTAAGCGACCATCACAAAATCACAGATTTTGGACGTCTGCTTAACTGATTCACTACAAATCAGCACTCTGTGTAAGTGACTATCACCAAATCAAAGATTTGGGATATCTACTTAACATTTGAGTTCTCTACTTAGAAATGTGTAAGCATAGTTCTGCTTATGATTTCATCTTGAACATCCTTACATAATTCAACAAAGAATGCACTATATCCAGCAACACGAACTATTAAATCACGATACTCTTCAGGATGCTTTTGTGCTTCAAGTAAAGTATTGTTATCTAGATAGTTGAACTGCATTTCTCCAAGCTGAAGAGCACATGCACTACGTAGTAGTGTAATTATTCCTTGTTCACCTTCTGGTGTATCAAGAAGACCAGCTATTAGCTTAAAGTTATGAACCATACCTATATTCATATCTTCACAACTCATCTTAGAAACAGATTTAATTATTGAAGTAGGTCCTTTATAATCTGCTCCTTGAGTTGGACTTATACCATCTGATAAAGGTGTCCATGCTTTACGTCCATTTGCTGTAGCTCCAGTAAGTTGTCCAAATGGAGTGTTATTTGAGATTGATAAAGTACCATGGCTAAGCACTGAATATAATGTTTTATATTTACGATGCTCTTGTTCAGTAAAGTTGATTAAATCTGCAGCAATTAAATCTGCGTAATCATCATCGTTACCATACTTAGGTGCTTCTAAGCAATCTTTTCTTAGTTGTTCATATCCAACAAAGTCAGCTTTTAAAGCTTCGTTCATTTCTTGTAATGTATATTTTTTCTCATCAAATACTAATTTCTTTATAGCTGCCATAGAATCTGTATAAGTAGCAAGACCACTCCATACTACTCCAGGTCCGAAGTTATACATAGCTCCGCCTGCTTCTACTCCCTTACCTTTATCCATACAACCTTCATACATCATAGACATAAGTGGCTTTGGTGCAAGATCCCTGTGAACACGTTGAGAAATTACTGTAGCAACACTTGTCCATTTAGTAATGTATTTAATTTGCTCTTTAACAGCTGCTTCGAACTGTTCATAAGTTTTAAACTTACTTAGATCTCCCATGTCCGGGCATACTTGCTTACCATACCATAGTGGTACCCCATGATTAAGAACAAGTTCTATACATATAGGCCATTGAGTATATCCTGTAGAAGTCCATTGATACAATCTTCCTGACTTCTGTGGCTCAACGCATCCCATTAAGCAGTAATCTCTTGCATCTTCTATAGAAACACCTTTTGCTAACATCATCTTTATATGAACATCGTCAAAGTGACATGCTGGGAATCCCATACCTGCACGAATAACTTCAACTATCTTCTTAAGGTATTTCTGAGGTGAGCCTTTATGTATACGACATGCTAATGATGGTTGGTATATCTTCACGTGACGAACTGCATCCATTAAAAGATAAGTTAATTCATTTGTAGCGTCACGACCTTCTCTAGTAACACCACCTAAACACATGTTAACGAATGGCTGATAACCTGCAAAGAATTTAGAACCACCCTCACTTGTTATCCACATCATTTCAGACATTTTTATAAGCATACAGCCTGCTAGTTCAAATGCTTCAAAATCAGTCATACGTCCTGCTTCAATATCTGCTTTATAGAATGGATACATGTATTGGTCAACACGTCCTATAGACATACCTGTTTGATTTTCTTCAACTACAAGTAATGATTCTATAGTCCAAACTGCTTGAATTGCTTCCCAAAAATTACTTGGCTTATGTGCTGGAACCCTAGCATTTACTTCAGAAATCTTTAGAAGCTCTGCTTTACGCTTAGGGTTAGTTTCCTTTGCAGCAAGCTCAGCTGCATAGTCTGACATACGTTTAGCATATATCATAACTCCTTCAGCAGTATCGATTAATGATTTATAAAAATAAATTCTATCTATATCTTCTGGATTTTCATAACTAAGATTAGCTAATTTCTCTTCTGCCTCTCTTTTTATATCAAGCATACCTTTTTGCATTAATATAACGTCATATCCTGGGTTAGAGTCCCCTCCACCATTTACTGCGTGATAAGAACAATCTGAAACAAAGGATTCTCCTGAAAGTTCCCATACTCCAGCTTCACGATACTGGTCTTCACAGTATTCATCAACGGATTTACCTTGCCAATATGGGAATAATTCCTCACGCATAATTTTCTTATCTTCTTCTGAGATATAAAATGGGTCCTGTGGACGATTTCCTATTGTATCAATTTCATCAACCATCCATCTCCAAGCTATATCAGGAGAAAATGCTCCTGCACGAGGCTTACCATTTGGTGCTCCAACGATAAGTTCGTTATCTTGAATTACTAGTGGTGCAGTTTCGCAGCAATGTTTGAAACACTTACCACGCAAAACGGATTTAGGAATACCAGGATTTTCTTTGGCTATTTTAGTAATAGCTCTTGCACGGTGAGTTGTTATAGTTGGAACGTGTTTTAAGTAAATTTCCTTTAACTTAACTAAACGCTCTGTTATTCCATCTGGAATTTGACCATTGTTATCACCTGCAACCTGTGTGCAAGCTGGTTCTTCTTTTGCTATTTCTTTAGAAACACTAGAAAACATCTTCATTAAACCAGCACGTTCTTCGTCAGACATGTTTTTAGTAGCTTCCATAAACTTATTTGAAAATTCACGAATATCCAATTTATTACCTCTCATTCTTTAATATATTTCATATTTGAAATATGATTTTTATTTTAAATCCCTCATAACTTTTTTCAAAATACTCTCTAATAACTTAATGTTATCTATTTCCTTTGAATTTAATTTATCTTCTTCAAGATCTACTGTTTTAACAAGTTCATCTACATTTCGAACTCCATACCCAACTTTACGTACATATATTAAGTTCATAGGTGAAACGTTATCAGAAGTCATTCCATCCCCTGCAGAACCACTGCCTAATGTCATGGATGGAAATAAATTTGTAGTTGCACCCATGCTTCCAAAAGTTCCTGGAGTATTAACAAGCACTCTTCCAACAGGTTTTTTTAGTGCAAATTGACGAATAACTTCCTCATCCTTTGAATGTATAACAAGTGTATGTCCCTGCCTCTCACTAAGCAATAGTTCTATACATTTTTCACAAGCGTGCATCCAGTCGTCTTCTATATAAAAGGCTAGCACTGGACAGAGCTTTTCTCTTGAATAAGGATTTTTTGGTGAAACAAACTTTTGCTTGGAGATGAGAAGCTTCGTATCTTCTGGAACACTAAAACCAGCATTCTTAGCTAAGAATTTTGGTGGTTTACCGATTATCTCTACATTTTTGCCCCCATCTTTATCCAAGAATGTGGCTGCCAATTTTTCAGCTTCTTCTTCTGTCATAAAGTATGCACCGTTTTTTTGAAGTTCTTCTCTTACTTCAGCTGCAATACAACTATCAACCACAATTGATTGTTCAGCACTGGATACAACTCCATAATCGAAATTCTTGCTATCAATAATATCTCTAACTGCTTGCTTTATATCCGCTGTACGCTCTATAAAGGCTGGGCCATTTCCATTACCGCCATAAATTATTGGCTTGCCAGATTTATAGGCTGCATCGAGCATTTCTGGAACTCCCGTGTTCATTATCAGTGAAGTATCTCTATGTTTCATAAGCTCCACCGAACCACTTTCAGTTACTGTATGTAAATATGCAAGGGCACCTTCTGGAAGTCCTACTCCCTCCGCAGCTCTAATCAAAATATCAATTGTTTTGCCAATTGCATTTTTAGCCCTTTGATGAGGAGAAAATATAATTGCATTTCCTGATTTAATTGCAATTAATGCCTTATATATAGTTGTAGAAACAGGACTAGTGGATGGACAAAAGGCTATAATAACGCCCATTGGTACTCCAACATCCATTGTGTTTCCAACCTTATCTTCATCAATGATACCTACACATCTCATTCCCTTAAGCCTATTTTTTAGATATCTGCATACAAAGCGGTTTTTGATATATTTATCTTCCCACTTTCCATATTCAGTTTCTTCATTAGACATCTGGGCAAGTTCCTTTAAATGTTTTTCAATCTCTTCAACCATACGTTCAACTATCTCATCAAGTTTTTCTTGTGGGAAGGTTGCTAATTTCTTTTGTGCCTCACGAGCATTTTCAACAAGAATTCTTGCTTCTTGCATGGAGAGTAAATCATTATCTATAATATTCATTTTTCTCTCTCCCTTTTCAGAAAAAATTTAATACTTTTATTCTGTTACAAGATTTGTAATAGAATAACGTTTTATTATTTTTCCAAGATCCTGATGTGGTCTTGGAATAACTATTGAACTATAAAGGTTTCCACCTTCCATTGCTTTAACTGCTGCAACACCAGCTTCTACTGCTGTTTTGCAAGCACCAACATCACCTTGAACTAATACAGATATATATCCTGAGGCAACGTTTGCATATCCTATAAGTTCAACATCCGCTGCTTTACACATAGCATCTGCTGCTTCTAAAACAAAAACTAGCCCGAAAGTTTCAATTAATCCTAAAGCTTCATATCTTGCCATACTTGTATCATTTCCTTTCTATATTTATGCATCAATATCATGTACTGAAACAATATCTCCAACTTCTCTAATAGGACGTGGCATAACATTGTGTGCTGTTAATGTTCCAACAGCAGCCGCTGCCTCTGCACCTGCTTCCACAGCAGATTTAACTGCACCTACATCACCTTTTACCATTATAGTTACAAGGGTTGAACCAACATTTTCATATGAAATAAGTTCAACGTTAGCTGCCTTAAGCATTTTATCTGCAGCCTCAAGTGCAGGAACTAATCCTATTGTCTCTACAAGACCTAAAGCCTCATTTCCATAGTATCTCATATATATTTCCTCCTTCCTATTTAAACGAATATGTTTTAATTAAACAAAGAACTATACTATATATTTGTTTAATATAACCCTGTTACTTACTTTATACTGATTATATCTCTTGCCCTTTAGGGGAGAGTCAATATGTTATTACAATAAATTCTTAAATATTTTTCACTGTGAATTAGGCTATTTACCAAGAAAATTTACTTATATTATTAAAGACAATGCCCTTGTTCTACCATCATCACAGAATATTTGTCTTGTACAAACATTACCCTATGGGCAATGTTAAAAATTAATCTTTAATATATTTATTGATTGTAGCAGCCCCATCTTCATGGGCATGATAGTAAACAGTTAACTCACCATCTCTATCTAATTCAAATCTTGTTTCTTCAATAAGTCCATTTGCTTCTGCCGTCATTAAGGCATTGATTACAGCCTTCTTTTGTAAAGCCTTAAAGCTTCCGTATTCTCCTTTTAATGCTTCTATAACATCATCAGCAGAAGCTTCGTTAACTGTAGTAAAATATTTTAAAATAGCATAATTAAGCGGCTTCATCCATTGAACCTCCCATATCATCTTTTCTTCTAAATAAATCAAGTGGATTCATAGATATTGTAAGGATACCAAACATCATTATTACAGCTCCGATCCAAGCAACTGAAGGTAATGACCATCCATCCATGCCTCCGTATACTCCTAATAGCAATAAGCAGAATAACGGACCAAAGAATGAATATGTACCATTACATGCAGTACCAAGTCCTGCTCCACACATACTGTTTCCAGCGTACCATGTCATAAATGTAACAACTGATAAAAGACCACTTAGTACGAACCAAATCATTGCAGGTCCACTTGTAAATGCTTGCATTGCAAGGTTAACAGAAAGACCAACTTTACCAGCCATAATTGAGAAAACTGGTACTAAAATGAATAGATTTGCTATACCTGAAGTTACTTGACGAATACAAATACCAATTTCATAATCAATCATTGCTGTACCATATCCAGCTACACAACCTTCAAATCCCCATGCAAGAGCTGCGATAATAGCTATAAAGAATCCGATAATTGTTTTTGTTGAAGCAGTACCGTTAAAGCTTGTACTACCAATTAGGAAACTAGCAAATACACATACCGCAATACCAAAAGCCATACGTTTGTCTAGTTTCTGTTTAAATAAGATTTTACCTAATATTGCAGCAATAGCAGGACAAAGAGCTGATATTGGAACAACTATTGAGCCAGCCATTTGAAGAGCTATAACATAAGCCGTACCAGCTACGGGCCCCCCGATAAGAGCTGCCAATATCATAATGCGTCCTGGAGCAGTGTTGATACATCTTAGAAAATCTCTAAATTTACCTCTAACTATTGAGTATAAAATTGCCCAAACAGCACTACAGGTATCGTTTATTGCATTACCAAGTGCTGCAAGTAAGTATGCTATCACAAATGCTGATAAACCTGCTGTATTAGCACCATACCAGTCACCCCAAACCCCCTTAGTCATACCCATGGTTAATAACGCTGTATACATCCCATAGGTGAGTCCTGAAAATAAAGCTAATGACACACCTTTTTTGAAGAAATCACTTGATAATTTCTTCTTTGCAGCTATTGCTTTAGTATTAGCTGACATTGAAATTTCTTTCATATAATGGATCTCCTTTCGATTATCTTTTGTTCATATATTTTAATAAAAAAGCTCATTTCCAAAAGCTTCACCAATTAGTAACAAGCTTTTTTATTAAATTCAATAGAATTTAAGTATTTATAATCTCATAATTAAGCCAGTTCACTTTCTATTACATCTTTTTTTCTAAATAAATCCATAGGATTCATGGCTATTATGAGAATACCAATCATCATTAATAAAGCAGCAATCCAAGCTATGGTAGGTAAAGTCCATCCTTCCATACCACCTATTAATCCAAGAACTATCCAGCAGCAGAATGGTCCCCAGAAGGAATAAGTACCATTACATGCCATACCAAGAGCAGCACCACACATACTATTACCGTTGTACCAGCTCATGTAGGAAACAAAGGCACAAAGTCCACTTAACGCAAACCATATCATTGCAGGCCCACTTGTAAATGCCTGAATAGTTAAATTAGTTGAAAATTTAATTCCATCACCAAGTAATAAACCAAATATAGGCACTAATATTAATAAATTTGAAAGTCCAGATGTGGCTTGACGAATTGTAATACCAATTTCTGAGTCAATCATAGATGTGCCATATCCTGCTACACAACCTTCAAATCCCCATCCAAGAGCTGCTATAAAAGCAATACAAATTCCAAGAAACATTCCTTTTGGAGCATCGCCACCAATACTAGTACTTCCGATCATAAAACTAGATAAAACACAAATACCAATACCAAACATCATACGTTTGTTTAATTTTTGCTTAAATAATATTCTTCCTAAAATAGCACCAATAGCAGGACAAAGAGCAGTAATTGGAATAACAATTGAGCCTGCCATTTGTAAAGCTACCACATAAGCTGTACTTGAAATAGGTCCTCCTATAAGAGCCGCAAATATCATTACAGTGCCAGGCTTAGTTTTAAGACATCTAAAGAAATCTCCAAGTTTACCTTTAAAAGCTGCATAAAGCATGGCCCAAACAGCACTACAGGTGTCGTTTACAGCGCTACCAAGAGCACCTAATACGTATGTTATAACAATTGCCGATAAACCTACTGTATTTGCACCATACCATTCGCCCCATATTCCTTTCGTCATTCCCAATGTTAAAAACGCTGAGTAAAATCCGTACATAAGACCTGAAAAAAGAGCTATTGAAATACCTTTCTTAAGAAAATTAGTTTTTAACTTATTTTTTGCAGTAGTCGTTTCCCAGGTGATAGCCTTTGAACCCTTATCCATAAAATAGGACCCCTTTCCCCTATACAATTAATAACTTTTTATATTGTGTTCTTAAATAAAACTTCATAATGGGAATGTTTTTAGATTGTTATGATTTGGGATATTTTATCGTTAAATTATTAAACAACTTTTCATTTATATCTTATTAGTTATTTTTTATTCACCTAAATTATATCCCCTTCCCTTTAGGGCAAGGTCAATATATATTTCACATGAAAATTCAAATAAAATTTAAAATTCTACATTTATCGCTATATTACAAACTTTTTAACCGATTACAAATCATCTATTAGGCAGTTTTTTAATTTTTCAGGGTAAAAATATTAGCATTTTTTTCACAATGTAAATTATATTTTTTAGCAATACCTTCCCCTAAGGGCAGTGTTTTTCGATTACTCACATAATAGCTCAAATTCACACCTTGTTAAAAAACACTTACTTTTTCAGCAGTTGTAAGCATATTCTATGGAGTAAATTAGCTTATTTTCATGATATGATTCAAAAAAACATAAGCGGTAAATAATCATCATTCAAGATGATTACTTACCGCTTATGCCTCTTATCTCTTAATTTTAATCATAACCTCTGTTACAAACCTATCAGTGTTTTTAGTAGTCCAATAATCTGTTACATATCTTTCATAGCATTCTTCCGAGCATATATATCCATGTTCTTCAGTCCAGTCTTGTATCTTTTTATATGTTTCATCAATATTTTCATGAGCTCCTATATGATAGCAGGAAGCTGCCATCCAACCACCATATTCAAGGGTTTCTTCTTCTTTACACTTTAAAATGGTCTGCTGCATTATTTTCATCTTATTGCACTTTCCATTCATCTTGTCCTTATAAGATGGAAAATTTATAATCACAGGACCTGTTATTGCATTATTTATACTATCTACATAATTATTAAATTCTATATTAATTATAGAGTCCATATAATCATATTGAAAATCTTGATTTAAGAATATCAATTTTTTGCTATCTATATACTTTATAGCTACATCGCAAACATTATTTTCAAGCACCATCTGTGCTTCAACTATAAGATCGTGCCAGTCCTTCACTGATCTTATTTTTAAATTCACCTCTCTATCAAGCTCTTCTAATTCATCAATCTTTTTCCTAAATCTTTTATCGACGAACTCATAGGTTGTCCCTTCTAAAAAAGCTCTCATTTCCTCCAATTTGAAACCACTCTGTTTATAATATCTTATAACTGGAACAGACAATAAATTTTTCTTACTGTAATATCTATAACCATTTTCATTACATACTTTATCTGGTGATAGTATGTTCATTCTATCGTAGTATCTTAGTGCTTTCTTCGTTATTTTACATATTTCTTCAACTTTCCCTATTGAATATAACTCACCAGCCATAGCTACTCTCCTTTTTCAGTTATATTTTAAACTACATTTTAAACGTTGTATCACAAAAAACCACTCAGTATTGAGTGGTTTAAAATACAATATTTTACCCCAAAACTTTATTTAAAATATTTAACAAGTCTTCACTTGTTGCTTCTCTAGGGTTTGCCGTTGTACATATATCCTTACAAGCTGCACCAATAATTTCTTCTGTACATGCATTGGCTAACTCCATATCAACGCCTTGTTCCTTTAATGTTGTTGGAATCATTAATGTCTTTTGAAGCTCTTTAACACTTTTAATTAGATTGTTAACTCCAATGCTTACATTTGGTGCATGCAACTTTAATAGCTTAGCAAGTCTTTGATACTTCTTAGCTGCTACTCCATATTCAACATTGAAAGCACCTTTATTTAAATTAGCATTGTATTCAATTACATAAGGAAGTATAATAGCATTACTTC
Organism: Clostridium sp. CX1; assembly: GCF_025398335.1. Taxonomy (GTDB): domain Bacteria; phylum Bacillota; class Clostridia; order Clostridiales; family Clostridiaceae; genus Clostridium_AM; species Clostridium_AM tanneri. Next base: position 61,711 of record NZ_JAODOO010000009.1, read on the forward strand.
TTCCATGAGGAATATGCAATTTACCTCCTACAGCATGAGCCAAACTATGAGTAATTCCGAGTCCAGCTGCATTAAAAGCTATACCAGCAAGGCAGGACGCATTATGAAGTTTTTCTCTTGCTACTAAGTCACTTCCATCAGTATAAGCCTGTGGTAAAAACCTGAAAGCTAAGGTAAAAGCTTTTTCTGCAAGAGCATCTGAAAAATCAGTAGCATTCTTTGAAACATAAGCCTCCATAGCGTGGGTTATTACATCCATTCCTGTATCAGCAGTTATCGCCTTAGGGACAGATTTTACTAATTCCGGATCGAGAATAGCAACCGTTGGAAGAAGAGATTTATCTGCAAGAGCATACTTTAGCCCTTCTTGCTTGTTTGTAATTACTGCATATTCTGTTACTTCTGAACCTGTACCACTTGTAGTAGGTATAGCATAGAACTCTTTTACAGAGGAAACTCCTCCAGTAACCTTTTTTGCATACTCTCTTATTGCCTTAGCTCCATCAATTGATGAGCCTCCACCAAGAGCTATAATAATTTCAGCATTACAACTTTGCAACTTTTGGATACCACTAGCAATAACTTCTACAGATGGATCAGGCACTATATCACTATATATAGCTACTTCACAATCAACAAGTTTTCCTTGTACTTTTGCAGCCATACCTGAAGTCTCCATAAACTTATCGCATACAATTAGTACTCTCTTATTTTTAATTTCACTTAGTCTGTCCAAAGAGCTTTCTCCAAAATAAACTTTTGTATTAATACTAAATTCCTTCATATACATAATCTCCTACTTTTAAAGATTTTTAAGATATGAATGAATTAGTTGCTCTTTAACTCAAAAATAAAAATTAACCCATAATTATAACAATCAATGTAAGTTTATAATAAACTACACGTAATTTATTATATCAACATCCTATTAATAATACAATCCTTTTCAGCAACATGAATAATATTAAAATTATATTCTAATTTTAATATCTTTACTATTTTAATTAATTTGTTGCTCCGTTAACTCTAATTATCCGCTTGAACTATTTTGTATTTCAGCTAAATTGTACGTCATCTTTATCTTCGTCCCTTACTGAATCCTTTATTAATGGCATGTTATATTTTTCTCTAATTAAATTTTCTATTTCAAGAGCTAAATCAGTATTCTCCTTTAAGAACAGCTTGGAATTTTCCCTTCCTTGGCCAAGTCTATCACCTTTATATGAAAACCATGCTCCACTTTTTTCAACAAAGCCTTCAGTAACAGCTATATCTATTAAGCTGCCTTCTTTTGAAATTCCTTCATTGTACATTATGTCAAATTCAGCCTGTTTAAAAGGCGGTGCAACCTTATTTTTTGTTACTTTTATTCTTACTCTGTTTCCAAGAATATTTTCACCTGTTTTTATGCTATCAATCCTTCTTATATCAAGTCTTATAGATGAATAAAACTTGAGAGCACGACCACCAGTTGTTGTCTCAGGGTTACCAAACATAATACCTATTTTTTCTCTTAATTGATTTATGAATATTACAATACATTTTGACTTGTTAATTGCTGCAGTAAGCTTTCTTAAAGCCTGAGACATTAGTCTAGCTTGAAGTCCCATATGAGAATCTCCCATCTCTCCTTCAATTTCAGCTCTCGGAACAAGTGCCGCCACAGAGTCAACAACAAGTACATCTATTGCATTAGATCTTACAAGTGCCTCTGCTATTTCTAAACCTTGTTCCCCTGTATCTGGCTGGCTGACTACCAAGCCTTCCGTATTAACTCCCAGTTTTCTTGCGTAAGATGGATCTAAAGCATGTTCAGCATCAACAAACGCTGCTATGCCACCTCTTTTTTGAGCTTCTGCCACTACGTGCAGTGCAATAGTGGTTTTACCTGAAGATTCGGGCCCATATACTTCTACTATTCTTCCTTTTGGAACTCCACCAACACCTAGCGCTATGTCTAAGGGAAGACACCCTGTTGGAATCACTTCTATATCCATTGTTGTAGCTGCACCAAGCTTCATAATAGAACCTTTTCCAAATTGTTTTTCTATCTGATTCATAGCTGATTCTATTGCCATAATTTTATCGTTGCTTATGTCCATTTATTTCAACACCCTTCATAAATTCCTCCACTACCCTCTGTTATACTTCGCTTACAGCTATTAAACTACTAACTTTTTCATATATTGCTTCATAAGTAGTATTCAATGACATCGCCAATTCTTTAAACAATATACTTTGAGTAAACTCTAAAAGTGCGTCATCCTGTTTATAGAATTATCGTCTATACAGCAAATTCCCTGTCCTGAATATATTACTAAGTCTCCAATATTAAACATTTCAATTCATTTGCTCCTTTGCTAAAATTATCACTCTAAGTTAAAAAGATTGTTGTTCCATTCAATTGTTATATTTAAAAAGCAGTTATAATTAATTTTAGGATTTCTTCTTAATGGACCTCGCTGGTTTCTTTTTGGCAATTGATATTTTTCTCATTTGCTCTTGTAGTTCAGCAGCTTCACGTTCTTTTTCTCTACGCTCCTGTTCTATCTGATCTTGCTTTATCTGTAATTTCTGCAGCGTATAATTTTCTACTGCTGGGTTCTCTGCCTTTAAAAACTTTTCAAATGCTTCTGGATATAAGAACATCTTTGTTCCAATCTCATCCTGAAACTTTACCCATATCATATGATCCTCTGCTTCCGTAACAACTCCAGATCCAAACATAATATGCTCTACCACTTCATTTAACATAGTCATCTATTATACCTCCCTAAACTTATTCAGAAATCTGATTTACTGAATAATATCTTAATTCTTTAGTAAACGTTTACATATCGCCATGCGTATAATTTAAATATAAGTTTTCTATAAAACACTAATCTTAGATTTTACTTTTTCCGTTTTCTAAGACTCTATATTCTCTATACTTTCCAATAGATTTTCTTTGCTCCAAGGCATATAGCCACCATAATACTTCTTCGCAATATGACTTTGTATTGATCTATCAAGATTGGCTAAACGCTGATATGCATGCTGAATTGAATTAAATTCTTCCTTATGTGTCCGTTTAAATGTACACTCTTCTCCCTTACATTTGCCAATATTTAACCTGGTGCACCTTCCAACTTTAGATAGTGCAATACAATCTGGATGTTTAACAACATCTCTCACTCTGCATATGGACATGTTTTCCCCCCTTTCTAGTAAACCCAAAATAGGAGTTCATATATTATTTTAGCACATAAAAATCCATTGATGTAAGTAAAACTTTTAAAGAATTTTTTATAAATATTTATCGCAAGCAAATAAATCCTAATTGTGTAATATCCTTCGAAAGCTTATATTGACTATTTATCTTCATTCCACTTCTTAAGCCGCCTAATACAGTTTAATATACCGGTAACAACTCCTAATAGATTTCCTATAATCATTAATAAATAATTATTCTCATATCCTCCTATAAGAATAATTATTACTGAAATTAATAAGAAAATAATAGTTATAGTAAACAATATATTATTTTTCATAAATCCCCCGTAAACTTACTTATTTCTATATTTATCTTATGTCATAATAAATTACTAAATACCCGCCCCCGTGATTCTAAACTATATAGGCATAATAATTGTGTTACTCCTCCATCCGCTTACCTCCATATATCTGTAACTAAAAATGTAATCTCTAAAAACACTGCAAAATTCAGACTTGATTAGTGCAGTGCTCTAAAATTTTTTTTATAACAGAAAAATAATCTGTGGTTCATCATGATTTTATAGTGTTATGTAACAATTATAGTAGCTTTGCAATGACTACTATTAGTTTAGAAGCAGGAACTAACATAAATTGTGCTAGTATACTTCCCATAATAAGTCCGACAACAATAAAGATTATACAGCGATTAAATTCTAACTCTGTGCAATCTCCTCTTATTACATCATCTGTTACCATAGATAAATATGGATCAATAAATATAACCATAAATATCGTTGAAATACTGTTTATTACAGATGATAAGGTAGTTCTTAAATTTGGACTTAAGCACGCAGCATATAGCGCTGATAAAATACTTACACTAGATACAGAAAATGCAATCATATTTAATAGCATTACTTTTCTAGGTGTCTTACTAAAATTTCTTAATTCATATAAATTCTCTTTTTTAGGAATTGAAATACTATTTCTAAACTGTTCAATTCCAGACTTTGAAAATGCATGAAATATTAATTTAGGTAAAGATCTATATACACTAAATGATACAACTAATTTATTAAATACTCTTATAAATGTTGGCATTAGAATTGAACCAGCTATTGTGGCCAATGTAATAGAAAAAATTATCCACCTAAAAATATAAAGCAAGCTACTGGTTTGTCCTGTATTTATACTATTATCAACTGTCTTTCCTAGTAAAGGCGCTTGAATAGTGTTCGCTGTCCTTTGTATCAATACAAAAACATTAAATACAGCAGAAGCTACTGCAATTCTCCCAGTTTTTACTCCCACAATCCTAGCAGAATAAGCCAACGTTCCTATTATATAAATAATAAAAGTTAATATAAATACTAAGTAAATCTGGAGTGTCATTTTTTTACCACCTTATAATTACAGTTTAACTATGGTTATATCTAATGTTTTTCTACCATTATAATTAATTCAAGACCAAATATTGTTATGAATGAGATACATTTTTATCAAACTTATCCATAATTTTAACACTACATTACTCAGCTGTCAAAGAACACCTATGTATTTAGGCTTATTGGTTAATACATATAATTAAGGATGATGGGATACAAATAAAAGGCTGGAAAGTTTTAATTCTTATTCTTAAGTCGCTTTTATTTTTACTTAGCAATAGGTAGCCTAATATTTATAGTAACTATATCTTCATTAGATTCTGCCCCAATCTGTCCATTATGAAGTTCTACTATTTTCTTAGAAATTGCTAATCCTAATCCTGAGCCTTCAATTTTACTTGACCTTGAGTTATCCATTCTGTAAAACTTTTCAAACATCTTATCTAATTTATCTTTTTTAATATCTTTTCCTTTGTTAGATACAGAGATTATAATGTTATCCTCATTTCTATATGCTCTAACTATTATATCTGAAGGCTTATTGCTATATTTTTCTGCATTACCTAAAACATTATCAAAAACTCTAATAATTTTTTCAATATCTACTTTAACAGGAAGTTTAGTATCACAAATATATGTTATAATTCCTAGTCCCTTAGTTTCAAACACAGGAGCATATTCCCCTAGGATTTGTATAAGAATAGAACCTATATCTGTTTCTACAAGTTCTAAGAATATATCGCTGCTTGATAACTTTGTATATTCGAATAATTCATCGATAAGTTTCTTTAATTTTATAGATAGGTTATAAGCTGAATTTAAATATTCCTTTTCTTCTTTAGCTTTATATTTTTCATTTGTTAAAATATCTAAATAACCTATAATAGCAGTTAAAGGTGTTCGTAAATCGTGAGAGACATTAGTTATTAATTCATTCTTAGTATTTTCTAGTTCTCTCTCATAATCAAACTTTTCTTTTAATTGTTTAGACATGATATTAATATTTTTGCAAAGTTCTGCTAGCTCATCATTTCCTCGAACTTTCAGGGACAGACCTAGTTCTTCATTTGCAATTTTACTAACCTGCTTAGAAATGTACTTAATATATTTTATTTTGTTATTTACTAATAATAAAAACATAATCAAGAAAACTGCAATTCCAATGGCAAAAATAATAAGAGCGATAATATTATACTCTAGTATAGTTATAGAGTTAGCTTTTGCAAGAATATAAGGCTGAGCAATAAAAGCAGCAAACACAAATACTGATAGAAATCCAAAAAATACAGAAATCACAAATGCTAATATAAGTTGAATGCTAATTCGTCTTGTAAATATATTAGATTTCATATCTTATAGCCAACTCCCCAAACGGTCTTAATGTATATAGGTTTTCTAGGTTCCTCTTCTATTTTTTCTCTTATTTTAGTTATATGAACCATTACCGTATTATCTGATTTATAAAATTCCTCTCCCCAAACCCTTATATAAATCTTTTCTATACTAAAAACAATTCCCTTATTTCTTGCAAGAAGTTCTAGTATATCAAATTCTTTTGGGGTAAGCCTGACTTCTTTATCTCCTACAAACACTTGCCTTGTATCAGTGTTTATAGTTAAATTTCCAATCTCAATTATATTTTTATCTATACTTTGAACAGGTGAGTACTTTGTATATCTTCTAAGCTGAGATTTAACTCTTGCCATTAGCTCCATAGCATTAAAGGGTTTTGTAATGTAGTCGTCAGCACCAGAGGCTAAGCCTTGAATTTTATCTAGGTCTTCTGACTTTGCAGATAGAAAAATAATAGGCATTATATTATCTTCTCTAATTTTCATACAGGTCTCTATTCCGTCCATACCTGGCATCATAATATCTAAAAGTACAAGGTCTATCTGAGTTTCAGCTATAATACTTAAGGCCTGTTCTCCATTTTCAGCTTTTATTACCTCATATCCTTCATTTTCTAAATATATGCCTGTAACTTTTCTTATTTCAGTATCATCATCAACTACTAAAATTTTGCTTGCCATAAACATACTCCTTTCTACTAAGAATTATGACATTTTAAAACATAAGCTGGTGGAACATTAATTACAACCCTATCCATGTCTATTTCTTTAAAATAACCAGCAATAAATTCTTTCTTTATAAGAGTATATTGAAATGTTATAAATAGCCCATTTCTCTTTAGTATACCTCTAGTTTTATTTAAAATCTTATTTGAAACATCCTTAGGCAAACTAGCAAAAGGCAAACCTGAGACAACATAATCTACCTTTTTAATATCATATTGTACTAAATACTTATCTACATTTTCGGCAGAATCATTTATTATTATAATATTATCATACCCATTATACATATCTTCTAGCTGTTTACAAAATTCTTTATTGTATTCTAGTAATATTAGTATCGTATCTTGCCTTTTTCTTTCTACAAGCTTCTCTGTAAAAACTCCTGTACCCGGACCATACTCAACTATACAATTGGCATTCTCAAAATCTATATCTTTGACCATTTTCTTTGCAAGCCTTTCTGAACTAGGTGCTACAGCCCCTACAGTTCTTGGCGATTTAAAATATTCTATTAAGAATTTTATTAGCTTCATACTAAAACCTCCCACTAGTTTTTCAAGTTATCTAATGGCTTTAGTATAAATACCAAATATTAAGAATCTCCGCTGAAAAAACTTAAGAATTCTTAAATTTATTTTAGGTATAAAAAAAGAAGGTGCTAAACCTTCTTTATTAAGCTAATCTTTGATTTTCTTGCTCTTTATTCTAAGTGTTCTAGTAAATCATATGTCTTTTCAGTTGTTACGTTAAATAAGAAAGATACAATTTAGCAGACTCTAAAATTATGCTACTACAACTCTACAAATTGGAGATTTAGCTATTTCATTCTTTTAATTGTTTCGTCCAATGAAATGCATTCTGCATATCTACCATTCCACATAAATTCATTATAATATTGATAGCTTTGTTCTGCTGACATAAATTTATTATTAACTGTTGTATTTGTATATGCTGGAACTATAATATTAAATCCATGTTCAAATCCACATTTTATAGTAGCATCAATACAATAATCTGTTTGAAGCCCTACAATAATTATATCTTTTTCGCCCTTATCTATTAAATATTCTAATAATCCAGTACCTTTAAAAGCACTATTAACCTTTTTATCAAATATCTTCTCATCATTCATAGGTTGAAACTTTGCATATATTTCAAAGCCGTCAGTTCCTTTTGTTAATTCATTTCCTATTCCATCATCATGACGTACATATATTACTTCAATATTATTTTTCCTAGCCACATGTACTATTTCTTTAACATTAGATACAAACATATCAAATTCATATAATTTTTCATTGGCTATTAACTTTTGTGTATCGACTACTAATAAAACCATTTTAATCCCCTTTTCAAGTTAATATTTATCATTATTTTATATCAATAATCTCTTCTTTACGATATTTTACCATTTCAACTTAACTAATGTTATTTGTATCATAATCTAAACAGTCCTATATGGTTAATTTTGTAACAAAAGTAGAATCTCTTGCCTTCTTAACACCGTATTATTCAGTTTTCAAAGCCTATTATTCGTATTTTAAATTTTAAAAGTTACGTCTCCTTTTTCTCATCTTATGACTATAACGTATGTGAAATTAGTATGAATACTATAACCTCAAATATATTTGCTGTAAAATGTGACATTGCACTAATCCATGCATTTTTTGTTTTATTAAAGATGACTCCATATAAAATACTGTTGATAAAGGTAAAGAAAAGTCCATATACTACTACAATAGTATTCCCTCGTTTAAAATGACCTAAAGAAAATAATAAAGATGAAAAGAGTAAAGCAGGTATAATTGGTAAGACTTTGTTTAATTGATTTTGAAAGAATGCTCTCCATGCAATTTCCTCTCCTAAAGCAAAAATGAAAAATAGAAGAATTGATGCTATACTTATTTCAATTGGTACAAATGACCCTGCTCTTATAGTTTCATACTCAATATATTCAGGTAAAAATAATTTTGAGATTAGAACACAAACTGCATCCATAATTATAGGTAGTATAAGCCAGATCCATATCTTTCTATCTCTTAAATTAGTTCCAACTGCCTTTATATCAAGTCCACTATTTCTCATTGGATTTCTTTCAACAACCTTATTGATAAAGAAAAATGCAACTCCGATGAAAATACACGCTGGTGAGATATTTAATCCGAATAGATTTGTAAAAGATAGAATTACCATTAAAAACATTATGATTAAAGGCAATCTTTTTATGTCTCCCATATTTCCCCTCCTGTTACATAAATAATTTTACTTCATATAATTGTACAAGTGTAAACTTAATACTTTATAGGATAATCATACCACATGAAACACAGAATATGTGTCTAATTATAGTAATATACCCCTAATAACGCTTACAGAATTATTAGGGGTATATTACTATTGTTTTATTTGATAGATATAGCTTTTTGTCTTGTAAAACTTAATAACTTCATCCTCATAGTCAAAATAATAGATGGGGTAGATGAATTCATCTCCCTTTCTATTAATCATGATAGTATTTTGACTATCTCACTACATGTTACATCCCCCTTTTATTCAATAATACCTATCTCCTCCTCTGTTAGCCCAAAATAATCATACAAATAAGTATCATCTTCATTTCCTGTACAATCCTCTATATAAGGAATTGTTAGTTCCATTAATTTATTAGGATAATACTCAAATAAATCCTCCCCAAGCTTTTTGCCAAAGGTCTTAAAATAAAACTCATACACCTTACTATTCAATATATATAATAAATAGTCATAGGTTAAAACTCCCTTTTCTTTTAACACTAATGAATAAACATCTGCACTAAAATAGCTGCCCTTATCTAAGGCAAACCTATTGCTGCTTGCTTTGTATGGAAATATTATCTTTTCTCCTTCAAAAATCTCCTGTTTTCTTCCCCATTGAAGTTCATACCATTTTCTAAAACCTTTTTTGCATTCTCTTCTATTAGCTAGTCTTTCTTTATACTCACTAATGTATCTAATGGAATTAGGATATTCTTCTTCCTTATCTATTAGATTGGAGTATATTAAGAATTGCCTCTCCCTCTCTATGCGGTTTTGCTGTATAAAACTGCTTTTTATCCAGGGCTTCACAATACCTTTTTCGATATCTTCTTTTAATATTATTTCATCATCTATTACAAAGGCCTTATCGCAACCTGTTATTATACCTTGATAACTATTGCAAATATTTCCTAAAGTATCGTACCCCTTTTTTTCAATCTTTCTAATTATATTTTTTTCTTTTTCACTAATGAGACTCCAGCCTTTATCCTCTAAGTCCCTTTCTAATATTGAAAAACTCTTATAACTGCTGCCTTTATTTATAAAAAGAGACTCATAAAAGTCATTTTTTCCTTTTCCCTTAGCTATTAAAGGTTTTATGACCTCTATTCTGTTCTCTTCCACTTTTTCATTAGATAAAAAAATAATTGTTGGGTCTATGCCCACTTTTTTAAAAGGTCTTATGCCATAAAAATCTACTATTTTATGTATTGTTGTTTCTTCTTTTAATATTCTTCTTAACTCTTCTCCGCTTTGAGACTCTAAAAAATACCTAGAAGTAATGAAGGAAAGCTTACCCTTTTTGCTCATACTGTTTATTGCCTTCTTAAAAAAGCAGTAAGATATATCTCCTTTGTCTTTATAGATTCCTTTATATTTTTCTTTAAGCAGCCTTGAATATTCTCTGTCTACTAGTTTATGACCAACATAAGGTGGATTGCCTATGAAAATGTCAAACTTCTCCTCTATGTTATCCACTAAAAAATCCTTGGCTGCAAAATTGCTCTCTTTAATGTATCCACTTATACTATATAAGTCTATTAGTAATATTTTTAAAGCCTTAACATCTATATCAGTTCCATGTAAATTGTAGTCTATTATATGTGTTGTTATATCTTCTTCTTTTAGTGACATATGGTTTTTGTAGTTTATTTCCTGCAGGTTTCTTAAAAATAATTCTCTCAAATACTTAAAACAAGGAACTATTAAATTTCCACATCCACAGGCTGGATCTAAAATTTTTAAGTAAGGGTTATTAATTATGTCTTCTGGCTTTATTAAGTTTTCTATAATAAATACAGCTATTTCGTAAGGAGTATAGACTACTCCATCTTCCTTATTTATTCTGCTAAATTTATAATATTCATCTGAAAAACTATTCTTTTCCTCTATATTCAGCATAATTCTATAACTGTCTATAGCGGCTAACTTGTTTATGCTATCTGACCGCTGTAGAATTATATTATACAAATCATCAATTTTTTTCATAAAGTTTTCAAACATATTCTCTCTCTCCACAATACACTAAGTATAAAGTCTTAAATTAAGTACATCATAAAGTATATCATATATATTTGGTAGGTGATTTTGAAAATGCATAAAAAAATAATAAGTATCTGTCTTTTAACTACAATCACCTTATGTGGTTGCAGCAGTAGAACTTCTTTTACTGAGGATTCTAATAAAAATATAACTACCTCAACATCTAACAAGCCTTTAGAGAATAATAAAAAAGATTCAAACCCAGAAAATAAGGCTGATAAGATTACTGATATAAAAACTTTAGATGTCTCTAACTTAAAGAGTACAGAAAAAAACTGGTTTTATCAACCCAAAAAGGATGGCACGCCTTCCGGTGAACCACAGGAAATATTAGACCTCATTAATAAATATTCTGGCTATTATCTAGGTGATACTTCTAAGAAAGTAATATACTTAACCTTTGATGAAGGTTATGAAAATGGATATACCGGAAAAATCTTAGATACTTTAAAAGCTAATAATGTAAAAGCAGCCTTTTTCGTTACTACTCCTTATGTTAAAGATAACCCAGAGCTAATTAAAAGAATGGCAGCTGAAGGGCATTTAGTTTGTAATCACTCTGAAAATCATCCTTCAATGGCAGCAGCAGCCAGTGACCCTGCTAAGTTTGAAAAGGAGTTTTCAGGAGTAGAAAAGGTCTATGAAGAAGTCACTGGTAAAAAAATGCCTAAGTTTTTCAGACCACCAATGGGTAAATACAGTGAAAAATCTCTATTCTACACACAAAAGCTTGGCTATAAGACAATATTCTGGAGCTTCGCCTATGGTGACTGGGACCCTAAAAAGCAGCCTACTGCCGATTATGGCAAAAAGATTATAGCAGAAAGGACTCACAACGGTGCTATAGTACTACTGCATGCTGTATCTAAGACTAATACTGAAATACTTGATTCTGTAATAAAAGACTGGAAAAGTAAGGGATATGAATTGGAAAGCTTAGATAAACTTCCTTAAATAAATAATTAATTAATAATAATTTTCCCTTGACACATGAAAATTTTAGTAGTATATTAAAACTGTACCAAACAGGTATACTTTTAACTTTGGAGATATATTATGAAAATTACACAAGAAGCAGATTATGCCTTTAGAGTTGTATTTTATTTGTCTAAATTAGGATATGGAGAAAAAATTGAAGCAAAGGTTATCTCTGAAGAAGAAAATATACCTCTAAGATTTTTACTGAAGCTTTTAAGAAAGCTTACCCAAGCAAATATTATAAAATCTTACAGAGGCGTTAATGGTGGATATTCTCTTAATCAGATGCCAGAAGATATATCCCTTAAAGATGTTATAGAAGCTATTGATGGCCCTATTTATATAAACAGGTGCCTATACAATCCTGAGGAATGCAATTTAAATAGAACATCAAGATGTCAAATCCACAATGCCTTAGCTAAGGTTCAAAACAAGTTGGTTAATGAATTAGATGGAATAACCTTTAAGGATATATTGGAGAAAAAAATTTAATACATGATTTATTTGGGGAAGAACCTTCCCCATATATTTATAAATAAAACTATACCAAATCGGTATACATTTTAGGAGGTTTAATTATGTCAAGTTGTTCAAATTGTAACTTATGTCAATCAGCAGATAGTGCTTTAATTAATTTTATATCAGAGCTAGATGTGGAAACATCTCACCATAGAGTTGAAAGCCAAAAAGTAAAATGTAAATTTGGTTCAGAGGGTGTATGCTGTAGAATTTGTGCTAACGGTCCTTGTAAGATAACCCCAAAATCCCCTAGAGGTGTCTGTGGTGCTACAGCTGATACTATAGTGGCTAGAAACTTTTTAAGATCTGTTTCTGCTGGTTCAGGCTGCTATATTCATGTTGTTGAAAATACAGCTCTAAACTTAAAAGCCTTTGGAGAAAAGAAAGAAAAAATAAAGGGCGTAGATACACTAAACAGATTAGCTGAAATTTTTAATATTGAGGAAGAAGATGTTCATAAGAAAGCTGTAATACTTGCAGATAAGGTTTTAGCAGATTTATATAAACCTAGATATGAGAAGATGGAACTAGTGCAAAAGATGGGCTATAAGCCTAGATTAGATAAGTGGGCAGAATTAAATATTCTTCCTGGTGGCGCAAAGTCAGAGGTTTTTGACGGAGTTGTAAAAACTTCCACAAATCTAAACAGCGATCCTGTGGATATGTTATTAAGTTCTCTAAGACTTGGGGTATCTACTGGAATATACGGCTTAACCCTTACTAACTTATTAAATGATATTATGCTTGGCGAACCAAAAATAAGAGCTGCAAAGGTTGGCTTTAAGGTTGTAGATAAGGACTATATAAACATAATGATTACAGGACATCAACATTCCTTAATAGCCCATCTTCAAGATAGATTAATTGATAAAGATATAGTAGAAAAAGCTAAAGCTGCAGGTGCTAAGGGCTTTAAATTAGTTGGCTGTACTTGTGTTGGACAAGACTTACAGCTTAGAGGCGAGCATTATGAGGAAGTTTTCTCTGGTCATGCTGGAAATAACTTTACTAGCGAAGCACTTATAGCAACAGGGGCTATTGACATAATACTTTCAGAATTTAACTGTACTTTACCTGGAATAGAGCCTATTTCAGATAAGTTCAGGGTAAAACAAATTTGTATAGACAATATAGCTAAAAAAGGAAATGCAGAACATGTAGCTTATTCTTTCGAGGAAAGAGAGAACATAACAAACTACATTATTGATGCAGCATTAAACACATACAAGGAAAGAAGACCTGATGTTAAGATCAACATTCCTGAAAACCATGGAAATGACACTACAATAACTGGAGTTAGTGAAACTTCTCTAAGAGAGTTCCTAGGCGGTACATGGAAACCTCTTGTAGACTTAATTGCTGCGGGCAAAATTAAAGGGGTAGCTGGGGTAGTTGGCTGCTCTAACCTTATGGCAAAGGGTCACGATGTATTTACTGTAGAACTAACTAAAGAACTTATAAAGAGAGACATAATAGTATTATCTGCAGGCTGTTCCAGCGGCGGACTTGAAAATGTAGGACTTATGTCACCGGAAGCAGCAGAACTTGCTGGAGACAACTTAAAAGAAGTTTGTAAGAGCCTAGGCATACCTCCTGTACTAAACTTTGGCCCATGTCTAGCTATAGGAAGACTTGAAATAGTTGCAACTGAGCTTGCTGAATTCCTAGGAATAGATATTCCTCAACTTCCACTTGTATTATCTGCTCCTCAATGGCTTGAAGAACAAGCTTTAGCAGATGGTGCCTTTGGATTAGCACTAGGACTGCCTCTTCACTTAGCAATTCCTCCATTTATTACAGGTAGTGAACTAGTAACTAAGGTTTTAACTGAGGATTTAAAGAATTTAACTGGTGGACAACTTATATTAGAAGATGACGTTATGAAAACTGCAGATATACTAGAAGGAATTGTTTTAGAAAAAAGACAAGGATTAGGCTTAAAATAGTATAAACTTTTGGCTTCCATTATATATTAACAATAGACAAGAAATCCGTTATAAACTACAATTATGATAGCTACTAATGGCATAACTTAGTTGTAGGAGGTACAAAACTATGGTAAAAAAACGTATTTTGTCAATGGATATACTAAGAGCCCTAGCAATTATTGCAGTTATACTAATTCATGTTTCAGCATTAATGCTAGGGGAAGCTTCTTTTAACAGTAAAGTTTATATGCAGTCTTTAATTATAAATCAACTTTCCAGATTTTCTGTACCTGCATTTATAGCTCTTTCCGGTGTAGGCCTTACTATGACCTATAAAGAAAATCAAGGATATTTTAAATTTTTAACCAAAAGACTTTATAAAATAGTACCACGATATATTCTTTGGTGTGCTATATATGTATTTTTTATTACAAAAACTTTTGACATATATACTTTATCAAAGGATGTTATCTTCGGAAGGGTTTTTTATCATCTTTATTATGTACCTTTGATTGTGGAATTTTATTTGGTGTTTCCTTTCATATATAGATTTATTGGTTCAAAAGTGGGATTATTAATTAGTTTTATAATAACCTCTGTAATCTTAATAGGAAGTCATCAGTATCTTTTCCCAGAGAATTGGATGTGGTTTTTAGAACGAAAGAATATGTTAGACTGGGTTTTTTACTTTTCCTTAGGTGCTTTTATTGGTAATAACCTAGAAGAGTTTTCCCAAAGGCTGCAAAAGTATAAGATTGTATTTTCTATAATATTTGTAGCTGCAGTATCTGGCTTTGTGTATGAAATAATTTTAAATACTAATGCCGGAAAAAACCTTGATTATACTACTACTTTCTTAAGACCTAGCGTTCTTATTTTTACTGTAGCACTTATATTCTTTATCTTTAGTATAGACTGGAAAGATAATCTCTTTACTAAGATTATGCAGTATTTATCTGTAAATTCCTACGGTATATACTTATCCCATGCTTTTATACTGTATTATTTTACAAGATACTATACCGATAATAATATACCTATTGCCTCATTAAATTATGGAATTAAAGGCTTTTTGATTACTCTTTTTGGTGCTGTAATTATAAATGCTAGTAGAAAATTACCTTAGTTAATAAGGTAATTTTCTCTTAATTTCTATAATCTATCTATATATCCTAGAATGCTCGTACACTAATTTTCCATTTTGAACTACCAAAATACCATTTTTAATTACGGTATCAATTGCATTCACTCCAAAATGATATATTAGGTAATCTAAATTATTAGCATTAAAAATAGCTATGTCAGCCTTCTTACCAACTTCTATACTTCCAATCTCCTTTTCTCTACCTATTGCACAGGCAGCGTTTATAGTCATCGCATTTATTATTTCTGCTGGAAGCATTTTTAGCCCAAAGCAAGCAAAGGTCATTGTAGTTTGAAGAGATTCTGTTGGCGATGTACCTGGATTACAATCTGTAGCCAAAGCTACTGCTACACCTTCTTCTATCATTTTCCTTGCTCTCGCAAACTTGCCAAGCATTAAATAGAAGGAAGTTGTAGGCAGCAATACTGCAACTACTCCATTTTCCGCCAAGGCCTTTATCCCCTCATCTGATGCTGCTACTAAGTGCTCTGCTGAAGTAGCTTTAAGTTCTCCTGCCAATTCTGCTCCTCCTATAGATTCTACCTCATCTACATGTAATTTAATTTTTAAACCTAGATCTTTAGCACTACTTAAGATTCTTCTACTTTCTTCTACAGTGAAAACTCCTTCTTCACAAAAGCAGTCAGCGAATTCAGCTAAGTTATTTCTCTTTATATATGGAATTATTTCATCAATTATTAAACTTATATATCCATCTCTGTTGTCCTTAAACTCTTCTGGGATGGCATGTGCTCCAAGATAAGTTGATATTATATCAATAGGATGGATTTTATTTAAACTTTTGTTTGTCTCAAGAATTTTAATTTCATCTTTAAAGTTTAATCCATAGCCTGATTTACTTTCCGCTGTAGTTGTACCATGTAGAAGCATCAAATCCAGCCTTTTTTTACTTTCCCTTTTTAACTCAACTAATGAAGCAGCTCTAGTATTTCTCACTGTGCTCAATATACCACCGCCAGCATTTAGAATATCTATATACTTCATGTTTTGAAGTTTTAAAGGCAGCTCCTTCTCCCTTGACCCTGCATAAACTAAGTGAGTATGACTATCTATAAGCCCTGGCGTTACAGTCTTACCTTTGCCATCTATAACAACATCTGCTTCTTTTAGGTACTTTTTATATTCATCACAGCTTCCTACAGCTTCAATAATATCTTCTTTAATAAATACATATCCCTTTTCTATTACACCAGCCTCTTTAAGTAAATCCTTTGTTTTAGGATAACCTCCAGAGCAAGTTACAAGGTTGGTTATGTTCTTAATTAGTATATTCATGGCGCCATCCCCCTCATTTATTAGTCTATATTTCTATTACCCTGACTATGTTTCTACCCTTAAACTTTACTGCTACTGCTTTTATAAATCTAAATCCTCTTATAATTTAGATAAACAAAAGCAATTTATGTCCCTCCTTTTTCTGCAGATTTTATACTATTAATATTCTTTATAAATTTCAAATACCCTTCAATATATTCTAAATATTCAGTGAAAATACCACGGTTTTCTGTCAGATTATAAACATATTCTCAAAGTTTAAGCAAAAAAAATAGACCCCACTACTTAAAAAAGCATGAAGTCTTAAAAACTTATTTATATTTATTGTATTTTACTACCTGTAATAGAAACTTAGGTATGGAGGATAGCCTTTTAATTCTCCATGGTTCCTTACAAACTCTGTACAACCATTCCAATCCAAATTTAATCATCCAATTTGGAGCTCTGTTAACCTTACCTGAAAACACATCAAAACTTCCCCCTACTCCCATAAAAACCTTGCAGGGAAGCTTATCCATATTACTGATAATAAATAAATCCTGTCTTGGTGATCCCATAGCAACAAACAAAGCATAAGGATTACCTTCCTTAATGTCCTCTATTATATGGTCACAATCCTTTAAATCAAAATATCCATTATGACTTCCTGCTATATTTAGCCTAGGATATTTACTTTTAAGTTTTTCAATACATCCTCTTAGAATCTCTTCCTTAGCACCAACAAGATATATTCCCTTACCTTCTTTTTCGCACTTTTTTATTATTTCTTCCATAACCTCTATACCTGCAATTTTCTCTTTTACAGGCTTTTTAATTATTTTTGAGGCAAGCACTGTTCCAATACCATCTGGAATAATTACTGTTCTTTCTCCGGTAAAGCTTGAGAATAACAGTTTATCGTTAAGCCCATTATGCAAAACTTCAGGGTTGCCTGATACTATATTTATCTTTTCGAAACCTTCTATATAACTTATAAGTTCTTCTTTATTTCCACTGAAAACACTATACTTTAGTATTTTAGTAAACATTTTTACCTCCGAATATAATAAAAAGGAAATTGGAAACCGCATCTCCAATTTCCAATCCCCAATTTATAATTATTAAAAAGCCCCTTCTTCTTTAACTACGGAAAATACTGTTCTGAATAGTATTTTTATATCATACCATACAGAAAAGTTCTTAATATAGGTTAAATCATAAAATACAGTTTTACCTAACTCGATTTCTCCTCTTCCACTTACCTGTGCTAGTCCTGTTATACCAGGAGGTACTAAAAGCCTTTGTCTATAGGCTTCAGGATAGTATTTAACTACATCTGGTATCTCCGGTCTTGGACCTACTAAGCTCATGTTTCCTATTAATACGTTAAATAGCTGAGGAATCTCATCTAAACTAGTTCTTCTTAAAAAAGCTCCTGATTTAGTTATTCTATTATCACTCTTGCTTTGAAATACAAAGTTACCTAAATTAGTTGGATCTATTTCTAACTCCCTTTTCTTATCTGCATTCACAACCATAGTTCTAAATTTATATATGGTAAAATCTCTTCCATCCTTACCTACTCTAATTTGTTTAAATACAGCAGGCCCTTTCGAATCCATCTTAATCCATATAGAAAGAATTATAAAAACTGGAGATAGTATAATTATACCTATAAGTGATAAAATTATATCCATTAGTCTTTTTAATAAGAACTGTATTCTTTTACCCTTTATTTCTTTTTCTACACTTATTTTTATATCTTCCGGGTTCATAAACATCCTCCTAGGATAAAATATATCTACAAATATAAAGCATATCAAATATACGGCACATTTACAAGCTATTTGTACAATATATAGAAAATCTTAAGTCTTTACCTAGCTAAATTTCTTTGTGTATATTCACTAACAGAAGCTGTTCCTCCAAATATAATCTGCTCAGTACACTGGCCCTCATCTATAAACTTCTTTTGTTCATTGTTATTTTCCCCTATTAGAATTAAAGGAGCATTAAGCTTCGCTGCGAGAATACTTCCTGCTAGTGCATCTGGAAAATTCTCTCCTGATGCCATAGTAATAACCTTTCCATCTAGCTTAAAAGTCTTTGCAATATTTACAGATGTACTATATCTGTTTTCTCCCCATATTCTAATTACATTTTCCTCTGAAGCACCGGATAATTTTCTTACTCTATCCTTTACATTATCAGATACTGCACCTGTTCCTCCAATTATATAAATCTTTGAAGGTCTTATGTTTTTAATAGTTTCCTCTGATTCTAATGGCAGACTATCTACATCTGACAATATTATTGGATAACCTTTAGCCGCTGCCACAGCTGATATACTAAGTCCATCAGCAAAAGCATTACCAGATGCAATAATTACAGGTGTACCACGATTTGTATTGAGTTCATCATTTATAGCTTTTACACTTCCGTATTTTTCACCATCTTGTAATATCTTTATATCATTATAACCTAAAGCTTTTAACCTTATAATTATTCTTTCATTTGCGTTTCCTTCATTGCCAAGTATATAAATCTTGCCTTTCTCCTTTAAGTGTGCTTTTATGTATTCAATTGCACTTGTGTTCTCTTCATCCATTCCTCCAGATAGAAGTATAGGTGCATTTAGCTTCTTAGCTAATACACTACCGCTTAATGCATTTGTAAAACTGTAACCTGAGGTTATCACTACATTTTCAACAGTTCCACTATTATATTCCTCTGCTATTCTCTTTGCAGTCTCAAACCTATCTCCCCCACTTAGTCTCTTTGTTGAATACTGTTTTACCTGTAAAGGAGCCCAATTTTTAATACTTTCTTCTACTTCATCCGGTTCGTCTAAATATTTACCAGATGACTCTTGAGAATAAGACTTCCATTCTTCATAATTTAATATTTGGTCATATCTATTAACTACATATCCGTTATTTTTATAGTATGTATTATAGTCAAATGAGTTGTCTACAGAGCTTTCATCCGTTAACTGTACATTATAATTATTATATCCTGTTAAGAATAAATTGTTCTTAAACCAGTTGTTAGTAGAAGCTTCTAGCATGTACACATCAGACCAATTATTTCCATACATCATATTATTACTTACATAATTGTTAGTTGCATTAGATCCAATAGCTAGTCCATATGCATGATTATTATATAGACGATTGTTGATTATTGTGCAATTACTTCCACCATTTGGACTTCCATAAAGCTGAATTGCTGCACCGGCAGTATCGTGAATATTATTATTTTCAAAAGTCCAATTATAAGCACCGTAACCTATGTAAATTCCATGATCCTTTGGCCTATCTACCTTTAAGCCTATATTATATATATGGCTGTTTTTAACTGAACAAAAGCTTGAGTTTTCTCCATCTATCCCCGATGTACCATAAGGTCTGTAAATTGGATAATCTAAATCCCAAATAGTTAAATCAGACATTTCTATGTAGCTGCTTTTATCTGTTACATATATACCTGCCCCAGTATACTTAGTCATCTTTATCCCTTGAATTTTCCAGAAAGAACTGTTTCTAAAGGTTATTGCATCCGGTGCAGTTTTACCACCCCAGTTAAGCTTATAATCACCAGTCATAGTAACTTCTTCATTTTGATAGTTCTTTATAGTATACCATGCAGTTGGAGAACCACTTTTATTAAAGACATCTGTGGTTTCGTGATACACTCCTCCTCTTATTAGAAGAGTATCTCCCGGTTTTAGTTCGTCTAATCCTCTTTGAATTGTTTTAAAAGGACTGGACAAACTTCCATTATTTTTATCATTTCCCTGCGTTGAAACATAAAAGTTTTTTCCAGCACTTGCGTATACTGTTGTATTGTTACCTTCTATAAAAAATTGAAAGCTTAAACATATAACTAAAGTAAAAAAAATGATTTTTAAATATTTCATTTTCTTAATCTTCATCTTTTGCAACTGAATTCCCCCTCACCTAATATATTATGTTTAACTTTGTGTTAAAGTATGAATTAATCATAACAATTTATAAGCTCCAGATTATCTTTTTAATCTGAAGCTCTATTGCCATTATGATATCTTACATTATTAAGCACACGACGTTAATTATACCATAGTAATTTATTCATTTCATTAACACTATTGCCTTATTTATAAAAGTTTACCGTAAGTTAATATTTGCAATTTTGAAACAGAACTAATATGTAAACCCGATAAATTATTCACTATTCTTTAACTACAAAGTTAAACTAGGAATAAGGTAAGATGTAAACCTTTGCCTACTCCTAGTTTAAAGATTCTATAGCGTCAATGTACTATTTTATTAAGTTAGCCTTTACAGTGTCACTTATAACTCCAGTTCCACCGAATATTACCTGATTTAAATACTCCTTGCTATCTACGTAAGCTTTTTGTTTCTTTATGTCATTACTAACTAGGATTACAGGAGCACTGCACTTAGCAGCATAAACACTGCCTGATAGTGCATCTGGAAAGTTTTCTCCAGATGCAAAGGTAACAGTATCACTCTTTAACTGAAAATGCTTAGCAATGTTTAAAGAAGTTTCGTATCTATCCTGTCCCCATATTCTGGTTATATTATTTTCAGACAAACCTGCAGTAGTTTTTATTTGTTCTTTAATATTTTCTGATACTACTCCAGCCCCTCCTACAATATAAACCTTTGAAGGTTTTACCTTTTTAATTGTATCTAGTGCCTCCTTAGATAAAGCATCAGCATCTGTGAGTACAATAGGGTATCCCTTTGATGCTGCTATAGTTGAAATACTCAAACCATCAGCAAATGCATTTCCTCCTGCAACAACTATTGGTGTACCTTCTGCTGCGTCGATTTCATCATTTATTACCTTAATTGTATCGTACTTGCTGCTGCCGCTTAATCTCTTTACGTTACCGTATCCTAAGTTATTTAATTCTCTAACTACATCTTCTTTTATCTCCTCACTATTTCCAAGTATATAAACTGTTCCATCCTTGTTTAAATGGGTATTTACATACTGCAGCGCATTGCTATTCTCAGAAGATGAATTCCCTGCCAGTAGAATAGGAGCATTTAGCTTTTTCGCTAATACACTGCCGCTTAAAGCATTAGGAAAGTTATACCCAGATGTAATTACTACGCTTCCAACAGCTCCATTATTAAATCCCTCTGCTATTTTTCTTGCTGTTTCAAATCTATCTAAGCCGCTTAATCTACTGCTTGTATACTTTTTGCCGCTTACCGGTGACCAGCTTCTAATAAGTGCTTCTGCCTCATTACCGCTATTTATATATCTTCCGCTGTATTCCTGTGAATAAGCCTTCCACTCATCGAATTTTAAGGTTTTATCATATCTGTTAACTGGTATTCCATTAGACTTATAGTAAATGTTATTGTCAAAGGAGTTATCTATTGAGCTTTCATCAGATAACTGAACATTGTAGTTACTGTTAGCTGAAAGAAATAGGTTGTTTCTAAAATAATTCTTTACTGCTCCTTCAAGCATATATACATCGTCAAAGGTATTTCCATAAAATACATTATTATTTATATAATTGTTTGTAGCCTTAGATCCTATTGCTAGCCCATAAGCATGGTTATTATAAAGATGGTTGTTTTGGACAGTAGAGTTGCTTCCACCATTTGGCTCTCCATACATCTGGATTGCAGCACCGGCGTTATCATGAATCTTATTTCCTTCAAAAACCCAATTACTTGCTCCATAGCCTATGTATATACCGTGATCCTTAGGCTTGTTTACTTTTAATCCTATATTATAAATATTGCTGTTTCTTACTGTGCAGTGGCTTGAGTTTTCTCCCTGTATACCAGATGTACCAAGACTTCTATAGGTAGGGTAATCTATATTCCAAATAGTTAAATCATTCATTTCTATATGACTGCTACTACCTGTTATGTAAATTCCTGCTCCTGTATACTCTGTCATTTTTATACCTTCAACCTTCCAATAAGAGACTCCATTGAAAGTTATGGCGTCTGGTGCATTTTTTCCTGCCCAGTTTAATCTATAATCACCATCCATTATAACTTCTTCACCAGGATAGTTTTTAATGGTAATCCAAGCATTTTCAGAACCATCTTTTTGGAAGCCTTTCGTAACATCTGTGGTTTCATGATAGGTTCCGCCTCTTATCAAGAGAGTGTCTCCTGGTTGCAGCCTATTGATGCCTTCTTGTATGCTTGTAAATGGATTAGAAATACTGCCCAGTTCATCAGATCCGTATCCACCACTTTGAGAAACGTAGTAGGTTTTGCCAGATGTTTCAGCATAGACTTTTCTTTCACTTACCTTTTCTAGGCTTCCAAAACTAACTGAGCATAAAGTTACAGCTAACACAATTGCAAACCCCATAACTTTTTTTAATCTTTTGTTCAATGCTTTTCCCTCCAATACAAAAGTGAAACCTTATTTGCTAAATATTCTATACATAATATTTAATACAATTTTAACATATTATTTTACACATTACAGCAAATTTTATTCCTTGTAGACCCGAAGCAAATCTTTAATAGTGACTCTTATTATTGCTAGAATCAAAGCACCGCCTCCTAGAATTACAAATAACATTGCAACGTACTGAGAAACATCAATAATGAAAATAGGAATAAGAAACATAGCTGGAGCTAAAAGTGGTATTAATACATTACTTTGTGATATAGAAAAATACTTTTTTAGTATAGCCAATGCTAATGCCACAGCTATATATAAAAAAGCTAAGTATGGCACTATAAAAACTGGATTTTCGATTTTATAAACTTGAACCGTATAAATTGGAGACATCCAAATAGTCACCGATATAAATATAAAGCCAATATTAATCGTATTTAATGCAACAAATAAAAAAGACTTCAAAACTTTTTCTCCTGTATTCATAAAGTCCATCCCCTTTTATTATTAAAATATTATTATGAGCTACATAGGAAGAAAGTCTATCATCTTTAATAGTTTTATAGACTAACACTTAGTCTAATATAACAATTGTAATTTAATTCCATAATATCATACTATCTATGTATCCTCAATATTCGCAGAAAGTATCAGTATTTTTAACATAGCACTATTCAATCTTTAAGGTATAAAAAGGAAGGTACTAAACCTTCCTTTTAAGCTAATCTTTGATTTTTCTGCTCTTTATTCCATAAGTATATGGAATAGATACTTATTATAAGTATAATAAACGTAATTATAATTACATTGTTAGCGGAAGACATAACACTATCTCCAAGAAAGCTATAAAGTATTATCATTGGTATATTAGCAGCTATTACTGTTAAGATAAACTTTCTATAATTTAATCCTGTAGAACTAGCCAAAAAACAAGCTACATCTGAAGGAGCTATTGGGCATAAAATACCTATAGCTAATATTTTTGTGTTATTTTTAAGTAACAGTTTATAAAGCTTAGGATATTTATTAACAAGATAATTGGTTATATCAGAACTAACTAAAACCTTTGATGTTATATAAAGGATGGTTTCACTTAATATAACTGAAACAAGAGTAAGAGCTCCCCCCTCTATAGGATTAAATATAATTCCACCTAGAATCATAAATACTGCACTAGGAATTAATGCTACTATTCTTAATGAAGATAAAGCTATAAATATTATAATCTTATAGGTACCACAGTTATTGATGAATTGATTTAAATCATTTATATCTCCTGATAATAAATTTATTCTAAATAACATATATATTAAAGCCAGCCAAACAGTTATTATTGAGATTTTGCTTATTTTTCTCATATGGAATTCCTCCTCTATACAATCTATAAGTATTATTGTATAAAGAAATTCTTAAAAACCTTCGTATATAAATCTTAAGATTTGTTAAGAAATTATATAAGAACAGTACTATATACTAAATTTCATCTCCAATTAACAAAAATAACATAGGAATATATAATAAAAGATAAAAATGAAATTATAATAAATCCTTATATTGGTATACTATAATAAGTCACTTACTTTTATTAAGTAACTGTGATATATTAATAAAAGGTGGTGAATGGATATGGAAAAATATCATATGTGCCCAAAGTTTGAAAATGCCTTTGAATTATTAGGAAAAAGATGGACTGGGTTAATTATAAGAACATTATTAAGTGGACAAAAGCGGTTTTCTGAAATAGCAGAAGCAATTCCTAATATGAGCGCTCGTATGCTTACCGAAAGATTTAAAGAGCTGGAGAATGAAGGAATAGTCATCAGAAAGGTTTATCCAGAAACCCCTGTGCGTATAGAATATGAACTTACAGAAAAAGGAACAGAACTACAAGCTGTTATGGATGAAATTCAAAAATGGGCAGAGAAATGGACATAATGAAGATAATCGGAATAATGTGATAAAGAACCTCCTAAACTAATAGGAGGTTCTTTCTTTTTGTGTATATTAGGATAAGGGTTCAATAATATATTCTTTTTAATTAATAATTACTATTGACTAATTTTATTGATTATGTAATAATAAACTTAAAGTTAGTTACTATTAGTAACCAACTTGAATAAATGCTTGAGATAAATATTAGTAAGTATCAAGATAAGTTATATAGAAATATTAATTTATGTTTTAAGTTAAATTTGCAAACAATAAAATAGAGGGAGAGGTGTAAAATGTTAAGGAAGATAGAAAGTAAAAACATGGGAAGCAGCAATCTTGGATGGTTAAGAAGTAAATTCCATTTTTCATTTGCTGAATATTATAATCCAGATAACATAAATTTCGGAGTTTTAAGAGTAATAAATGATGATTTAATTGAGGTTGATACTGGATTTGATACTCATCCTCATAGAGATATGGAGATAATATCTTATGTAGTTAATGGTGAGCTTACTCATGAAGATAGTATGGGAAACAAGAATACTATAACTCGGGGTCATGTTCAGTATATGAGTGCAGGAACAGGAGTATATCATAGTGAGCACAACCTTGGAAAAGACATACTAAGATTATTACAAATATGGATTTTCCCTGATAAACAAGGATATAAACCTAACTATGGAGACTATAGATTTAATTGGGATGACAGGCACAATAAATGGCTTCATATGGTTTCAAGTAAAACTGGAAATGCACCAATAAAGATAAATCAAGATATTAATATCTATTCCTTAGAACTTGAAAAAGAAAAAGAAATAGACTTTCCAGTAAAAGAAGGAAGACAGGCATATTTAGTTCAAATAGAGGGAACTTCAATAATAAACAATATTGAATTAGCTAATAGGGATGCACTAGAAATAGCTGAAGAAGATATTCTAATAAAAGCAAAGGAAACTTCTCATATTTTGATTTTAGATATGAATAAACAAGAGTAATAGTATTTAAATCATATGGAAGGTACATTAAGTTTTATTTACAAATGGTAGAAAGAAATATTTTATATAATATGGAGGAATGATTAAATGTCAAAGGATTTTTTAACTGCTGTAGCAGACAGACGTACGTTTTATGGAATTAGCAAGGAGGCTATGGTTTCAGATGATAGAATCAAAGAAATCATAGATCATGCTGTTAAGCATACCCCATCAGCATTTAACTCACAAAGTGCAAGGGTAGTTTTATTATTAGGAAATCATCATGATAAGTTATGGGATATTACAAAGGAAGCACTGAGAAAGATTGTGCCTGCTGACAAGTTTAGTTCAACTGAAGAAAAGATAAATTCATTTAGAAATGGATATGGTACAGTTTTATTCTTTGAAGATACTAGTGTAGTAGAGTCTCTTCAAAAGCAATTTGCCCTTTATAAGGATAACTTCCCAGTTTGGTCTGAGCAAGCAAGTGGAATGCATCAATTTGTCATTTGGACTGCATTAGAAGTTGAAGGATTTGGAGCGTCATTACAACACTACAATGAACTTATTGAAACAGATGTAAAGAAAGAGTGGAGCATACCAAGCAACTGGAAGTTAATTGCACAAATGCCATTTGGAAAGCCAACTGCTAGGCCTGATGAAAAACAGTTCCAACCACTAGAAAATCGTGTTAAGATATTTAAGTAAATTGTACTTTAATATGTTGTAAAATTAATAGCATTTTAAAAAAAGAGGTTGCCGCATTATAACGCGGCAGCCCTTTTTAGAAATAAACTTTAATATCTAGCTGATTTTTCTTCTTGGTATTCTAAGAAAAAAACTAAGCTATTTTTTCTTTACTTTTTAGTTATGTAAATGTAGTAAAACCCTATGCAGTTTTACTTTGCTGATTTTCTTTTTTAGTTCTTTCTACTAATCTTCCCATATAGAAGGCTAAAACACCTACTCCAATACCTGTCTGTACACAGAAGAGTAAACTTTCAATTTCACCTGGTAATTCTCCGCCAATCCAAGTCTCCATAACAGGTGTAAACCAGGGCTTATACTCTGTACCAGTAATCTCAGAAACGACTTTGCTTCCTGCATCATCGGAGCCGCCAAATTCAGCACCCTTTAATGCAAATAATGGTATAACCGCTATTAATAAAGCAATAACTAGTAAACTAATAACTTTCTTTTTTGTCTTTGTCATTAATTTTCACTCCCTTTAAGAAATCTAAGACCTGTTAATTCAGATTTTGCATATGTTTCAAGTCCTATAATGATGACAACAGTTAAAATACCTTCTATAATTGCAAGTGGAAGCTGCGTCGGTGCAAATACTGCAAGGAACTTAGCTGCAGATGCCTGGAAACCACCGTTTTGAGCTGGATATGCAAGTGCAAGTTGAATACTTGTTACACAATAAGTAAATAAATCACCAATTGTTGCTGCTAGAAAAACTCCTACATGTCTGTTTACCTTCAGCTTTCCACATAATTTATAAATCCCATAAGAAATCAACGGACCTGCAATAGCCATGGAAAATGTATTAGCACCAAGGGAAGTCAATCCTCCGTGAGCAAGCAAAATTGCCTGAAAAATTAACACAATAACACCTAAAATACTGACTGCAGCAGGCCCAAATAAAATTGCGCCAAGCCCAGTACCTGTCATATGTGAGCAACTTCCTGTTACTGACGGAATTTTTAAAGATGAAATTACAAAAATAAATGCACCTGCCATAGCAAGAACAGTTATGGATTTACGATTTTCTGATAACGTTTTTTTAATTGATAAGTAACCTGTTACTAAAAATGGAAAGCATATAGCACCCCATATAATACAAAATCTTGGTGGAAGATACCCTTCCATGATGTGCATTGCGTTTGCTATGGTAGTTACTCCGAAAATTAACGTAAATACTGTCATAATAGTAATAATTCTCTTTTCTTTTTGATTCATTTTATTTTTCCCCCTTATGTTATTTTAATTAATATTAATCTAAGCTAAATCACCTAGAGAAATTTCCTGTTTTTCTAGAACTTTCTCAAGTTCCTCTGTACTTTTCGGATAGACTTTTGTATCTTCTAGTACATTTTTCTCTACAAGCATTTCATAGACCTCCAGCATAGTTGGCTGTTTTAAATTCGCCCGTTTTAAAATTGACCTATCTTGAAAAATTTCTAAAGGTGTTCCATCTGCAATAATTTGTCCCTGATAAAATACAAGAATTCTTTCAGCCCATCTGTATGCAAAGTCTACATCATGAGTGGAAATCAACATTGTCTTCCCCTCAGAACTAAGCTTATCTAAAACTTCTTCTAACATTAACGCATTTAATGGATCCAATGCTGCCATCGGTTCATCAAAAATGATGATTTCCGATTTCATAGCAATAATATCCGCAATGGTGACGCGCTTCTTCTCGCCACCACTCAAGTAGTGCGGCGGACGATCCTTAAAATCTGAGATATTCATGTATGCCAGTGCTTCATCAACCCTTCTCTGTACTTCCTCTTTCGGAAGTTTTAAATTCATTGGTCCGAATCCAA
The DNA here is from genome assembly GCF_025398335.1 of Clostridium sp. CX1. Taxonomy (GTDB): domain Bacteria; phylum Bacillota; class Clostridia; order Clostridiales; family Clostridiaceae; genus Clostridium_AM; species Clostridium_AM tanneri. The sequence goes on from NZ_JAODOO010000009.1 coordinate 90,404, forward strand.
CCTCTGCCATAACTGTAGATGCAATAATTTGATTGTCTGCATCCTGAAATACAATTCCAATATTTTTTCGGAGTTCCTTTAAATTCTTTTTATTAATCACTGTATCCCGGTAAATAATTTTTCCCTGTTCTGCTGTAAATACACCGTTAATATTCAGGAAAAATGTAGACTTTCCCGAGCCATTGGACCCAAGGACAGCTATTTTCTCCCCTTCATAAACACTCACACTTACGCCCTCTAGTGCAGACTTTCCATTTCCATAAACATAGTATAGATCTTCAACCTCTAATATTGATTTTTTCATAATTGCTCCTTTCTACCGTGTAAAGCTCCGGAGTATAATTAAAAAAATTATGAATATTGTTGCTGAAACAATCTGTATTGCCTCCACCTTTCTATCTTCCTCTAAAAATACAAGATCTCCATCATAGCATCTGGCCTCCATAGCATCATAGTAAGAGTTTGCCTTCTTCAACGAAATAACCAGCATATTGCTTGTAATACTTCCAAATGTGTAACAGGATGTTTTAAAATCACAGTATCCCTGACGAGATTCTGCGGAATTTTTCATTTTAGTATAGACATCTATTAAAATGAAAATGTAACGATAAATTATATTCATCAGCTCTACAATAAGTTTTGGAACATGTGCCTTTCGGAGCACATATATAATTTCAGAAGATGGAGTTGACAGTATCATCATCTGCAGCGCACTAATTGCTGCAAAAACCTTAAGAATCAGGAAAATGACTTCCTTAAGCTTTGCCTGGGAAGTAAAAACATAGCAGAAGCCAAGATACAAGTTGTACTGCCCCATCGATTGTTTTGAAAAATCAATTCCAATAGTAAAAGTGCCGATGAGTATAAAGCTTATTTGAACTGCCAGTATTGGTAAGTACTCACCTATGGGAAGTTCTCCTTTTACAATGGTCAGATAAGCCATTGCAATAATGACTACAGTAGACACATATGGATTATCCAATACAATGCAAAGAATCAAGGTCAAAACTGCAAGAGATACTTTAAAGGTAGGGTTCCAATATCTAATTTTAGAATTATAAGCGTAAAAATCAACTGAAAACCCCTCTCCGTGTTTATGTCCAATTCTATGATGGTGACGATATGTCTTATCACCATGGGTGTGACCATCTCGTCTCTTATCTTTGAAGAAAAAGATAGCTATCAGGAACATGGTGAATAAAATAATGAATATTTTCATGTCAAACCTCTCTCGTACAATTTAGTTATTAATATTTATAGCACATAAAAAGAGAACCATTAGAGGTTCTCTTAGAAGCAACGAAATAATATGTTTCATTAATTAACTAAACACTTATAACTTTATAGCTGCATATATCTTCCCCTCCGAAAGAATCAACAAGATACTAGGCAGGTTTCCTGGCTCAGATTCATTTTACTCCCTCGTCTTCCCGAACAATGTTATTCAGTGACATAATAAGGTTTCATCCTCTTCACAGTAGCGGCGGGCTGCAGTGGCTTTTCCACTTTCCCTTTTAACTCCATTTTGAATTAATGGCAGCACCTAATACTATTAATATTAAATTTTTTTACTTTTTTCTTCAGGATATCGGCTTAAATGCACATCTATTAATAATCAATAACTATTTATTTCTTACTGTACTACCAGATATTTAACATTAAATGTTCTTTAAATAAATCTTTCTCTATATACTCATTTATATCTGCTGTGACAGTAAAATCTTTTCTATTTAATATATCTACTGTAGAGCTATTAGTTTTTTCTGATTTTGACCATGCTGCCAGTATAGCCCCTGTAATTACACTATTCGTTGATGATTTTAAATGATTATCCTTAATACGCATAAAAACCTCCTTAATTTTGTTATATTATAGGCTAAAATCATAACAAACATAAAAAATCCTTTTAACAAAAGTGTTAAAAGGAAATACTATAAGAGCTTGTTCAATCATAAAAAATCAACAAAACCATCATAATAACGCCCCCCCTATCACTCGTAGAGTTTACAGTGCATAATATAGGCAGGTATTCTGACTTAAGAATCATTATTTAAATACGCCTTCCCAGTTTTCCAGTGGCTTAATGTATTTAAATTCATCTTTTACAGCTACGGGATAGTCCAGGATTTTCACCTGATTCCCTTTTAATTAATCGAAATTGATTAAACCTATATCTTATTATTAAATTTAATTCTAGTTTATACCTATTAGTAATTAATGTCAATGATTTAAACTTTTCTATTTCTAATAGTTCTTATTGTACTATTAAACTCTTCCACCTTAAGTAGATATATTAATATAAAGTATGTAGCCGTTCCTAATATAAAGGAAATAATTATGGAAGTTAAACTTCCCAGCATTTCCGATGCTATTGACGCCATAGCTATCTTATTTATAAAGTATATAATTCCACCCATAATTACAGAAGAAACAGTAATTTTTATAAAACTATTTATTACATTTCTTATTTCTATACCCTGAAGCTTTTTATTTAACTGCCAGGTCATTATAATTGTGGTTATAACTGCTGATAAGGTGGTAGCCAAAGTAAGCCCAGAAACCTGCATGTACTTTATAATAAATATATTTATTACTATATTTATAGCTATACCTATAAAGCTGTTAATCATAGGCGTTTTTGTATCCTTCACAGAATAGAAGGCTTTGTTTAAAATATCCCTAACTCCATAGGCGATCATAGCAGGACAATAGAAAAGGAGCGCATTTGCTGTTAAACCTGCTGCCTCATTGGTAAAGGCTCCTCTTTTAAAAATCACCGTTACAAGAGGTGTTCTTAAAACAGCTATAGCTACTGCCGCTGGAACCATTATAAGCATTATAGTATTTATTGACTTTACTAATGCTTTTTTATACTCTTCCTTATCTCCTTTAGCCGCCAACTCTGATAAAGTTGGATATACAATCATGGCAATTCCAATAGCGAAGACCTCGTAAGCTAAAGTGTTTATTTTATTGGCATAATCTAAAACCGTAACTGCCCCATAAAATATATTTGTTGCAAAAGATCTATTTACAAAGACATTTAATTGAATTACAGAAGTACTTATTATAACTGGTATCATCATTTTGAACATCTTATGTACTTCTCTGTCTTTAGTATCTATAACCGCCTCGTATTTGTAGCCTAGCTTTAAATACTTAGGTATATTTATTACAAGTTGCATAATAAAACCTACTACTGTAGCTACAGCAAAGCCCATTATTCCATACTTATTAGTTAAAAGCAATAAATATACTATATAAACCACATTTGAAACTGCTGCCATAGCAGCTGGTTCATAAAATTCCTTATGAGCTTGTAAAACCCCTGTAATAACACTTTGAATACTTATAAATATTAGAGATAACAGCATTATCCTTGTTATGTTTACCGATGTTGAAAACACCACTGGGTCATTTCCAAAGCCGTGTCCAAAGATATATATTATATACTTAGCAAATATTATTAAAATTACAGATATCAATATTGTAACTATGGAAGAGAGATTAATAACATTGTATACAAATTTATCTCTAACTTTTTTAATACTTTTTTCCAGTTGTTCTGTATGAAGGGGTATGAAGGTTGTCGTCAAACCGTAACTTATGGTGGTAAGAAGATACACTAAACCCAATGCAAAATTATACACATCAGTAACATAAGTAGCACCAAACTTTGCTGCTATTAAAGCATCTCTCACTAAGGCCAATATCTTTCCTAATATTATAAGCACCATAACTACTACTGAACTTTTTATAATTTTTTTTCCTGACATTATTTTCACTCCAATTATTTTCCCTGAAGTATCTTTGTATAAGCCTTGTAATATCCATTGCAAAAACTATCCATAGAATATTGTTCTTTAACAAAATCATGTAAATTACATCCCATAGCATTTAATTGCCCTTTTTTATCATAGGCTTCCTTCATTTTGCTGTATATATCTTCTACTGAATAAGGATTTACTAAAAACCCTCTATCTTTGTTTATAGTCTCTTCTATGTCCCCTACTCTCGAGCATATAAAAGGCTTTTTAACTGCAGCGCTTTCTAAAACCACTAAAGGCGGTGATCCTCCTTCACTAAAGGAAGTTAGAACACTTACATTAGAAGCAGCTACAAAATCTACTGGATTTTTCTTGAAACCAGTAAGAATTATATCATTATCTAAGCCTAAAACCTTAACCTTTTCCTTTACTTTCTCTTCTAGTTCACCGTCACCAACTAAAACTAATTTTATATCCCCTATTTCCTTTTTCAACTTGTTAAAGGCTTCTATAAGATTAAAATGGTTTTTAATAGGATGCATTCTTGCTACATTAACATATAAAAAATCATCTCTGCCAATGCTGTACTGACTTCTTATTTTATCTTTGCTTTCACAGATTTCTACACTGCTGTAGTCTATACCATTATTGATTAAAAACTTTTCCCCTTGAAAGTTATCTTTTTCCACCAAGTCCTTAATATACTTAGATACACATATGTAGTTTTTAAAGCTTTCAAGACCCTTAATACTTAAAGGTGTAAAAAACATATGCTTAAATTTACTATTTAGAAAATCCCTTCTATAGTCACTATGTATAGTGGCAGTAGAAGGTACATTAAGCTTGTTTTTTAAAAAATAGTGTATAAAAAAAGCTTTTGCACCATGAAAGTTAACTATATCTATATTATTTTTCTTAACGTACTCTAGTATTTCTCCTTTGTAAGGAGATTTACCATTAAACTGAACAACATCTAATCCTAGCTTTTTTCCGTTGTCATAGAGGGCTCCTTTACCAAGGGCTCCTATAACGCAGTGAAACTTATCCTTTGAATAGTAAGCTAAGTTTAAGAGGTGGTTTCCACCACCTCCATTGTCATTACCAGATATTACTTGAAGTACTTTAATTTTAAACACCTCCAAATAAACAAAATTATTAACCTCTACCTTTTTCTGAAAGAATAATTCCCTCAGCCATAGCTAAAAGCAGCCAGAAGAAAGCTGTTGTTTTAGGTACAAAGAATAGGTTATCCGACAGATTCATAAAGAAAAAGGATACCATAGAGGCAAAAAAGCCAGTATAAAAATACTTATAGAGCTTATCCTCCGTAAATTGGATTAAATTTTTAATTTTCAATAGGGCAGAAATTAAAATCCCTATAAAAAATACAATTCCCATTACCCCTAATTCGCTTTGAACTTTTAAATAGGAATTATGAGTAGGAAATCTCTTATACTCATAGTAAATATATAGCTCAGGATACTTTTCCACATAGCTATCGTATAAGCTTACAAAGTTTCCGTTACCTACTCCAAAGATAGGATGCTCCTTAATCATATACCAGGCAGTTTTCCAAAGCTTTAATCTAGTATAGTTTTCCGAACCTTTTCCTATTTCTAATAGCCTTCCCCCTATTTGAGGAATCAAGAATAGTAATGCTGTAACACCACCAATAGGAATCAGCAGTCTCCAGCTATATACCAAGGCAAGTATTATAAGCCCTATTACAAGTCCCATCATTGCATTACGTGAGTATGAAAAAACTATATTTATAAGCAGTGAAAGAGATAAAATTCCTAAGAATACCTTCTTCTTAATACTTTTTTCATATATTAAGAGCATTACCACTGGAAAAATAGCTAATATTAGGAAGGCTCCAAAATTATTGGAGTTGTCCAAGGAAACCGTAACCCTAGGTCTTCCTAAAAATCCATCAGTGTTAACAAAGCCTTTGCTTAAGTATGCTCCGGTAAAATATTGATATATACCAAATATGCTCATTATAGTAATACACACTATATAGGAATTTATAAAACCTTTTATATACGCACTCTTATTAAATTCATATTTTATTATAAAGAATAACAGTAAATATGTTGCAAATCTAAAGGTTTCTGATATTGCCAATCCTTTTTCTGTAGAATAAGCTACAGATACAGTCATTACTACAAATAGTCCAACCATGAACAAATTTAAGTAGTCTGTAAAAAAATCCCTTAAGGATCTAAAAAACTTTATTCTTCTTTCTCTTAGGAAAAGAAGAATTACAAAATAAAGTAAAAAGATTAAAAATAGTAATGTATCTCCTGACAAACTAATACCCTTTATATTTGTTTTAGGAATTAAGGGATTAAATATAATATATAGACATATCATTAGATACAATATAGAATTTGCTACATGCAATTCTTAACACCTACTTTGCAATATATTATTGGTTAGGCTATATTACCAATTTAACACCAATCTGTAGATACTATCTAGACATTTTAGTATTCTTTTCTATAGATTTATTTGATTTTAATAAGTAGAAGCTAACTAATCCTTCCATAAATCCAATACCATAGCTCATATGTAATATAGGAAATATAAATGGTATGTATTTTAGAACTCTAGATTTTCCTTTAGAAACCTTAATGGCTGCAGCTATATCACAAGTTAGATATAAAAGCACCTCTAAAAACCATAAGTACAGTATTGGTTTGAAGAATATTCCAAGTGCTATACCTAAAACATTAGTGGATACAAAGAGCATAGGAACTAGATGTCTTATAGACGCCGGCTTACCATGCTTTTGCATTACCCTTACCTTCCAAAAGCCATACTGATAGTATTGTTTCCAAAGCTTTTTCAAGGAAGACCTGCTATAGTACCAGGACTTAACCTTAGGAGTTAACAAAACCTTATATCCGCTTTTTACCACCCTGAAATTAAGCTCATCATCTTGATTTCTTACCAATTCTTCATCGAAATATCCTATTTTATTTAAAACTTCTTTTCTATAAGCTCCAAAGGCTACCGTGTCTACATAGGTTTCTTCCTGAGCATACCTAAAAAGTGCATTTCCAACTCCAAAAGGTGAACTCATTGCTAAGGCTATAGCAGTTCCCTTATCATCTTCACTTATAGTTTCTATAGGACCACCAGCACATCCTACTTCTTTATTTTTTAAAGCTTCAACATTATATTTTATAAAATCTTTATCTGCATAAGCATGAGCGCCAAATATTATAACAATATCTGCCTTACTTTTTTTAATTCCCTCATTCATTCCCTTAGGAGCGGAGAGTCCGGGATTATCCACAAGTTTTACGTTACCGTACTTTTCTTCATATTTTTTCACTAGTTCTCTAGTATTGTCCGTTGACATTCCGTCACAAACGAAAACCTCAAAGCCTTCCTTAGGATAACTTTGATTTACAAAGGAATTTAAGCATTCCTCTATATACTTTTCTTCGTTTCTACACGGAATAATTATTGAAACAGTTTCCACCATATTCACCTACCTGTTTTATATAAGTTTGGAAAACCTAACCAATTTTCCTGTTGATTTTCTTAGATATAAAGTTTCTTATACCCTTTACTTCTTCTATTCCTATTATTATTGACACTATAACAAATACTACTATACCAGCTAAAGAAGAAATTGCAACTTTAACTAATACTAAAACCATTGAATCATAGTTAAGTGAAAGTAAAGTATTTAAAAGTCTTATAATTATTACCATTGGTATAGATGCAATTATTGTCTTTGCCGCTGTTTTTATAATATATCCTCCATTTATACTTCCTATCTTCTTTGTTAAAGTATAAATTAAAAGTCCACAGGCTATATACATTGATGTAGCATTGGCTAAAGCTAGTCCTCTAAGTCCAATAGTCTTTCCAAAAACAAAAATTAAGACTATATTAACTACCATAGCTATTGCGCTATTAATCATAGGTGTTCTTGTGTCCTTTAAAGTGTAGTAAGCCTTGCAGACAAAATCTCTCATACCAAAGGCTAAAAGTCCTATTGCATAAAAGGTTAATAGCAATGCTGTCTGTATGGTAGACTCCTCTTTAAAAGCACCTCTTTGAAATAATATATATACTATAGGTCTGCTTTGAGCCATAACAATAAATGATATAGGAAGTATAGTTAATATTAACATTCCTATAGACTCACTTAAAGTCTTTTTCATTTCTGATATTTCATTCTTAGCTGTTTGTTTCGCCATTCTAGGATAGATAATTGTAGATAAAGTAACTACAAAAATATCCACAAAAAGTGCAAAAACCCTATAGGCATAGTTTAGGTATGTAACACTTCCCTCTCCAAAATGTGTCGCCTGAGCTCTTTCAATAAAAGTATTGATTTGTTGAACTCCAGTTCCCAGTATTACTGGAACTAACATAATACACATTCTTATTAACATAGGGTCTTTAAAATCTATCTTAAAGCTGTATTTAAACCCAACCCTTTTCATAGCAATAACCTGAGGAATTATCTGTGCAAAGGTTGCTATAAAGGTGATAATAGTTAATCCAACTATACCATGGTTGCTGCCAAAGAATACTAAGTATCCTATTACTATTGCGTTTAAAGGTAATGCCACCAATGAAGGAATAGTGAAATTCCCTTCTGATTGGAGAACTGCATTAAAAATGTATATAACTGCATTAAAAATCAAGGTTGGTATTAGTATATTAGTAAGCTTTTGAGTAAAATCTAGTTTTGCTCCAACAAATCCTGGGTTTAATAATGTAACTATAGGTTTGCTGAAAACTATACATATAATTGATATAACTACAGTAACAACTATAAATACATTTAAAACGTTACTTATAAAATCTACAGCTTCCTTTTTTCCCTCTTTTAATTTTTCATTATATAGAGGTATCAAAGTGGTAGTTATTGCTGCACCTATCATTATAAATAACACCATTGGAACATTAGATGCCTGAAAAAAGGCATCTAGGTCACCAGTGTTATATTTAGCTGCAGTTATACTATCTCTTAAAAGTCCTAGAAACTTACTTATAAAAGTACAAATAACAATTAAACCTGCAGTAGTTGCTAATTTCCCTTTATTACTCATATCTTCCATTACCCTTTACTGTATTAATTTGAATGAATGAAATACTTAAAGCAAATAATAAATAATTAGGTAAAAAATATGTTACAGAACTTGGTGAAAAACTTCCTAATGTAAATCCAGCTAAAGCTGTAAACAGAGAATATGCAATATATTTATTTATTCCCTCTTTTCTTAAAGCAATTATCAATAGATTATAGAGTAGATATAAATAAAATAATCCGTAAATCACCAAAAATAATCCAAAGTCTCCTAATACTTCTACAGCAAGTCCATGTGGACTGTAGATTCCATGGGTGTTATCCATATCCATAAGATGCTGCACAGTATTACCTGCTCCGAAGCCCAGAAGCTTCTTCTCTTTTATTACCCCATTGACAACGTCATAGATAATAGTTGCTCTTACATTTTCAGAGCCTTCTTCGCCTATCTCAGCTTTACCTATCTTTGTCATACTGCCCATCTTTTCTATCATCTTTTGCTCATACTCTACACCATGCTTAACCATCTTGTAACTATACTTATATACACCTGTGAAGGCTATGGCAATAATTAAAGCATAGGCCAAGCCTTTTAGCTTGCCTTCCTTTATTAAAGCTAAGGTATACACTATCATTATTAAAGTTATTGATAAGATATTTGCTCTTGAATTTGTAAGTACTAAAGCAGTGAAAGTAAGTAATGAAGCTAATCCATAAAATATTTTTCCTGCTGAAGATCTTGCAGCATAAAAGAGGTATAGTACAAAAGGAATTCCAATACTTAAGAAGGTAGCATAGTTATTTGCATTAAAGAAGAACACTACCGGTCTGCTCTTTAAAACTATAAGCTCCTTCAATGTAAGTTTATATAAAATACTATCATAGTAATGTTTTACAGGTAACTGAGTTCCTGTTATTGCTTCTATCATTCCTATTATAACAGTAAGTAAGAATACAAAGCCTACTACCTTTAATGTATTATAAAATCTCTCTTTTGAATTGTTAAAGGTAACCAAAATAAAAATAAAGGTAAACATCATTGCATATATTATTATATATTTTATATTTAATCCTTTATTTTTTGACCAAATAAAACTTAGGCATATATAAAGAAACCAAATTACATAAAAACCTAAAAGCTTTTTATTCACTTTTTTTAACTCATACCTATTTGATAGTAGATTAAAAACAGTGAGAATAGCTGCTAAAACTAAAACTATATGAAAATAATATAATTTTTCCTGTCTAGGAAAATAGGATGCATATTCAAAAATACCGGATACCAATAAGGTATAGTATACATTCTCATATAAGCTGCGTGATTTTGTTAACCCACAAGCTGCAATAACACTTAATAAAAATAATCCATTTATTATAAAGTTTTTATTTATTACTGATGAAATTAAAAGAAAAATAAAAACTATCAACAGATAAATACTACTTTTCTTACTTAGTTCATACATCCATCGGTCCCCCTAATTGCATAATTTTTTCGTATAAATTTTTCATTATTGCTGCATTTTCAGTCCAGTTATAATTTTCTTCTGCTACTTTTCTAGCATTTACTGAAAACTTTCTAATTTTATCTTCATCTTCTATTAGTGTTTGTAATTTATCTTTAATTAAATCACTATTTTCGGGATCAACAGAATACCCATTATAATCATCAATTACTATTTCCTTTAAGCCACCTACATTAGTAGATACAACTGGTCTTCCACAGGCACAAGCCTCAACTGCAGCAACTCCAAAGCTTTCACTTAAAGATGGCAGGCAAACTATATCCATCTTATTTATGTACTCTGGTACACTGCTGTTATCTATATTCCCTGTAAAGTTAACCTTGGAAACTATATCAAGCTCACTGCATAGTTTTTCTAAGTTTTCTCTTTCGCTTCCATCTCCAACTATCATTAACCTAATATCTTTTTCTGTTTCCTTTAACAAGCTACTAAAAGCCTTTACTAAGTACTCAATTCCATATATTTTATGTAAGTTCTTTACTACTCCTATGGTTATGTAATCCTTTGACAAAACTGGAGTCTTAATATTGAATCTATCTACATCTACGCCAAAGGGAGTTATAGTTATTTCCTTATGGTCATAATATTTTTTTGTTTCCCTTGCCATATCCTTACTTGTGGAACAAACTGCATCTGTACCCTTTAAAATATATCTTAAAAGCTTGGATTTCAAAGTACTCCCCTTTGGAAATTCATATACGTCACTGCCCCATACAGAAATGATGAATGGATGATACCCACTGATCCTTCCATATAATCCATAACTGGTAGCATAGTGACTATGTAAAATATCAGGTTTTATTTCCTGTACTAGTTTTTTTATCTCTTTTAAAATAAAGAAGTATGATAGCTTGTTCTTAAATGGCGGTTCTACAACAATAACTCTAACATTATCTTTATAGCTATACTTGGTAGCTCTCATAGATATTAGATAAATTTCATTATTAAAGCTTGAAAAATAATCCACCCATTTTCTAGTGTGAATGCTATCAGCATCTGCTAAAAAACATATTTTAGCCATTTAATTCACCCCTTAAAAAAGTTAGGAGTTAAGAGTTGTTTATGTTTTTATACAAGTGTATAAAAATTAACCTCTGCTTTAGTTTTCCCAGAGGAAAAACTGTCCTAACTACTCACTCTTAACTCCTTACTTTTAACTATACATCTATTGGTTTCTAAGAAGCTGATCCTCAGGAACCTTTTTTAATTCTTTTGCTGGATTTCCGGCAACTATAACTTCTTTTTCTACATCCTTTGTAACTACACTTCCTGCTGCTACAAATCCATCCTCGTTTACTATTTTACCTGGAAGTATTGTAGCCTGTGCTCCTACTCTACCACCTTTTTTAATTGTAACACCTTTAAAGTGGTTATATCTTTCCTTTGAACGAGCTGCAAAATTATCATTTGAAGTTACCACTCCTGGCGCTATAAAAACATTGTCTTCAACTTCAGAATAAGCAGTTAGATATACATTTGTTTCTAATTTGCAATTTGAACCTACCTTACAGAAGTTTTCAACGGCAACGCCTCTGCCTATGATAGTCTTGCTTCCTATTGTAACATTTTCTCTTATTGTAGCTAAATCTGCAACTAAGGTTTTTTCTCCTATTTCACATCCACAGTAAACAATAACTCCTGCTCCAATTAAACAACCTTCAGATATTACTGCTGGTGGAAATTCCTTTTCATCTTTGAATATACTGTTAACAGATCTCATAGGTTGTTTTCCAACTACAGAGTTATCATCTATTCTAACGTTATTTCCTATTTTTGTTCCTTTATGTATAACTACATTATGGCCTATTAAGCAGTTATCTCCTATAACAACATCCTCTTCTACAACTACAAACCTTCCAAAGGTTACATTGCTTCCGATGGTTGCCTTTTCTGATATATACTGTTGTTCCATATATTCATCTCCTACGTTTTCAATTATTTATTTATCTTATCTATTCCTACCATTTCCATAGTTGAGAAGCTTTCCATTGGAAACTTTACAGGCATTCCAGTTAATCTTGATTTATAAGCAGCAAGAATTATAGACATACCTTTCTTTCCTTCTTCTCCATTTATTAAAGGCTCTCTATTATCATTTATAGCATCTATCATATCTTTAAATAGTGGAATATGACCGAAGCCGTAAACTGTATCTGGATCTCCTTCTTGAGCTTTTAATATTTCATCTTCGTTATCCTTATTGTCTGCAAATCTCCAAGTTTCTATTTTATTTACTGCTAGCCCTCCTATAGATACTGTTCCAGTTTCTCCAAATATGCTTAGGGTTTCTTCTAAATTCTTTGGATATACGCAGGCACTTCCTTCAATTATTCCTATAGCTCCGTTCTTGAAGCGTATAATTATAGCTCCAAAGTCTTCTGCTTCAATATCTCTCAAGAAGGTATCACACTGTGCATATACTGTGTCTATTTCTCCACCCATCATCCATTGAAGTAAATCTATATTATGTATACATTGATTCATTAGGGTACCTCCATCAAGCTCCCAGGTTCCTCTCCATGGTGCTTGAGTATAGTATCCCATATTTCTATTCCAAAGTATTCTTGCTGTTCCGTTAACAAGTCTTCCAAATCTATCTTCTTCTACTGCAGTTCTAAGCTGTTGTATTGGTGCATTAAATCTATTCTGATGACTTACACATAACTTCACATTATTACTTTTTGCACATTCTATCATTTTATCCGCATCTTCTATAGATAGTGCCATTGGCTTTTCAACTATAACATGCTTCTTTTCATTCATACAATAGATAGCTATTTCTGGATGGTATCCGCTTTCAGTAGCTATAACTGCAACATCTATATCTTCTTTGCTAAGCATGTCCTTATAGTCTACATATACCCCTACTTCTATACTTTCATCTAATTTTGAAAGATATTCCTTCTTCTTTTCCTCAGCCTTCTCCTGTGCTATATCACAAGTAGCTACCAAGACAGCTTCCTCTCTATTAGCAACTAATGCTTCTACATGTTTGTATGATATTCTTCCGCATCCAATAATGGCAAATTTCAACTTTTTCATAAAAACACCCCTCTATTTTCAAGTTATAACTCTATATACTTTACTAATCTGTAAATTAATAATGGACAATTAACAGTGGAAGAAACATCAACCTTCATTGTCCATTGTCAATTGTCCATTGTCAATTATTTATATTTCTTAATTTAATTTTAGAAGTCTAAACTATACATTATAGTTTGAAAATCTTTTCTCTATTATTTTTAACATCTTTAGTAGCATTTCTTGTATCGTAAACTATTTTAGCTCTAGATACAATCTCCTCATAATCATAGCAGCTATGGTCAGTAGTAATGATAACTATATCAGATTCATCTATTACTTCCTTCCAATCTACTGTATAATACTTTTTACCAGCATGTTTGAATTCTGGTATATAAGGATCGTTAATTATCATATCTGCTCCATTTTTCTCTAAATGCTCCATAACTTTTAAAGTTGGAGATTCTCTTGGATCATCTATATCCTTTTTATAAGCAACTCCTAGAAGAAGAACCTTCGCTCCATTCATTGCTTTCTTGTGTTCATTTAAAAGCTTCATAGCGTTATCAACTACAAATTCAGGCATAATGTCGTTTATTTCCCCGGAAATCTCTATTAATCTTGTATGGTAGTCGTATTCTCTTGCCTTCCATGCTAAATAGAATGGATCAAGTGGTATACAGTGTCCACCTAGTCCTGGACCTGGGTAGAATGCCATAAATCCATAAGGTTTAGTCTTAGCAGCATCTATTACTTCCCAAACATCTATGCCCATTCTTTTACATAATATAGCCATTTCATTAGCTAGACCTATATTTATATTTCTAAAAGTATTTTCAAGTATTTTTTCCATTTCTGCTACTGCTGGCGAAGAAACTGTGTAGATTTCTCCCTCAAGTATATTTCTATAAAGAGTAGCTGCTACTTCTGTACATTCAGCAGTACATCCTCCAACTACCTTAGGAGTATTTTTAGTCTTGAATTCTTTATTACCTGGGTCAACTCTTTCTGGTGAGAAAGCTAGGAAGAAATCTTCTCCACACTTTAACCCACTTTCCTCAAGTATTGGTTTTAATACTTCTTCTGTTGTTCCTGGATAAGTAGTACTTTCAAGAACTATAAGCATTCCTCTATGAAGATACTTTGCCACGCTTTTTGTTGAATTTACAACATAGGATATATCTGGCTGTTTGTATAAATCAAGTGGAGTAGGCACACAGATACATACTGTATCTACATCCTTAACAAAGCTGAAATCTGTAGTTGCTCTTAACTTACCTGACTCTACAAGCCCTTTTAGGTCTTCATCAACTACATCACCTATATAGTTATGTCCTTCATTTACCATTTGGACTTTTTGCTCTTGAACATCAAAGCCAATTACTTCATATCCCGCTTTAGCTTTTTCAACTGCAAGGGGAAGTCCTACATATCCTAATCCAACAACACCAAGTTTAGCTGTTTTATTTTCTAGTTTTTTCATTAATTCATCTTTTAACTGTGACATTTTTTCCCTCCTGTATTCCTTAGAAGTTGGTAATAGTTATTGACTATTACGTCTCCCGTATGACTTTTAGTTATTCTTTTTTCTTTTATAAGTAGGAACTTTCTTTTCTACAAGCTTGAATATATCCTCTTTATCCATAGATGATACTTTGCTAAATTCTTCTATAGATTTTTCCACAAAGTCCATCTCTATGTTATTAGGTTTTTCAACAAATATTTTATTATGTTCTGTAGATGTTAATGCTATTTCATCCATTAAAAGCTCTTCATATAGTTTTTCCCCTGGTCTTAATCCTGTATACTCTATCTTTATATCTACATCTGGCTTGTAACCAGATAAAGTTATTAGATCTCTAGCTAAATCCACTATTTTAACAGGTTTGCCCATATCTAGTACAAATATTTCTCCTCCACGGGCTATGGCTCCAGCCTGAATAACTAATTGAGCTGCTTCTGGTATAGTCATAAAGAATCTATTTATTTCTGGATGGGTAACAGTAACAGGTCCTCCATGAGAAATCTGTTTCTTAAATAAAGGAATAACTGAACCATTACTTCCTAAAACATTTCCAAATCTAACTGCTACATACTCAGTACTGCTTGATTTATCAAAGGCTTGAACCATAATCTCGCAGAACCTCTTAGTTGCTCCCATTATATTAGTTGGATTAACTGCTTTGTCTGTACTTATTTGGACAAATTTTTTAACTTTAAATTCATCAGCACATTTCAGCACATTATAAGTTCCAATAATATTGTTCTTGATTGCCTCTGCTGGGTTTCCTTCCATTAAAGGAACATGCTTATGAGCAGCTGCGTGGAAAACTACATCCGGTTTGTAAGTATCAAATATTTCTCGAATACGCTTGTTATCTCTAATTGAAGCTATGATTATTTCCTTTTCTAGTTCAGGATAATTTCTATTTAGCTCCATTTGTACATCATATACATTGTTCTCATATATGTCTAATATAACCAGTTTTTTCGGACTAAACTTAGCTATTTGTCTGCACAGCTCAGATCCAATAGATCCACCGCCGCCAGTTACAAGTATTACTTTATCCTTTATATATTTATTAATATTCTCGTTATTAAGCTTTACCTCTTCTCTTCCAAGTAAGTCTTCAATATTTACTTCCCTAAGCTTACCTATATTTATTCTTCCATCAATTATTTCATCTATAGCAGGAAGAGTTTTAAGCTTACACTGAGTTTGCTTACATATGTTTACAATTTCCCTTTTAGTCTCTAAATCTGCTGAAGGAATAGCCAGTATTATTTCTTCTACATTTTTTTCTTTACTAGTACTAATTATTCTGTCTCTTCCACCTATAACTTCTATACCATTTATCAGCTTTCCCTTTTTAGCATCATCATCATCTATAAGGCCGACTATGTTATAGTTCATTTCTTTATTTCTTCTAATTTCCTTTATGAGAAGAGCTGATGCGTCTCCTGCACCAATTATAAGAAGATTTTTTTCCTCATTTTTAGATGTCTTTTCTCCCATATTATGCTCAATTACTCTGTATATAAATCTTGTTCCCCCTAAGGCAACAACGGATAGAATCCAGAAGATTATATGCACTGAGAAAGGAAATCTAAAGTATCTATTCTCTAAGAACTTATAGTTTACAACATAGCTGTAAATTATAAAAATAACATTAGATAAGGATAGAGAATATATAATAGAAATTAATTCTTCTACAGATGCGTACTTCCATATACTATTATATAGGTTAAAGAATCTATTAGCTACTAAAGTTATAACTACCACAGGAATAATGGATAACTTTAAAAATACCATGTATTCCTGTGGTATATTAAAATCAAATCTTAGCAATAAAGAAAAATATAGCGACACTATAAGGAAAATTATATCGTATGCTATGAGCTTTTTACCTTTTTGCACGTTAACACTTCCTCAAAGATTATTATAAAAGTTTTATTAAAAACTCTCTTTTCTATTGTACATCATAGAAAAAATTATTCAATATTTTTTTTAAATTTAAAGGGGCAGTAGTAGTACACCGCCCCAGCAATTTATATTATTATATATCTTTCTGTGATGAGACTTTACTATGAACTTCTTTAAACAGTTCTGTATCCTTCAAAGTTATAAGATATTCCATAAAAGGCTTTCTGATTTCCTCTTTCTTTAAAGCATATTCAACGGTAGCCTGAAGAAACCCTAATTTATCTCCAACGTCGTATCTTCTTCCTTCAAAGTTATAAGCATACATTGCTTCGCTGTTTATTAATCTTTTTAATGCATCTGTAAGCTGAATTTCTCCGCCCTTTCCTGGAACAGTATTTTCTAGTATTTCAAATATAGATGGAGTAATTATATATCTTCCCAAAATAGCAATATTTGAAGGTGCTTCTTCTACTTTTGGTTTTTCAATTAAGTCCTTTACCTTATACACTCTGTCCTCTATATGCATTCCTTTGACTATTCCGTATTTATACACCTGATCATCCGGTACTTCTTGAACTCCTATAATAGAAGTTTTGTATTCGTTAAAACAATCTATTAATTGTTTTAAACAGGGAACCTTACTATCAACTACATCATCTCCAAGCATTACTGCAAAGGGCTCATTGCCAACAAAGGTTCTAGCGCAAGCTATGGCGTGTCCAAGCCCCCTTGGTTCCTTTTGTCTTATATAATATATATCTGCCATATTTGATATGCCTCTAACTAAAGTTAGCAATTCTTCTTTTCCATGACTCTCTAGTTCATTTTCAAGCTCAACAGATTTATCAAAATGATCTTCTATAGCTCTTTTGTTTCTTCCTGTTATGATTAATATCTGTTCTATGCCTGAAGCGACAGCCTCTTCTATAATATACTGTATTGTAGGCTTATCAACTATGGGAAGCATTTCCTTCGGTTGAGCCTTAGTGGCTGGTAAGAATCTAGTGCCTAATCCCGCTGCTGGTATTATAGCCTTTTTTACTCTCATAACAAAACTCCCCTTTCACTACCCTAAAAACAAAAATCTATTTACTACCCCATCATGCCTTCCAATTGAACTACTATTTCATCCTTAGGATCAAGCTTCTTTGCAATATCTAAGTGTTTTCTAGCACTTTCAACGTCTCCACTGTTTAAATAGCACATAATAAGATTAGTACATATTTCAACAGACTTAGTAACCTCAAAGGCCTTTCTAAGATATGCTATTGCATTTTCAAAATTTCCTAAAGAAGCGTAGTTTATACCTAGTTCATTTACCACTTCTACAATATTGCTGTCTATACTTAGTGCCTCATTTAGATAGTATATAGCCTTTTCAAAATTCTCTAATATTCTATAGGCCACTGCTATATAGTAATACAAAGTGGCATCATTTCCAAAGTCCTGAAGTAATGGAAGTAACAATTTCAAGGCTTCCTTTGGCTGCTCAAATAAGATTTCCTTACCCATTTCGTAGTCTATTACCAGCTTTAAGGATTCCTTTAATTCAGTAACTTCAACGGTTTGTTCGCCGCCCTTTGCAATATAGTTGTTTATGCAAAATAGTGCCTTCTGAAAGTCTCCCTCTTCTCTTCTTATAATTGCTTCATAAAAATATGGTAATGGATATCCTTCCTTTACCTTAGCCTTTTCTATAATTTCCAGTTCCTCTTCTTTATAAGATTTATCCTTGTTTCGTAACTCTTCAGCCATTATTATTATTTTATCGTAGACTTCTACGCTGTCATCTATATTTAGTAGTCCTTTAAGCAAAATATATGCATCTTCATATTTCTTTTCTTTTACATTTAACGCAATTTTACTTTTAGTGAACAGAATTGCATCCTTTATATTAAGAAGCATTGTCTTATACTCATTATTAAATCTGAAATTTTCATCTGCTCCTAATACATAGACCATTCCTTCAATAAAAAAGCTTAGTGGTATTTGATCCATATCCTTTTGTGATTTAACGTTATCCACTATATTAGATGACTTTACTGGTAAGTAAATATCCTCTAGGATTTCCGTATTAAATATTCTTTTAATCTTTTCTTTCTTTACCTCTAAAAATAGTATTTCATTTAGCTTATCTGCAAAACGTGATTTAACATCCATAAATTGAACACCCACTTTATATTTTCATTTTTCCAATACTATGAATTTTACTATAAACTATAAACATAAGCAAATATTATAAAGACAAACAAAAAACAGGTACCTCTATTTCTTTTTCCCTGGTTCCCTGAATCAAGTATGTTATGCTATGCTTCTAAATAGACCTGATTTTGTAATAGGTATATCTATGCAATACAAAGTAATCACCTAGACATACCTATATTTAAATTAGATTTAAAATATCCTTAGCAGTTGCAAGCTTTATCTATAATATTTTTAACATCCTGCTCAAATGACTTCATCTTATTCTCTGCATTTTCCAAGTTTTCTCCGATAACTGATAGGTAAATCTTCATCTTTGGCTCGGTACCAGAAGGTCTGATAACAAACCAGGAGTTATCTTCTAAAGTAAATTTAAGTACATTTGACTTAGGTAGGTCAATCTTGCTTTCCTTTATATCTACTAAATCCTTCTCTATACTTAGCTTATAGTCTGCTTTTTTAACGATTTTAACGCCTCCGATGGTATGACTCATAGAATGTCTTAAAAACTCAAGAGCCTTTTCTATCTTTTCTTGACCCTCTTTTCCTTTTAATTCTAGTGAAAATAATTTTTCCTTATAAAATCCATATTTTTCATAGAGGCCCATTAAAGCTTCATATAGGCTCATACCTTTATTTTTATAATAAAGAGTCATTTCGCATATTAAGGTTGCTGCAATAACTGCATCCTTATCTCTAACAAAGTCACCAGCAAGATATCCATAGCTTTCCTCAAAACCAAATAAGTACTTTCTATTATCTTCTTCAAACTCTTTTATTTTCTCTCCTATATATTTAAAACCTGTTAAAACGTCTATTAATTCAACACCATATTCTCTGGAAATATCTGCTGCTATTTCAGAAGTAACTATTGTTTTAACCACTACACCACTTTCAGGTAATTGATTTAATTCCTTTAAAGAGGATAGTATGTAGTGAGTTAAAAGAGCCCCTGTTTGATTTCCTGTAAGCACCCTGTACTCTCCAGAACTGTCTTTTACTACTATTCCTATTCTATCACAGTCAGGGTCTGTTCCAAATATTATGTCCGGTTGAATCTCCTTTGCCATATCTAAAGCTATGTTAAATACCTTTGGCTCTTCTGGATTAGGGTAATCAGCTGTAGGAAAAGTTCCATCTGGCTGTTCCTGTTCTTTAACTATACTTAGGTTTTTATATCCCAACTCCTTAAGAACTCTTCTTATTGGCATATTTCCGGTTCCATGGATCGGTGTATATATTATTTTTAAGTCCTCAGCACGGTTATTTACTAGGTCCTTTCTTATAGTTAAGTCCTTTACCTTTTCTATATAAGCTTTATCTATTTCCTCTCCTATTATGTTAAGAAGACCGCTTTCTTTAGCTTCCTCTATATTCATAGTTTTAATCTCTGAAAAATCTAATATATTTTTTATATAGGATAAAATCTCCTTTGCAGACTTATCAGTAACCTGTCCACCGTCTTCTCCGTACACCTTATACCCATTGTATTGCTTTGGGTTATGAGAAGCAGTTATTACAATACCAGCCTTACAGTTTAAATGTCTTACTGTATATGAAAGCATAGGTGTTGGTCTTAAATCCTCAAACAGATATACTTTTATATTATTGGCACATAGGTTGCAGGCAGCTGCTTCTGCGAATTCCTTTGACATTATTCTAGAATCATAGGCTATAGCTACAGAAACCTCTTGGTTATACTTATTCAGTAAATATTCTCCTAATCCCTGAGTAGCCTTACCAACAGTATATATATTCATCCTATTAGTTCCTATACCTATGACCCCTCTAAGGCCACCAGTTCCAAACTCTAGGTCTTTATAAAATCTATCTTCTATTTCTTTTTCGTCTTCTAAGTTTCTTAGTTCCTCTTTTGCCTTATCATCAACAAGCTCCGAATCTAGCCATGAATAATATCTTTCCTTATAATACATGTCCAACCTCCCAATCAGTAATATCCAATATTTACTATTATACTTAATCTGTAAAATAAAAACAATTATAATATAATTATATTATATTTTCAAACATATAAAAAGCTATGAGAATAATCATTAAAATTATTCCCATAGCTTAGAAATATATTAATTATATTAAGAATTTTCTTCAGGTATATCTGATGGTTTTTTATTCACTGTTATAGTAGCAATAATTGTATCTAATCCTTCCATAAAAGTGATATCCTGTGCCATTTCTACATCTGCTAATCTATATGCATCTCCTACATTTAAAGAAGCAAGACCTACATTAATACATTTAGGTATATTGTCACTTTTACATACTGCTTTGACGCTGCTCTTCTCCTTCTGAACAGCTCCACCCTTTTTCATTATTAATTCTTCACCACTAAATAAAATTGGTATTTCTGTAACTACTGTCTCATTTTCTTTTAATTCTTCTAAGTCTAAATGAATTATCTTATTATGTACTGGATCTCTTTGTATCTCTTTAATTAAAGTTCTATGAGTTTCCCCATCTACGTCAACATTTAATACTGCATGTTCTCCATTCTTTGCAATTTCCTTACTTAACTCTAGCTCACCAATTTCAAACATTATGTTGTTCATATGTTTTCCATAGATAACTCCAGGTATGATACCTGATCTTCTTCCTTTTTTAGCATCGTGTAGGGTTTTCTTTTCCCTTTTATGTAATATAAGATTTTCCATGTTATATTCCTCCCAACCTTATGTTTTTTCACATTATTCATTATTTACAAAGTCTGTCATATTATTCATAACTCTGGGTATAAAATATTTATTTTATAAAATCAATTCATATTGTTGCATTTACTATACAATTAACATATAATTATATTGGTTTAAGAGAAAACCTAGGCCAACCCTTTAACCATCGGTGTTTAAAGGGTATATTTTCATGAAAGAAGGTGCTCTATCAAGGTGTATAAATTAGATCAAAATGAAACTCCTTTATTTGACGCATTAATGGAGTATGTAAATAGAGAAACGATTCCTTTCCACGTTCCTGGTCACAAAAAAGGAATAGGTATAGATGAGGAATTTAAAAACTTTATTGGTCAAAATCCATTTAAAATTGATGTTACTGTTTTTAAATTAGTTGATAGTCTTCATCATCCTACAGGGCCAATAAAAAAAGCCCAAAAGTTAGCTGCTGACGCTTATGGTTCTGATGCTGCTTTCTTCTCAATTCATGGTACTTCAGGTGCCATACAGGCAATGATTATGTCCGTGGTATCTGCTGGGGATAAAATAATAATTCCAAGAAATGTACACAAATCTGTTACTGCTGGAATTATTTTAAGTGGTGCAATACCAGTTTACATGCAACCAGCCCTTGATAAAAACGTAGGTATAGCTCATGGAGTTACTCCTGAAACTGTAGAAAGAACTCTAAAGGAAAATCCTGACGCAAAAGCAGTTTTAGTTATAAATCCTACTTATTATGGAGTGGCTACTGATTTAAAGAAAATAGCAGACATAGTTCACAGCTACGATATTCCTTTAATTGTGGATGAGGCTCATGGACCACACCTTGGTTTTAATGATAAATTGCCAATATCAGCAATGGAAGCTGGAGCTGATATTTGTGCTCAAAGCACTCACAAGATAATTGGAGCTTTAACTCAATGCTCACTATTACAGGTTCGCTCAGAACGTGTTGATATAAATAGAGTTCAGCAAATTTTATCTCTTTTACAAACAACATCTCCTTCATATATATTAATGGCTTCTTTAGACTGTGCAAGAAGACAAATTGCTCTTAACGGAGAAGAGCTTTTAGATAAAACTATTGAGCTTGCAAATTATGCTAGAAGTGAAATAAATAAAATCCCAGGATTCTATTGCTTCGGTGAAGAAATTCTTGGAAACGAAGGGGTTTATGCTCTAGACCCAACTAAAATAACAATAACCTGCAGAGACCTTGGTATAACAGGTTATGATTTAGATATGATATTATCAAGTAAGTATCATATACAAATGGAGTTATCAGATTTATATAACGTTTTAGCTGTTGGTTCCTTTGGTGATACTAAAGAAAGTATAGATGCATTATTAGTTGCTTTAAAGGAAATAAGTGAAGAATACTATGGAAATGATAACAAGAAATCTGATTTCATAGATATGCCTGCTATACCAAAACTATTAAAGTTACCAAGAGAAGCTTTTAACAGCACTAAAACTCGTGTAGCTTTAAAAGACAGTATTGGTGAAGTAAGTGCAGAATTCCTAATGGCATATCCACCTGGAATACCAGTATTATGCCCTGGGGAAGAGATTACACAAGAAATTGTAGATTATGTTCAAAAACTTAAAGATACTGGATTATATGTTCAAGGAACTGAAGACCCAGAAGTAGAAAATATTAAGGTCGTAAGGTAAAGCCTATATGCAAATAGACTTTCATCAAGCTTTAATAGCTGAAAACTGAAAGAGAGGTATTTTAGTAATGTGCTAAAGTACCTCTCTTTTGCTTATGATTAAAATTTAGTATTAAAGTCTAACTGACCTTTATTATAAATTTTTCTTACTGATAAACTAAGATATCACTGAACCTAGTGCTATTGAATAAAGCTTTGACTTAGCAGAATCAGCTCTTGATACAAGAACTACAGGACACTTAGCTCCCATAATAACTCCTGCACTCTCTGAATTTGCAAAATAGGTCATTGATTTTCCGAGGAAGTTACCAGATTCTATATTAGGAACTAAAAGAACATCTGCATCACCTGCAACATCACTAACAATTCCCTTATGCTCTGCAGCTAGTTTGGATATGGCATTATCTAAACCTAGTGGTCCATCAATAATACATCCCTTTATCTGTCCTCTTTTATTCATTTGGCTAAGTACTGAAGCGTCCATAGTAGCCTGCATTGAAGGATTTACTACCTCTACAGCACAAATTGGTGCTACCTTAGGCATTTCTATCTCCAACTTATGTGCTACCTTTACAGCATTATTTACTATACCTATCTTGTCTTCCAATGTAGGGTATGGCACCATACCTCCATCTGTTAATAATATAAGCTTGTGATAAGCAGGTACGTCATAAACCATAACATGAGATAATAATCCGCTGCCTCTTAGTCCTGCTTCCTTATTTAAAACTGCTCTTAACAAATCAGCAGTTCCCAGCATACCTTTCATAATAAAATGAGCCTGTCCATTTGAAACAAACTCCACAGCCTTTGCTGCAGCCTTTAATATATTCTTCTCATCTACTATCTTTATGTTATCCATATGTAGATTATCTTCTTCTGCTATTTTCTTTATTTTTTCCTCATCGCCAACTAAAATTGCATCTACTATACCTAGCTTAACAGCCTCTGTAACAGCCGTTAAAACCTCTTTATCCTGAGCAACAGCTACTGATAAAGTCTTTTTCCCCTTTTCTCTTGCTAAATTTAATAATTCATCAAGCTTTTTTATCATAAAACATCTCCTCCTTTTATATTGTAATCCTTTTAACCCTTTATAATTATATCATCTATTCATATTATTGGAAAAGCATTAGTTTTAAAGCAGTATCGGTATATCCAATAGTGACTAAGAAAAAGAGGTATAATCAGAGTTACACCTCCTTAATTGTTTCTACATAAAATGTCATCTTACTTTTTATCCACTAATAACTTATTTTCTTATGAAGATCAAGTTTTCTCCTAGACTTGACATCTCAAAGTTATACTGTGAAATTGCGTTAAAGACATTTTCTTTACTTCCTATTTTCATATCATCATGAATCTCAATAATCAAAATTTTAACTTTAGAAAGCCATTGATCATAATTTGAAGAAAATACTTCTCTTTCAGAACCTTCAATATCTAATTTTAAAATATCAATTTCATTGAAACCTGAATTCTTTAGTATGCTACTAATTGTTATTGCTCTAATGGTGTCTTCTACCTCTTTTACACATGGTTCAACAATAAACCCCCATTCCCTATGCCCGATATCTATTACTTTTACTCCAGCATCATCATTCCATAGTGCTGATTGAAGGGTCTTTATATTTTTATAAAAACTAGTATTGTGTTTTAATATCTTATAATTTGAGCTTTCTGGTTCAATAGAAATTATAGTAGCCTCAGGATACTTGTTAGCAAAATATACTGCAGTAAATCCTACATTGCCACCTCCATCAATGATAAACTTAGGGTTTATTTCAAAAGGAATTTTATATTGGTTATTTTAAAAAATACTATTTAATAATATAGTATCTGTTGTATCCGGTCTATATGATATGGGAAATTTAATGTCCGACATTTCAATAGACTTAGTAATCTGTCCATCTATAATATTACTCATAAAATCACCTATCTCCTATTTATCTTTTCCATTGCTTCAACATAACTTATTGATTATTAAATTATATATAATTTTTATAATCATAGCTTATTTTGCTATATTCTATTTATAGGAGCTTTATTTAGTTACAACGAAACTTTATGTTATCTTATATTTTATTTAAAATTTAAAGGCCCTCAATTTTTATAGTCTTGTAAAAAACATAAAAAATTGGAGCCTTTAAACTTTATTTGATATTAGATTTAGTAAATAATTCTATCTGTAATTTCCTTCACGTTTTTACATCCAGTAAGTACCATAGCTGATTTTAATTCACTCTTTAAGTTTTCCATATAAACCTTAACACCTTCTCTTTGTCCTCCAAAGGAAGCGGTTACGAAAGGTCTTCCAATCAATACAGCATCAGCACCTAATGCTAACATTTTTAGTACATCTACTCCGTTTCTAACTCCACCATCAGCAAGTATAGTAACTTTTCCTTTAACTGCTTCTGCAATCTCAGGAAGTACGTCTGCTACCCCTGGAGTTTGGTCAAGTACTCTTCCGCCGTGATTTGAAACTACTATAGCATCAACACCAGCTTTTACCGCTAATTCTGCTTCATCAGCAGTCATTATACCCTTCAATATAAATGGTAGCTTTGTACTCTCTACTATTTCTTTTATAGCTTCTACAGTCTTAGGTCCAACTGGCTTTCCATGAAGTGCTAAAGTTATAAGTCCTGCTGCATCGATATCCATTCCAACAGCAAAAGCACCTGCTTCTTCAGCAAGCTTTATTTTTTTAATAACATTGCTATTTTCCCAAGGCTTTATTATAGCAATTCCTTCTCCGTTAAATTGCTTTAATTGTTCTAAGTTTGTAATTAAAAATGAGTCTACCGCAGTATCTCCTACCATTGGGTAAATTCCTGCATCTAGACATCCGCCTATCACCCAAGAAATATATTCTTCTTCTGTAAACTTACCACCCATATTTAAGGTTGTTCCAGAAACAGGTGCTGCAAAAACAGGAACTTCCATCTTCTTTCCAAATAACTCAATTGAAGTATCTGGGTCTTTGGCATCATGTATAACTCTCATATTTAACTTATATGAATTTAATGCTTCTATATTACCTAAAAAGGCATCTCCTGTACCTTTCCCTCCCATACCTGGCACTTCTCCTGAGCAAGCTTTTCCATTACATACTGGACAAACCCTACAGCTTCCATTCAAATTTTCACGTGCGCTTTTCAATACCTCTTTGTAATCCATTTTAATTCCTCCCCATTTTGTTCATTATCAAATCCAAGTCTTACTACTTGAAGTCAGTAATGCTTTAAATTATTACGTAACTTCTACCTGTAACATAAAGGATATATTACAGGTAGAAATTACATTAAACCTATCTTTTATTATAATTTATTTAATACCTTAGTTCAATAAAAGGGAGGTAATGAGATTTAATTCACACCTGAACTGCACTTAGCATATATTAGAGATTATAAATTCTATGGGAGATGAAAACATGTCTCATCTATTTATACCTAGAACCTTTCACCGTATCTGGTTGGGTGACAAACCTATGCCTATAGATTTTATAAACTACGGAAGGACATGGTGTAGAAAGCATCCAAGTTGGGGAATAAAGCTTTGGACTGATAAAAACATGATACCGCTTCAAAATCAAAAGGCTTTTGACAATGCATTTCATCCAGTTTTAAAATCAGATATTGCCAAGTTAGAAATTTTATATAACTTCGGAGGGGTATATATAGATTGTGATTTTGAATGTTTAAGAAACATTGAAGCTTTAATAACAGATAGAAACTTTTTTGCCGCTTATGAAAGTTATGATATGATCTCTACAGCAATCATGGGGTGTAGCCCCAAAAATCCTATCATAAAAACTTTAATAGATGGTATTCCTAAGGCACTAAAATTCAGGAAATGCAGGACTATAAACTACAGGTTAGGTCAAGCCTATGCTACTGAAAAACTAGTAGATAGACATGATATTAAAATTTTTGATTCTGCACTGTTTTACCCCTATCTATATGACGAAAAAAACAAAAAAAATAATAAGTTTCCTAATGCTTATGCAGTTCACCACTGGGCCGGCAGTTGGCTATAAATTACATTTGTTAAGTATAATACTGTCACTTAATAGGCTTATTGTCCGTATATTATAAATTATAATGTAGCAATATGTTAGCTCTACTTTACTGTTAAGTGAGGTGTCTATTTATTAATGATAAAAATAAAATTCCATGCTAATTGGTGTTCTGATTATGAAATCAGGGAGCATTTTAACAGGTGTACTACTAATAATGACTATACATGGAAAAATTTATTTATAACTTTAGATGATGATTATGATTTTTTCGTAATTATGAATCATCCACAGCATAATAATTTTCCTCCCTCTAAAACAATAGTATTTCAATGTGAACCTGAATCTACTAGAATGTGCTGGGGTAATTTTTATAAACCAGACTCCAAAGCTTTTTTTAAGGTTTACGATACCGAGCATAATCACAATGTGGACAAATGGTTTATAGGACTAAACTACCAGCAGTTGCTAAATGGTAACTTCTCCAAAAATAAAGTAATGTCTGGGATAGTATCTGGAATATATAACTTAGAAGGTCATGTAGATAGATTTAATTTCCTTAAGTATTTAGATAAGCTTCCATTTTATGAACACTTTGGCAAGGGAGATCTAGGTTTTTTAAAATCCTTTAAAGGATATTTACCTAATAAAGAAGATGGTCTAATTTCATATAGGTACCACTTTAATGCAGAGAATGTTTATGAAAAAAATTACTTTACAGAGAAAATAATAGATCCTATACTTTGTGAATGCTTATGCTTTTACGATGGATGTCCAAATATTGAAGAGTTTATTGATTCAAGAGCCTATATAAAAATCAATTTAAAAAAACCAGATGAATCTCTTGAAACTATAAAATGGAGCATTGAAAATAATGAATATGAAAAGAGAATCCCTTTTATAAAAAAAGAAAAAGAAAAATTAATGAATGAACTGAATCCATTGAACATTATTTATAAAATAATTAGAGGTGAAATATAGTAATGAATGTTTTAGCCACTGCCTGTAACTCAGCATATTTTAATGCTTGTTTAACCTTAATAGCTAGTATTCATCGACTAAGCTTTAATGATGTTGATAAAATACTTGTATATAATTTAGGTCTTACTGAGGATGAAAAAGAGCAGCTTAACAGTTTGCAGAAGGTCCAGGTTATGGAATTTAATTTAGACGATTCTTATTTTGAGGAATATTTAACTCCAAAGCAATTTGCTTGGAAGCCTTATGTTATTAAGGATGCCGGAAACTATGGTAACCTAATACTATACATGGATTCCGGTGCTGTAACCGTAAAAAATATTAAATGCCTATATGATATTATTGAACAGGAAGATATTCTCATTGTAGGTGACTACCACCCAAACTATGTTTATACCCACGATAAATGTTTTGAAATAATGAATGCTACAGAAGAAGAAAAACAATATCTTCAAATTTGGGCAGGAATGCAAGGCTATAAGGTTAATGGAAAATATCAAAGTTCCTATGTAGATGAGGCCTTTAAATTCTCAAAGTTTAAAGATGCTGTTTTCGGCAATCATACAAATCACAGACATGATCAAAGTATTTACTCCATTCTTTGCTGCAGAAACAAGATTCCTAGACAGGATATTTATATATATGGAGAATGGCGAGGTATTAATATGAATCCTCATCAAATTATATATGCTCATAGACGAGCTTATTCTAATCTAGAGGGGTTAATATATAAGTAATATAGCTATATATTCTTAGTAGGGCTGTACCAAGATGGATTTCAAGAGTATTCATGAAATTCATCTTGGGATATAGCTCTTATTTTTATACGCAGCTACCACCATACCAATTTCAGCGCTCTGTTACCATATAAGGGAATAAATATAACATCGCATACTTATAAAAATTATATTAGTGAGTAACTTAATGCAATATATATTCATATACTGTAATTATAAGTTCTTTTGTTTTAAGTGATTGATAAAGGAGATTTCAAATGGAAAATAAATCACTAAACTGCAATAAACAAAGTCAATATAATGAGAAGTCAGTTAACTTACTTAACTGTGAAACATATAAAAAAATAGATGTATCTATTAATATGTGTTCATATTTACCAGACTGCAATACTTATGATGTGTCCTTTTCTTCCTGTGAAGTAGAGAAAAAAATAAATGTAAATGCACAAGTAAGTTGCAGCCCCTTCCACTGCAGCTACATAGATTCATTAATCTCTTCAGCTAATTATTGTATATCTGATGAAGGCTGCTACAACTGCTGTGATAGCCCTATATCTAATGATGGTGCCTCTTTAGCTTTGCCATGTCAACCTATTGAAGACATATTCATAGATTTACCTGAATGCCCTAAGGATGAGGAAAACTCTTCAAATTCAATTGAACTAACTTCTAATGTCAGTGTAAGTGAAGAAGATAAAAAAAGTTACTCTGTTACAACAGATGATAACACTATAACCACAGACAACACTGAAATAGTAGAGGACCTTAGTGTAGCAAATCTCTCCCACAAGAAAAAAAGAAAAAAAGAGGGGATAAATATGAAACCTAATTCTCATTTGATTTTAGCAGTATTAACCAACCTCATAGATATGTTTTTAAAAAATTGCTCCAAGGAGGAAATTATTCAAAATGAATCTAATCTGATTATAAAAGATGAAAGTGATACAACTGATAAACCTATTAAAGGTCACAGACATCATAGACATGATAGACATCGCAAACATCGTAGTCACCATAGGCATAGTAAGCAAAATAACCTTATTAAGTATAATATAAATGATGTAATTATAATATCCATTTTCGAACTAATGAGAAGGCTAAACGAGTAATTAAATTTCAAAATCTATTATTGATGACTATACCCTTTGTACCATCTCTTTGAATTTTTCTATAAAATTTGATTATAAGCTGAACATAATACAGCTGATTTTAATATTATATACTAGGCAAAGTCATATGCCTAATAATATTAAAGAAAAGGATAGTGAATATAATGGACGAAAGTAAAAAAATAATAAACGTTAATTCACCATTATACGAGGAGTTTGCTGCAGATGAGGATTTCTCTCCAGATTGGCCTCCAAGACCAACAACTGCAAGACCGACTACTACAGCACCTACAACTGCAAGACCAACTACTGCGGCACCTACAACTGCAGCTCCAACCACTACTGCACCAACTCCAACACCTTGTCCATGTTGTTTCTCAACAGAAAGAAGAGTTGACTATGATAGATGTGAACTAGTTGAAGAAGAAAATATTGAAACTGTAGTAAATTGTGTTGGAAGGTTCCTAGATGTTACCGTTACATTGAGAAATGTTTGTCCAAATAAATGGGTTGCAGTAGGTGTATTAGTTTATGACGCACAGAATAGACTTCTATCATTTAAAGTTTGCAGACTGTTTACTGGTGATGGCCCTAACTGCATACCAAGCTTAAATTCTGGAAGATTCTGTTTTGTGTTTGATGAAAATGATTCTTGTCCTGGCCCTCGTACTTTTACTGTAAGAACTGTATCCAATTACCTGGAAAGATAAACATCTTTATATTTAATGCGATATTTGAAAGTCTGGGGCCTAAAGTCTCAGACTTTTAGTAAGCAACTCTATTAAATCACAATATAAGTTTATTATGATTGGAGGAAATAACCTAATGTTCTTAAACAAGTTATCTCTAAATTATAAAAAAAAATCAACTCCAGTTAAAGTTAACGAAGACTATCAGATAGAAAACATAAGTAACTTATCTAAAAATGCTCCCGCCTCTCCTGATGTTTCAATTATAATCGCCTTAAGAAATGAAGTTGATAACTTAGAAAGGACAATAAAATCTATTGTTGAATCGAAAAATAGTCTTGCATTTGAGATAATTATAGTTGATGATGGGTCAATTGATGGAAGCTGTGATTTTTTAAAACAAAATGAAGAGCTTTACGGAAATGTCACTGTTATATATTCAGATACCATAGGAGCTGCAAAGTGCAAAAATATAGGTGCTATAAATTCAAAAGGCAAATATTTATTTTTTTGTGATGCTCATATTGAGGTTCCTGACAATTGGCTGGACACCCTTGTAAAAACACTAAATGACCTAAATGCTCAAGCTATAGTTCCAGCAATAAAGTCCATAGGTAGTGATTATAAAGGTTATGGTGGCACTTGGAATAATAAACTCAATTTTACTTGGCTTGATAAGCCCTCAGAGGATACTGCAGAAATACCCCTAGCTCCTGGATGTGCTTTTGGAATAAAACGGGACGTATTCGAATCTGTGCAAGGTTTTAATACTAATTTACAAGTTTATGGTGTCGAGGATCAAGAACTTTCGCTAAAACTATGGTTGTTCGGCTATAAAATTGTGGTGGACTCAGCCGTGGAAGTTGGTCATCTCTTTAAAGTTAACAATTCCTATAAAATCACATATGCAGACATTATGTACAATTATTTATGCCTTTGCTATTTTCATTTCAGTGATAATAACTTCTCTAAAGCTATAGTTACTTTAAGTCAAAATAAACTTTTTACTACAGCTGCTGCCAAAGCATTAATTAATCAAGACTTAATGAACCAAAGAAAGGATTATTTCTGCAGTAGGAAATATGATGATGACTGGTTTTTTAATAAATTTAACATTGAGCTTTAGTTAATCACCTATAAGTCTGAATAAGTAACTAATTATGAAAATAGCATTAGATGTTACTTTCTATATATATATATATATGTCTTATTTAAGATTTTATAAATATGACTGGAGGAATTTATTTTTATGAGTTCAGAAATATTTTATGATAATGAACTTGGTAATGCAAATGTTTTAGACAAAGTAGATATACTCACAAATAGAACTGAAGATACCTACACTTATGATGCTTCTATAGTAATCCCCTGCAGGGATGAATCAGTGAACTTAAAAAATACAGTAGATTCTATAATGAATTCAAAAAATCGGCTATCTTTTGAGATTATTGTAGTTGATGATGGTTCAACGGATGGATGCTGTGAGTTTATAAACAATAATAGAAATGCTTACCCAAACCTAAGACTCTTCACATCAAAAAATTTAGGTCCATCAGCAGCACGAAATTTGGGTGGAGACAATGCTCTCGGTAAATATATCTTTTTCTGTGATGCCCACGTAACAGTTCCCGATTATTGGCTTGACAAGCTTATAAAAACTCTTGAAGAAAACAACGCTGATGTTGTAGTTCCCGCAATTAAAGATAACGTAGGTGGTGGAGTGGGCTACGGAGAAACTTGGCGTGAAAAGCTCCAAGTTACTTGGCTAGGTAAACCTAATCGGGACGGTGAAGAAGTTGCTCTGGCTCCCGGTGGTGCTTTCGGACTACGTAAAACTGCTTTTGATAATATTGGCGGCTTTGAAAGACATTTTGAAGTTTGGGGAAAAGAAGATGAGGAAATTTCATTAAAACTATGGCTCTTTGGCTATAAAATTGTTGTTGACTCCTCTGTTGAAGTAATTCACTTATTTAAACTAACTAACAACTATGGTGTGACACACATAGATTTCATGCACAACTTCTTATGCATGGCTTTTTCCCATTTTGGTATCGAAAACCTAATTAAGGCCTTTGACATGGTAAAGGATACCCCAGGGTTTCCTGAAGCCTTAGCACGAGTAATGCTGAATGAAGATTTGTTAAGACAACGAAGAGATTATTTTAGTAGACGGAAATTTGATGAAAACTACTTTTTTAATAAATTTGATATTAAATTTTAAAATTAGCAGTACTAAGTTAAATATAAGCTTTTAATGTTGTGTAAATAAAAATGTAAATCTTATACAACTTGTGAACATTATTATTTATTGCCCATATCATATATTAGGCAAATGTTATTGCCTAGTATATCACTAAAAAATTGAAGAAAGGATATTGTAGTTATGGATGAAAATAGTAAAACAATAAATATCGATTCTCCTTTATACGAAGGATTTGAGGAGATAAGTACCTCTGCAGAATGCTGTTGCCCAACCACCGCTAGGCCGACTACTGCTAGACCAACGACCTCCAGACCTACTACTGCTAGACCAACAACTACAGCCCCAACTACCTCTATACCAACAACTGCCGCACCAACTCAGGCACCTTGCACATGTTGCTCTGCAGAACAAAGACCTATAACATATGATAAATGCGAATTGGAAAAAACAGAAACCTTCAATAATGTAACCTTAGATTGCACAGGTAGACTATTAGATGTAAATGTTACATTAAGGAATGTTTGCCCAAATAAACGAGTTGCTGTAGCAGTATTAGTTTACGAAGGCAGCAATCTACTATCCTTGAAGGTTTGTAGATTATTTACCGGTGAAGGTACTAATTGCATATCAACTCTAAATGCTGGTAGATTCTGCTTTGTATTTGACGATGCCCCTTGTCCTCCATCTCGCACCCTTACTGTTAGAATTATTGCTAATTACTTAGAAAGATAAAAGAGTTTTCAATATATTATACCTAAGCTTCTGTGTATTAAACTCAAACTTTATAAGGAACTAATACATTGCCTATCCGGTCACCACTGGTAATCTAAAAACCAGAGAAATGTTACATCGGATGGGCTTTAGCTAATAAACAGATGCACATAGTTTTAAAGGAGTGAATTAAGTTGCCAGATAACATTATACCAAAAAAACTTGCCATTGAACTTTTAAGTAAACTAGAACCAGAAACCTCTTTAGCTTTTAAAAAAGGTGCTTTAATCCCCAAAATAACGAAAGACATAGTTCCTACAGGCGATGTTTGTCCTAACTGTGGAAATGGCAACTCAGGTCCAGGTTCTCCTGGTGAAAGACAGGTTAACGCATCTTCCATAGATGCTAATGAGTATCCAAATATAACCCAAAGTGAAACAAGCTTAGCTTACTTTGGCGAATTTATTCTTTTTGGATTTAATGACTCCAATGATGCTCCCACAGGTTTTTCAGGATATGGATTTTCAAGCGATAGTGGGGTTACCTGGTGTGATTGCGGCTCCGTACCTATAGGAGGAGATATTATAGACAATGGTGGAGATCCTGTTATAGCAGTAGATACTAAGGGAATTTTCTACTATGGACATCTCGGAACGCTATCATCAGGTGAATCTGTAATAATTGTTAACACTGCCCAAGTAAATAATACAAATAGAACATTACAATTTAATAATCCTATTGTAGTAGGTAGGGGGCAGTCTCTGCCAAATAGGCTTCAAGATAAAGAATGGATAACCGTTGGTATTGATAAAAATCAAACTGGCTCACAGGCTCTCTATGTTACTTGGAGTGATTTTCTACAACGGGGTTCACAGGAATTAACCACAATCAGGTTCTCTAAATTTACAACAGGTCCAACTCCCACAGAAATAATCGGAAGTAAAACTATAGCTCACACTACTCTAGATCCTTTAACAAGCTATGTTTCCGGTTCTTTTCCAGTGATAGACAGCAACGGGAATATATATGTATTCTATGAACAAATTGATTTAAATTCTTTAGATTGCTTTATCTATATGGTTAAGTCAACAGACGGGGGAGTTAACTTTAGTTCTCCAACGCTAGTTTCAGGTCCTTTTGTTCAGGCTGGAAATGCTGTAGCTTGCGACAGACTTGTAATTGCTGTTCCACCAGATTTTACTAGATCCATTAGAATAAATGAGTTTCCACATGCTGCTGTTGCCCCTGATGGTACACTTTATGCAGTCTGGAATGCTAGCGTTAGTTTAGAAGAATTTCAATCTAATATATTCCTAGCTTACAGCACTAATGGTGGCGATAGCTGGACCACAACTCCAGTTACTAATAGTATAGCTACTGAATTCTTCCCATCTGTTGCCTTTAATTGCGACAGAGCTCATATACACTACAATCGCTTTAATGATCCGAATAATGTAGGCGACACTGGAAATGGTACTTTTGCATTATTTAAAAAGAGTTTTTCTATCACAGAGGGTTTAAGTGCTGAAAGTCAAGTTAGCACAGTATTTTCACCAGTACCAATTACTAATCCTAATTTTGATACTGCTGTTTCAGGCTGTTATATGGGTGACTATAATCAGATAATCGCTGGACCTGGAAATGCGCTATATCATGGCTGGAGCGATAACCGTTTTGTTTTAAATGGAAATCAAAATCCAGATGTATTCTTTATTGAAACAGAATGTATACCTGCTCCAACTACAGCTGCACCGACTACAGCAGCTCCAACTACAGCTGCACCGACTACAGCTGCTCCAACTACTGCAGCTCCAACTACTGCAGCTCCAACAACAGCTGCACCGACCACTGCTGCACCAACTACCACACCTCCAACAACGGCTGCACCGACCACTGCTGCTCCGACAACTGCGGCTCCAACTACTGCTGCCCCTACCCCTACACCTTGTCCTTGTTGCTTTGTAGATGAAAAAGCTGTAGTATATGCTAGATGTGAATTGGAGAAATCAGAAACCTTTGATAATATGACTTTAAACTGTACAGGTAGATTATTAGATGTAAATGTTACTCTAAGAAATCTTTGTCCAAACAAGCAAGTTAGTATTGGGGTATTAGTTTATGATAATCAAAACAGACTTTTATTTATTAAGGTTTGTAAACTTTTTACTGGTGACGGTTCAAATTGTATTCCTAGATTAAATGCTGGTAAATTCTGCTTTGTATTTGATGATGAACCTTGTCCTCCAGCCCGTACTCTTACAGTTAGAGTTGTTGCTAACTATTTAGAAGGATAGTATGCTATTTGCCTGGTTCATATTGGTTACCACTCCATAGGAATCAGGCCTACCTCCAAAAATTTTTAGAGGTTATTTTTTAAAATTTTAATGATATTTATATAAAATATTCTACTTATTTTATTAGCACTTTATAAAATATTACATATATTAAAGTAGAGATAATCTACTAATTTTTAATTCATTTTTGTTTTAGTATATATTTACCTGTTAAATCTAATTACATAGATGTTTCTTAGTTACTTTACGCATATACTAATGTTCAAAATGAACTAAGAAATCTATGAAATATACTTTAAAAACTATAATGAGGTGATTTTTAGTTTCTCATTTATGAAAAAATTTCTGAATTGTATGGGAATGAACTCTAATAAGTATTACTACATTAGGTACAGACAATCTTGCAGTTCCTCATCAGATGACATTACCAAACAAAGCTAATAATGTACAAGCTTAAAAATTAGACTTTTTCTAATTTAAACACTACGATATGTCAGCTTACTGATCCTAAGAGGATATTTATAATTTAGTATTAATAACCTCAGCAAAATTATATTAAAAAGGTGATATACAATTAATAAAACTCAAAAAACTTTTACAGAGGAGATGTTTATATGGCAAATAGTGTTACACTTGCCGGGTATACAATAACTTTTATTGATGCCGTTTGTAATTCAAATAATACTCAAACTTGGAGATATGCAGTTTCTATAACTACAACATCACCACCAGGAGGGGAAATTAGTGATTGGGTCCTTCAGCTTTGTTCTGATCCTGTGCAAGAAGTAATTAACTTTTCTGCACCTGATGATATTACAGCAGAAACTGGAACTTTTAGATCATGTTTATCTAATAGTGCCCCACCACCTCCTATTACAACTTTTAATGGAATCAAATATGATGGAGTTAACAATAATAACGTTACAGGAATTTATACCTTTACCATAAGAGGATGTTTTCAACAAACTGATGTCAATGTAGCTGTAAAGACTGGTGGAGGAGACCCATCACCAGAGACATGTTTTATTGGAGTTATAACAGGACCAAGCTGTACTGCAGTAACACCAACTACTGCAGCTCCAACTACTGCTGCACCAACTACTGCTGCACCGACTACAGCGGCTCCAACTACTGCCGCTCCAACTACTGCTGCACCGACTACAGCGGCTCCTACTACTGCCGCTCCAACTACTGCTGC
The DNA here is from genome assembly GCF_025398335.1 of Clostridium sp. CX1. GTDB lineage: Bacteria > Bacillota > Clostridia > Clostridiales > Clostridiaceae > Clostridium_AM > Clostridium_AM tanneri. Next base: position 127,700 of record NZ_JAODOO010000009.1, read on the forward strand.
ACCGACTACAGCGGCACCAACTACTGCTGCTCCAACTACTGCTGCACCTACAACAGCGGCTCCTACTCCTACACCTTGTCCTTGCTGTTTTGTAGACCAAAGAGCTGTAGTATACGCTAGATGTGAATTAGAGAAATCAGAAACCTTTGATAATATCACTTTAGATTGTACTGGTAGATTCTTAGACGTAAATGTTACTTTAAGAAATGTTTGTCCAAATAAATTGGTTAGTGTTGGAGTATTAGTTTATGATGCTCAAAATAGACTTATATCTATTAAAGCTTGCAGACTATTTACTGGTGATGGTCCAAACTGTATTCCTAGCTTAAACGCTGGTAGATTCTGCTTCGTATTTGGTGATGAGTCTTGTCCTCCACCTCGTACTTTTACTGTAAGAATTGTTGCTAACTATTTAGAAAGATAGTATCAATTTTAAAATTGGGTGCTTTGGTTTTACTAAAGTACCCTTTTATACAATAACAAAGCTCTAGTACATACAATATAACAAAACACAGCAGTATAAATCATAAATATTTTATACATTGGACTTAAATAGGAGTAAAATATAATGGATAATAATAAATTATTTGATGTAATTATACCAGTGGCAAAAAAAGATTTGTCTTTAGTTATAAAAAATATACCCTATATATTCAAAATGCTCTCACCTAGAAAGATTATTTTTATTGGTTCTAGCGAGTTAAAAAGTTCATTTCCACTTAATAAGAAACTAGAATTTATTAATGAAGATGAGATTTATCAAGATATGAAATTAAGTACTATTCAATCTATTATGTATAATATTACAGGAAGCACTAACCGAAGTGGCTGGTATCTTCAGCAATTTCTTAAAATGTCTTATGCAACAATAAGTAGAGAAAATTATTATGTTGTATGGGACGCTGATACAATACCTCTTAACACTATTCCATTTTTTGACGATAGAAGCGATAAATATTTGTTTACGATGAAGACCGAGTATCATACGCCTTATTTCACAACTATTGGAAAACTCTTTAATAATGAAGTTAAGAAGTATAATAATCAGTCATTTATAGCAGAGCATATGATAATAGATACAAAAATAATGATTGAACTAATCAAGAAAATCGAAAGTAATAAAAATTTAAAAGGTAACTATTTTTATGAAAAAATAATGTATTCTATTGATGAAAAAGATATACAGGGAGCAGGGTTTAGTGAGTTTGAAACCTACGGTAACTACGTTATGAAATATTACCCTTATAAATACGGCATGAGGAAATTAAGGTCACTAAGAGAAGGAAGTATATATTTGGGAATGTCCCCAACAGACGAAGGATTGATAATGGCCTCAAAAAACTTTGACTTAATTTCAATAGAACATTGGTAATTGAGATCCCTTTTATGTATTAACCAGAAAACCCTATTCTCCTATTGGAAATGTATAAATATTTAACTTTATTCAAACTTTTCGTTATTTGACTCCTTTACCTGCCATAAATCATAACCTGCCTATAGTCCCATTTGTGGGAGGAGACCAGATTCTTCTTCGTATTTGGTGATGAGTCTTGTCCTCCACCTCGTACTTTTACTGTAAGAATTGTTGCTAACTATTTAGAATTAACTAGAGATTAATAGTAAAAGAGGATGCCTCAGTTTATCTGAAGCATCCTTTTATAACAATTAAAAACAAGTTATCTATAATGTCTTTATAATATCTTCTAGGTCATCTTCCTCAGTATAAACCTTAATTCCATTTCTCTCTAAAAGCTCTGCAGTAACACCATTACCATTAATCTTAGCACCACTAAAGCTTCCATCATAAATCTTTCCATGTCCACAGGAAGGACTTCTAGCCTTTAGTATAGCTACCTTTGCACTGCATTCTTTAGATATCTTTAGAGTCTCATAAGCTCCCTTTAAAAATTCCTCTGTTGCATCGTCACCTTCTGGTCCAACTACTCTTGCCTTCCCATCTAGTACCGCTGCTCCTGTAGCCTTAAATATTTCGTGGGCAGCTCTTGGAGTACTCTGTCCCCCTAGTTGCTCTGGACAAACTGGTATGGCTTTGCCCTCACGAACAAGTTTCAATACTTTTTCATTTAAATTATTGCCGCCGTTATACTTTGTGTTCATTCCACATAAACAGGCACTTACTATAATCATAAACTCACCCCACTTAACTCTACAAATTCAATTAAAAAGTTTTTGTAATGAAAAACTTTTGACAACTTTTATATAAGGTATCCTTAAATTATTTTAATTCTACCATAGTAACTCCACTTCCACCTTCACCATACTCTCCAAGTCTATATCTCTTAACATGGGCATGTCTCTTAAGCATATCATTAATTGCATTTCTAAGTACCCCTGTTCCTTTTCCATGAATAATGCTCACCTCCGCAAGCCCTGCCATATAAGCATCGTCTAAATACTTATCTGCAGTATAGGCAGCTTCCATAGAATCCATTCCTCTTAAATCCACGGAGCTTGCAACGGATCTTAAATTTAACTTAGCTTCTCTTTTTGCTATTTTCTTTTCTTCCTTAGAAGGACCTTTTGTGGCTCTTAGATCCTTAAGCTTAACATTAATCTTCATAATTCCAGCTTGAACCTGAACTTCTCCCTTGCTATCAGGTTTAGATAGAACAATAACCTTTTGGTTTAAAGAAGGTAGAAAAACCTCCTGACCTTCGCCAACAGTTTTAAGTTCCTCTCCATCTTCCTCTTTAACCTTGTTTGCCTTTTCTTCTGCATTTTCAAGTTTATCTTTAAGATTTCTTCTCTTCTCTTCAAGCTTTTGTCTTGCGTCAGAGCCGTAGCCCATCTTTTCTAATTCTCTCATATCTTTAATTATTTTATCTGCATCTTCTTTTGCTTCCTTTAATATTCTCTTTGCATCTCTTTGTGCATCAATTATAGCCTTTTCTCTAGCATTATTAAGACTATATAGCTTTTCTTCATATTTCTCCTTAAGTTTTGCTGCTTCAAGCTTTAAAACCTCTGCTTCTCTAGCATAGTTTTCAGCTTTAATACTCTTATCCTGCAGACTTTGAATTAAATCTTCAAATTTAAGAGTTTCACTGGCTATGCTTTCCTTTGCATCTCCAATTATAAAGTCAGGAAGTCCTAATCTTCTAGATATTTCAAAGGCATTTGATTTACCTGGAACACCTATTAGCAATCTATAAGTAGGTCTAAGGGTTTCCACATCAAATTCAACAGAAGCATTTTCTACTTCTTCTGTTTTTAATGCATAGGCTTTAAGTTCACTATAGTGGGTTGTAGCTACTATTCTACAGCCTCTTTTTCTTAAATGCTCAAGAATTGATACTGCTAGTGCTGCTCCCTCTGTAGGATCTGTCCCAGCTCCTAATTCATCGAATAATATTAAGGACTTTTCATCTGCCTTTTCAATTATGTTTACTATGTTAGTCATGTGAGATGAAAAGGTTGATAGACTCTGTTCTATGCTCTGTTCATCTCCAATATCTGCAAATACCTCTTTAAAAAAGCTCACAGTAGAGTGTTCTCTAGCTGGAATCATAAGTCCACTTAAAGCCATAATATGCAGCAGTCCCACTGTCTTTAGGGTAACAGTTTTTCCTCCAGTGTTAGGTCCTGTTATAACTAAAGAAGTAAATTCTCTGCCTAAATACATACTCATTGGAACAGCTATTTTTCTATCTATAAGTGGGTGTTTTGCTTCTATTATATCAATTATACCTTCATCATTTATTATCGGAGCTGTGCAGTTTGTATCACTGGCATACTTGGCTTTTGCAAATATAAAGTCTAGCTCCCATATAATGCTTGCGTTGTTTCTTACTACTACTCTATTCTCATAAACCTTACCAGAAAGCTCTGCAAGTATTCTCTCTACTTCTGCCTTTTCCTTAAGCATAAGCTCCTTTATTTCATTGTTTAAATTAACAAGACTCATAGGCTCTATGTATAAGGTAGCCCCGCTGGAGCTTTGATCATGAACAAGTCCTGGTACAGCTCCTTTATGCTCTGCTCTTACAGGAAGAACATATCTGTCTCCTCTCATTGTATATAGAGTATCTTGAAGATAAGCAGAATAGCTTCTTATAAGAGAGTTAACCTTGTCTCTTACAGAGGAATTCTTATCTTTTAAAGATTTTCTTATATTGTATAGAGTTGAACTGGCTCTATCTGAAATTTCCTCCTCTGATTCTATAGCTAAAAATATTTCATCTTCTAACTTTTTAAGTGGAACAATGCCTTCACAAATATCCTCAATTACTCTGAAAGCTTCTTCTTCTTCTTTATGACTTACATATTCCTTAAATCTTCTTGCAGATCTAAGCATTGCCGCTATTCTTAAAAGCTGTGCTGGCATAAGAGAGGATCCCTTTTCTGCCCTGCTTATTCCTTCTCTTACATCGTAAACTCCTTCAAAAGGAGGTGCTCCCTTTGTCACAAGCAATCTCAATGCTTCCTTTGTTTCTTCTAAGTGTTCTCTTGCTTCATATATGTTATCATAAGGCTTTAATTCATCTATTAAATCCTTACCTGCCTTTGTAACTGTGTATCTTTTCAGTCCTTCTTTAATCTTACCGAACTCTAAAATTTTCAGAGATTTTTCGTTCATTTATTCTACCACCTTTATACAGATTGCCTGTGTAATTTAAATCATTCCATTTTATCTTTAAGCTATAAAGTCCCTGATTTTTACTCTACGCCTCTTTTGTAATGTCCCCTTGTAAACTGACTAAAATCATCCTTCCATTCCTCATTTTTTAAGGTTTCTAGGATTTTTTTAGTTCTTTCATAGCTTTCATCTATAAAATCAACTCTAAAAGAATTTATATTCATATCTCTTAATTCACCTATATTGTCAATTAAATTGATAGGCACATTATTATAAATATAACTTCTACAAAATCTATCTGTTCCAAGTATAAATTCTTCTCCCTTTCTATCTTTTAACACAAATTCTCCCCTTTTACAAGCATTGTTACAATTGTTAGTTGAACATTTGCCACCAAAAGTACTTCCTATAGGACAATACTCACTGACCATTAATTCAACTTTTCCATAAACCAATGTCTGCGTAGGTAATTGGGCCTTTTTAACCAAGCTTCTCGTTTCTTTTTTATTTAACTCTACACTTAAGCAGCTGCCAATGAGAAAATCTTTGTAGAAATCTAAAGCCTCACTATTAAATATGTTTAGTTTATAGTCTCCTATTATATTGGTTTTACCTCTTAATCTACTTATAGCTCCTAGATTCGCTGTAATTATGCCTTCTACTCTATCTAGGTTTTCTTCTACTTGCTTAATTAGGTGTTCAAACTCAGTTCTTATTATATTAGGTATTTTTATAAACATCTTTTTTTCTTTTAATTTGTCTAAAGAACTAAAGTCTAAAAGACCAAAGGGATTTACTGCCACAAATCTAAAGTCAGATTCTATAAATGCTCTAAGTTGTTCTTCATTGCTTACATAAACGATAGTTTCTGGCAGGGAATACCTATTAGTTTCTCCTGCTTTGTTCAAATTATCTTCATTTAAACTTTTGCTGCTTACAATATCATTTTTAATAGTTTGTTTTTCATAGCTATTGTCTATGTTACTATCATTTTTATCTAGTATATGTTTACTTAACTTTTCCACTAAGCTTCTTCTTACCTCATTTAAGGCAGATATAGGTAAAAAACCATTATCAAATTCTTCAAAGCTAATATCTGTAAACTTAAAAGGTGTATCTCCAGCCTTACTTAAGCTATCTATAACTCTCTCTTTATCCAAAGGCTTCTTTAATGCCTTTTGTACAACCTCTCCTGTGACCTTTAAACTCTCACCTTCATAGCAGCAACTCAATTCTATTGGTTCTTCTACTCTAAACCTTACTGATAAATTTAATTGAACTTTTCTTTCAAAAGGCTTTTTATAAACCTCTTCTAGTTCATTTAATAGCTTCACATCAGAGGTTTTATAAAGTATGCTGCCGCTTTTATACTGCACCGGCATTAGCTTTACCTTATCCCCTTTAAAGGCATCTTCTACTTCTTTACCATTTTTTATTATCTTAGATACAGTAAAGCCCTCTTCTTCAGTTCTTATACCGTCTTTAATAGATATATTCTCTTTTAGTACAACTGTTAAATCTTTCTGTACTTTACCAAGCTCTACCCCTGTATTTTTAGGGAAAGTATATGCCATCATATCCCTTCCTACATTACCATAGAGATATGCCTTTGAAAAACCTTCTCTATTAAAAAGCTGCAGAAGCTTCTTCTTTTCTTTATCTACGTTAAAGTTTATCTCTTCCTTTGACTTTCTTTCAATACCTAAAGCATTGTCTATAGCCCTTCTATAGGCCTGAACAACACCTACCACATATTCCGGTCTTTTCATTCTTCCTTCTATCTTTAGCGAAGAAGTACCACTTTCTACTATATCTTTTACATTTTCAATTGTACATATATCCTTAGGGCTTAGTAAGTATCCCTTTCTCTCTGTCATGGTCTTTTTATCTATAATAGTATTTGGAAGTCTACAGGATTGAGCGCATCTCCCTCTGTTTCCACTTCTTCCTCCAATCATGCTGCTCATTAGACACTGACCTGAGTAACACACACAAAGAGCACCATGAACGAATATCTCTGTTTCTACTCCCAGTTCCCTAGATATGTGGGATATCTCCTTTAAAGACAATTCCCTTGAAAGTACTATTCTTTTAAATCCTAATTCCCTTAAAAATAAAGCCCCCTCAGCATTATGTATAGTCATCTGAGTGGAGGCATGTAGTTCGAAATTAGGCAAGTTTTTTCTTATTAAATTTGCAAATCCTAAGTCTTGAATTATAAGTGCATCTACACCTATTTTATATAAAAACTTAGCATACTCCAATGCTTCCCTTACTTCATCTTCCTTCAAAATTGTGTTTATGGTAACATACATTTTTACATTATATAAATGGCAGTATTCCAATGCCTTAGTCATGTTTTCATTATCAAAATTTGATGCATATGCTCTAGCAGAAAACTTATTTCCACCTAGATATACTGCATCTGCCCCAGCCTGTACTGCTGCATATAAGCTCTCCATGCTACCTGCAGGTGCTAAAAGTTCTATTTTTTTCATTATTTATCTCTCCTAATATTAGTCATATGCTTTTTATTAAGTAATTTCTATGTAAATTTATCTTTAAAAGTTTGATGATACGTTCTTTATTATACCTTTATATTATTAGCTTTTCAAACTGATTTTAATCTTTCTGAACTAATTCCATACACCCCTTCAAGTTGAAGATGATTAGCTGATTATTATAAACTTATGTTTTCCCAAAGTACTCTAACTTAAATAGGACAATAGCCTCTGAAAAGGTTATTGTCCTATTTAAGTTATAATTCTATTTAAAAATATATTTTTGATAAAACTTACCCACCTATACAAAGGGAGAATTTCACTACTCAAGATTAAAATTGTATATTGAATTTTTGTATAAAATAATTTTCATCATATTTTCTTCTACTAAAATAATCTCTTCTTTGTTTAAATATATTATCATTCACTATCACCTTTGCCATGGCTTCATCAAAGCTTGGAAGTTCTTTTGATGCCCTTATTGCTTTAACTAAATTATCATAACCGAAGTGTGAATACACCATACATAAGAAGTTATATTGTACATTAAGGTAGGTTACTTCGTAACACCGTTTCTCTTTATAGAGGTGCTCTACTTCAACAGAGCAGTTAATCACCACTTTATAACCAAATAACCATAGTTTTAAGGATATTTCTTGATCTTCAACACCATAAACTTCAAAGTTTTTATCAAATCCACCAATCTCCTGAAAAACATCTCTTTTAATTGCTAAAGCTCCACCAGATAAAAAAGGTATCTCTGCAACTGTTTCTTCAGGCTTTCCTAACCATGTAAATTGGAGCTTATTATTCCAGGTTCCACCATATCCTCTAGCCTCTCCATCCATAACCTTTATAGTTGCAGCTACAGCATCAGCATCATTCTTTTCCAGGGTTTCTATTAGGTTATCAATCCAATAATCCGGCACCTTTGCATGTGCGTCACAAAAAAATAGATATTTCCCTTCTGCCGCTTCTGCACCTATGTTTCTGGCACCGGCTGTTCCCCCATTTTCGGTTCTGATAACTCTTATATTTTTATAAGCTTCTTTATTTTCATCTATAAAATTACAGCTTCCATCTGTAGAACCATCATCAACTATGATGATTTCATAGGACAGATTATTTTTGGAGTTTTTTATAGAATCTATTGTCCATTTTATGCTGTCAACCTCATTTTTACAAGGAACTATAACTGAGGCATAAAAGCCACTGTTATCGTTATCAATAATACTTTCTTCTTTAGAACAAATTACTTTACTAAGCATAGTATTAGTTTCCCCCTATTTTTAAATAGCTTTCATAGAGTACTTTTATACATTTATCCCAATTATAATTTTCTGTAACATAGGATTTTAAACTACAATTCTTATTTTGCTTCATTCCAAGTCGAACTGATTCGTAGACACTGTCTATATCATAAGGATTGCAGTAAAGTGCCATTTTCTTAAAGTACTCTTCAGCACAACCTTCACTTGTTGATACTATATTACATCCACTTGCTGCAGCTTCTAATGATGATAAACCTGGAGCCTCTAGAAAGGATGGCAGTACGTGAAGTTTAGCAAACCTGTAGGCATTATACACATTATAATTATCCATAAATCCCAGATACACTACATTTTTAAATTTCATACATTCATTAAAATAATTTTTATCTCCTATGTTTCCAACTAAAACTAATTGAGCTCCCAAATCGCTGCACACTTTAGCTAAAAGCAACTGATTTTTTCTTTTATCTATTGTGCCAACGCATAGGACATAATTATTTAAATTATGTCTTCCTTTGAAATTATAAAGGGGTACATCATCATTTTCCACTTCTACTCCATTGTAAACTACAGTACAGGGAACCCATCCCCCAAATTCTTTTTGTATTAATTCCCCTTCAGCCTTACTATTAGGAAATACCATCTTACATCCTCTTAATATCTCCGTTCTATATACTTTGCACCTATCCCATAACTTAATGCTTTCTAAATCATTAATATGATTATAGTATTTTTTAAAATCCCAGTATACAGAAGACAGTACTATACTTTTTTTATAGGACTTAGCTATTTTAAAATATTTATATGTTTCTCCTATCATGGTCAAGTTAAATAAATGTATTATATCATAACCAGAGTAATCCACTATATGGCCATTATTTATCTCTACACTTACTCCCATTTTCTTCAGGTGTTCTGCTGTTTTTATGACCTGTACAGAATCCCCTGCAAAGTTTCTATAATAATCTCCTCTTACGCAAAGTAGTATCTTCATAAGCAAATCCCCCTAAAAGCTTATATATTACTATAGTCTTAAAATATTATTATGCAATACTTTTAATCAATATCACGAATTGTTAGAATATTCTATTTGAGATATCAACTTTAAAGAAGTTGATATATACTTGCAGCCATAAAAAATCTATAGTGTATATAGAGGTTCCAAGTCAGAAAGTTACCTTATTCATTTCCTTATATAATTGAAATCCTTAGATTTTAAATAATAAATATTTACTTTTCTGTTTGGAACCCTATAAATTCTAAATTATCTTTTTACTTGCTAGGGTACTACTACTTTTGATAGATTATTTTAGATAAAAATCCTGTAAAATACTCAAGTTATTACCGTAGTTATCCATAGATGCATGAGGATGGTGTAAGTGCCATGTACTGAATCCATCTAACCGTGTATTGGCACCACAATGTTTATACATGGCCATTAAGAATGCATCGTCTTCACATCCCCATCCCTTAAACCGTTCATCAAATCCTCCAACCTTCTCAAAATATTGCCTAGGTACTATAACTATCTGACTATTTATACCAGTACAAGTATGACACCCAGTAAAATCAATATCACTCATAGTTATAGAAGGTTCTTGATTTAGCAGCCAAGTTGTTTGATCTTCTTTTAGAAAATTTGAATACACAAAGGGCAATACCCAAACATAATCTTTTAGTGCATCAATGCCAAGTTCTATTTGTTTTGTGTCAAAGGATATATCTGCATCAGCAATCATAAATATTTCTCTAGTTGCTCTCCTAGCAGCATCATTTATTGCAGCAGATCTAGAAAAGGGTTCTATATCTGAACTACCTATACATATTTCAGCATTAGGTAGCAAAGTCTCATATCTTCTTTTTATCCATTGCCAGTTTTTTTCACGGTATCCACCATCAGATTTAAAAGGTATGAGTACCGAAATTTTTTCATCAAACATAGTAAAGCATCCTTTCATATTTATATTTAAATATATCAAATCCTTATCCATGATTCTGGTATTAAATCCGAAGTATTCATGTCTTTATTATTAAACCAGTTTCTAGGGGCAATTACGATTTTACTATTATTTTTTCCAAGCCATGCTCCCCACCAGCTAAAGGTACTGTTAGCTATTATATGATGTTTGCATAAACTCATTAAATTCAAATCTTCATAATTCTTATCATTATCATTTATATCAACAAATGTCATTTTATATTTTAACTTAAGATTTTGTTTTACCCACTCCATATCATCTGAAAAGATAAAGAACTGAGGTTCATCTATTGAACTTGCAATTATATTTGCGGCATTATGGTAATACTCTAAAGAATAAAGTTCTTTAATTATAGAGTTTGGTACCCACAAATAGTCTCCTCGTCTAATATGAAGACTTATAGAATTACAGTTTTGGATTTTAGTAGCCATTTCCACATTGGGTAAACTTGATTTGTTTTTTAGTGTAAACTCTTGTCTTATTACCTCTTCAATATCTTTAAAGTATTTTTCACTTTGCCAATATCCCTGTAGATAAGCATCTCCCTGCAGATTTAATATTTCTTTATTAAAATGAAAATATTTTTCAGATATATAACATCGTTTTTTCATCTCTTCTATTTCTTTTTCGTCTGCTATATTTTCTATTGTATTAAAATATTTTAAGCAGTAGTTTCTATAGTAATTCTGTTTATACACTGGAATCTGGAATTTAACATCTGCTTTATTTACTATTGCTAATCTTCTTCCTAAGGCATATTGAAAAAACTGATTGCCTAGCCCTCCACCTACTGGCACTATAATCATTTGTAGTTTTCTCCTTTCTAGCGTCTCTTCTAATTATCTTTTGGATAATTTTTAATAAACCATTGGTATACTTCTTTTATTCCTTCTTCCAGTTCTATTTTATATCTCCAACCAAGACTATTTAGTTTATTAACATCTAATAATTTTCTAGGTGTTCCATCAGGTTTGCTGTCATCAAATTTTAGTTCACCTTTATATCCAACTATATTTGCAATTATTTTTGCTAGCTTTCTTATTGTAACTTCTCTTCCTGTTCCAATATTCACATGCTCCTCACCATCATAATTCTCCATAAGGTAAACACAGGCATCAGCCATATCATCTACATGTAAAAACTCCCTAAGAGGTTTGCCTGTACCCCATATCTCTACATAAGGTTTATTATTAATCTTAGCTTCATGAAATTTTCTTATAAGAGCCGGCATTACATGAGATGTCTGCAAGTCAAAGTTATCATTAGGTCCGTAAAGATTAGTTGGCATAACGCTTATGAAATTATCCCTATATTGTTTTTTAAAGAACTGGCACATTTTTAATCCTGATATTTTGGCAAGTGCATATCCCTCGTTTGTTTCTTCAAGATATCCAGATAACAAATATTCTTCCTTTATTGGCTGTGGACACATTTTAGGATATATACATGAACTTCCTAAAAATAGAAGCTTTTTAATCTTGGAGTCATGAGCCGCCTTTATTACATTACACTCTATCATTAAATTTTCATAAATAAAGTCTGCTGGAGCTTTATTATTAGCATTTATACCGCCAACTTTTGCTGCTGCTAGAAAGACATATTCTGGTTTTTGCTCCTTAAAGAACTCTCTTACCTTATCAGCATTTGTTAAGTCCAGCTCGCTGTGACTTCTTCCAATTATATTTTCATATCCTCTAGCTCTTAGATTTCTGACTATGGCTGAGCCTACAAGTCCCTTATGTCCTGCTACATAGATTTTACTATCTTTATTCATTAACATACTCTCCTATATTAATTGCTTGCTAACTCTATAAATTTAGACCTGCTATTTCCTTTAAATCCGCTTTTACCATCATATGCACTAGAGCTTTAAAATCAACCTTTCTCTTCCAGCCTAATTCTCTTTCCGCTTTCGATGGATTCCCCAATAATAAGTCAACCTCTGTAGGTCTAAAATATCTTTCATCTATATCTACAAGAATCTTTCCTGTCTTTTTATCTATTCCCTTTTCGTCTATGCCGTTATCTTTCCATTCTATATCTATACCTACTTCCTTAAAGGCCAGTTCCACAAACTCTCTTACTGTATGGGCCTCTCCTGTGGCAATGACATAATCTCTAGGCTTAATCTGCTGCAGTATTAACCACATAGCTTCAACATAATCCCCTGCATATCCCCAGTCTCTTTTAGCATCTATATTTCCCAGGGAAAGCCTTTCCTGATTTCCAGCCACTATATTTGCTACTGCCCTAGTTATTTTTCTTGTAACAAAGGTTTCCCCTCTTCTTGGTGATTCGTGGTTAAATAAAATACCATTACAAGCAAATAGGTCATAAGCCTCTCTATAATTAACAGTAATCCAATAGGCGTACTGCTTTGCTACTGCATAGGGACTTCTAGGATAAAAGGGAGTTCTTTCGCTTTGTGGTGCAGTATCTACTAATCCTCCAAAAAGTTCAGAAGTAGATGCCTGATAGAACTTACAATACAGTCCACTTTTTCTTATAGCATCTAATATTCTAAGAGTACCTGTAGCATTGGTATCTGTGGTATATTCCGGAACTTCAAAGGATACCTGAACATGACTTTGTGCCGCAAGATTGTATATTTCTTCTGGTTGAATTTTTTCTAACAATCGATTTAAGTTACTTGAATCAATTAAATCTCCATGATGAAGAAATAATCTCTTATTGCCTATCTCCGGGTTTTCAAATAAATGATCTATTCTCTTTGTATTAAAATTACTTGCTCTCCTTATAATGCCATGAACCTCATAGTCTTTATTTAACAAGAATTCTGTTAGATAAGAACCATCTTGTCCGGTTATACCTGTTATTAACGCTTTTTTCATATCAATTCACACTCTCTAATGTTTAGTTTTTTTTATAATAAGTTACAGTTAGTTTTAGATCATTAACAAACTATAGACAAAAACATTATATCAAGTACCATAAGATACAATTTTTTTTAAATTTACATAGTATATAGTATTACAACCTTTATGTAAGTGTTCATGCTTTAAATAAAATAAACCCTGAACTAATTAAGATACAATTAGTTCAGGGTTTATTTTGCATTGCTATTTAAAAGAGGATTATTCTGTTTTTTTTCTTTTACAAGACTTATTTGATTTTCCATAAGCTTGTGCTGCAGGTCTATTACCTTATACTTAGCCGATTGAAGCTGGAACTTAAGCTCTTTATTTTCAGATTTAAGTTCTGTATTTGCCTTCATATAACTTTGGGCAGTCTCCTGCATTATCTCCATTTCATTTGTAATCTTACGTATCTTTTCTTCTTTTCTCTCTAACTCTTGAATATTGGTACTGTTCTTTAATTTTTGTTGAAGCTCTAAATTATACTCTTCCATATGTTTTAACTGCTTCTTTAAAGATTCTATATCTGCTTCATAGTTCTTCCTGATTTTTTCAATATCCTCAAGCTTCTCTAAAAAACTCTCATATTCTTTTTGCTTTTTAAACATATCATCAACTATATTTACAGCAGAAAGAATAGCCGCAGAAGAAGTACTTAGTTTTTTATTATTCTCTAATATATTTCTTACCTTTTTATCTACATAGCCTGCTACCTTATGCAAGTATTCTTCTTGTTCTTCACCTTTTAAGTTATATTCCACACCATTTATCTTAACTGTTACAATATTCATGTGAACACCCTCTTAGATAATTACTCTTTACTCCAAGTTACTTACCACTATTCTACCATAAAGTTTGCATATATTAAACTATTTATTTTACCTTATTACAATATTAAAGAAAAATTCAAATTAAGTAATATAAAAAAATCAGTAGGTACCTAATGCCCTACTGATTTTTCCCTATTATCTAAGTTGTGCTCCTAGTCTATTCTCTAAAGTTCTTAAAATTTTATCATGAACCTTATTTACATCTGCATCTGTTAAAGTTCTATTTTCTACTCTGTAAACTAGGGCATAAGCTATACTCTTCTTTCCTTGTGGTACTTGTTCGCCTTTATATACGTCAAAAAGCTTAATACTTTCAACTATGTTTCCGCCCTGCTTCCACATTATATCTTCTATTTCCTGTACAAGTACATTGTCATCTACTAAAATTGCCATATCTCTTGTAACTGCTGGATACTTAGGAAGAGCCTTATACTTTTTATCTAAATTTGCATTACTATATAATACATCTAGATTCAACCCAGCAATGTAGCATCTTTCATCTATTCCATAGTTCTCAGCTACATCTGGATGAATTTCTCCTAAAATTCCTACTAAATCTTTCTTTATATAAAGAGCTGCAGTTTTTCCTGGGTGGAAGCTAGGGTTTTCACTTTCTCTCTTAAAGGAGAACTTTTCAATTCCTAAAGCTTCTAACATATTTTCAACTACTCCCTTTATATTAAAGTAGTCAACATCACCATATAGGCCTATTGTAGCTAGGTTTCTTTCCTCTGGAAGCTTATTTGAATCTTCATTAGGTATATATACTTTTCCCATTTCAAATAATCTTGCATACTCATTATTTCTTGAATAATTTCTAGCAAGAGATTCCATCATAGACGGTATAGTAGTAGTTCTCATTATGCTGTAGTCTTCTCCTAAAGGATTTCTTATAACTACAGCATTTCTTAAGCTGTTATCCTCTGGTAAAAGTATTCTATCAAAAACCTTACGGCTTACAAAGGAGTAACTGATAGATTGATTAAGTCCGCTTCCTATTAAAGCTTCTATTACTTTATCATCTAATCTTTGCTTTCTATTTTTTCCGCCTCTAGTGCTGGCACTCTTTTCAAGGGTAGTAGGAACATTGTTGTATCCATATATTCTTGCTATTTCTTCAGCTACATCTTCTTTTATATTTACATCTGCTCTGAAAGTTGGAACTTCAATGACTAGTATATCATCTTTTATTTCTGTAACTAAGTCTAATCTGTTTAGGTAGTCCTTCATATCTTCCTTTGAGATTTCTGTTCCTAGGAATCTATTTACCCAGTTACTATCTACTTCTACAGTATGAGACTGAAGCTTTTCAGGATATATATCAATAGTTCCCTCCATAACTTCCCCTGCACCTAACTCTTCAACTAGGTGACAAGCTCTGTCTATAGCTATTTCAGCTAAGTTAGGATCTAAATCTTTTTCAAATTTTGATGAAGCCTCTGTTCTAAGCCCTAATCTTTGTGAAGATACTCTTATGTTGGTGCCATCAAAATTAGCACTTTCAAAGATAATCTCTGTAGTATCTTCCTTAACTTCTGAGTCTAAGCCTCCCATTATTCCTGCAAGGCCTATAGTAGTTTCTCCATTTTTTATGTTAAGAACATCTGAATTTAGCGTTCTCTCCTCACCGTCTAAAGTAGTGAATTTCTCTCCTTCTTTAGCTCTCTCTACCACTATAGTTTTTGTAGTTATTTCTCTAACATCAAAGGCGTGCATTGGCTGACCAAGCTCTATCATAACAAAGTTTGTTATATCTACTATGTTGTTTATTGGTCTAACGCCAGCCTCTAAAAGTCTATCCTGCATCCAGCCTGGTGATGGCTGTATTTTTATGTTCTTTACTCCTCTAGCCATGTATCTTCTACATAGGTTATCTCTCACTTCTACTTTTAATTGCTCTTGAATATTATCCTTACATAAAGCCTTATAATCTAAAGGAGGCATTTTATAAGTTGTATTTAATGTTGCTGCAGTTTCTCTCGCCATTCCTATAATACTTAAGCAATCTGGTCTATTTGAAGTTATCTCTAAGTCTATTACAGAACTTGTCATGTCTAAAACTTCTTTTATATCTTTTCCAACAGGAGTATCAGAAGGAAGTATCATAAGTCCGTGAACTGGCTCATCTCCAGCTATGCCTAGCTCCTCTTCTGAGCAGAACATACCATTAGATACAACTCCTCTTAGCTTACCCTTTTTAATTTTTACTCCTTTATGGATTGTTGAGCCGTGAAGAGCTGCTGGAACTACATCTCCCTCTTTCATGTTAGTTGCTCCAGTAACTATTTGTATTGGCTCTGCCTCTCCTATATCTGCAAAACAAACAGATAACTTATCTGCGTCAGGATGTTGCTCTATTTTTACTAATTTAGCTGTAACAACATTTTCTATCTCATCACCGGTAGTTACAACTTCCTCAACCTTAGAACCACTTAAAGTTAGTCTATCTCCTAACTCCTTTGGTGAAATATCTATATTAACATAGTCCTTTAACCATTTAACAGGAACTTTCATTTCCAAATCCTCCTTATTTAATTAACTAGTAAAATTTCCTTATAGGTGATAAGCTTAACTGCTAACTCAGTTATAACCTATCTATAGCCCTCAATTAAAACTGATTTAAAAATCTCATATCACTTTCATACAGTTGTCTTATATCATCTATGCCATATTTAAGCATAACCATTCTGTCTACTCCGAAACCAAAGGCAAATCCGCTATATACTTCAGGGTCTATTCCACAATTTCTTAAGACATCTGGATGAACCATACCGCAGCCTAAAAGTTCCATCCAACCTTCACCCTTACATACTCTACAACCCTCTCCATTACATACGAAGCAAGTAGCATCCATTTCTGCTGAAGGCTCTGTAAATGGGAAATGGTGTGGTCTAAACTTAGTTTTTAGCTTATCACCGAACATCTTTTTAGCAAATAACTCAAGAGTACCTTTTAAATCTGCAAAAGTTATTCCCTTATCCACTACCAAGCCTTCCATTTGATAGAATATTGGTGAATGTGTAGCATCTACTGCATCTGAACGATAAACCTTTCCTGGTGCTATCATTTTTATTGGAGGCTTTTGATTTTCCATAGTTCTAACTTGTAGTGGTGATGTTTGTGTTCTTAAAACTAAATTATCATTTATGTAGAAGGTATCCTGCTCACCTCTTGCTGGGTGATTTTTAGGTATATTTAATGCTTCGAAGTTATAGTAGTCAAGCTCTACCTCAGGGCCTTCTTCTATTGAGAATCCCATAGATATGAATATTTCCTTCATCTCATTTAGAGTTTGCTCAAGTGGATGTCTCTTACCTAAGTTTTGTTTTATGCCAGGCATTGAGATATCAATTACTTCATTTTGAAGTCTTTCATTTTTTTCTTTATTTTTTATTTCTCTTGCGTATTCATCTAAAGCATTTTCAATAGAAGCTCTTACCTCGTTAGCTATTTTTCCTACCAAAGGTCTTTCTTCAGAAGACAATGCTCCCATACCTCTAAGTATTTGTGTTAATTCTCCCTTTTTACCAAGGTACTTAACTCTTATGTTTTCAAGCTGAGCGCTATTTTCAGCACTCTTTAATTCTTCAAGAGCACTATTACCTATAGCCTGTAATTTTTCTTTCATTTGATCTGCTCCTTTCTATTTTTAAAAAATACTATAACAAATAAAAAAAGTTCATCCCAAATAAGGGACGAACTCTTAAATCCGCGTTACCACCCAAATTGATACTGTAATAAACAATATCCTCTTTGTAAATTTATCGGTTATACCGCCAACTGCTACTATTATTTCACAATCAGAACTCCAGAGTGAACTTCAACATAAAGTATTCTGAGAAGGCTTCCAGCCATGACCTTCACTCTCTTAAAGAAACTATATATTTACTCTCTCTATCATAGTTAATATATGTAATTTTATATATCGTATTTTTTTATTTTACATATACATTCATAAATTGTCAATAAAAAGTTAGCTTAGCTTTTGCCTTACTACTTCAAACATCATAATTGATGCCGCCACTGACACATTTAGGGATTCAGCTCCTCCAGGCATAGGTATCTTCACCTTAATATCCGATAAGCTGATTATTTCATCACTTACACCATTTCCCTCGTTGCCCACTGCTATTATTACCTTATCTTTTAAATTTGCATCATAGAAATTACTTTTCGTATCCAATGAACTTACAACTAACCTAAAATCATTCTCTCTTAAAAAACGTAACTGCTCTAAGTTATCATCCTGTATAATAGGTATATGAAAAATCGAGCCCATTGTAGATCTTAAAGTCTTTTCATTATAAATATCTACAGTTCCCTTAGTTACTAAAATACCTAGCGCCCCTGCTGCATGGGCAGTTCTTATTATAGTTCCCATATTGCCAGGGTCTTGGACTTTGTCAACTAATATATAAAAACCTGATTTATTCTGTAAAACCATATTCTTATTATTAACTACAGCTACAATTCCTTGAGGTGTATCTGTGCTGCTGATAACTTTTAAAATTTGCTCTGTTACAACATATACCTTTGTATTCTTCTGAAGTTTAGTTTCAACATTGAAGTTATTCCATCTATCTTTAGCTTTTTCACTTATAAAAACCAGAGGAACTTCAAAGTCAGACTCTAATGCTTCAGAAACAAACCTAAAACCTTCAATTATAAATCTTTCACTTTCAGTTCTATGCTTTTTGTCTTTTAGCTTTTTTATTTCTTTAATTAATAAATTGTCCTTGCTTTGAATAGTTTCCAATTATAATTCACCCTTATCCTTTGATAACCTCTAGCTTATTTAAGCACTTATACTTACCAATTGCTACAATTACATCACCTTTTTGGATGGTATAATCTGAAGTAGGAGATATATCTATATCATCTGCTCTCTTTACAGCAACTACATTTATTCCGTATCTTGACCTCATATCTAGTTCTCCTAGGGTTCTACCATACCAGCTCTCTTCAGACATAATTTCTGCAATACTATACTCTGATGAAAGTTCAATATAATCTAGTACATTATCACCTACAAGGTCGTGAGCAACTCTTACACCGGTATCTCTTTCTGGGAAAACTACTTTATCTGCCCCAATTTTATATAAAATTTTTGCATGAAGTTCTGTGTTTGCCTTTGCAATGACATACTTAATGCCAACTTCCTTTAACAAAAGAGTTATCATAACACTATCTTGTATATCTACCCCTATTCCAACTATTGCCACATCAAAGTTATTTATACCTAATGACTTTAAATTTTCTTCGTCTGTAGCATCAGTATGAATAGCATGTGTTACATCCTCTGCTACATTTTGAACTCTTTCTTCATTAGTATCCACTGCTAATACATCATGACCTAGTTGATATAGAGTTTTAGCTACAGATGTTCCAAATCTCCCCAAACCTATTACAAGAAACTGTTTTTTATTCATAAAACCCACCTCTATCCAATTATAATTTTATCTTCAGGATATTTTATAGAACCAGGCATACTCTTTTGTGCAAGAGACAATGCCACTGTTAAAGGACCTAACCTTCCACAATACATAATAAAAGCAATTAAAAGCTTTCCCGGTGTACTAAGCTCCGGTGTTAACCCAAGGGTCAAACCTACAGTTCCAAAAGCAGATACAACTTCGTACACGATATAGTCTAAGGTAGTCTTTTCTGTTATACACAATATGATGGTGGCCACCAAGACAATACACATTCCTAAAGTTGCTACAACTAACGCTCTATACACAATTTCTTTTCCTATTCTTCTTTCATATATTTCAGCGTCTTCTCTTCCTCTTATAATAGAAACTACTGTAATAGCAAGTAAAGCTGCTGTAGTGGTTTTTATTCCTCCTGCTGTAGATCCTGGAGATCCACCAATGAACATAAGTACTATTGTTAAGAACTTTCCGCCCTCTGTCATATCTGCCGTAGGAACTGAGTTGAATCCAGCAGTTCTTGGAACCACTGAGGCAAATATGGAGTTTACTATCTTATCTCTTAAAGGCATATTAGCTATTGTTTTAACATTATTCATTTCGAATATAAACATTAAAATTGCCCCACCTACAATTAAAATCACTGTAGATATTATTACTATTTTTGAATGTAAAGATAACTTTTTAGTAGTTCTAAAGCTATATATTTCCTGCCAAACAAAGAATCCAAGACCTCCTATTGTAATTAATGATGCTATAGTCATTAATATTAATGGATTATCTGCATATGGAGTTACACTTCTAAATTCTCCTATTAAATCTATTCCTGCATTACAATAAGCAGATATAGAGTGAAAAATTCCATAATATATACCTTTGGCTACTCCAAATTCCGGTATGAATTGCGTTGCTAGTAAAGTAGCCCCAATAATTTCTACTAATATAGTAAATTTCAATAGATATTTTGACATCTTTACAAGGCCCTGTATTGAAAAAGAATTAAGAGATTGCTGGATAACAAGCCTCTCCTTTAAAGTAATTCTTTTTCCCATAAGTAATGCAAACAACGTAGCTATTGACATGAAACCTAGTCCACCAACTTGAATTAAACATAAGATTACAAACTGGCCAAAATTACTCCAATGGGTTCCTGTATCTACTGTTACTAATCCTGTTACACAGGTTGCTGACGTAGATACAAAAAGACAATCAATAAAATTAGTGTACTGTCCACTTCTTGAGGACACTGGCAGGGATAACAAAATTGCTCCAATAAAAATTACTGCGGCAAAACCTAACACTAATATTTGAATTTCGTTGACCTTGAACCACCGATTGATTGCTACCTTCATCTTAAGATACCTTCCTTATTTAATGATAATTTTTATTTATTAAATATTATCTGTAGTTCTAAAATAATTATTTATGACAAGTATATCCTATAGGCAATACTTGTCTACATATTAAAAGTTTAATAAGATTATAAGTAAAAGCTAGTATAATTGCTGGTTATTTGAAAAACTTCTATATTTGATGAGTTTACATAATTTATATGTCCATAAATATAAAAAATGCAGCGTCATCGCTGCATCTTTTATGTATATTAAGCGTTTAATTGCTTTTTAGCTATTTCAACTAATTCAGTGAATGCTTTAGGGTCATTTATAGCTATTTCTGAAAGCATCTTTCTGTTTATATCGATACCTGCAGTTTTTATACCATTCATGAATTTAGAATATGAAAGACCATTCATTCTTGTAGCTGCGTTTATTCTAGCTATCCAAAGTTTTCTGAAGTCTCTCTTCTTTAATCTTCTTCCAACATAAGCATTTCTTAATGCTCTTATAACAGTTTCATTAGCTGTTTTAAATAACTTGCTTTTTCCACCATAGTATCCTTTTGCAAGTTTTAATATTTTTTTATG
Source organism: Clostridium sp. CX1 (assembly GCF_025398335.1). Taxonomy (GTDB): domain Bacteria; phylum Bacillota; class Clostridia; order Clostridiales; family Clostridiaceae; genus Clostridium_AM; species Clostridium_AM tanneri. The sequence goes on from NZ_JAODOO010000009.1 coordinate 149,110, forward strand.
ATATTTACGAGCGTTTACGGCTCTTTTTACTCTTGCCATTTAAAAATCCTCCTTCTAGAGCCTACTACTTAGCGTAAGGCATTAATGTTTTCATTGTTTTTTCTTGAGTTTCTGAAACATATCCAGTCTTTCTAAGATTTCTCTTAGTTTTTGTGCTCTTCTTAGTTAATATATGGCTCTTGAAAGCTTTTGCTCTTTTAAGCTTACCTGTTCCTGTAACTTTGAATCTTTTTGCAACACTTTTTTTAGTTTTCATTTTTGGCATAATAAATTCCTCCTCTCAATTATGCTTTCTTTGATGATAAAATCATTATCATGTTTCTACCTTCTAATTTTGCTTCTTTTTCTAGAATGCAGACATCTTCAACTTTAGTATAAAAATCAGCTAGTATTTTTTTACCTATATGTGAATAATCAGCTTCTCTACCTCTAAACCTAACAGTTACTTTAACTTTATCTCCTGCAATCAAAAATTTTCTTGCATTGTTAGCTTTTATTGAAATATCATGTTCTTCGATAGTTGGACTAAGTCTAATTTCCTTTACACTAATAACTTTTTGTTTCTTCTTAGCCTCTTTATCTTTTTTAGCTTGCTCATAAATGAATTTACCATAATCCATTATTTTGCAAACTGGCGGGTTAGCATTTGGTGATATCATAACTAAATCTAACTCTTTTTCTTCTGCCATTCTAAGTGCATCTCTAGATGCTAGGATACCTAACTGAGAGCCATCATCCCCAATAACCCTAATTTCTTTTTCTCTTATTTCCTCATTTAAAAGAAGATCTTTACTAATAACTTTCACCTCCAGTGAATTTATAGACATTAATTTATTTAAACATAAAAAAGGACGGCAAAGCCGTCCTTAGAATACACTAGTAAATAAATGCTTCCAATAACCCTACTAGCTGTGCTGCAAGGTGAGAAACGGCTGTTTCTTCTTAACAAATAGTATTATAAACCTATAATATTAAATTGTCAATATTTTATTAGTCAACTATGCTTATTTTTTTATCTATTTCTTCTTTTATTTTTGAGATAAATCCTTCTAAGCTCATTGTACCAATATCACCTTGTTTTCTGCTTCTTATTGCTACGTTTCCTTCGTTCATTTCTTTGTCTCCAATAACAAGCATGTATGGTACCTTCTGAAGTTGAGCTTCTCTAATCTTATATCCGATTTTTTCATTTCTTAAGTCTAGTTCAACTCTTATATCATTTTTCTTTAACTCATCTGCAATTTTCTTTACATATTCAACTTGACCATCAGTTATATTCATAACCTTAACTTGAACTGGTGCAAGCCAAGCTGGGAATGCCCCTGCATAATGCTCAGTTAATATTCCTATAAATCTTTCAATAGATCCAAATACAACTCTGTGAATCATAACTGGTCTATGTCTTTCTCCATCTGCTCCCACATAATTTAAGTCAAATCTTTCTGGCATTTGGAAATCAAGCTGTACAGTTCCACACTGCCATGTTCTACCTATGCAGTCTCTTAAGTGGAAGTCTATTTTAGGTCCGTAGAATGCTCCATCACCTTCATTAACTTTATACTTAAGTCCTATATCCTCTAAAGCGTCTCTTAAGCCGTTAGTTGCTGCTTCCCACTCTTCATCAGTTCCCATTGAATCTTCTGGTCTTGTTGAAAGCTCAACAAAGTACTCAAATCCAAATACTTTATAGAAGTTATCTATAAGACTTATAACACCAAGTACTTCTTCTCTTATTTGTTCCTTAGTGATAAATATATGAGCATCATCTTGAGTAAAGCATCTAACTCTCATTAGTCCATGTAATGCTCCAGATTTTTCATGTCTGTGAACAACTCCCATTTCAGCATATCTTAAAGGAAGATCTCTGTAAGAGTGTATATCGTTTTTGTAAACAAGTATTGAACCTGGGCAGTTCATTGGCTTTATAGCATAATCTCCTTCATCTATCTTTGTGAAGTACATATTGTCTTTATAGTGATCCCAGTGTCCAGATTGATGCCATAATGCTTCATTTAGGATTATAGGAGTCATTATTTCATCATAAGCAGCTTTCCTGTGCATTTCTCTCCAGAAGTTTTGTAGTGTATTTCTTACTACCATTCCCTTTGGATGGAAGAATGGGAATCCAGGTCCTTCTTCATGAATACTAAATAGATCTAATTCTTTACCAATCTTTCTGTGATCTCTCTTTTTTGCTTCTTCAAGCATCTTTAAGTGCTCATCAAGTTCAGCTTTCTTTTCAAAGGCTGTTCCGTAAATTCTTTGAAGCATTTTATTTTTCTCATCGCCTCTCCAGTAAGCACCAGCTATTGAAAGAAGTTTAACAGCCTTTACTTTTCCTGTAGATGGTACGTGAGGTCCTGCACATAGGTCTACGAATTCTCCCTCTTTATAGAAGGATATTACTGCTCCTTCTTCTAAGTCCTTTATTAATTCAACCTTATAACTTTCTCCCTTTTCTTCCATAAGCTTTATAGCCTCTTCTCTTGGAAGTTCGAATTTTTCAAGCTTGTGATCTTCTTTAACTATCTTGTTCATTTCAGCTTCTACTTTTTCAAGCATTTCTGGAGTAAATGAAAAATCAGCATCGAAGTCATAATAGAATCCGTTATCAATTGCTGGTCCTATAGCTAACTTAACTTCTGGATATAATCTTTTAATTGCTTGAGCAAGTATATGAGATGCAGTATGTCTTAAAGTCTTCTTACCGTCCTCATCCTCAAAAGTTAGAATCTCTAACTTACAATCATCATTTATTTCTGTCATTAGCTCTGCTGCTTCTCCGTTTATTTTAGCTCCTAAAGCTTTTTTAGCTAATGAGGTACTTAGTTTAGCAGCTACTTCTGCTACTTTTGATCCTTTTTCTACTTCAACTATGCTTCCATCTTTTAAAGTAATCTTTACCATGGTTTTTTCCTCCCTTTTCTGTTACTTATTGTAATTTAATTACTTGCAAATAAAAAACACTCATCCCAGTACATGGGACGAGTGTATATCGCGGTTCCACCCAAATTTAATAGTAAATATATCTTTGACTAATAAAACCATATTCTAAATATAAATGCTTAGAAATATAATTTAAGTTAGCAGATAATAAATATAACTATTATCTCTGAACCTTTAACGCAGGCTTACGGAAATACTTACTAAAATTCAGTATACAACTTAAAGGTGGTTTTCAATAAATCTTACTCAAAGGACCTCTCACCCAATGGATCCCTCTCTCTTAGAGCAGTATTCTATTTACTTTTCCTTATCATAGTCTTTAATTATTCTGCTTAATTATTTTCTTAAATTATAGTATTAAATTTTCTAACTGTCAACACATTAACTAAAAATAATGAATATTTTTAAATTAAAATGTTACACTCTATGAATACTTTGCTTTATTTGTTTGCAACTTTTACAATTGTCACAAAACTCTACTCTATCGGTAAATACCTTTTTAACTGTGTCTATTAGCTCATTATTCCTACAGTTTTCAACACAGTGAATTACTATTTTTTCTGGAGAGTTAGTAATAAGAATGCTTATTATCATATCCTCTGCATTGGTATTTTCTCTATATCTTAAGTCATTAAGGTCACTAAATAACATTTCAGTTATATCATTTGAGTTTTTGTCTTTTACTGAATACTTTCCTCGACTATCAATTTCTATGTTTACTAAATCAATTTTACTTTCCTGAATTTCTACGAAGTATTTTAAGAGTTTAATAAATTCATTATATTCCTTTTCTACCATATACTTTTCTACTACTTTATCTATTATAGCTTCCAAATCATCTTTTAGGTCTTTCATTCTAAAGGTAATAAACCCCTTTATATTAATCTCTTTATTCTCACCTATACACTCAACTATCTTATCTATTATGTTATTTCTTTTATTCATGCAATAGATTGAACTCTCATCAACTATGCCGCCTTCGCCTTTTAATATTTCCACACTACTGTCTTTTATCTCTTTTAATTCATCATACTTAAGAAAAAAGTATGTATCTGATAAAAAACTCATCATATCTTTTCTATAGAATTCATCTATTACAACATTATATAAAATATTTGCTACATGTATATTAAACATGTTATGGAGTTTTGCGCTAATTTCTTCTTCACAAAATATTTTTACGAAGTGAGTATTTGACTCTATGCTTTCCGAAATACCAATAACTATATTTTTACTTTTAAAATACTCTTTTATATCATTTATTCCATGTATTACATCTTCTTTTTCTCTATCATATACTACTGTAAGTAATAGCATCCCTCACACTCCCTTCTAAAAATAGTATGTGTCTAAACTAAATCTATATACAAAATCTTTTTGTCAAATCCCGACATGTAACCTCTGTACTTGAAACTTATATGACAAAAATATAGAATAGAAAAAAAGGGTTTTTCTAGCCAATAAAAATCCTCACTAATTAACATTAAGTTTCCAAGTAAATTAGCGTGAAACAAAGGAAGGACACTATAATGAAATATGCGATTGTAGATTTTAGAATAACAGAAGAAGAAAAATATAACATTACAAGTTTAGGTTATAAAACTATAATATGCCCTCCTTCACAAGTCCTTTATGAGGCAGTCTGCGGGCATCCTGATATGCTTTTGCATATTCTTGATAAAAACAAAATAGTGGTTCATAAGGGTGTAGATAAAAACTTTATAGCTCTGCTAAAAAATTTAGGATTTTCTGTATTGTTATCGGGAAATGAGTTGAAAGATATTTATCCTCACGACATTATTTTAAATAGTGTATCCTTATCAAATTTATTTATGCATAATATAAAATACACTGATCCTGAACTTTTGAAACTGATGACTAGTAAAAAGCTGATAAATGTAAAACAAGGATATAGCAAATGTTCAACAGCTATTGTAACAGAGAAGGCAGTTATGACTAGTGATAAGTCTATAGCAAAAGCATTAATAACTGAAAATATAGACGTACTTCTTCTCCCTCCCGGAGATATTGAGCTGCCTAATTTGAATTATGGATTTATTGGAGGTTGTTGTGGTCTTCTTAATGAAAATACTTTAGCTTTTTACGGAGATTTAAATTACTATGCTTATGGAAATGAAGTTTTAAGTTTTTTAAAAAAGCATAATGTAAAACCAGTTTATTTAAGAAAGGATAAGCTAATAGATAGAGGAAGTCTTTTTGTAATAGAGAATTAGCCTTAAAGTTAATTAGACAAAAGGTTATACTCCCAACAGTAAATTATAAGAGGCATAAGTTAACTTATGCCTCTTATAATTTACATTTTATACAAAAAAAAACAAAAACACTGTTTAGAATTACTAAACAGTGTTTTTTGGAGGCGCCACCCAGATTTGAACTGGGGATAAAGGTTTTGCAGACCTCTGCCTTACCACTTGGCTATAGCGCCATCTGGAGCGGAAGACGGGATTCGAACCCGCGACGTTCACCTTGGCAAGGTGACGCTCTACCACTGAGCCACTCCCGCGTAGTGGTGGCTGGACCAGGAATCGAACCAGGGACACGAGGATTTTCAGTCCTCTGCTCTACCGACTGAGCTATCCAGCCTAAATTTGGCGACCCAGAAGGGACTCGAACCCTCGACCTCCGGCGTGACAGGCCGGCACTCTAACCAACTGAGCCACTGGGCCGCGTATGGTGGGCACAACAGGGATCGAACCTGTGACCCCCTGCTTGTAAGGCAGGTGCTCTCCCAGCTGAGCTATGCGCCCATACGCTTTGTCTTTAAGACATTTATTATTATATAATCATCTTTCGACTTTGTCAACACCTTTTTTTAAACTTATTAAAGTTATTATTTGATGCTGCTCTGTCGCTGCTGACGAATATTATAATACAAAAATAATTAAGTATTGTCAACGTCATATTTTACATTTCATTGAATTTATTCTTAATTTCCTTAGTGTTTCAGCTTTTTTCTCACTTTTACTACAAACTTATTAATTAAAATCTATAATAATAGTTTTAATGGACAACTTAAAAAGGAATAACTTATAACCTCTATTTATTTGTTATAAGTTATTCCTTTGCTATATGACAACAATAATAAGTCTTAAGGGTCTATTACTTGAAAATTAAAGCATTTAACTTTCATTTTACCATTATAATGTATCAATTTTTCCTATTTAACGCCCTTAAGTATATTACCTATTTGTTCACTAGTAAACTCATAGGATTTATTGCAAAAGTGACATTTTAACTCTTCTGTTTTTCCTTCATTATATAGCTCTTCTAAATCTTTTTTACCTATACTTATTAAAGCTCTTTCTACTCTTTCTCTTGAACAATCGCATTTATAAGCAGGTGTCATAGTTTCATGTATTTTTAAATCCATATCTTCGAATATATAATTAAGCATATCTTCTACAGACATTCCTTTTACTATCATTTCTGTTACAGATGGTATTTCTTGAAGTCTGTATGTCACTAAATCTGCAACTAAGTCATTAGCTCCAGGCATCATTTGAATTATAAATCCACCAGCAGCTTTTATACTTAAGTCTGTGTCTACAAGCACCCCCAAGCCTACTGCTGATGGTGTTTGCTCAGAAACGGTGAAATAATAAGCTAAGTCATCTCCTATTTCTCCTGTATATATAGGTACCTGACCTACATAAGGCTCCTTTAGTCCCATGTCTCTTATAATAACTAAATTACCATTTTTCCCTATAGCTCCACCAACATCAAGCTTTCCTTTACTATTCGCAGGTAAATCTACAGAAGGATTTCCTATATACCCTTTTACAGTAGAATCAGCGTAGGATGTAACTACTACCCCTTTAGCTTCTCCTCCACCGGATATTTTAAGAGTTAAAGAATCCTTTTCCGACTTAAGCATTGAGCCCATAATACTTCCTGCTGTAACCATCCTACCAAGGGCAGCGGCAGCAGTTGGTGCACAATCATGAATTTTAACTGCCTCGTTTACAAGTTCAGTAGTTATTGCTGCTATTATTCTAATATTTCCATCACTAGCAGTAGCCTTTACTAATTTATCTGCCATAATTATCTTCCTCCTTAACATTAAGTAACTTAATCTAAAGCTTTCCCACTTTTCTTTTTAACTATATAAACTATTCTTTCAGTGTCTTCTACTACATTTTCAGACTGATAACTATCCATTTTTCTTATAACCTGAAAACCTGTTTCTTCTAAAAACTTTTCAATTTCCTCACAGCTGTAAGCTCTTTCGGAGTGATGCTCATCAAATCTTCTATATAGCTCATTTTCTTTTACAAAAAAAGTTAAATACATGTCCACAATTTCATCCTGAAGGAAGTTTTCCCATATGTATGTCACTTTTTCATCATCATAGTTATACACATTATTTCCTAATATGTTAGTAAGCTTATAGTAGGAATTTATATCAAATATAAAAACCCCATTCTCTTCTAGATGATTAAATACACTATAGAAATATTTTTTCAGGTCATTTTTATCTAGTATATAGTTTGTAGAATCTAGACAACAAGTTATAAGGTTGAACTTTTTATTTAAGTTAAGCTCTGTTATATCTTGGCAAAGAAACTTAACCTTTAAGCCCTTACCTCTAAGCTTATTTTCTGCCTCAGTAAGCATATCATAGGATAAATCCACCGCCCATGCATTAGCAAACTTAGGCGCAATTTTTTCCGTTATATTGCCAGTGCCACAACCTAAATCTAAGTAGTTTTTTCTATCAACTGCCAATTCATCACTTATACTTAATATTACATCTGACCATTTTTCATAATCAATATCATTATTTATAAGCTCGTCATAAATATGTGCAAATTCTTTATAACAATCCATGTTTATGCCCTTTCAAAAACAATAAATTTACTGTCTAATTATATTCATCAATTAATATTATATATTTTTAATTAATAAGTCAATAATTTGCATTTACTAATTAAGCAAATTACACCATATGGAATTTGCTTAATTAGTATAGTTTATATTTACAGTTCGTTATATTTTCTATTTATTCTTTTTTAAATTATTTAAAATAACCTCATTTTTAGGGATATTTAACTCTTTCTTTCTTCTTGTCATCATCCCTCCTATTCTGCCTGTTTCCTCTGCTGTGAGTCCACTCCATCCATATTCATCTACCTTTTCCCTAAGTCCTAGTTCTTCTGCAATTTCATACTTAAGCTTTTCCCTTAACTTTTCTACCTCTGAAAGTTCTCTATGGGACTTTAGCTTTGCTTTTATTACCTTTTTTAATGGTGTATTTCCCATATTGATCCACCCCTCCACTATTTATATTTTATTATCTTTTACAGCGTAAGGATCATTTATACATAGGAAAAGATTATTTCCATCTGCCTTGTATGTAGGCATATTTTAGTTCCACTTCTGGGCCAAACAAAGGGAACATTAATCCTTTAATATATTTCTGCTTATATAACTGCTTATTCTTATATATTGTAGGTGCCATTACAACGTCTTCTAAAAGCAATATGTCTTCTGCTTCTCTAAAATACTTAAACCTTTCTTCATTCTTGTCATTTCCTAATGAAGAGGCTTCTTTTACTAATGTGTCGTATTTTGAATTAGACCATCCTGTAGAGATAATATTTGTTCCTTTTACCCACGGCTCAAACATTGACATAGGGTCATTGTAGTCTGCAGACCACACCATGCTAGCGATTTGATAATCACCTGCTGCTACTTTTTTCTGAAAATCCTCCCATTGAACATATTCTATCTTCACATTTATACCAAGCTTTTTATTGTACATCTGCTGAAAAAATTCCGCCATTTCCTTTTGTGCTCCATCTATACCTGGTTGTAAATATCTAACTGTGATTTTTTCTGGTTCTTTTCCTAACCCCAGCTCTCTTAGACCCTCTATTAACAGGGCCCTCGGATCTTTTATATCTTCTTTTAAGATCTTCACTGGTTCTTCATTGGCTTTTTGTCTAAAAATATCGTTACCAATCTTAAGTGAAGGTGGTACCCATCCATAAGCGGGGCTATAAACCTCATTCCACAACTTTCTCGATATCTCTTCTCTGTCTATTGCTGATGAAAAAGCCTTTCTTACTTTAATATTGCTAAATAGCTTATCCTTTTGATTAAAAAGTTCATAATTAATAGTTGGCTTTGGAGCCTTTATGTTATCAAACTTTCCTGTCTTATTAAGCTTATCCTTCCACTGGCTCTTCGTAACCTTTGCTATATCTATAGATCCATTTGCTAGCTCATCAAGTGAATAGTCCTCCGATTTAACAATCTGCATTGTAATCTTTTCCAGCTTCACAGATTTACCATCCCAATAATCTTCATTTTTTACTAATTCTACTTTATCATTATGGTTCCATTCTTTTATTAAAAAAGGTCCACAAAAAACCATTGTGCTAGCTTCTAATCCATATTTTTCCCCATTAATATCTACTATATCTTTCCGCTGTGGCTGCATTATATTTAAGCTTGTTAGATTCAAGAAATATGCATTAGGAGCTTCAAGGGTTATCTCTAATTTTTTCTCATCTAAAGCTTTTACTCCTACTGTGCTTGAAGGTACTTTTTTCCCCTTGCCTCCCTCATTATAACTTTTAGCTCCTTTTATGGGATACAATAAGAATGCGTTTTCTGACTGAGTTTTAGGATCTAAGGTTCTTTTAATTCCGTATTCATAATCTTTAGCTGTAACCTTTTTTCCATCAGACCAGTAGTTATCTCTTATATAAAACACCCACTTTAAACCATCTGAAGATATATCCCAACGCTCTGCTCCTGCAGGCTTAGTTTCATCTATACCATCTTTATTTTTTTCAACTCTTGTCAATGCTTCATTTACATCTGCAAGAACCTGACAGGAAGATATGTCTACTGCCTTAGACTGGTCTAAAGTCTTTGGATCTTCATATAAAGCCATATTTAAATACTGGGATTTATCATTTTCAATAGAATTACTTTGTACACTACTGCTTTTACATCCAGATAAAGTTAAAGTCTCAAGCATAAAAAATATAATTATCATAGATATTCTTCTCTTTAATTTCACATAAATCTCTCCTTAAATTATGATTGATTCACTACGCAAGCAACTTACTAAAAATTCAAAAGCCAAATTATTACTAATATAACCACATTTGTATAAATTGCGAAATAACATCATATAATATTCTGATATTTTGTCCAAATTTTATTCACTAAATATAGAACTTTTTGCATTAATTATTTATAAACTATAATGTAGAGTAAAATATAAAATTTTTTAAATGTTTAAGCTTTAGATTTTTTGCCTTCAACTATTTAATAACTTAATAGTTGAAACCCAATATATATTCTAACCAGAGTTTTTTTATAGAATTATTCTACTTATACATATAGGTTTGCTTATTACTAATTTCACTGTATTTAGTAACATTATTAATTTAACAAATAAGTCTTGTATATGAGCTTTAGGTATCATGATCAAGGGGAACTCATGCGCAATATTCTGACTTTAGAATGAAGCCCACCTTTAATCCTTTCTATTTTGCATTAAACAAGCACTAATACCTATATAGATTAGGTAAATTTATTACTTATATATATTCACAAATAATGTATTAATAAAAAAGCTATATATTTTTGCTCTAAGCAGTTATATAATATAATCAAGTAAAATTTCAGGAGGGATTTAAATGAACTATAATATAGCAGTGGTTGGATCCACTGGAATGGTAGGAAGAAAATTTATTGAAGTATTAGAAGAGAGAAACTTTCCAATAGATAAAATTTACTTCTTTGCTTCAGCAAGGTCTGCTGGTAAATCTTTAAAGTTTAAAAATAAAGATGAGATTATCGAAGAATTAAAGGAAGATAATATAAAAAATAAAAAAATAGACTTTGCACTATTTTCTGCAGGTGGAGATATAAGTAAGGAATACGCTCCTATTTTCGCAAGATATGGAGCTACAGTTATAGATAACAGCAGTGCCTGGAGAATGGATCCTAATGTACCTTTAGTTGTTCCAGAGGTAAATCCAGAGGACATTAAATGGAATAAAGGAATAATAGCTAATCCAAATTGTTCTACAATTCAAGCGGTAGTGGCATTAAAACCACTTCATGATAAATACGGTATAGATAGAATTATATATTCGACATATCAAGCCGTATCTGGCGCTGGTCTAGGAGGATATAATGATTTAGTAGAAGGTTATAAAGGAACTGCTCCAAAGAAATTTCCTTATCCTATAGCAGGAAACCTACTTCCTCATATAGATGTTTTTCTAGATAACGGATATACAAAAGAAGAAATAAAAATGGTGAATGAAACAAAAAAAATTCTTCATGATGATACTTTAAGAATTACAGCTACTACAGTTAGAGTTCCTGTAATATATGGTCATAGTGAAAGTATAAATGTAGAACTAAAAAACAGCTTTGAAATAGAGGACATATTCAAGCTATACAGTAATGCCGAAGGAATAATTCTGAAGGACGATGTTCAAAACCTAGTTTATCCTATGCCTGTAGACGCTGCCGGCCGTGATGAAGTTTTTGTTGGAAGAATTAGAAGAGACTTTAGTTTAGATAATGGTTTAAATTTATGGGTAGTTGCAGACAACATAAGAAAAGGTGCTGCTTCTAATGCAGTTCAAATTGCCGAGTATATAATTAAAGAAAGTAAATAATTTATAAAATTATTTATAAATAAAAATATTAAGAACGAGGTGTTTGTATGAGTTTATTTAAAGGTTCAGGTGTTGCTATCATTACCCCATTCAATGATCAAGGTGTAGATTTTAAAAAATTGGAAGAACTGCTTGAGTGGCACATTAAGTCTAGTACAGATGCTATAATAATATGCGGAACTACTGGTGAAGCTTCAACAATGTCAGAACAGGAAAGAAAAGAAACTATTAAATTCACAGTAGATGTAGTTAAAAAGAGAATTCCTGTAATAGCAGGTACAGGTACTAATAATACTGCTGCTTCAATAAATATGAGCAAATGGGCTGAAAGCATAGGGGTAGATGGACTTTTAGTAATAACTCCTTATTATAATAAAACTACACAAAAGGGACTTATAGAGCATTTTAAAGCTATAGCTACCAGTGTTAAAACTCCAATAATTATTTATAATGTTCCTGGAAGAACTGGCATGAACATTCTGCCAAAAACCTTAAAAGAATTATGTGCATTTGATAATATTATCGCTATTAAGGAAGCTAGTGGAAATATAAGTCAAATAGCTGAAATTAAAGCGTTATGCGGAGATAGACTTGATATATATTCAGGAAACGATGATCAAATAATTCCTATTCTATCCCTAGGTGGTGCAGGTGTTATATCTGTTCTTGCAAATATAATTCCTAAGGACGTTCATGATTTATGTGAATTATATCTTTCCGGCAAGGTTAAAGAAGGTTTAAAGGTTCAGTTAGATTCTTTAGCATTAACAAATGCATTGTTTATAGAAACAAACCCTATTCCTGTAAAAACCGCTATGAATTTAATGGGTATGGAGGTTGGACATTTAAGACTTCCATTATGCGACATGAGTGATGGAAACCTTGAAGTATTAAAGAAAGAAATGAAAAGTTACGGACTATTAAAGTAAATCAAAAAGGAGTTTTTCGAATGGTTAGAATTATATTAAGTGGATGTAATGGAAAAATGGGAAAAGTTATATCCGGTCTAGCAAATAATTTCTCCAACTTAAGTATAGTTGCTGGAATAGATAAAAATACTGACGGTTCTAGTTATCCTGTATTCTCCAGCATAGGCGAATGTACTGTAGATGCTGATGTAATCCTAGATTTTTCAAGACCAGATGCATTGGATTCTTTACTAAAGTACGCTAAAGAAAAAAATGTTGGAGTAGTTTTATGCACAACTGGATTTACCGATGAACAACTATCTCAAATTACTGAAGCATCTAAAGAAATACCAGTGTTTCGCTCAGCTAATATGTCCATTGGTATTAATGTAGTAAATAAGGTATTAAGAAGTATCAGTGCATTATTATATAATAACTTTGATATAGAAATAATAGAAAAACATCATAATCAAAAGGTTGATGCTCCAAGCGGAACAGCACTTCTTCTTGCGAATACAATAAAAGATTCTATTCCTGAAGAAACTCAGTTCACCTACGGAAGAGAAGGAATTGCTAAGAGAGAGCATAAAGAAATTGGAATACATGCTATAAGAGGCGGCAGCATAGTTGGTGACCACGACGTTATCTTTGCTGGCCAAGGCGAGGTTATCGAAATCAGCCACAAGGCTATTTCTAGAGAGGTATTTGCTGTAGGAGCTCTTAAGGCTTGTGAATTTATGTATGGAAAAGGAAAAGGCTTCTACTCCATGGATGATGTAGTTAAGTAATGAAAAAAGTGGGATTATACTCCCACTTTTTTTATCCAGCTTTCCATTCTATCTGCTGCTTCCTTTAACTGCTCCATGCTGTAAGCATAGGATATTCTCATGTAGCCTTCTCCACCTATTCCAAAGGCAGAACCTGGAACAGCTGCAACTCCTGCTTCCTTCAAAAGCCTTTCACAAAACTCTTCGCTTTCCATGTTAAATTTCTTTATGGATGGAAAGATATAAAAAGCCCCCATTGGTAAATTTGTTTCAAATCCCATACTTATAAGTCTTTCATATAAATAATCTCTTCTTCTAATAAACTGACTTTTCATATAATCTACATCTTCCATACAGCTCCTAAGTCCCTCATAAGCTCCCCACTGAACTATTGACGGTGCACAGGATACATTGTATTGATGAACCTTCATTATGGCTTCCATAAGTTTATAATCAGCGCATACATAACCTAATCTAAGTCCTGTCATAGAGAACATCTTAGAAAATCCACCTACTACTATTACCCTGTTTCTTATATCCTCAAATTGTGCTATTGAGTAATAATTATCATCAAAACAAAGAGCACTATACATTTCATCGCTTATAATAATGATTTCATTATTCTTAAGAATTTTATGTAACTTATCGTTATCTTCCTTCGATATTATGGCTCCTGTAGGATTAGATGGATAAGATACTACCATTACCTTAGGGTTTTCGGTCTCTATTAAGGTTTCTAATTGTTCAAAATCAATAGAGAAGTCCTTGTTTAAATTATAGTTTAAGATTTGACCACCTAGTAATTTTACACAACTTTCATAAGCAGGATAGGCTGGTGTAGGTATTAAAACTTTGTCATTAGGATTTAATAGCGCTGTAAATACATCCATTAATCCTTCGCTTCCACCTATTGTAAGACAAATCTCATCTTGTTGGTAATTTATATGTTGAGTTTTTAAATATGAAGATATTTCTTTTCTTAGCTCTACAATCCCTGCATTTGAGGTATATGTAGTTTTATTATCCTCTATAGCATTAATCATAGCTTCTTTTATTTTAGCAGGTACATTAAAGTCTGGCTGCCCTAGTGTTAGTGATATAGCATCTGGATACTTAGCAACCTTATTAAAAAACTTTCTTATTCCTGATATTTCTATACTTTGAACATTTCTTGAAACTACATTTTCAACGTTATCCATAATTTTTACGCACCCCTTCTAACATTACTGTTATCTCTTATATTACTATACCAAAAATTAATTATTATAATTATATAATTTTTCACTCTAAAGTGCTAGTATAAAAAAGAGGCTTGAACTTTAAAATTTCAAACCTCTTTTTTATATAATATATCACTCTAAACAAGCTTTTGATTCATTATATCTAGCAAATTCAATTTTTCAATTCTTGCTCTTATTTCATTTTTGTCTATGGAATATAGTCCTATTTCTTTCATTCTCTTAAAGTATTCCGCTCCTGCAAAGGTATATCTATTTCTTCTGCCTTCCTTCGTCATCATCTTATAATTTGCAAAGGCTATTATATCACCTATAACTGTAGCTTTAGGGAGAACTAGAGGAGGCATTCCCAGGAAATGTCTTACTGCATTGTGTCCTGCCAAACTTCCTGTACAGATAGCTTCAGTATGCCCTACAAAAAGACCACTTTTCTCTCCGCCGCAGAAAAGGTTACTTATGCCCTTAACCTTCATATCGTCAGTTCTTGGAGCAACGGAAAGATATCTAATAGAATTTCCTTTTCCTCCTGCATAAGGGTCTATATACTTTGCATTTTCCAATCCCTTTATTTTTCTTAATTTATCAAGAGGGTAATAGGAAGTCATAAGCTTTATGTGTCCATTATCAAGTAAAACTACGTTTTCAGCAAATTCTTTTAAAGCATACTGCTGACATACCTTTGCCTTTAATTTATCCATATTTATATCTTCAGGTGGAACCTTTATAACAGCAGACCCTTTTTCATCTAATTCCCTTACTAAATCCTCATCAAGGCTTTCCTTGCATAGCTCACAGGAACCGCTAAACGCTCCAAGTATATCATCATCTCTTTCCCCTTGAAGGTCATCTATACCAGCTCTCATACTTATACTAACTCTAGGTCCAAAGGATGGACATCTTAATACACACATAGAACAACCATTTCCGTACCTTAAACAGTTTCCCATAGGTCCAGTGGAACCTGTAGCCTCTATAAATACATCTCCTTCTTGATAACTTCCATCTGCCAAATATAAACCCTTTATTATATCTCCCTCTCTTTGTATGTCTATTACTCTCGCTATCATATTTAGCTCAATGCCCATATCCTTTAAATATCTTCTAACTGCAGGTTCAATTTTATTTACATCATAAAGCCAAGCATGCTCATGACCTGGAAAATCTATATTTTTATGCCTTGTATTACTATCTGTAAGGTTTATCAAATCTCCAGCTCCAAGTGCTATTAATTCTTCTGCAGCGGTATATCTTCCATTGTTTCTCATTATGCCTCCTACATTTCCAAGGCCTAATAACATATCCGTCTTCTCATAAAGAGCTACTTGGGCTCCAGCTTTTTTAGCGGATATAGCTGCTGCACAACCAGCCCATCCACCACCAATAACTATAACCTTCATTTAATGTCCTCCTTAACCTCATTAATCTGTTAACTATATCTTGAAAAAATTATTTTCAACCTAAATCCTCCTGCTAAATAAGTCTTCTCTCTCTGAATACATGTTTTGGATCTACTTGTACCTTACATAGCTTTTTAACTACCCTATTTTTATATCTAGTACTGCAAGTACCACATACTCCCTCTCCACAACACATCTTAGAATTATTACAGCAGGAGAAGTTAACCCTATCTCCTATAAAGTCTAGCAGTTTATATATCAGTATATCCGGTCCATCGCAATGAATTAGATTCACATTCTCTACCTTTAGAATTTGTTCAATTAAATTTTTAAACTCTTCACTTAGCTCTCCATTCTCTATCATCTTACATTTCAAAATATCTGAATTACACATCTGAAAATATTCTTTACCAAAAATATTTCTGAAAGGAGTTTTATCCACTATAGATATGACTTTATTTCCGTTTGAATACAGCTTCTTTAATACAGGCGCTGCTGGAGCAATGCCTATACCTCTTGCTACAACAATAGAAACGCCTTCCTTTGCCTTATATACATTTTTCAATCCTAAAATTCCATTCCAGAAAGGTCCCCTTATAAGTATTTTTTCATCTTCCTTAAGTTTGCATATACTTTTTGTCTTTACTCCCCTTAGCTCTATTGCAACCTTCAAGGTATTCTCTGACGTATCTGCCTCCATGATAGATATAGGTGTATCATAGTAGGTTGATGTTTGAGGATTTCTCATGAAAATTATACTTCCAGGATGAACTAAATCCTGTACTAGGCTGTGAGGTGCATTTATAGTAAATATATATAATTTATCTTTATAAACTTCCTTCTTCATTATCTTACACATATAACTTTTTCTACCGCTTTTTGCTTTTTCATTATTTAGTATATAGTCTTGATATATGCATACGCCTTTCCAATTAATACAATCACAAAAATTCTTCCCTGAAAGCTGTGAACAAAGTATACAGTCTCCAGTTTCAGCTAAGTGACAAGGACAATAGGCACTTCCCGCATCGATACAATCCTTAATTTCATAATCCATTTAACTACCTCCTAAAGCACTCTACTATTAGATTATTTTTCCTATCGCCATTTTGTTACTAAAAATTATACTTTACCTCTTTAATTCACAAAATATATTTATTATAATGTTATTAATAATCAAAAATGCTTAACTAAGGAGGTTCTACATATGAATTACAACTTAACCGATCCATATGAAATTGCAAGATACATAAAAGAAGCTAAAAAATCTACTCCTGTTAAGGTGTACCTTAAAGGTGACATCTCAGATTGTGATTTAGGAAATATAGAATGTTATAATAGTTCTAATTTCTACGTGCTTTTTGGAGAATCAGAAGAGGTTACTAAGTTTTTAGAGGATAACAAAAGTAAAATAGACCACTTCAGAGTTGAATATGACAGAAGAAACTCAGCTATTCCTCTTGTTGATGTAACAAAGATAGATGCTAGAATTGAACCTGGTGCTATCATTAGAGATAAAGTAAGCATAGGAAAAAATGCTGTTATAATGATGGGTGCTGTTGTAAACATAGGCGCTGAAATTGGAGAGGCAACTATGGTAGACATGAATGCAGTTGTTGGTGCTAGAGGTATATTAGGAAAAAGAGTTCACCTTGGTGCTGGTGCTGTAGTTGCTGGAGTTTTAGAACCACCAAGTAAGTCACCTTGTGAGATAGGAGACGATGTTTTAATAGGTGCAAATGCTGTTATTCTTGAAGGAGTAAAGATTGGTAAAGGATCTGTTGTAGCCGCTGGCTCCGTTGTAGTAGAAGATGTTCCTGAAGGAGTTGTAGTTGCCGGTGTTCCAGCTAAGATAATAAAAGAAGTAGATGATAAAACAAAGGATAAGACTCAAATACTTGACGATTTAAGAAAATAGTTATCATAAATAGGCAGTGAACCTTCACTGCCTATTACATTTACTATGATATCTGTTTATCCTCTAAATTTTCTTTTGTACTGCTGGTGGATTCCTCATTCATCATTATAGTAGTTTCCTCTAATTCATCAAAACCATCAAAACAGATATTTTCATCACCGTTATCAGATGAATCCCTACTAACTCTCTCCATCTTTGATATTGATACTTCATAGGCAATTTTCTTAATTACTTCAGTTTCTGAAATCTTTTTCTGATATTCTCTACTTTGCAACCTTCCCCATACTTTAATGTTATCACCAACTTTTAAGCTTTTGCAAAACCTTGAGTTTCTCCCCCATGCAATCGTTGGTATGTAGTCTGACTTATTATAAGCTCTATTTACCGCAAGGAGCATATCTGAGATTTCTCTTCCAAAAGGAGTTGTCCTATACACTGGCTCTTTGCATATGAAGCCATCCATGAAAATTTGATTAGGATTTTTACTTCTTTCTTCACATATACTTATATTACGAGCAAATACAGTCAATATTAGTCTATTAGCTCCATCTACAAACTTATTGTAAGACCTTAATTGGCCCTCTACAATAATCTGAGAGCCAATTTTAATATCCATTCCGCTAATTAGCCTTTCAGATACAGTAACAAACAGTGTATCTTTAGCGTCACTTAGTCTTGGAACCTCGATATTAAAGGTATAAAATCCTTCTCCATACATCTCATGACTAAACTGAAGTTCTGATACTATTTCTCCTTCAAGGTAAATCTTATTATTTAACATTAAATTATCCATCGTAACCCCTCTTTCCCTTAGTTTTTAAATTATCTTATCAACATATAATTATTCGAAAAATATAGAAAATATACTAACAAATATTTAAATTAAAATCCTTAGCTAAAGATAGTTAACTTTTTTCCTTTATTTAAACTACCTATATCTTTCCCTTCAATTAAACCTATTGTAATCCCAACCATAGCTGCGTATATTTCGTCATCACCATTAAAATTCATGGTAACAGGAAGTTCTTGTGGCTCGAGCCTTTCCAATGCATTATAATTAAGTTCCCTTTGTAAGCAGTATACAAAGCTATTATTATCCTCCATGCTAGAAACTGTAACTGTATTTTTACTTCCCAAACCATAAGTAATTAAGTTGCCATATATATTAACATTGTTATTTTTATAACCTATTGATTCCATATTAACAAAACAATAACCTCCGTTTATTAGAACATCTTTAATATTACTACTGGAGTTAAAGACTACATAATCATAGTACGTTTCATTTTTTACTGCATACTTGGTGAAAAATTTTACTTCTACATCTAACAGCTTGAGAACTTTCACTAAATATGAGTAAAAAGCTTTGTTACCACCTATAATCGCTATTGTTTTCATTCTTTGCCCTCCCGATAAAATAATTTGTTAAAACTATTTTAAACAGGATATAGTTTTTTATACCATATCATTTGTTATTCTATAATATCTCCTCCCTAAAGTTATATATTTCCATTATATACAAATTTCCTACTTGTTTCAATAATTCTTACAGTTGAAAGGCTATTAATTACAAAAATCTGTCATTAAATCCTTTATCTTTTTTCCTAATTGCTGATTTGCTTTCCAGCATAATCTACTTTATAGTTATCTTTATAGATTAAATCACCAGTTTTAACGAATTGATATCCCTCACTTTGGAATTTTTCTATAATCCTAGGCAGATTTTCTGGCGTATATTTAGCATTATTATGAAATAGCAATATAGAACCAGGCTTTGTGTTTTTTATAACTCGGTTATATTCTATATCTGCACCCTGTTCCTTCCAATCTATGCTATCTACGTCCCATTGTATACAGTAATATCCTGCTTCCTCCACTGTTTTAACTACCAAATCATTATATGCCCCTTCCGGACATCTAAAAAGCTTAGTTCCTTCACCAGTTAGATTTCTTATTTTAGCGTCATTTATATGCATATCTTTAATAATGTTTTCCCTAGACAGCTTAGTCATATCTGGATGTTTATTAGAATGATTTCCTATTTCATGTCCCCTTTTATAAATTTCCTTTAATCTATCAGGGTATTGATCTACCCATCCACCTACAACAAAAAATGTAGCTTTAATATTATATTTGTCTAGTATGTCCAAAATTTTCTCTGTATTATCATTTCCCCAACTAACATCAATAGTTAATGAAATTTTCTTATCCTCTGTATCTACACAATAAATTGGCAGTTTTTTATCTAATCTTAATAATACACTGGTATCATTTTGATTCATAAAAATAGCTGTTGTAGTTCCTAAGAAAAGTAATATAAGTACTAATAATATTTTTCTTTTTATTCTTAGTTCCAAGTTATTCCCCCCAAAATATTTATCCCTATAAACTTATATAGTATATTTTGATGCTAAATATTACAGAAATTAAGTAAATTTCTTATTAATATTTTGTAATTGTCCTACCCTTATTTCTATGAAAATGAAAATAAATAAAGCACTGTGCTATTTCAGTGCTTTATTTATTTTCATATATTTTATGTTATAATATACTCAAGAACTTATCGTATAGGGAGGATATATAATGTTTGAGGATACCTTAGAATTAGCAGAAAATAAATTACTGCTTCTTTATATATTTGATAAAATTAAATTCCCCGTTTCAAATAACCAGATAACAGAAATCATCTTAGAAAATAACTTTATAAACTACTTTACTCTACAACAGTATTTAACTGAACTACTTTCATCTAAGTTTTTGAGATATACAAGTGAGTCAGGAAGTCATAGATTTTTAATAACTGAAAAGGGTGTAAAGGTTCTGTCTCTCTTTAAAAACAGAATTTCTGATTCTAAAATCCAAATAGTAGACGACTATTTGAATAAGGAAATCGATAGCATAAAGAAGGAAGTTACTGTAACTGCCGACTATACTATTGAACAGAACAATAATTTTATTGTCAATCTAAAGGCCCTTGAGAATGATTCAATACTTATAGACATTAAAATTAATGTTGCCTCCAATAAACAAGCAAAAAATTTATGTGAAAAGTGGAAAAGTAATTCTTCAGAATTATACGGAAAAATCATGCACACGCTAATAGAAGGCTAGTTTAATTCTTTATACTATCAAATCAAAATCATACCTGTAGGTTCTCCTCCTATAGGTATATATTTTTTATTCTCATCTTTAATATTTACTCTTATTAGTAGATTATTATAGTTATCTCCTACATAAATATTTTCTCCAAATTTTATTATTCCTCTCGGCATTCCTCCAACAATTATATTCTTATCTTCCCTATAATGGTTTATATCAATAATACTTACGCTTCCATCTCCAAAATTTGATACAAAGCAGTAATTTTCATTACTACACATATCTATTGGGGAATTTCCTGCTGTTATTCTATTTATAACTTTA
Organism: Clostridium sp. CX1; assembly: GCF_025398335.1. GTDB lineage: Bacteria > Bacillota > Clostridia > Clostridiales > Clostridiaceae > Clostridium_AM > Clostridium_AM tanneri. Next base: position 170,379 of record NZ_JAODOO010000009.1, read on the forward strand.
TAATTCTTTAGTGATACCACTGCTATACTTCCTCTAAAATCTGAACCAATGTTACTCTCACATACTAAAGCATGATGTCCATCTACTGTGAAAAGTGCCTTAGTTGGGTATGACCCTACTCTTATATGCTTTATACTTCCATTATTTTTACAATCGATTAATGTTATACTATCATCTTCCATATTCGTTACTAATAAAAGCTTTTTTTCTTTATTCAAGCATATACTATGTGGTAGATTTCCACATGGGATTTCCTCAACAACCCTATTTTCTAGTATGTCAAAAACCAGTAGGCTATTAAGGTCTCCGCATATTATATAAGCGTTATTTTCAAAAACTACAACGTCATTACAGTGTAACCCTATATAATAGCTATTTTCTTCAGTTTCCTTTAATATATTTATAACTGATATGCTATTGCTATAATTATTAGCAACCAATATTTTATTATTGTTTGCACATACTCCATGTGGACCTACCCTATTATTCATACTATTCGATTTCAGGTAAATTCTATTTTCTTCAACAAAGCTATCTAGGTTGACCTTTGAAATATAATCTGAAGAAGTATTACATACATACAAATACCCCAACCTTATCACCCCCTTACAAATATAATATGAATATTTGTTAAAATGGGTAATAACAATTAGTAAAGATTTTTTAAATTAGTTTAAGAACTAAGCTATATAATACCGGAAGCTTACCTATTTTACCTTTCTCTAAGATTTAGAATTATATTAATGACAAAGATTTATATTTTATATATAATATTCATGTTGACTTAAATAATTTTTACAGGGTAGGTGTTTTTATGTATATTTTTTCAACTAATGGTGTTTGTTCTAAAGAAATAAACTTCGATGTGGTAGACAATAAAATTTCTAATGTTAGATTTTTAGGAGGTTGTGACGGAAATTTACAAGGTCTATCCCGACTTCTAGAAGGTATGGAAGTTGATGATGCTATTGAAAGATTAAAAGGCATAAGCTGCGGTGGAAAATCCACTTCTTGTCCAGATCAGTTCGCTGCTGCTCTTGAAAAACTTGTAAGCAATAAATAAAAATTTACTAATAAAAAAAGCTGCTCTATAAGGTATACACATCCTTAGAACAGCTTTTTCCATTTTTATAGATTCTTTATTATTTTTCTCATATCCCCTATCATATATAGAGATCCGGAAATTAACAAAAGATCATCTTCTTCACAGTATGAAAGAGCTAGCTTATACGCATCTTCATAATTTTCTATTGCTTCACACTTAATATGGTAGTTTTCTACTGCCTTCTTAAGTTCATCGGCGCTTTCTGCCCTATAACTATTAGGTGTTACTGCAATAATTCTATCTGCTAGAGGAGCAATTGTAGCTATCATCTTGTCTACTTCCTTATCAGCTAATATTCCAAGTATTAAAATCATTTTATTATACTTAAAATACTGTTGTACATTTTCTCTTAGCTTGCTGATACCTTCTATATTATGGGCTCCGTCAATTACCACTAAAGGTTTCCTTTTCATAACCTCTAATCGGCCAATCCACTTAACTTCCCTCAGCGCACCAACAATATCTTTCTTATCAACGGTTACCCCTCTCTCCATTAGCTGCTCCACCACAGAAACTGCTACAGCACAGTTTAAAAGCTGATGTTTTCCTAAAAGAGACAAAGCTATATCATAATTATCCTTAGCCGTTGTAAGTTTAAAATTTTGAGTATATGTATCAGTATTCTTATCTACTTTCTCATTATTTTCTTGTAAATATTCAACAGAATTAGTTAATACTCTTACTAAATTACATCCTCTTTCTTCACAGACTTTTTCTATTACCTTTTCCGCCTCTGTTTCCTGAGGATACATTATTACAGGAACACCATCCTTTATTATCCCTGCCTTTTCCCATGCAATCTTTTCTAGAGTATCTCCAAGAATTTGCATATGATCATAACTTATTGAAGTAATTACCGTAGCTACTACTCCACCAGAGTTATCTTCTGAATAAGCCTCCATTACGTTAGTAGAGTCAAGTCTTCCCCCTAGTCCAACCTCTACTACTGCAAAATCAACTTTATTTTGACTAAAGTAGTAAAACATAGTACAAGTAATTATTTCAAATTCTGTTGGATGTTCATAACCTAGCTCTATAACCTTATCCACTGCCTTTGAGACTTCTGTAACTGCTAAGCTTAAATCTTCCTTTGAAATATTTTCATTATTTATCTGAATCCTTTCCTCAAATACTTCGATAAAAGGTGAAGTGTACATTCCAACTTTATAGCCAGACTGCATTAATATCTTTGTAAGCATAGCAGTAGTAGAACCTTTTCCGTTAGTACCTGCTATATGTATAGTCTTTATCTTCTTATGAGGGTCTCCTAGAAGCTCTAATATCTTCTTTGTTCTCTCTAACCCAAAATTCATACCAAATTTAGCTGTATTCGTTATGTAATCAATGGCTTGTTCATAATTCATAAATCTCACATCCCCACTTTTTTCCTTTATTCTATCAAAAATTTAGTATTTAATCAATTTACTTTCTATTATATATAGAGTTTAAATAACTTAATCTTACATATAAAAATATGCCCATATCCTCTGTATACTTAATTGTTATAAATATACAACTGATATGAGCATATCCTTACCTAGTCTATACTAACTTTAAAGCTAATTATAGTTATTTCAAGCTTTCTAGTCTTACTATAACTGCCTGAAGCATTTCTTTATACTTTTCACCTTTTGCCTTTTCTTCTTCAACAACTTCTTTAGGTGCTTTAGCTACAAACCTTTCATTTGCCAGCTTCTTCTCTACTCTGTCAATTTCCTTTTCTAGCTTTTCTTTTTCCTTATTTAATCTTTCTAGTTCTTTTTCTAAGTCTACTAAATCAAGTAATGGCATAAACATTTCTGCCCCTCTTGTAACTACTGAAACTACATTTTCTGGTGCAGCTTCTTTAGTATCTAGGAATTCTACTTCACTTGCTGAAGCAAGCTTCTGGAAGTATGTTTCTCCATTTTTAAATGCGTCTACAGCCTCATTTTCAGTTACAAAAGCTAATACTTTAGCCTTTCTTGAAGGAGGTACATTCATTTCTGTTCTTACATTTCTTAAGGACTTAATAGCTTCTATTACATAGTCCATATCTTTTTCTGCTTTTTCATCCTTTAAACTTTCGTTATACTCAGGCCACTTTGATATAGCTATAGATTCGTAATCTGTGTATAAGTGAGTATATATTTCTTCTGTTATAAATGGCATTATAGGGTGTAGTAGTTGTAAGCTTGTAGTTAAAACCTTATTTAATACGTTAAAGGCAACACCTTTAGCTTCCTCATCTTCTCCATACATAACTGGCTTAACTAACTCAATATACCAGTCACAGAATTCACCCCAAATAAAGTCATAAACCTTTTGTGATGCTATTCCTAATTCAAATCTTTCTATGTTGTCTGTTACTTCTTTTACAAGGGTATTCATTCTAGATAAAATCCATTTATCTGCGCCACTGTAGTTTTTGCAATCTTTATATTTGTTCATTGTTTCTTCATCTAAATTCATAAGAACAAATCTTGATGCGTTCCATATCTTATTTGCAAAGTTTCTAGCAGATTCAACTCTTTCTGGATAGTATCTTATATCATTTCCTGGAGCATTTCCAGTTATAAGAGTAAATCTTAATGCGTCTGCTCCATATTGCTCTATTACATCTAGTGGATCAACACCATTTCCTAAAGACTTTGACATCTTTCTTCCTTCTGAGTCTCTTACTATACCGTGGATTAATACATTTTCAAATGGTATATCATCTAAACAATATAGACCTGAAAATATCATTCTTGCAACCCAGAAGAAAATTATATCATAACCAGTAACTAATGTACTGTTAGGATAGAAGTATTTAAGGTCTGGTGTTTTCTCTGGCCATCCAAGAGTAGAGAAAGGCCACAATGCTGAACTGAACCATGTATCTAATACATCCTTATCCTGCTCTAATTTATCACTGCTGCACTTACTGCAGTTAGTTGGTACATCAACGGAAACTATAACCTCTCCACAGTCCTTACAGTACCAAACTGGAATTCTGTGTCCCCACCATAACTGTCTTGAAATACACCAATCTTGAATATTTTCCATCCAGTTAAAGTAAGTTTTTTCAAATCTCTCTGGTACAAACTTAACCTTTTTACTTCTTACAACTTCTAAAGCTGGTTCTGCAAGAGGCTGCATTTTAACAAACCATTGCTTTGAGATTATTGGTTCTATAGTTGTGTTACATCTATCGTGACAGCCTACATTGTGAACGTGGTCTTTAGTTTTTACTAAGAAACCTTGTTCTTCTAAATCCTTAACTATAAGTTTTCTAGCCTCATATCTGTCTAGTCCATCATATTTAGTTCCTGGGAAGTTCATTCTTCCATCTTCATGCATAACATTAAGTTCTGGTAAGTTATGTCTCTTTCCTACTAGATAATCGTTAGGGTCATGTGCTGGAGTTATTTTAACTGCTCCTGTTCCGAATTCCACATCAACATAGTCATCTGCTACTATTGGAATTTCTCTATTAACTAGCGGAAGCATTATAGTTTTTCCAACTAAATGTGCATATCTTTCATCACTAGGGTTAACAGCAACAGCTGTATCTCCAAGCATTGTCTCTGGTCTAGTAGTTGCTATTTCTAAGTGTTCATCAGTTCCTACTACTGGATATTTAATATGCCAGAAGTGGCCAGCCTGCTCACTGTACTCAATTTCTGCATCTGATAAAGCAGTTTGACATTTTGGACACCAGTTTATTATTCTGTTTCCTTGGTAGATTAATCCGTCATTATAGAGTCTTACAAAGAATTCTCTTACTGCTCTATTTGCCTTCTCTTCCATAGTAAAACATTCTCTTGTTGAATCTACAGAACAACCTAACTGTTTTACCTGATCCATTATTCTGCCTCTGTATTCATCAGCCCAATCCCAAACTTTTTCTAGGAAGGCTTCTCTTCCCATTTCCTTCTTCTTAAGACCTTGCTTTAAAAGTTCATTTTCAACCTTAACTTCTGTAGCAATACTTGCATGATCCTGTCCTGGAAGCCATAATGTACTGTATCCTTGCATTCTCTTTGTTCTTATAATCACATCTTGGATAGTATCATCTAACGCATGACCTAGATGAAGCTTTCCAGTAATATTTGGTGGAGGTAATACTATTGTATATGGAGTTTTATTTTCATCCACTTCTGGAGTAAAGTAACCTTTCTCCTCCCAATTCTTATAAATTCTGCTCTCAAATTCTTTTGGACTGTAGGTAGTAGCCATTTCTCTTTTTTCTGACATGTTTATTCCTCCTTAATTTATATATTCTTGTACCTTGCCATTATATATTCATCAGTATATTTGCCATTTCTAATAGCAGCATACTTTCTTGTTCCCTCAATTTCAAATCCAAAACTCTTATAAAGGTTTATAGCCTTTTCATTGTCTGTAAACACACCTAATTCTACTCTTACTAGCATAAGCCAGTTGTCAGCTAAATTAAGAATGCTATTCATTAAGGCTTTGCCTATTCCTTGACTTTGATACTCCTTGTGTACCATAATTCCAATAGATGCTGTGTGCCTTGTTCTAGGGTTTCTATTTATATTAAGTCCTACGACCCCTACCACCTTTTTAATATTATTGTCATTTATCTCAGCTACAAGCAGATGATCATGTTCACTCAAACTGTTTATGAATGCTTCAGACTGTGAAACTCTTTCACTGATTATTCCTAGAATATTTTCTCTTACCCCATCCATTACTCTTATTTCATTTATATCTTTAGCATCTTTTGAGTCTACTGGTCTTATATTAACGTTCATTTAAAAGCCCCCTTTTTAAATAACCCATGAAAATAAAAAAAGCCTTCATCCTATAAAAGGACGAAGACCCGCGTTACCACCTTTTTTCCTGCAAAAATACAGGCTCTTAATACAATTAACGGTTAAGAAAACCGTCTTTACCTACTGAAACCTTCAGTAAAGAAGCTCCAAAGCTACCTTCAAAGTGATCCGTATAGAAAATCTCTCAGCTAATAGACTTTCCTCTCTTAATACTTTACTACTTCTACTCCTCTTTTTCACAGCCATTTTATATCAATATTTAACTATTAAATATTATTATAACGTTAATTATTCAACTGTCAAGACATTTTTATACTAATACCCTTATGGTATATTTCAATAATACTGGTAATAATAAATTAAGGTTCAAATTGATACTTATAAAATTACTATACATTAGGTTGAACTAAGTATTTTTAAAATTGCGGAGGGGAAAAATGGCTGAGAATATTCAAAATTCATCTAATTTAAAGCAAACTGTTGGTTATTATTTATATGATTGTTTAAAAAGAGAAGGCATCACAGAAATCCTTGGAGTTCCAGGAGATTATAATTTTTCGCTTCTAGATATTCTAGAAAAGTATGAAGGCATAAATTTTATCAACTGCCATAATGAATTAAATGCTGGCTATGCAGCGGATGCCTACGGAAGGGTTAAGGAAATAGGTGCCTTAATAACTACTTTCGGAGTAGGTGAATTAAGTGCTTGCAATGCTATTGCAGGCTCCTATTCCGAGAATGTGCCTGTTATTCATATAGTTGGAGGCCCTAAAACAAAGGTTCAGCAGCAGCATAAACCAATGCATCATACCCTATTAAATGGAGACTTTGATGTCTTTAGAAAAGTTTATGCTAACTTGACAGAGTATACAGCAACAATAACTGCTGAAAATGCAGCCTTTGAAATTAATACAGCTATTCAAAAGGCAAAGGAAACAAAGAAGCCCGTATATCTGCTTATTCCAGATGATGTTGCCACCCAGACTATAATGAGCAGGGATATTAGCCTAGAAAAGAAGCAAACAGATCAAAGTTCCTTGCAAGCTGCATTGCAGCATATAGATAAAATGATAGAAAAAGCACAAAGCCCAGTTCTTCTTTCTGGTGTATATGTGTCAAGATATAATATTCAGGCACAAGTTCAACAGTTAGTAGATAAAGTTAACCTTCCTGTAGCTACTATGATGATGGGTAAAGGTTCCTTTGACGAAAGTCATAAAAATTTTATTGGCTTATATGCTGGAGACCTTGGAAGCAAGGAAGTTCAAAGCACAGTAGAAGCTTCTGACTGTATTTTAGCTATTGGTACTATTTGGTCTGATCACAATACTGGTGCTTTTACTGCAAAGTTAAATCCTTTAAATATCATAGAAATTCAACCTTATAGTGCGAAGGTTGGCATGTCAGTATATGAAAACATATTAATAGAGGATATGTTAAAGGAACTTTTGACAAAGATTAACAAAAGAGTTGACTATGTTAAAACTGCAGCTTCTTTCTACAGTGATGACGATATATCCTTGGATGAGGATGTTTCTTCAAAGTATTATTATTCAAGATTTCAAAAAATGCTTAAAGAAGATGACATACTTATTGCAGATACTGGCACTTTAGGCTTTGGAATAGCCCAGTTAAGACTGCCAAAAGGCGCAACTTATATATCTCAGAGCGGATGGGGCAGTATAGGTTATGGAACCCCTGCAGCCTTTGGCACCTGTTTAGCAGCAAAAAATAGACGTGTAATCCTCTTTGTGGGGGATGGCTCTAATCAAATGACAGTTCAAGAAATCAGCTCTATGCTGCATAATAACTGTAAGCCTATTATATTCTTGATTAACAACAAAGAATATACCATAGAAAAATATCTTAACGTAGCTGAGAAAAATACCCATTACAATGATTTACCTTCATGGGACTACTCAAAGCTCACAACAGCCTTTGGAGGAGACTCTTTTACAGCAAAGGTTTATACAAATAGAGAACTTGATGAAGCAATAAAAAAGGCAGAAGTTCAGTGTAATGAAAGATTATGTCTAATTGAAATATTTGCTCCTCAGATGGATGCTCCACCTATAGTGCATAAAATGACAAAGGTACTGCAGCAAATGCAAAAATAGAATAGCCTATGCTTAAGAATTTAAAAATGTATATAAAAAAACAGGAATTTGGATAACATTAAACAAACATAGAAACTTGAATTCAATACTAATCTCTCCCTTTATAGTAAATTTGTTTATAAGTTCAAATTTACTATAAAGGGGAGGTTGTCTATATATTTAATATTTTAAATCTACAGGACATTTTCCGTAGGTTTTGCCTGCTTCCATAAACATTTCAACCTTTTCTATTGGTGTATGCATTGGAATTTGACATCCTGTACTTAAAATATAGCCTTTTTTAGAATCATGTCCCTTTCTAATACATTCCTTAACTGACCTAAAAATATCTTCTTTACTTCCTGAGTATACTGCCTCTACCGGTGGCACATTTCCAGTAATAACTACTCTGTCTCCCATTATCTCTTTAGCTTCTTCTAAATCCTCTGCATTATCAATACTGAAATTAGAAACACCTGCATTTACGACATCTTCCCAAATGCCCCTACTCTTTCCGCAAATATGTATACCAGGAGCACTTCCTGTTTTTTCTTTTATCTTATTAATATTTTTCTTAAGAGCAGGTAATGAAAATTCTCTAAACTGTTTTGGACTTATAAGACTATTAGATGAAACTGGGTCTGCAAATCCAATAGACACTCCTAATTTAGCTACTTCCTCTATATACCTATTGTTAGATTCTGCTACTATCTCCATCAAGGTATGAACTCTTTCAGGATATTTGACCATCCACTTTAACAAATTCTCTGTTCCTACCACTGAAGCCGCAACACTAAAAGGTCCTGACATAGCAGCACCAACATCTACTTCATCCATAAGAGCATCCCTGGTAAGTCTTATTGCCTCAATTAAAGTTGGCAAATTCCCATCTTTTAAGGGATTTACAACTTTAAGAGACTCTATCTCATCTACAGATTTAATGGCTGGTTCTATTAAATAGGAAACGCCATAATCAGGGTAACCTACCTTTGCCCCCATAGCCTCAGCAACTCCTCTAAGACTAGTAGATATACTTACGCCATCATGACGGAGTCTTTTAAATAAAGCTATTTCCAAATTTGCCATAAGCTCTGCTGAATGATAATATTCCCTAGCTGTTACCCCAATAAAAGGCACCATAGTAACTCCCATATCAGGTACACATAATATTCTATCGATTTCTTCGCCTCTAGAAAAGGCCTCCATTCTTTCTTTCGGTGTCATTTCTTCTCTAATCAATTGTAAACATCCCCTCTTCTACTTTCATATTTGAAATTCTAACATTAGTAACAGTAGAATTTCTATAACCATATTAAATTCAAATAATTTAGGCCTCTTCTATAAAATTTTAATATAGTGCTTTTTTTAAAAGGAACTACCTGCTATAGAAATTCCCCTGTATTATTTAGAAAAACATTAACACAATTACTCTTCTTTTCATAATATAAACTAATCAAAATTTCTCTGGAGGTATTTTATGAAAAGAAGCAGATTTTTGCCTTTATCAATTCTTTCAATTCTAATCTTCATTACTACAATTTTTGCTGGCTGCGGACAGAAAAAAGAAGACAAGACTATGGTAACAGTTAAATTAAATGAGGTTACCCGTTCAGTATTTTATGCTCCTATGTATGCTGCAATAAGTCAGGGCTTCTTTAAAGAGGAAGGAATAAATATTGAGCTAACTACTGGTCAAGGTGCTGATAAGACCATGCAGCAGGTATTAAGTAAAAGCGTAGATATCGGTTTTTGTGGTCCTGAACAGGTAATCTACATCTACAATCAACAAAAAGAAGACTATCCTATTCTCTTTGCACAGCTAACTCAGAAGGATGGTTCTTTCTTAGTTTCACGAACAGATGAAAAAGACTTTAAATGGGAATCCTTAAAAGGAAAAAATGTGGTTGGAGGAAGACCTGGCGGCGTACCTGAAATGGCTCTTGAATATGTACTTAAGAATCATGGACTTCAACCAGGAAAAGATTTAAATGTTATTACCAATATAGCCTTTGCTGCTACTACTGGAGCATTTAAAGGTGGCACCGGAGATTATGCAGCTTTATTCGAGCCAAATGCAAGTATGCTTAAGAAAGACAATGCTGGATACGTTGTAGCTTCTGTAGGAAAGGAAGCTGGTAACATTCCTTATACCTGTTTCTTCTCTACAAAGTCCTATATGGAAAAAAATCCAGAAATTATAGAAAAGTTCACTAGGGCTATCTACAAAGGCCAGCTTTGGGTTCAAAAGCATAGCGATGAAGAAGTAGCTAAATCAATAAAATCCTTCTTCCCTGGTACTGATGAAGATATTCTTGTAGCTGTTACTAAAAACTATAGAGCTATTGATGCCTTTGCAACAACACCTATATTAAAGGAAGAAAACTTAAGTAAACTTATGGATATAATTCAATCTTATAAATCAGAGTTAATTCCTCAAAGGCCACCTTTCGATAAGATTGTAAACAATACATTTGGTGAAAAAGTAATAAAAGATATTAAATAAAATAATTTGTAAAAAACGTATCAATTCCGATACGAAGTCCTAATTCTATAATTAAACATCCTTTACGATAACAACATTAAGAA